>NZ_JBBBBL010000001.1:0-616776 GCF_037120585.1 Bacillus sp. CCNWLW194 | reverse complement strand
GGTGCTACTGGACCTCAAGGTAACACTGGCGCTACTGGTGCTACTGGACCTCAAGGTAACACTGGCGCTACTGGTGCTACTGGTGCTACTGGACCTCAAGGTAACACTGGCGCTACCGGTGCTACTGGACCTCAAGGTAACACTGGTGCTACTGGTGCTACCGGTGCCACTGGCGCTACTGGGCCTCAAGGTGTTCAAGGTAACACTGGTGCTACTGGACCTCAAGGTGTTCAAGGTAACACAGGTGCTACCGGTGCTACTGGTGCCACTGGCGCTACTGGTGCCACTGGCGCTACTGGACCTCAAGGTAACACTGGCGCTACCGGTGCTACTGGACCTCAAGGTAACACTGGTGCTACTGGACCTCAAGGTGTTCAAGGTAACACAGGTGCTACTGGGCCTCAAGGTGTTCAAGGTAACACAGGTGCTACCGGCGCTACTGGACCTCAAGGTGCTCAAGGTAACACAGGTGCTACTGGTGCCACTGGACCTCAGGGTGTTCAAGGTAACACAGGTGCTACTGGGCCTCAAGGTGTTCAAGGTAACACAGGTGCTACTGGTGCCACTGGGCCTCAAGGCGTTCAAGGTAACACAGGTGCTACTGGGCCTCAAGGTGCTCAAGGTAACACAGGTGCTACTGGGCCTCAAGGTGTTCAAGGTAACACAGGTGCTACCGGCGCTACTGGACCTCAGGGACCTCAAGGTAACACGGGCGCTACTGGTATAGGAGTTACCGGACCTACCGGACCTTCTGGTGGGCCTCAGGGACCTACTGGACCTCAGGGACCTCAAGGTAACACAGGTGCTACTGGACCTCAAGGTGTTCAAGGACCAGCTGGTGCTACCGGCGCTACTGGACCTCAAGGTGCTCAAGGACCAGCTGGTGCTACCGGCGCTACTGGACCTCAAGGTGTTCAAGGACCAACGGGCGCTACTGGTATAGGAGTTACCGGACCTACTGGGCCTACTGGACCTAGCTTCCCTGTAGCAACAATTGTTGTAACAAACAACATTCAACAAACAGTACTCCAATTTAACAACTTCATTTTTAATACTGCAATTAATGTAAACAATATTATCTTCAACGGCACAGATACAGTTACTGTTATCAACGGTGGTATTTATGTAATTAGCGTATCCATCTCTACAACTGCACCAGGATGCGCTCCACTCGGAGTAGGAATTTCAATAAATGGAGCAGTCGCAACTGACAACTTCTCTTCAAATCTAATAGGCGACTCACTTTCATTTACTACAATCGAAACATTAACTGCCGGCGCAAACATTTCTGTCCAATCTACTCTTAACGAGATTACGATCCCCGTAACAGGAAACACTAACATTCGTCTAACTGTATTTAGAATCGCTTAAATTTCACTATTTATTGTTTATGGCAAATAAAAAAAGAGCGAGAAACTCGCTCTTTTTTTGTTATGTACAATAATTCATTACTACTCTAATTCAATTGAAACATTTTTTTGTGGAACAAATGTAGAAATTGCATGTTTATAAATAAGCTGTTGCTTACCTTCTGTTTCCAGTAGGACTGTAAAATTATCAAATCCTTTAATTAATCCACGAAGCTGGAAACCATTTAATAAGTACAGCGTAACAAACGTATTCTCTTTACGGAGTTGATTTAAAAACTGATCTTGAATATTGATTGATTGCTTCATGTCGAATCCTCCTCTTTTTCTCTACTTACTATTATTCGACTTTAGTTGTAACTTTCCTTCTATGTATCGTAAAATTTCTGACGTTTTTTCACCGTCTGTAACATCAAACCATGTGACATCCATCTTATTACGGAACCACGTTAATTGACGCTTTGCATAACGACGTGAATTCGTCTTTAATTGTGATACCGCTTCTTCTAAAGAGACACGATCCTCAAAATAATTATATATCTCTTTATACCCAATTGCTTGAATAGATTGACAATCACTTATCCCTCTATTATACAATCCTTCTACTTCTTCTAATAAACCTTGGTCCATCATTATATCAACTCGTAAGTTAATGCGATCGTATAGCATTTCTCGATCCATTGTCAAGCCAATCAAGGAAACATTGTATAACAACTCGTTTTCTTGTTTTTCAAGTTGATCACTCATTTTTTCACCCGTCGTGTGGAAAATTTCTAACGCTCTAATGACACGGCGTACATTATTTGCATGAATACGCTCAGCGCTTTCTGGGTCTACTTCTTGTAATTTCTTATGTACATATTCCACACCACGTTCTAATGCTAATTTTTCCATTTGCTCTCGATATATAGTATCACCAGCATCATCCGTAAACTGATAATCGAATAAAACAGATTGTATATACAGACCAGTTCCACCAACGATAATTGGCAATTTACCACGCTCTGTAATCTCTCGAATATGCTTACGAACACGTTCTTGAAATTCGGCAACTGAAAATGATTCTTCCGGATTTTTTATATCGACCATATAATGTGGAATTCCGTCCATCTCTTCTTTCGTCACCTTTGCAGTTCCAATATCCATCGTACGATAAATCTGCATGGAATCTCCACTTATAATTTCACCATTCAACGCTTTGGCAAGATCAATACTTAACTTCGTCTTCCCAACAGCAGTTGGTCCAATGATGACAGCAACTTTTTCACGTTGCACTTCTCCCATATCATTCAACTCTCTTTATGTAATGTACTCCATCTATTGATTATATCCAATCTTACCAATTTTAACGGCATGATTGCAAGTTCTTTCATTTCGGTACATGAAATTATAAATAAAAAAAGAACATAGTTTGTCCAATTCCGCATATACATGATTAAAAGTACCTTCGAGAGGATGAGTTGACTATGAAACAAACCACCATTAATTTTTCATCTTTAACAAAAGACCTCATTTTAGCTACTGCTACAAAAGAACAAAATTGTTCACAAGAAGAATTATACTTCGCCTTAAATTGTTTGCTACGCTCTTTTCATTCTACTCTCCAAGAAACAACATTACATCCAGAAAATAAAGATACAGAGTATATACAAAATCAATTTTGCAGTGCATATAAAATTATTACAGGTAAAACTATTTATCCTTTTCAATAATCCATAAAAGGCGGTTGCTTACATACTTTCAAGCAACCGCCTTTTATATTAATACATATACACTACTGGATAACTTTCACTTTTACAGATTTGCGCCCCCAGCTATTAGCAGTACCATCTGAGCCTACTAATACATCAATACGATTTCCTTTAATCGCACCACCAGTATCTCCAGCAATCGCTTCTCCATATCCTTCTACCCACACTTTTGATCCTAGTGGAATTACTTTAGGATCAACAGCAATTACTTTCATGTTTGGATTCGCTGTTAAATCATGCCCCATTGCAGTTAATACACGACCACCATACGTACCATTCTCACTTGGATGCGCTGTATACGCTGTCGCTTCTACTGTTATTTCACGTCCACCAGCAGGTGCACTTGTTTCAGTAGATTTCGCAACTTGTTTCGTAGTTGACTGCTGTTTTGCCACAGGTTTACTTGAATCTACATTCTTAACAGATTCTTTACTCTTAACTACTTTATTATTTTTAACCGGCGTATTTACCCTTACCGGCGCTTCTTCTTGCGTTACAACTTCTTTCTTTTCAATCACTGGTGCCGTTCCTGTTAAAAATGGCACGTGAACATATCCAACTTTTCCATTGTAGTCGAATTGTAACCATTCATTTTGAACCTGATTTGTCGTTTCAATTACATCATCTTTATTCAGTTTACCAAGAATTTCAGAGTCAGTATTCGCTCCGGCACGAACATTTAACACGCCTGCCGTTACATAATATGTACTTTTTGTAAATTCAGCACTTACAAACGCTTCTTTACCATTTACTTTAATTTTTGTCCATCCATTTTCTGTATTTATAACGTCTAATTTATTTCCACTTAACATTTTACCTACAAGCTTTGACTCTACAGTTGGGTTTTCTCTAACATTTAATACGTCTGTTGTTACAATCGTTTCTGCTTTCGCAGAACCTGTAAAAATCCCAAGACCAAAAACTGCCGCCGTTGCTATACCTAATAATTTTTTCATGAATAGCCTCCATTTGCTTTGTTTTCGTATTTTCATTATAGCAACGGATTTTTAAAATTTTTAGAAAACACACAATTACAAACCATTCGTAATATACGATTAATGATTTGTAACATAAATTTCCATATTAATGAATTACATTTCCAATAGAACCCCCAATAGTTTTCATATATTTTCCACATACAAGCACCAGAATTTTTTTCCAGAAAAAATTACAGTATTACTTTTTTGTTACAAAAAAACCATATTTCATTACATCTTTTACTAAAATTCATCTTTCTTCAATTATTAACCTCCTTTCTTGTAATAAAAGGGAGCAGCTAATAAAAGCTACTCCCTTTACACGTATTATTTAACTTTCTTTTTCCAAATTCCCATCATAAGAGCAGAAACAACTGCCCCTATCAATATCGAGAAAATATATAACACTGGTTTATTTACTAATGCGATAACAAACAATCCACCATGCGGTGCCGGTAATGTAATTTGGAATAACATAGATAATGCACCTGCAATACTTGAACCAACAACACAACTTACTATTACTCGAACCGGATCTGCAGCTGCAAATGGAATCGCACCTTCTGTAATAAACGATGCTCCCATAATATAATTTGTTAAACCAGACTTACGTTCCGCTTCTGTAAACTTCGATTTAAAGAATGTAGTTGCTAATGCAATTGCTAGCGGCGGTACCATACCACCAGCCATAACTGCTGAGTGAACACCAAAGTTCCCTGCTGAGATTGCAGCGATACCAAATGTAAATGCTGCTTTATTAATTGGTCCCCCCATATCGATTGCCATCATCCCACCTAAAATTAAACCTAATAGTATAGCATTTGTACCACCTAAACTATTTAACCAACTCGTTAACATTTCGTTTAACGCAACTACAGGTGGATTAACTACTTTTAACATGATAACACCTGTAATTAATAACCCTAATACCGGATAAATCAAGACTGGTTTAATACCTTCTAACTGCGCTGGTAAACTAGAAAATAATTTTTTCAAACCAACAACAACATATCCAGCTAAGAACCCAGCAATTAACCCACCTAAAAAGCCAGCATTTGCTTGCGCTGCTAAAAATCCACCTACAATACCAGGCATAAAACCAGGTCGATCAGCAATAGAACTTGCAATAAATCCAGCTAAAATTGGTACAAGGAATAAAAAGGCTCCTTTTTCTCCACCGCCAATAGTCATTAATATTTCAGCAATAGGACCTTCCGCCTTAATTCCACCGAACATAAATGCTAATGCGATTAAAATCCCGCCACCAACAACGAATGGAAGCATATTACTTACACCGTTCATTAAATGCTTATAAATTCCTAATCCTTTTTCTTTCTCCGTATTTTCTGCCTTTCCATCCTCTTTTACACCTTTAAAGATTGGTGCATCTTGTTTTACAGCACGATTAAGAAGATTTTCAGTTTTTCTAATCCCGTCAGCGACTGGCACTTGAATGACATGCTTCCCAGCAAAACGGTTCATTTCTACTTGTTTATCTGCCGCGACGATAATAGCCGTTGCACGTTCAATATCCTCTTTCGTTAAACCGTTTTTTATACCTGTTGATCCGTTTGTTTCAACTTTAATTACTATTCCTAACTCTGCTGCTTTTGCTTTCAAGCTATCCGCAGCCATGTATGTGTGAGCGATTCCAGTTGGGCAAGCCGTAACTGCTAATACGTACGGTTCATTTCCTTCTGGTTTTGCAACTTCAATATCAGCTTCTTCTTTTTCATTTTCTTTTTCATCAAATAAACGAAGAAGTTCCTCTTCATCCTTTGCTTCTAACAATTGCTTACGAAACCCTTCATCCATTAATAGTGTAGATAGGCGTGATAACGTTTCTAAATGAGTATTATTCGCCCCTTCACTCGCAGCAATCATAAAGAATAAATGTGCAGACTGTCCGTCAAGCGATTCATAGTTGATACCGCTTACACTTCTACCAAAACAAATCGCTGGTTGCTTAACAGCTTTTGTTTTCGCATGAGGTATAGCAATCCCTTCACCAATGCCGGTTGTACTTTGTGACTCCCGCTTTAAAATAGCTTCTTTAAATTCGGCTTTACTATTTAAACGATTTGCCCCGTTTAATTTCTCAACTAATTCATCTATGACAGCTTCTTTATTTGAAGCTGTCAAATTCATAATAACTGTATCCCTTTTTAATAGTTCTGTAATTTTCATATGTTACTTCCCCCTATCGCTTAGTTACAATTACTTGCGACAATAATTCTTCTACTTTTTCCTTTTCACATAAATCAGCTGAAAATGCTGTTGCACTCCCTGTAGCAACGCCATATTGAAATGCCTTTTCAATATCTTTTGTCTGTTCATATTTACCTATAAATCCCGCAACAAGAGAATCTCCAGCCCCAACCGAATTAATTACAACACCTTTTGGAACAGTTGCTTCATATATACCTTCTGCCGTAAACAATAAAGCTCCATCTCCGGCCATTGATACGATAACGTGCTCTACACCTTGTTCAATTAATTTTCTTCCATACGGTAAAATATCTTCTACTGTTGAAATCTCTACTCCAAATAACTCACCAAGTTCATGATGATTTGGCTTTATTAAAAATGGTTTGTTTTTAATTACATGCTGCAGCGCATTACCACTTGCATCTACCACTACACGAATGCCTTTTCCAGCTCCGAACGCTGCGATTGATTCATAAAAAGTAGTTGGGATAGACGCGGGTACACTTCCAGCTAGTACAACACAATCTCCCTTTTGCATACTTTCAATTTGTTCCATTAATTGTTCAAATTGCTCATTTGTCACACTAGGTCCTTGCCCATTTAATTCCGTCTCTTCTTGCCCTTTTATTTTCACATTAATTCGAGTATCTTCATTTACTTGGATGAAGTTTATTATTACCCCTTCATCATGTAATACATCTTTAATAAATTGACCGGTAAATCCACCAGTAAATCCAAGCGCTACATTTTCAACACCTAAACGATGAAGAACGCGAGAAACATTAATGCCTTTTCCTCCAGGAAACTTCATATCTTTCTCCGCTCGATTTACTTCTCCTAAATCGAAGGTATTAACTTGCACTACATAATCAATAGATGGGTTTAAAGTAACTGTATAGATCATTGTTTATCAGCCTCAATTACATTGGTTTGTCTTTTATATTTTTCTAAATCGATTTCTAAATGGTTTGTAATAATATTTGCATCTTCAACATTGGCAATTTTCGCAAACGCAACTTCTGAAAACTTACTTTCATCAATTAAGAAATATCCTTCGTTTGCTAATGTTAATGCCATTTGCTTTAAAAGTGCCTCTTCTGGATCTGGAGTTGTAAAACCAAGCTGTTCATGTACACCATTCGCCCCTAAAAAACATTTATCAAAGCGATATTTCTGTATACTTTCCTGCGCCATTGCACCGATTAAAGCTTTCGTCCTACTCTTCATCATCCCGCCTAGTAAATATGCACGAATATTATTTTCAACTAAAGCTTCAATATGCATAAGTCCATTCGTAACGACTGTAACATCTTTATTTATTAAAAATGGAATCATTTCAAATGTTGTACTTCCTGCATCTAAATAAATACAATCACCTTGTTCAACTATGTTAGCCGCATACTTCGCAATTTGTTGTTTTATTTGAATGTTTTTGGATGATTTTTCAACCATCGTTGGCTCCTGTCCTTTTCCTGTTAAAACAGCAGCACCACCATGAACTCTCTTTAATAACCTTTGCTTTTCCAATTGTGCTAAATCACGACGAATTGTTGATTCAGAGCTTTCTGTTCTTTCCACTAATTGTTGTAATTTAACAACCTTCTGCTCTTTTACAAGTTGTAATATCATTTGATGACGTTCAGGAGTTAACATTTTACTCACCTCTTCTTTGATTACAGTATAATGAAAACGATCACAAAAATCAACCATAAACATTCACAAATAACCAAAAACAATCAAAAACGGTTATAAACAACAAAAAAGAAACCCATTTGATCGTTATATCAAATGGGTTTCTTTACTCAATTCACTTATAAGGAAGCTTTATATATACTGAAAACATCATCTTTATTTAATTTTTTAAAGTTACCAAATTCGCCATAAGCCATCGCTTTATCCGCCATTAAATCAATTTCATTTTCACCAATAGCGTAATCAGATAATGTTACTGGTGCCTCAATCGAAGTCCAAAATTGACGTAACGCCCCAATTCCTTCTAACGCAATTTCTCGATCAGTCTTTCCATCTGTTTCTACATCGAATACACAAATAGCAAACTGTTTAAAACGACTTACATTTTCATCTACAACATGCTTCATCCAGTGCGGGAATAGAATTGCAAGGCCACCCCCGTGTGGTATATCATGAACAGCTGAAACTGCATGCTCAATATTATGAGTTGCCCAGTCTCCTTTTACTCCCATCGCTAAAATGCCGTTTAACGCCATAGTACCGCAATATAAAATAGTTTCTCTATGCTCATAATTTTCTAGATCACTTAAAAGCTTAGGAGCTGTCTCAATTACTGTTTTTAAAACAGATTCACAATAACGATCTTGTAGTTCTGTATTTGTTCCATGGTGGAAATATTGTTCTAATACGTGCGACATAATATCCACCATACCATAAATTGTTTGATCTTTCGGTACAGAAGCAGTATGCACTGGATCTAAAATTGAAAACTGCGGGAAGGTAACTGAGCTACCCCAACCATACTTTTCATTCGTTTCCCAGTTTGTAATGACAGAGCCAGCATTCATTTCAGATCCTGTTGCTGCAAGAGTAAGCACAGTACCAAATGGTAATGCCTCACTAGCAAATGTTTTTTTCGTTACAATATCCCACACATCTCCATCGTACTTACTACCAGCTGCAATTGCCTTCGTACAGTCGATTACACTTCCTCCACCAACTGCTAAAATAAATTCAACACCATTATCTTTACAAATTTGAATTCCTTTCTTTACAGTTGATACACGTGGATTCGGTTCAACACCTGTCAATTCAAATACTTCTGCATTTATATCCTTTAAAATAGAAATTACATTATCATAAATACCGTTTCTTTTAATGCTGCCTCCCCCGTATACGAGAAGAACTTTTTTACCAAAATGTGGAATTTCAGTTTTTAACTGTTCTAATTGACCTTTACCGAAAATAAGTTTCGTTGGATTACGAAATACAAAATTTTGCATATTCCTTTACCATCCCTTCTATATGAAAAGCAACTATACTTTTGTATACCATATTTTTTTCATTTCACAAAAATATTTGCTTAATAAAAAAATCCCAGCCTACAGGCTGAGATTTTTTTATTGGTAATAAGGTGAGATCATTAAGTAAACAATAACACCAGATAAACTTACATATAACCAAATCGGCATCGTCCAACGTACAATTTTACGGTGACGTGTTAATTGATTTGTAAAACCAAATACAAGTGCAAACAATGCAAGTGGTACAATAATTGCTGCTAGGATAATATGTGTAATTAAAATAATGAAATACACATATTTAATAAATCCTTCTCCACCAAAATGTGTTGCTGGCGCTAAGTAATGATACGATAAATACGAAACACAAAATAGCAACGTTGTTATAAATGCTGCTAGGATGAAACCACGGTGCATTTTCACATTCTTCTTAATAATAGAATATAAAGCAGCTAATAAGAATACGAACGTAAAACTATTAAAAATTGCGTTTAACATTGGTAAAATCGTTACATCAAAATGTACTTCTCCTTCATAGCCAACAGGTCCAAAGAACAAAAATAAAATAATCGCATTTACAATTACAGAAAGCGTTATCACAATAGGAGCATAGCTTTTCTGATTTGTTGATTGATCTACCAAAATGGTCACTCCTTCTTCCTTCAAATATGTATACGTAACCTCACTATTTTAACATACTATTCACAGTGTAAATGTGACAATAGTTTGACACAGCAAGACAAAACAAAGAAAAAATCCTTCTTAATAAAACTTCTTAAGAAGGATTTTATCGCTTTATTATTCAAATAGCAACGCGATTAGTTTTTGTTAAAAAATGTATCGCTATATGCTTGAAAAATTTCAGACACTTGATATCCCATTAATGAAATTGCTGTTAATGAAAAGAAACCAATCATAAGAAATCGAAACCACATATAAATCTCCTCCTTGTATTTAGCTTAAAAAACATTCGCTATATTACAAGTTGAATGGCACTCTTCATCGTCACTTTCCTTTTTCTTTACAATTGCTGTAATAAATCGAATCATAAAGAAAGCTACAAAAGGAAATTGTTCGTAATTTACCTTGGCATAGTTCAGCAACGGCTCGCGTTGCACATCGAACGGGGATGAGAAAGAATAGAACATACCTTGCTCTTCCATATATACAATTACAATCTTCATACAAAATACGATTCCTAGAAACGAAACAATATCTTGCCATTCTGTCGTATATAACAGGTTATACAGCTCTAATACGTACTCTTCCATCTTCATCCCCCCTTCCTTTTTTACCATTTTGCTCGCCTTCGTATAAAAAGTCAAGAAAAAAGTTTATATTCACTATGACAATAGTAATTACTCTTTTCTTTACTTATATATGAATCTTTTCTACTAATGATTGGATGTAGCATTTCTTAGAAAACAAGAAATTAGAATCGAACAGATTCCTCATTCTTACTTTTAGTATTCAACACTGTACTATTTTTATTTCTATTAAAAAGAAAATAAGAAATGATTATAAGAACTGTAACAAGCATCGTCAAAAGTGCTTGTGAACGTAAAGATTCAATTGCAAGCATCGCAACTAAAACTACTATAATAGCTGCAATTGTAACATACGTCACATACGGGAAGAACCACATTTTCACTTTCAAATTTTGTTGTTCCACTCTTCCCATTTTTTTACGAATCTTTAAATGCGAAACAGCAATAACGAGATAAACGAGTAACGCAATCCCGCCAGATGCATTCACTAAAAATAAAAAGACTTTATCTGGAGATATGTAGCTAAAAACAACTCCAATATAAGCGAAGAACGTTCCGAATAAAACTGCCCGGACTGGAACACCACTACTGTTTAATTTCAAAAACGCCTTTGGAGCATCTCCTCTTTCTGCCATCGAAAAAAGCATTCTTGAGTTTGTATATAAACCCGAATTTAAACATGAAAGTACAGCTGTTAAAACGATAAAATTCATAATTTGTGCTGCCGCTGGTATTCCTATATGTTCCAGTACCGCTACAAACGGACTTTTTAGTATGTTCGCTGAATTCCATGGAAGAAGTGTAACAACTACAGCGATAGATCCAATGAAAAATACGAGAATACGCCAAATCACGCTATTTGTTGCTGTTTTAACTGCTTTTACAGGTTCAGCAGATTCACCAGCTGCTACTGCAACAATCTCAGATCCCATAAATGAAAATATAACGACAGTAATTCCAAGTAGCACCGAACTTATACCGTTTGGCATAAATCCTCCTTGTCCTACTAAATTCGAAGTACCAGGTGCTTCCGTTCCTGGTACAAATCCTAAAATAACAGCTAGTCCAAGACAAAGGAACAAAACAATACTAATTACTTTAATAAAAGAAAACCAATATTCAAACTCTCCAAATGATTTCACCGAAAAAACATTCGTCAATGTTAATAAAATCGTTAATATTAGGCTTAATAACCAGAGTGGGATTTCTGGAATCCAGTATTGAATAATACCAGCACCTGCTGTGGCTTCAATCGCAATAACAATTACCCAGAAAAACCAATATAGCCATCCAATTGTATAACCTGCCCATGGCCCAATTGCTTCTCGTGCATATGTTGCAAATGAACCACTTGTCGGGTTAATAGCCGCCATTTCTCCTAACATTCTCATAACGAAAATAACTAGTAGGCCTGCTAAAGCATATGAAACGATAGAGCCCGGTCCTGCTGAATGCACAACTGCACCGCTCCCAACAAACAAACCAGCTCCTATTACGCCGCCAATTGAGATCATTGTAATGTGGCGTATTTTGAGGTCTTTCTTAAGATTTTTATCCAACTCTTGTACATCCCCTTCCAAACTTAATTTTGAAATTTATGTAAGAGTATTATGCGAAAAACCTTGTCCCATACTTTAAAATATATCAAAATATTCTGAAATTAACAATTGTAATGCAATCTCCTATAGAAATTATTACATTAGGTTTAATATTTTTCCATGCACAATTGTTGAGAAAATTATAGCCACCTTACAAAAGGAAGAATTTTCAGATATTATTAAATTGACAAGATTATACATCTAGACAACTTTTTGTATAGGAGTGTTAATATGTTAAACAAGTTCAAATTCATTTGTTGTACTTTAGTAATCTTCTTACTGCTACCGCTGGTTTCCTTTCAAGCACAAGCAGCAAACAATTTAGGATCAAAATTACTCGTTGGATACTGGCATAACTTCGATAACGGTACTGGCATTATTAAATTAAAAGACGTTTCATCAAAATGGGATGTAATCAACGTATCTTTCGGTGAAACTGGTGGTGACCGTTCCACTGTTGAATTTTCTCCTGTATATGGTACAGATGCAGAGTTCAAATCAGATATTTCTTATTTAAAAAGTAAAGGAAAGAAAGTAGTTCTTTCAATAGGCGGACAAAATGGGGTCGTTTTACTTCCTGACAATGCTGCTAAGCAACGTTTTATTAATTCCATACAATCTCTGATCGATAAATACGATTTTGATGGAATAGATATTGACCTTGAATCAGGTATTTACTTAAATGGAAATGACACTAATTTCAAAAACCCAACTACTCCTCAAATCGTAAATCTTATTTCAGCTATTCGAACAATCTCTGATCATTATGGTCCAGATTTTCTATTAAGCATGGCTCCTGAAACAGCTTATGTTCAAGGTGGTTATAGCGCATACGGAAGCATCTGGGGTGCATATTTACCAATTATTTACGGAGTGAAAGATAAACTAACATACATTCACGTTCAACACTATAATGCTGGCAGTGGCATTGGAATGGACGGTAATAACTACAATCAAGGTACTGCAGACTACGAAGTCGCTATGGCAGATATGCTCTTACATGGTTTTCCAGTAGGAGGTAATGCAAATAACATTTTCCCAGCTCTTCGTTCGGATCAAGTAATGATTGGACTCCCTGCAGCACCAGCGGCAGCTCCAAGTGGCGGATATATTTCTCCAACTGAAATGAAAAAAGCTTTAGATTATATCATTAAAGGCATTCCTTTCGGCGGAAAGTATAAACTTTCAAATCAAAGTGGCTATCCTGCCTTCCGCGGTCTAATGTCTTGGTCTATTAATTGGGATGCAAAAAATAACTTTGAATTCTCTAGTAACTCTAGAACATATTTCGATGCTATTCCCTTTCAAAAATAATAAAAAACAACAATAGGTTATAGGACCTATTGTTGTTTTTTATTTATGTAAATTACTTTTTCACTTCTACATGATGAAGAGATTTTTTTCGATCTCTTACATAACTATTTACAAGGCTTAAAAGTAATTTACCACCAATTAACATCGCGCGTTCATCAAAATCAGCACGTAACGCCATCGTCTCTCCAGGTCTTTCACCTTCAATTACACCGATTACCCCTCTTCCCCCAACATCTGTTGTCACATCAATATGAAAACTTTTTAAGATTTTAGCTATTTTTTTCGGCGTTTCTATTTCTTGAAACGATAGCTCTGGGTATTGATGAAAATCTCTTCGCCACAAAACCATTTGGTTATATAAACTTTCCAATTCTTTATGCCATGTTTCTATCATAGAAATTCCCCTTTCTTTTTTAACACTTTAAATAAAAGTTACATAATATTCTGTTTTTAATCAATAAAAAAGAGAACTTTCTCTGAAAGTCCTGCTACTATTGAATAGGCAAGTTACTATTTTGCTTCAACACAAATACTGAAAGTTCAGGCACACTCCAAAATCTAACAGGCATTCGAGTTGTCCCAATACCACGATTTACGTATAAATGTAACTGCTTATTCTTCCCTTCTAATTCATACATACCTTCAACATGACTTTCAGCTAGTTTTGTAGTAATTAATGGACCTATAAAAGGAATTTGAACTTGTCCTCCGTGACTATGTCCTGACATTTGAAAATCAACCGGATAACGAGCTACTTTATCTACAACATCCGGCTCATGTACTAATAGCATATTGAAATCTTGTTGCCTTACATGTTTTAAAGTCGAGTCTATTTGCGGCTTACCTAATAAGAAATCATCCAAACCTGATATTGTAATATATTTACCGTTTTCCGCTTTAATTTTCTGCACTTCATTTACTAACACAGAGAAACCAGCTTCCTCCATATACTTTTTATAAAATAAACTACCTCCACCGCCCCTGTCATGATTCCCAAACACAGCATATTTCCCTAAGGGCGCATGTATTTTCTGTAAAATACTTTTCGCTTCTTCTCTTTCTGCTTTATACGATCCAAACTTATCTATTAAATCCCCTGTGAAAACTACTACATCTGGACTTAATGCATTCATCTTCTCCACCAAATTTTCTAGTTGTTTCAATGTGAATTCTGGCCCTAAATGTACATCTGAGAACTGCAATATTTTTTTATTATTAAACTCTTTAGGAATTGTAGAAGCTTCTATTTCATTCCACGTAACTGTTACTAGTTTTCGTTCTATTTCTGTCGCATAGAAATACAAACTTATAGAAATCATTACTATACTTATGAAACTGATTATAGATATCTTGACGATTGATTTTTTTTGTTCTTCTTTTACATGATACGTATTCATGTTCTCACCTCTAGACGTACTTTAAAGCCTTATTGTTACATTAATGTGACAACACGAACAACATTAGTTATATCCAATTCCACCCCTGCTCACTTTGACAAATTTATACAGAAGTCATAACATATTTTTATAATACATAGATTCTTAAAAATGTTCCATTTATTTTTATCATTTTATTAAGGAGAGATTATTCATGTCTGTATTTACACCAGAAGAAATTACGGAACTTGCTGCTAATTCTGGAAGAAAAAAAGCTCATTTATCATTACTCCCTATGCTAATTCTCGGTTTTTTTGGCGGTGCTTTCATAGCATTAGGGTATTTACTCGATATTCATGTTATTGGAACAATGCCAAAGTCTTGGGGATCATTTACTAGTTTTCTAGGTGCTGCTGTATTCCCTATCGGACTTATACTCGTTATTCTTGCAGGCGGTGAGTTAGTAACTGGAAATATGATGACCGTTTCAATGGCGTGGCTTCATAAAAAAATTGACTTATTTCACTTCATTCGAAATTTAGTTATTGTTACGTTTAGCAACTTCATAGGTGCTGTATTCGTTGCTTATTTTTTCGGTCATATCGTCGGATTAACAGAGGGAGCTTTTTTAGCGAAAACAATTTCTATTGCGCAAGCTAAACTACAAGATACACCACTACAAGCTTTCATTTCTGCAATCGGATGTAATTGGCTCGTTTGTTTAGCTGTTTGGCTCAGTATGGGAAGTAAAGAATTTATCGGAAAGATTATCGGCATTTGGTTCCCAGTTATGACTTTTGTTGCGATTGGATTTCAACACGTTGTAGCCAATATGTTTGTCATCCCAGCTGCAATTTTTTCCGGTCATTTAACTTGGGCTGAATATTTTCCAAACTTCATTTTTGTTTTCTTCGGAAACTTAGTAGGCGGTATGTTCTTTGTAGCATTACCTTATTTCATATCTTATAATAAGAAACTATCTCTAAATAAAGAGAAGAATGAAATAAAGAACAAATCTGTATCGGCTTAAATTAGAGGTCTATAAAGTGACTCTAAAAATATTACAAATTTCATTTTTTTTGCGAATATATGTACGTACACTTGTTCTCGAATGTTTTATACGTTATAATAACAACTTAAATAGCATTATTTACATATGAGGTGAAAAACATGAACAAAACAGAATTAATTAAAAACGTAGCACAAAATGCTGAGATTTCTCAAAAAGAAGCTACTGTAGTTGTACAAACTGTAGTAGAATCAATCACTAACACTTTAGCTGCTGGTGAAAAAGTACAACTTATCGGATTCGGTACATTCGAAGTTCGCGAAAGAGCTGCTCGTACAGGCCGTAACCCACAAACTGGTGAAGAAATGCAAATCGCAGCTTCTAAAGTACCTGCTTTCAAAGCTGGTAAAGAACTAAAAGAAGCTGTAAAATAATGAAAAATAGCCTTCTCGTTTACGAGAGGGCTATTTTTTCATTATATAATTAATAAAAATCTGACCATTATGCTGTTTCTTTTGTTCCTTTATGCAAATAAAACCTTTACTTTCAAAGAAAGGTTTTGCTGTAATACTCGCCTCTGTATATATCTCCCTATGTCCCAAGTTCACTGCTTCTTTTTCTAACTTCTGTAATATGGATGAAGCTATCCTTTTCCCTTGATAATCTTTATGTGTAAATAAGCGATCTACGTAATAATCCTCATTATAATCTCCAAATCCGACTATCACACCGTTATGATCCGCTACATAACTAATATTCTTCTCTAAAGACTTTAACCAGCTTTCCCTATCTAGTTGATCTGATGCCCATGCCTGTAACTGTAACACGTTATAATCTTTTGCATTAATTGTATGAACTGTTTCATAGAACAACTGTAATACTTGGTCTAAATCGTCTTTATGGAATGTCCTAATGATCGTATCTTTTAACATATTTGAGCCTCCTTACTAAACTATCATTTAACTTTTCTACCATTTACGATTCAATATTTCTGCTTTATTATAACTTTTTTCTTCCTATATAAACAAAAAACAATACTTATTTCAAAGTATTGTTTTTTGTTTAAAAGCATATTCAATTACTCTATAGATTTACATTTTTATTATTTTAATTTCACTCTTTGCAATCGTAATGCATTTAATACGACCGATACAGAACTAAATGCCATAGCCGCTCCTGCAACCCAAGGTGCTAAGAAGCCGAACGCTGCAATCGGGATTCCTAAGCCGTTATAAGCTAGTGCCCAGAATAAATTTTGCTTAATATTTCTTATCGTCATCTTACTCATAAAGATTGCATCAGCAATACTATTTAAATCACCACGAATTAACGTAATATCTGCTGCTTCCATCGCTACATCCGTTCCTGTTCCAATTGCCATACCGATATCCGCCGTAGCAAGAGCAGGTGCATCATTTATTCCATCTCCAACCATTGCTACTTTCTTACCTTGCGCTTGAAGTTTTTTCACTTCTTCTGCTTTTCCTTCTGGTAATACTTCTGCAATTACGTGATCAATACCAACTTGCTTAGCGATTGCTTGAGCAGTTTGTGTATTATCTCCTGTAATCATAACAACGTCTAGACCCATTTTCTTCAGTCTAGCGATTGCTGCTTTTGAAGTATCTTTTACAGTATCTGCAACAGCCACTATACCAGCATATTCTTTATTGATCGCAATAAGCATTGCTGTTTTTCCTTCTCGTTCTAGCTCTTCCATCGATTTAGAAATTTCTTCAATATCAATATCGAATTTCTTCATTAATCGACGTGTACCAATTAATAGTTGTTTCCCTTCTACAACTGATTCGATACCGAATCCCGGAATCGCTTCAAACGTTTCTGAACTTGGGATATCAATTTTCTTTTCTTTAATTCCTTCTACAATCGCTTCTGCGAGTGGGTGTTCAGAATTTTTTTCTGCCGCACCTACTAAACGTAGTATCTCTTCTTCGTGGAATCCATCTGCTACAATTACATCTGTTAACACTGGTTTCCCATTTGTCACAGTACCTGTTTTATCTAGAATAACTGTATCTAATCGATGCGTTGCTTCTAAATGCTCCCCGCCTTTAAATAAAATGCCATACTCAGCTGATCTTCCTGATCCAGCCATAATAGATGTAGGTGTCGCAAGACCTAGTGCACATGGACATGCGATAACAAGTACTGCTATCATTTTCTCAAGTGCCCCGCCAAAATCACCTGGTGTAACAAATATCATCCACACTACAAATGTAATAATAGCAATTACAACTACAACCGGTACGAAAATACCTGAAATTTGATCTGCTACCCTTTGAATAGGAGCTTTTGAACCTTGAGCCTCTTCTACTACTTTAATAATTTGAGCTAATGCAGTATCTCTTCCTACCTTAGTTGCTTTCACTTTTAAAAATCCATTTTTATTCATTGTAGAACCGATTACTAAATCCCCAATTGTTTTATCAACTGGAATACTTTCACCCGTTAACATCGATTCATCAATTGCTGATTTCCCTTCTACAATCTCACCATCTACCGGAATTTTTTCACCAGGCTTTACATAAACGATATCACCAGCTACTACTTCTTCGATTAAAATTTTCATTTCTGTTCCATCTCGCACAACTGTAGCTGTCTTTGCTTGTAAACCCATCAATTTTTTAATTGCTTCTGATGAACGTCCCTTTGCTTTTGCTTCAAATAATTTACCTAAAATAATTAGTGTAATAAGTACCGCGCTTGTTTCAAAATATAAATCTGTCATATGTTCCGAAGAACCGATAGATTGAATGCTTAAATATACACTATAGAAATAAGCAGCCGATGTTCCAAGCGCCACAAGAACATCCATGTTAGCACTTTTATTACGTAACGCTTTATAAGCCCCAACATAAAACTGTCCACCAATGATAAATTGAACTGGTGTTGCAAGAGCTAGCTGCACCCAAGGATTCATAAGCATATCAGGTAAATAAATAAACGATGTAAATGAGAAGTGACTTACCATTGCCCACAGTAACGGGAATGATAAAATAAACGAAATGATAAACTTCTTCTTTTGTCGCTCAATTTCTTGTAAGCGATGATCAGTTGATCCATCTTGCTCATCTGATTTCACTTCCAATTTATATCCTAATTTTGTAATTGCACTCTTCATTTCATTTACATTAACTTCATCAGGATTAAAATCTACTGTAGCCGTTTCCAAAGCGAAATTTACTGTCGCTTCATTCACACCTTCTAATTTATTTAAACGCTTTTCTACTCTATTGGCACATGCTGCGCATGTCATTCCTGAAACAGTAAATTCAGCTTTATCACTTAAAATTCCATATCCTAACGATTCAACTTTTTCCTTAAATTGTTGTGGATTTGTTTTTTGGGGATCATACATTATTTTTGTTTTTTCAAGTGCAAAATTTACATTTGCATCATGAACACCTTCTACTTTTTTTAGACCTTTTTCAATTCTATTTGCACACGCCGCACATGTCATTCCTGATATTTGAAGATTGGCCTCTTTTTTTTCATTCATGTCTCTCACCTCTACATACCCTTATGAGGTATAATTATTAGCAAAATAAATCGTACTTCCTATAAAGTACGATTTATTTCCATATCTAAAAAATAATTATTGAACATCGTATCCTTGATCTTCGATTACAGCAACGATATCTTTTAATGTTATAGCAGACGAATCGATAGTAACTTCAACAGTTCCTTCTGCCAATTGAACCTTCACTTGTTCAACACCGTTTAACTCTTTCACACTGCTTTCGATAGCATTTACACAATGTCCACAAGACATACCTTCAACTTTTAATGTTAACTGTTCCATTTAAAATCCTCCTCTTGTTTATTCATTGTTTGTTAATCACAACCTCATCTTACCATACCCCCCTAAGGTAATCAATGGTTTTGTGTCATGATTTTTCAATTATTTTCTAAAAATTTATTTTACACACACTTTTTCACACCAATACCTCGAAATCCTATATAGAGGTAAATAAAAAAACAAGCCAGTTACATACTAGCTTGTTCTTACGCTTTTGAAAAACGTTCAAATACTGTCATTAATTCTTCAATTGCTTCGTCACCATTACCGTTTTTAATAGCACCCGAAACACAATGATTCGTATGGTTTTTGAGAACACCCATCCCTACTTTTTTCATTGCTGCATTAATCGCTGAAATTTGCACTAAAATATCCACGCAATAACGATCATTTTCAATCATATTTTGAATACCACGAACTTGTCCTTCGATTCTCTTCAATCTATTTATAATTTGCTCTTTTTCTTTTTCTGATCTATGTGTTACTGATTCATGCTCTTTATGATCCATATTATCACCTTCTTAAAAGTTCTCTTCATCCAATAAAACAATTGATTTTATGAGTATACCAATTATAGCATTAAATATCTATGTATGATACCCCATATGAGTATATTTCCACTTTATGATTATTCTTAACACATTATTAGCTTCTCAGTCTCAATTTTCATGATACCCTTTCCTTTTTGTCAAAAAATCATTATATGTCCGATCAAAATCCAATAAATTAAAACAATAATAAGCGAGGATTATCCATCCCCGCTTATTATTCGTCTACAAATATAAAAGCCTCAATCTTCACATATTTGAATTGAGACTTTTTTCTCCCTATATAATTATTGCTGATCACATACTTTTGTATCATTCACTACTGAAGTTCCTTCAACGGTTACCGTATGAAAACAATCATTCACTCGAACTGTCACAACATTATCTTGCCGATCAATGATATGATATTCATTAAAATTTTTATTCAGAGCACTGCGAATTTGTTCTCCTTCATAAATTGGGATGCCATGCGATAAAACCCAAATAAGTCCAGCGATAGCAAGAATAGTTTTCATACGATCTACCTCCTTGGGAATATAGTGAACTTTTCATCCATGCTTTTTCAGCTCTACGAATCCTGCTTGTAATAAACCAAGCCTTTTGGAAATAAGTTCATTTCGTCTATTTTATGTTTATGCTAATTGTGACCGAATTGTGACAACTTTTTGTCTCTTTAGACGAAAAGTTGAAACAAAACTTTCAAAAAGGACAATTCTACTTGCACAAACAAAAGGCTATGGAGAATTTCCCAGAGCCTTTTGTTTGCATTTTATTAGATATTCATTTCAATTTATAGGTAACTAATAAATCTTAATCCTTTACTTAAAGAAGTCGGCACAATAGATGCATGATTTTCCCCTTCAGCCTCATAAAACGCAAATCGAAACTGGTCGTTTTTTACCTGAAGAAGGCGCTCTGATAATTCGTTTGCACCTACAACCATATGCTCTCGTTCTAGTGAACCAACTGTAAGAAATACTCCTGTTTTAACTTTTGCATTGTTTAATTCATTTATAAGATTCTCTTCTTTTTCAAGCACAGATTGGTTATTCCACCAAATAGATGGACTACTAATAAAGTAATTTTGAAAGGCATTTACGTTTGTAAATAATATATGTAAAGCAAATAGACCACCTAGCGAATGCCCAAATAATGTTTGTTTTCTTTCATTAATTTTATAATGTTTTTCAATTTGAGGTTTCAGTTCTTCTTCTATAAAAGTAAAGAAGTTATGCGCACCTCCTGTTTTAGGCCACGGTTTACCGTCTGGTTTTAAAGGCGCATCTTTTGAAATTACGCTAGGCGTAAAATCATAGCACCTTTCTTCACCTGAAAATGCCCCTTCAATACGATAACCAATCCCTACTATAACGGCTGGTGAAACACCTGTTTTTTCTGCTCTAACTGATTGTATTTTAACTGCTTCATGGAATGTTTGAAAAAAGGCATTGCCATCTAATACGTATATAACAGGATATCCTGACTCTGGTGCTGGCTGTCTCGGCTTTGAAATATGAATTTGATATTCCTTACCTTCTAATTTTGAATACATGTTCCACTGCTCTGTATTAGATGTTATAATCTGCTGTTTTTCAATAGTAGTATTCATCTTATATCCCCCCTTAACTCGTTACATATATTCCCACTTTTTCATCTTGAGGTACAACGCTATCGTATCCAAAACAAACAGGAGACCCATTATACGGATCAATCATGACACGTGCATCAATATGAAATACTTCTTTTAACACTTCATTTGTAATGATTTCTTCTGGGCTACCAGTTGTAACGATTTCCCCTTCCTTCATTGCAATAATTTCATCTGAAAACCTCGCTGCATGGTTAATATCATGTAGTACCATTACGACCGTACAATTATGCTCTTTGTTTAATTTTTCTACAATTTGTAATACATCTAATTGATGAGACATATCAAGATATGTAGTTGGTTCATCTAGTAGTAACACTTCTGTCTCTTGTGCTAACGCCATCGCTAGCCATACCTTTTGTCGTTGACCGCCTGATAAATTTGCAATTTGTCTCGTTCGAAATTCAGAAGTTTTCGTTATATCTAATGCCCAGTCAATCATCTCTTTATCTTTTGAAGTTAGCTTATTTACATTATTTCGATGTGGATAACGTCCATAAGAAATTAATTCTTCTACTTTCAGCTCTCCTGGCGCAATTGGAGTTTGCGGGAGTAAAGCTAACTGCTTCGCAATTTCTTTCGTTGGAATTGTATTTAAATCCTGTCCTTGCAAATATACTTTACCGCTCTTTTGCTTTAAAATTCTTCCCATTGTTTTTAACAGTGTCGATTTACCGCACCCGTTTGGTCCTATAATTGTCGTTACTTTTCCTTCTTGTATTTCCACATTTAAATCGCGAAACACTGTAAGCTTTTCATAACTTGTTTCTAAATTTTTTGTACTTAAAATACTCACTTTTATTCCTCCTCTTACGCTTTCGCCTTATAAAGTAAATATAAGAAATAAGGTACACCGACAATAGAAATAACGATTCCAACTGGTAACTCTACAGGTGTGAAAACTGTTTTTGCAATAAAGTCTGAAGCAATTACAAGGAACATTCCGATTACTCCGCACGTCGGAATGATATGCTTATGCTGAATACCGACAAGTCGTTTCGCTATATGCGGTGCCATTAGTCCAATGAAACCAATACTTCCTGAAACAGCAACACATGCGCTCACAAGTCCAATACTACTTAGTAGTAAAATTGATTTCTCTCTTTCTACTGAAACACCTAAACTTGTAATACTCGTTTCTTCCAATTGAAATAAATCTAATAAATAAGCTTTCTTTTGTATGAGAGGAATTAATATAATAAGCCATGGCAACATAGCAATAATATATTTCCAGTTTGCATTATAAATACTTCCAGACACCCATACTGCAGCCATTTCAAAATCAGTTGACTTCATTTTGAGTGATAAGTACATAGAAAAGGCTCCAAATCCTGATCCAATCGCAATCCCTGTTAATAAAAGACGCTGCGAATCTAACTTACCGTTTTTCCAAGAAAACAGATAAATAATGATAGCTGCACCTAATCCGCCCACTAAACCAAACATTGGCATCATCATAATAGAAACCCAGTCTGTACTTTTTAATTGTCCTTGAAAGAAAAACATAAAAATAACGATGGCTGTTCCTGCTCCGGCATTTACGCCTAAAATACCTGGGTCCGCCAATCCATTTCTCGTAATCCCTTGAATTACAGCACCGGCAACGCCGAGACCTAATCCTACTAATCCAGCAATTACAATGCGCGGAAGACGAAACTCAAAAATAACTAAATCATGGTCTGGCACTGGATCTATTCTAAGGAGTGTTTTAAATACATCTGTAATTGTAATATCAAACGTACCATTCGTTAAACTTATGTAAATAGCACATAGTATTAAAAATATAATAATCCCCATCGTCATTCCAAAACGTTGACTTGAGCTTTTAAGCATGTCTCTCTCCTCCTCTTGTACGGATTAAATAAAGGAAGAAAGGAATTCCAATTAAAGATGTTACGACTCCGATTGGCGTTTCAAATGGATAATTTACAAATCTACTTAAAACGTCACATAATGCTAAAAAAACGCCGCCAATAACGCCTGCACATGGTAAAATCCATTTATAATCTACCCCAATTATAAAGCGAGTAATGTGCGGAATAATTAAACCTACAAAACCAACTTTCCCCACTAAAGCAACTGCAGTTCCTGTTAAAAAGATAACTGATAAAATAGCCATCGCTTTAACTAGTTTTGTACGCTGTCCTAGATTAATAGAAACTTCTTCTCCTAAAGAAAGAATAGTAATAGATTTTGAGATTAACAGAGCTAAAACTATTCCTATTATCCCAAAAGGTATCGTGATTTTAATTATATTAGGATCGACTTGATCTAATTTTGCATTAAACCAAAAACTAACATTTTGAGAAATTTGGAAATATGAAGCCATTGCAGCAGATACACTGCTTAAAAATGTTCCAATAACTGTCCCTATAATTGCTAACCGAACTGGTGATAAGCCATTTTGAAGAAGCGAACCAAAACCAAACACAATACCGGCTCCGAGTGCAGAACCAATCATTGAACATAAAACCATGCCAATTGAGGACATTCCTGGAAGAAAAATCATACAAAGTGTAATAACAAAGGCTGCCCCATCCGTCACACCCATAATAGAAGGGGATGCAAGATAGTTTCTTGTCATCCCCTGCATAAGTGCTCCTGATATGGCTAGAAATGCTCCGACTAAAAGAGCTGCAACTACCCTTGGCAAACGTGAAGTAATAATAATATTATGATTTACATCGCTTGAATCAAAATGAAATAATGCATTCCACACTGTTTGAGCATCGATGTTTTTCGCACCATATAATACAGAAAGTATAACTGTAAATAAAATCAATACGGGCGCTATACATAAAATGGTTACTGGTACCGCATTCGTTTTCTGCATATCATTCAACGCACCTTACTTATTATATTATTTAGATAAATTTTTCACTGCTTCTTTTAAGAATGCTGTTTTACTCCAAGCTGTACCACCTTGTGCCATTGGGTCCACAACGTTTACAAATACTTTCTTTTCTTTCGCAGCATTCATACTTTGCCAAATTGGATTGCCTTCAATTTCTTCTAGCACTTCCGGGTTTTTATTTTCAGTTGTCTCATATTGTAAGAAAATATAATCTGGGTTAAGTTCAGCAAGTTTTTCAAATGAGATTTTCTCTTGTGCTTTTACTGTTTTCAATTGTTCTGGAGCAGTTAATCCAAGATCTTTATAAATTACAGGGTTGAAGTACACTCCTTCTGGATATAGGAATAATTCGTTTGCTCTTAGTCTAATGACAAGTACTTTTTTGTCTTTTAACTTATCTCCTAGTTTTGCTTTTGCTTTTTCAGCATCCGCATTGTAATCTTTAATAATTTTTTCTGCTTTATCTTTTTTACCAGTTAATTCTCCCATTAACTTTAAGTTATCTTCCCAATTTGTTGAAACGTGTGATACCGGGAATGTCGGAGCTACTTTCGTAAACTTTTCAGCTGTTTCTGCTGGGAATTTCGTACTTGATGTAATAACATCTGGTTTTAATTGAAGTAATGTTTCGAAATTTGGTTGCATTTTCTCACCAACAGATTTCGCACCTTCTAAATCTTTCTCAAGATACTTTGGTAATTTTCCACCTACAGTAATCGCACCTACTGGTTTAATTCCAAGTACCGCTGCATCTTCCATTGACTCTAAACTAGCTGTCGCAATTTTATCTACTTTTGCTGGTACTGTATATTCTTTACCTAAGTATGTAATTTTTCGTTTTTCGTCTTTTTTCGTCTCACTAGCCTTTGTCTGTTGTGTTTTTTCTCCTGAAGTCTTATCCGCACTATTACATGCTGCTAGTCCTACACTTAAAACTGTAACCATCCCTAATGTAAATAACTTCTTATTCATCTTTATATATCTCCTCTCGAGTTTTCAAAACTATATTCTCAATAAAATTTAACTATATGAAACTTGTCTTACATATATATTTCATTAGATTAATAATTCTATCCAGAACTCATTCTCGTTCACTTCCCCTAGGATATAATTCTTTTACACCTCATCCATTGATAATCTTTTCCATTGATAATGATTATCGTTACTAAGTATATATTTAATATGCAATTATTTCAAGAAAGATTTGAAAAATTTTAACAAACTGAATTAAAAAAGAAGTATCCGCCTAATCTTAGGGGGATACTTCTTTTTTTAGAAATTTATATGTAATTCAACTGGGCAATGGTCTGATCCCATTACTTCACTATTAATTTTCGCCTCTGTTATTTGGTCTTTCATTCTTTCGGAAGCAACAAAATAATCTAAACGCCATCCAATATTTTTTGCTCTCGCTCCCATTCGATACGACCACCACGAATATGCGCCTTCCTGATCAGGATATAGATGACGATACGTATCAATAAATCCTTCTTCTAAAATACATGTAAACTTCTCTCTTTCTTCATCAGAAAACCCAGGATTTTTACGATTACTTTTTGGATTTTTCAAATCTATTTCTTTATGAGCAACGTTTAAGTCTCCGCAAAAAATAACTGGTTTTTTCTCATCTAATCGTTTAATATACGCCCGGAAATCATCTTCCCATTTCATTCTGTAATCTAATCGTTCTAATCCTCGTTTTGAATTTGGTGTATATAACGTAATTATGTAAAAATTTTCGAACTCTAAAGTAATAACTCGTCCTTCTTGATCATGCTCTTCAATGCCCAAACCATAAGTAACAGAAAGCGGTTCTTTTTTCGTGAAAATAGCCGTTCCTGAATAGCCTTTTTTCACAGCATAATTCCAATATGTATAATATCCCTCTGGATTTAAATCGATTTGCCCATCTTGTAATTTAATCTCTTGTAAACAAAATATATCTGCATTAGATTCCTCGAGATATTCTAAAAATCCACCTTTTGCGATAACTGCACGTAAACCATTTACATTCCATGAAATGAACTTCATTTATAGTCCTCCTCTTGATGTTTATTTCCAAATTTCATGCTATCACAAAATAGAAAAACAATCATATTTTCACCTTTGTAATCTTGCTCTTACATTTGTGAATACATACATACGTACATTATTCAGGTTATACTAATTTCAGAGGTGATGTTCTTTGCACAATGAAGGGTTTACGTTAACAAGTGAGCATTGGCAAGCAATTATTCATAATGATTCTTCCTATGATAACAAATTCTTTTATGCCGTGAAATCAACCGGAATCTTTTGCAGGCCGTCATGCAAATCAAGAATACCGAATAAAAACAATGTACGAATTTTTCTTCATGCAAATCAAGCATTAAGTGAAAACTTTCGCCCATGCAAACGTTGTAAACCAAATGGGCTCACTTTACCTAATGAAGAGTGGATAGAACAAATTAAAAATTATATTGAAAAGCACTTTGAAGAATTATTAACTCTCGACATACTTGCGGAAATGTGCCATGGTAGCCCCTTTCATTTACAACGTACTTTCAAAAAAATGACAGGAATAAGTCCAATAGAATATATACAACAATTCAGGATTGTTAAAGCAGAAGAATATCTATCAAATACAAATCAATCTATTAAAGAAATTAGTACTGCTGTCGGGATAGAAAACCCGGAGTATTTCGCAACTTTATTTAAAAAGAAAACCGGATTTACTCCTACTGAATATCGAAAAAAGAACGAAATGAAAGAGGGATACAATAATGAATTCCTACAAAAATAATTATATATATTGGACACTACTTACACATAAAAATTGGCATTTTCATATTGCTGCGACTGAAAATGGACTATGTTTCATTGGATCACAAAACGAAAACTTTGAAGAATTAAATATATGGGCTAGCAAAAAACTACCCCATCATATATTGATCCATAGTCCAGATTACTTGCAAATATATACGAAAGAAATTATCGAGTATTTAGAAAACAAGCGAGAAACTTTTACATTCTCTATCGATGCTTACGGAACTGACTTTCAATTATCTGTTTGGAATACGGTACGTGAAATTCCTTATGGAAACACATATTCTTATACAGAAATTGCCGAAAGAATTCAAAAACCTAAAGCTGTACGTGCCGTTGCTTCTGCTATTGCTGCCAACCCTCTTCTCATTACAATTCCTTGTCATCGTGTTATCGGGAAGAATGGTAAACTAACTGGTTTTAGAGGGGGATTAGAAATGAAGAAAGAATTGCTTGCATTAGAAAAGTTACAGGTGGAATTCATATGACAGCAAAATATAATAACGCATTAACTTTAGCAGTTCCAACAGAATTTAGTTTCCAAGAAAATTTGCGCTATCTATCCCGCTCTAACAATGAATGTATGTTTCACATTGAAGATAACAAAATTTATAAAGTTATCCCTGTTCACGATGTAAATCCTTTAGTTGAGATTAGTATGAATACGGATGATACTATTCAAATACGTTTTTTAGGAGAATCCTATATCTCTGAAAAGTGGATATGCAACGCTGTAGCTAACTATGTAACTGAATGGTTTGATTTAAATACTGATTTGGCTCCCTTCTATCAATTAGCTAAACTTGATCCACTCCTTCGAGGTCCTATTCAAAAGTTTTATGGACTTCGAACTTTAGGTATTCCTGATTTATTTGAGGCACTTTCCTGGGGAATTATTGGTCAGCAAATTAATCTTACATATGCTTATACGCTAAAAAGAAGATTAGTCGAGACATTTGGAAGTTATGTAGAATGGGACGATAGAAAACATTGGATATTCCCTTCTCCTGAAACGATTGGAAAGCTACATGTAGAAGATCTCAAAAAGTTAAAAATGACAACTAGAAAATGTGAATATTTAATCGGGGTTGCAAAGCTTATTACAGAAGGAAAACTATCAAAAGAATCTTTACTACAAATACAAAATATAAAAATCGCTGAAAAACAATTAACTGCTATACATGGTATAGGACCATGGACTGCCAACTATGTTTTAATGCGCTGTTTACGCTTTCCTTCCGCTTTTCCAATTGACGATGTCGGCTTGCACAATGCAATTAAATGCATAACAGGTTCCAAAAGTAAACCGACTAAACATGAAATAAAAGATTTTGCGGCAAATTGGATCAACTGGGAGTCTTACGCAACTTTTTATTTGTGGCAAGTTTTATACTAAAGAACCAAGTAGCACATCTGTACTACTTGGTTCTTTTTTAAGCCTGTTCTTCGAATCGTCTTGCAATTTCTACAATAACTTGAACTGCTTTTTCCATCGTATCTACCGAAACATACTCAAATTTACCGTGATAGTTTTCACCACCAGTGAAAATATTCGGCGTTGGTAATCCCATATATGATAATTGTGATCCATCTGTTCCTCCGCGAATTGGATGAATATTTGGTTCAATGTCTAAACTTTTCATTGCTTCATAAGCAATATCAACAATTTCTCTCACCGGTTCGATTTTTTCAAGCATGTTATAGTATTGATCATTCATTTCTAAAACGACTGCATCTTTCCCATACTTCTCTTGCATTTGTTTCACAATATTTTCAATGGTATTTTTACGTGTCTCAAAATTTTCACGATCAAAATCTCGAATAATATAATATGCTTTACTTTGCTCAACATCACCATTTAAAGAGAGTAAATGGTAGAATCCTTCGTATCCTTCAGTATACTCTGGTGCCTCTTCTACTGGTAAATGTCTATTAAACTCCATAGCAAGTTTAGTTGCATTACGCATTTTATTTTTTGCTGTCCCAGGATGTGTATTTGTTCCGTTAAACGTTAACTTAGCACCTGCAGCATTAAAGCTTTCATATTCTAAGCCACCTAATGGACCTCCATCCATCGTATAAGCAAATGATGCACCAAACGCTTCTACATCAAAATGAGCTGGTCCACGGCCGATTTCTTCATCTGGCGTAAATGCCACTCTAATTTTCCCATGCTTAATTTGTGGATTATGTATTAAATAATTCATTGCAACCATAATTTCTGTAAGACCAGCTTTATCATCTGCTCCTAGCAGTGTTGTACCATCAGTTGTAATAATCGTATGCCCTTTATAAGATGGTAATTCTGGGAACTGTTCCGGCGTTAACACAACATTTAGCTCTTCATTTAACGTAATCGCATTACCATCAAAGTTTTCATGAATTTGTGGCTTTACGTTTTTCCCCGTAAAGTCTGTTGCTGTATCTAAATGTGCTAAAAAGCCAATTACGGGAACATCCTTGTCCGTATTAGCCGGAAGTGTTGCCATTACATAACCATTATCATCCATCGTTATCTCTGTTAACCCAATTTCTTGTAGCTCTTCCACTAATAATTTACCAAACTCAATTTGCCCAGTTGTTGTTGGAACTGTATGGCTTTCCTCATTTGATTGCGTATCAATTTTGACATATCTCGTAAATCTTTCAATAAGCTCTTGTTTCAAATTTGTTCACTCCCTTTTATATTTCTTTCTTCATTATAATCCTTAAGACGAAATTTTTTAACTTTTTTGACTCTGAAAGTATATATTCCATTTACATTTTTAAAGATTTAAATAAATCAACAGAAGTCATAACATTTGTACATTTAAACTTTAACATGTAACATTCATAATTATAAAATATAGGAGGTATGAAAGATGAGGCTAACCCTCTTTCGCTATTTTCTTTTTTTCTTAGGATTAATTTTCTTTGGCCTTGGAAATGCTCTTGCAGTCAAAGTTAAATTTCTCGGTTTACATCCTTGGGAAGTTTTAAACATGGCTCTCTACCAAAGGTTTGGATGGACGATTGGTACGTGGAGTGTCATATGTGGGTTATGTCTCGTTCTCATTTCTTTACTAGTAGATCGAAAATATATAAATGTGGGAACATTTTTAAATACACTACTTATCGGTCCTATTATGGACTTTTTCTTACAATCAAATATTCTTCCAAATGCTAGTGATTATTTATGGATAAACTTACTCATTTTATTTTCTGGTATTGCCATTACAGGTATCGGTGGAGGTATGTATGTTGCAGCTGGAATTGGCGCTGGACCTCGTGATGGATTCATGCTTACTATTTCCGATAAAACAGGTCTATCTATTAGCCGTGCTCGAATCATTGTAGAATGCGTTGTACTAGTTATTGGATTTATGCTCGGTGGTCCTGTTTTTATCGTAACTTTTCTATACACTTTTATTCAAAGTCCAATCTTTCAGCAATCATTTAAAATGTTTCAAACACTCCTACATACTTTACAAAACAAAAACAAAGAGCAAATTAATGAAAATTTATAAAACACAACTTCATAAAAATAAATTCACCCTATCTACGATTCTTACCGCAAATAGGGTGTTTCTTTTTTCATCTCACAGTTTAAGAATATATACTATTTATTCACAATAAAAGTATATACATCATCATAAATACAACCGTTTACTCTAATAACATACTTCCCGGGTTTACTAAAACGAATTGTGTATTTATTTAGCTGAATTGCTTCTTTATCTCCAGAAAGAATATCAATACTTCTACCACTCAATACATAAAATTCACTTTGATTCATTGTTACATCAATTGTATTGAAATTTCCTTCTTTCACCTGCTGTATTTCCGCAGCGCTTACACTTGGTTCTAAAAACAGTAGTCCACTCAATCCAATCGTACCCGCTAAAGCTACTCCCGCAAACTTTTTAATCTTTTTCATCACAATGCCCTCCTTATAAATTTTGTGTAAAGGCAATATTCCCCTTTACACCACAAAGCCTATATGTAATGAAATGAAAAGTAAACGGGGACCGTAAGACAAAATTCTACATCTTTTTTTCCAATTGAATAGAAATCCAACGTTTGGAGTTTTGTCACATTTAAAATTGTTTTCTTAAGGAAACTTCCATTTGTATTATTCAGAAATTGAATAATTACTTATTGATTTAACATTCTAAAAATAGTTGATAAAAATGCATTCTATTAAAAAAGAGTGTGTTTTATAAGTACGAATTAAAACACACTCCATATATTCAGTTTCATTCTCTTATCCTTAATCTTTCTACATTCAATAATTGTTCATCATTAAATTCCAGCTTATATATGTCGGGCTTTGATGTATGTATTAGAAATTCAAATCCGTATTGATTATCAAAGTAATTCATCATTTGTGTCATTACAAGTCCATGTGTGCCAATTACAATTTTTTGCCCTTGAAAATCCATTAATATTTCCTTTAACACTTTCACTACCCGTCTCTGACAATCCTTATATGACTCTCCTTCCATATGTGCAAAGTCAGGATTAGAAAACATCTTCTTTACAAGTGGATACACCTCTTTATCTGGTATAATCTGATCCTCACTTGCAAACCTACATTCTTTGAGATTTTCATATACTATTATTTCTTTTTCATAGAAATTAGCTGCCGCTTCAATCGTTAACATAGCCCGATTATAAGGACTTGAAATAAAAGTATCAATTCCCTCCATTTTTAATACGTCAGTCACTCTATGAGTATCCATTTTTCCTTTTTCAGTTAATCCCCCGTGTTCTTTCACTCCCTTCTAATTTTGGTGATTCACCATGCCTAACCATATAAATATATGTATTCATACTTCCTCCTTGAAAATATTCATTCGTTTTTTATAAACTTTGCTGATCTGTTCTTCTAATCCATTCTCCTACTAAACTCTCGAATAATTCAGGCTGTTCAATTTGCAAATTATGCCCTGCCATATCTAACACTGCTAATGTCGCTCTTGGATAATCATCAATAATTCCTATAATATCTTTATAACCGACCGATATATCTTGTCTTCCGACTAATAAAAGAACGGGTTTCTCATATGTCTTATGATGAAAATTCATAGTAAGAGAGTAATTCTTTTGCAATCTATCAATAAATTCATAATTAGCAATTGTTAGTCCTGGCTTAATCTCCTCTTTAAACCTCTTATATGTATATTCATTCGCGACCACTGCTAACTTGCAAAACTCTTCTCTATCAGTGGAAGTTAGTGTATTTAAAAACTCCTTATCCTCTACAATTACCTGTTTATTCGGACGAGTCCTTTTTTCTTGCTCCGCTACAACAACAGGGCATACTAATAGTAATCCATTAACTCTTTCGAACAGCTTTGTGAGTATACCTCTAGCTAAATATCCACCATAGGACTCCCCTACTAATAAAAAGCTTTTAGATGGAATGATTTTTTCAATACATCCAATTAACAGTTCTAACATATGATCTGAACTATTTATCCAATCCGGAGCATTCGATTTCCCCATGCCAGGTAAATCAATATATATTCTTTGGTAACCTTTATATTTTGCGAATACTGATTCCATGCACCTCTGCATTAACCTATGATCAGGAGCACAGCCATGTATGATAATGACTGGTTTACCCTCTCCCACAATTTCATAGTATACTTCTGCACCTTTCATTCGAAATAACATAAAAATCCCTCCCTATTTAGTAAAGATGCTATCCACTCTGTAAGAATACACGTTCTTATTTTATATCTCCATTTAATATTTTTACAAATGTTAATTTTCAGACCGAAAATAAAAACCTTACTTAAAATAAGCCTATAACAATCAAAAATCAGCTAGAAAAAAGATTCTCATCATTTTATATGCAATTGTGCATCTCCACTTACAAATTACTAAAAAACCTTTACAATTCGAAGGATGATTAAATATACAATTCCCATTTAAAATCTTGATGAAGTACATATTATTAAAAACAATATTTTTTTAATTTTAAGAAGTATTACACTTTTCAACACTTTCCTTATAAACATGATTTTTATAAGGAAATCTGATACAATTCTTAAATAATATTATTATGTATAGATATTACGAATATAGTGCATAATTAAAGAAGGTGATTTTAGTGAAATTAAATAAAAATTTACAAATATGTATATTAATTGGAACATTAATATGTTATTCAATCTATTTTATGTTTTTTTATCTGTTCCCTACTCATTTTTCAAATTCAGACGTACGCTTCGCTTCTCTTATTGTTGAAGCCATTACATTTGTGTCACTCATTTACTCTATATATTCTAAAAAAGTCAGTTCAAATCCGTTTTGGATATGTATCACAATAGCAATTGGGAGTTTTTTATTAGGAAAAATAGTATATACATATCAAGATAGCTTCTTCGAAATTCCAATACATCGTTTTACTATTTCTGATGTATTTTACATGTTTTTTCTACTCTTTTGTCTTATCGCTTTCAGTTATAAAATCTTAAAAGAATGCGATAAATGGGAAAAAGCGTTCTTTATTTGTGATATATGTATAGTACTTACTTCCATATTCACATTAGAGTGGTATTTATTTAATCAACCAAATTTAAATATATTCTCTCTTTCACTAGGAGATGTTTTTCTTTCATTTCTATATCCAATTGCAGATTTATTATTTCTTTTACTAGGTGTTAGTCTCTTTTTCCGTCCAACCATTTTTAATTCGAAACGGAAAATTTACATCTTTATTTTTGTATTAATAAGTTCTGCAACTTTTAACTATATTTATTTTTACCTAAATAACCATTTATCAACTGAAACGATAACATTATTACGTCTTTTATATAGAATACCTATATTACTTATTGCAATAGCTGGATCTATTTCAGAAGACCGTAATAGTCATAAAAATTATTTCATTGTAAACCCTATAATAGGAAAAAAAGCTCTAGTTGTATTTCCCTATCTTGCTGTTGCAATACTAATCGGGTTTACATTAAAAGAACAAACAGCATCTTCAACTCTCATTACAGGAAATTGTATTACTTTCATTTTCGTACTCATTCGTCATTCTATTGTACGTATGCAAAACAATTCCCTAACCAAACGTTTACAGGCATTTAATGCTCAACTAGAAGAAAAAGTTACTTTACGAACTTCTGATTTAGTTTATAAATCAGAGGCTCTATCCCAAAAACAACAAAAATTCAAATCATTATATGAATATCACCCTGATCCTATTTTTACAATTGATTTAAATGGAGTATTCTTAAATGTAAATACAGCTGGAAATATACTACTTGGAGCACCAACAGATGAGTTACTCGGTGAAACTTGTTTTTCGATTATTTTAGATGAAGACGAATATAAACTAGCATCAGCATTAGAAAAAGTGAAACAACAAGAATCGGCATCCTTGCAACTACGTTCTCAATATAAAGATGGCTTTACTTATTTTTTATACGTTACCATCGTCCCTATTATGATAGACGGGCAAATTTCTGGAAGTTATATTATGGTGAAAGATATTACTGCACTAAAGAAACAGCAAGAAGAAATAAAATATTTAGCATTCCATGATACTGTAACGAAAATTGGGAACCGTGCCTTTTTCCATAAGAAATTAAAAAGAGTTATAAAACATGCTAAAACGACAGAAAGCGAGTTTGCATTATTATATTTAGACTTAGATCGCTTTAAAGCAATTAACGATACACTTGGACATTCGGCAGGAGATCACATATTAGAAGAAGTAGCGAAGCGATTCCAATCATGTCTTCCATCACATACTCATCTGTCAAGAATCGGTGGTGATGAGTTTACAATCTTAATTGAAAATTATACTGACGAAGATGCCTTATTCGAGTTATGTAATCAATTATTTAAAAGCATAGAAAAGCCGTTTGTCATATATGAGCATACATTAACTTTATCACTGAGTATCGGTATCGCTATTTATCCACATTCTGGAATCGATACCGCTACACTTTTGAAAAACGCTAATGTTGCAATGTATGATGCAAAGACAAGAGAGCTTAACGCTGTCTCTATTTATGACGATGTAATCGCTAAAAAAATTGAAAGACGATTACGATTAGAAAAAGATTTACCAAATGCAATACAAAATGAAGAACTGTTCCTTTTGTATCAACCTCAAGTTGATAGTGAATCTAATAAAATTATCGGTGCAGAAGCTCTAATTAGGTGGAATCATCCTGAATTAGGCGTTATTTCTCCATACGAGTTTATTCCAATTGCAGAAGAAACACTACAAATTATTCTAATAGGAAAATGGACATTAGAGCAGGCTTGTGAGCAAATGAAACGTTGGCACGCACTCGGATATTCACATTTAAAAATAGGTGTAAATTTATCTGCTAAAGAATTTGAACAAGAGGATTTTGTAAAGTCTATTTCTTCTACTTTAGCAAATACAGGTTTGCCAGCAAGTTCTCTCGATCTTGAGTTAACAGAGCGAATTGCAATGATGGATGAGCGAGAAACATTGATAAAATTGCGTACACTAAAAAGTTTAGGGATTCACATTTCAATCGACGACTTTGGTACAGGCTATTCTTCGCTAGCTTACTTACCTTTATATCCAATCGATACATTAAAAATCCCAAGAGAATTTATTACAATGTCTGAAACATGTGACGATGGAATGGAAATTATTAAAACGATCATCACATTAGCAAATACATTAGGAATGTCTGTTATTGCTGAAGGTGTAGAAACGAAAGAACACGTGAATTTCCTTCAAAAAAATAAATGTCAGTTTATTCAAGGTTACTATTATAGTAAACCTATCCATACTAATGCATTTACTGAGCTATTAGAAATCGGGATTCACCCATAGTACATAGCCAATCTGGATAAGTACTAATGAATTTGAACAACTATAGTAAAAAGGAAAGAAGATATCTTCTTTCCTTTTGTTTTTTATTTACATTTCCATTACTTCACGACTTCATTGATTATATCTATTAATTGATGAATCCCCTCATTATTGGTTTTCTTATATCCATTCATGTTTTGAATATATCTCTCCTTATTTGTATACAACTTATTTACTGCATGTATAAATGTATTCGTACTTACTCTGTCTTGGAGTATAACTTCCGCATATCCTCGCCGAGAAAAATATTCAGCATTTAAAACTTGATCTCCTCTACTGGAACTGTTAGTTAACGGGATAAGCAACATCGGTTTCTTCAAGAATAGCAATTCAGAAATAGCAGTAGAACCCGCTCTTGAAATTACAACACTCGCCATATTTAGTATATGCGGCAACTCTTCCCCTATATATTCGAATTGCATATAACCTTCCATGCCAATAGATGAATCTACCTTCCCTTTACCGCACATATGAACAATATTAAAATTTAATAATAATGTTTCCAAACTTTTTCTTACCATATTATTTATCCATTGAGCACCTTGACTCCCACCCATAATTAACAATACTGGTTTATCTTGCTGAAATTTACAATATCTTCTCCCTCGTAATACGTTACCCTTCTCAAGTTCTCCCCTTACAATTGGTCCTACATAAACCTTCTTCTCATTACTTACATTTTCTCCTGTCTGAGGAAATGTTGTACATAGCTTTGTAGCAAAAGGTAATGCTATTTTATTGGCAAGTCCTAATGTGCTATCTGGTTCACGTATAATTATAGGCACACGATTTAACCATGCCCCTATAGCAACAGGAACTGAAACAAATCCTCCTGCTGAAAAGATAACATCAGGCTTTATTTTCTTAATCAACTTATAGCTTTGTAAACAACCGTGTATAATTTTGAAAGGATCTTTAAAGTTCTCCAAATCCCAATATCTCCTAAGCTTCCCCGTTGAGACACTATTGTATTTAACATTTTGCACTAATGATTTTTCAATACCATTTTTGGATCCAATATACTCAACTCTCCATCCTTGCTCTATAAATTTAGGAATTAATACAATATTAATCATAACGTGTCCGGCTGTACCGCCCCCAGTAAAGAGAATCTTTTTATTCATAATTTATATCCACCTTTATTATTAAAAATCTAGCTTTATATTAGCCTTTTAAATGTAAATAATTTTATCATTTATATAAATATTTAACTCCACCTCTATATCTTTTAAAAAATCTTTAATGAGTTCATAAAAATCATTTCCATACTCACTACACTCATATTGAGCAAAGACTTGAATCACATACCTAGTTTCCGCCTCTAATGCTGACTTTAGTCGATTAACTCTTTCTTCTTCTACATACGCTCGATATTTATTTATTGCCTCTGAAAGATGCAAAACATGTGCTTCTTCATCCCTCCAGTCCAGCGTATCAACAATTGAAAGAAATAGCATATTTTGATTATCTATTACTTCATAACCATTCATATATTTCTTACACCCTTTATATTTTTCATTGAATGCAGATGTCATTACACTTTGCATACTCAATTACATCTTTTAATGATTGATGAAATTGAATTTCTGGGATCCAACCTAATCTTTTTATTTCCTCTATTTCTAGACTCTCATTTGAGTCGCTTCCACTTTTCACTGTTTCTTCTATGAAAAAATTTAGCTTTGTTAATTCTTTATATTGTTCTAGTACATTTAATAAAGATCGTTTCACTCCTGACCCGACATTATATTGTTTTCCATTTATTCCATCTCGTAATAACACATGATACGCTTTAACCGCATCACGTACATCTAAAAAATCCCTGCTATCTTTCAAACTGTTTACTTCAATAATGGCTTTACTTCTACCTGATTCTATATCTATCATTTTTTTTGCGAGAATCGAACAAATGCCATTTGATACTCCTGGACCAATTAAGTTTGAGGGCTTTGCAATAATAATATTTGAATCCATTAATCCGCCCCAAGCCTCTGCAATAATGACTTGCATCGTTTTACTTAAACTATATGGATTTGAAATTTTTATTTCGTTTATACTATCTGCTTGCAAAGCAGATCCTATAACTAACGTTCTACAATGTTGTGCTTCTTGCTTAATTGCTTCTAATAAATATAACGTCCCTATTACATTAATCTCTACATATTCAAGTGCAGCTGTCCAAGACTCTATGACCGAATTCCTTCCTGCTAAATGCAATACATAATCTGGCTTTATTTGTTTAATCACCTTCATTACTTCGCTCTTATTTGTTAAATTACAAATAATACTATTTTCTTTTTTTTCTCTATGTGTACAATTTTGAAACATAGGAATTACATGAAAGCCCTGCTCTAAAAAATATTGGCAAGCATGGCGTCCTGTAAAACCATTTGCACCTGTTATTAAAAGGCTCGCATTTTTTTTCATTGTAAAAAACCTCCTTTTAATAACATTTGTTTCACCTCATGTTTTGCAAGTAAGTCTTGTTGAGAGCTAAAACTCTTCACATCCACAAGCGGATAACTAGCATAATATTCTTGAAGCCCTTCTATAGGCATAGTCGGTAGTACTACAAAATAATTTTGATCAAAACTTATACTCGTTTTACTCTCTACCTCAGATAAAAGCATTTCACTTAATTTTTCACCCGGCCTTATCCCTATCTCTGTTAACTTCACATTTTCTTTTTTTGAATCTTCAATTAACACTTCTGCTAAATCTGTTATTTTACATGCCGGCATTTTCATAACAAAGATTTCCCCGCCTCTACCTTGATATACGGCTTTAAATAACAATCCAACAGCATCTTCAATTGTTAAGAAAAATCTAGTCATATTTGCATCCGTAATCCCTACTTGTGAAGATTTTTTAATTTGTTTTTTAAAAAGCGGTACCACACTTCCACTCGTCCCTAAAACATTTCCACCACGAACACAAATGAATTTTGTTTTCTTCGTTTGTACATTCGCATGAACCATTAACTTCTCACCAATTGCTTTTGTCATCCCATACGTATTTGATGGATCGGCTGCTTTATCCGTTGAAACATATATAACTTTCTCAACTTGCATCTGTATAGATGCTTCAATTACATTTTGCGTACCATGTATATTGGTTTTTATAGCTTCATAAGGATAATACTCACATACTGGAACGTGTTTTAAAGCTGCAAGATGGAATACATAATGTACACCTTGACATGCATAGATTAATTGATGCTTATCACGAATATCTCCAATAATAAATTTTAATCTATCATCATTTATAAACTGTTGCTGCATTTCAAACTGAACCGTTTCATTTCTTGAAAAAACCCTAATTTCTTTCGGTGATTTTTCTAATAGTTGTTTTATAAGTTCATGTCCCCACGAGCCTGTGCCACCAGTAATTAAAATTATTTTATCTAGCATTTCTTTTCCTCCTACCAAGCATTTCAATTAAAATTTATTGAATTATTTTCAATTGATTCAAATCATAATCGTCGTTTGTTACATTTAATTGACAAAATAAAAAAACCGAAACTATTAAATATAGTTTCGGTTTTTCATTTCACCTTACAACAGTAAGGTTTTTTATACTGTTTTGCATGATAACTAAATTCCCTGTAAAAAAACACCGCTCATTTATTTCTTATACTCGTAATAAAATAAATAGAATGATTCATAGCCAATAGTCATGTTTAAATTTATGAAAAAGGGAGGTAACGGAATGTACCGAAGCAATTCAAATCATACATATAACGGACCTTCCAAAGCACTGCCACTCTCCCTATTTGATGTAAAAAATGAATTGAAACAAAAAAGCAAACTCATTCATTCTGGCACGATGTATAAATTAACGAAAGAAGAGCAACTCATTATCAACAACATAAAAATACAAACAGAACAGCTAAATAAAAATAATGTTACAAGAACACGCGCATACTACCAATTTTACATTCAATATCCAGAAATACATTGGGCACTACTTGGACATATGGTATCACGTAACGGCGGTTGGAATATGACTGATTTAAAGGGCGATTTATATACGAGAATTTTATCAGAGAAAGATCAAATTACATTTTTTTCTTTTTTAGAAAGAGGGAATTGGCTTATTTTCCAAGATGTTTATCCTCAATTTTTGCTGTACGAACAAAGTGTAAAAAAATCACAAAAGCTATTTCACCTTCTCCCTCACCTAAATGTTTCTACATTTATGGAAACGATGTGGAACGATTTTTGGAAAACAGGTAATAAAAAAACATTAGCGATTGCAACTATTATTAATGAACAAAACTATTTAGAAAAAAGAGTGATTCAAAATGTACACTTTAAAAAGACTGTACTAAATAGTATTGGATTTAAACTCTTTGATTTTTTTCAGTTTAATCATATCCTTTTCCCATTCTACGAAAATGATAAGAAACAAAAAGTATTACTATTTGGTGATACAATGAAGCATTTTACTTCCTTACATGAACGAATCTTAATCGGAAAAAGGTTGTATTCATTATTATTTCGGGATACACATGTTTTATCCCAAATAATAAGCTGGGCTCAACATCATCCGCATACAGGATCAAGGAAAGATTACTGGCCCCATTTATTTTCAAGTGTAAATGAAACTTTTTCCCGTGAGTTTTATAAGCGCCGAATAAAGAAATGCCAGTTGCGTAATGGCGCTTATCGTATATACAGCCCTGCACTCAGCTACGCATGGCGAGATATTGAGCATGAAGAAGTTGACAGTGAAGATTGGTTTACGGACTGGCAAGTTGTAAATTACTTAGTGGATAAGGAGGAAAATATAAATGGACAAATTACAGAAGACTACTGTAAAACGCTCGAAAAAATTGAACTTGCCATTCTTGCAAAGAAAAATGTTCTCCTTCGAGAAGACGAATAACCTTTTCGCACTAGTTATTACAATCTTACTCTCTTCTATTATCGGGACTTACTTAGATGCTTTCTTTATTGCGAAACAAATATATTCCTTTCCGGTTAGACCCTTTCCCTCCGTATTTTCAGTTAACATCGGCTTTACTTTGTTTGTACTACCAATTTTAACAACGACTTTTATACAAATTTCAAAAACATTATCTGTATTTTCTAGGACTCTATTTATTGTTGCAATAGGTATTTGTGCCAGCATTTTTGAACAGATTGCTGAAAGATTAGGTTTCTTTATTCATAGCGTAGATTGGAATCATACATACTCTTTATTTGGTTATATGATTTTCTTTTCTTTTATTTGGAAAATATATTATTTCATACAAAAATAAAGAGACCCTTATAAATCTCTTTATTTTCACTCAATATTTTCTACATTTAAATACTTAGTTTCACAGTAATAGCCTTTGCCGCCAACATAAACTTTTTCTACTTTATTGTTGCTATTGGTTGCTAATGTAACTAATATTTCAGAAGGCGAGTGTACAGAATAACCTTGTTCAAATACATAGACTTCTTTTTGCAAGTTGTGCTGTTCATAAAGGTAGCAAGCTAATGCACCGTTTGAAGTTCCAGTCGCTGCTTCTTCATTGATATCGTATAGTGGAGCAAAATTTCTGCATATAATACGATTGTCATTAAAAGTATATAGATGCATCCCGACAACATTATAATACTTGCTGATTTCTTTAATTTTTTCAAAATTAGGTTGCAGTGTATGTAATTGTGTTTCGCTTTTTATAGGAATTAAAATATCTTTTAAACCCGTGGAGACAATTTGAATTGGATATTTATTGTCTATAGCTTTAATGTCAAAACAGTCGATGAACTCGTTTGGAGATACAACATCATAGAATATCGGTTTGTTTTGTTCCATGAATATGATGTCATCTTTTATGGTAATAGTAAGAACACCGCTGTTCGTTTCAATCGTATAGCGATTCCTGAAAAGTTTATTTAAATGCATCAGTATCGCGAAAGAGCCAATTGTGGCATGACCACATAAATCAACTTCTTCTTTTGGTGTAAAATACTGAAATTTATAATCAGCAATTTCAGATTCTGATATAAATGCGGTTTCCGCATAGCCCAGTTGTTTGGCTATTGCCATTTTTTGAGTAGTGGTCAATGTATTCTCAATAAATACCACTCCTGCTTTATTTCCACCTTTATGATCCTTGCTGAATGCACTTGCAACATAGACGGATATTTCCATAAGACACCTTCCTTCCTCACTTGTAGTAAATTGTAGCATAGAAAGCACTACGTATAAATGTTAATGGATAAACCTTCCATAAAACAAGAGACAAACTATTTTTTAGCATCTGAACTCTCAAAAAATAGTTTGTCTGCGGTCTGAGAGATTCTTATAGATCTCTTCTTAAGCATAATCTTTGGTTACCATTAATGATGTAGGGTTTTGAAGACTTTTTGAACGTAAACGATAGGCAACGATTTTCTTCTTATATTGCTTTATTACATCAATGTGTTCCTCATAGCTATACAGAGAAAACCTAATCTCTTTATTCCCTTTCTTCGTATTAATAACAATTGGTATGCCTTCCCCGTACGGTGGAAAATAATGTTTATCTAAAAATAAAGCCTCATTAAATTCATGAATAACTTGTAATTTCATTTCTCCCTCTATATTTTTTCCCTCTATCGATATAGAGGTATTCTCCGCCTCAAGCTTTTGATGCAATTCAAATCTACTAATAATTGATTCTACAACAGAAGTGGGCATACTAGAAACTAATACTTTAATAGCTCCAAAAATAAATAATGTAACTATAAACCATGTTGTCATTTTCATCATCTCCATTACATTTTAAAATATAAATTTCGTTCCATACGGTATGACTATACTAATAAGTATTCCGGTTACAATCATCGTCACCGAACCGATCGTCGCTTCTTTCTCGCCTTCCTTCACGAGACGGCTCACACCGATAATATGTGAGGCGCAACCCATTCCCACTCCTTTTCCAATCGTGCTCGTTATACGGAAAAACTTAAGTACCGTTGGTCCGATAATAGCACCTGTGATTCCTGCAACAACTACAAAACTAGAAGTCATAGATGGAATACCACCAATTTGATCCGCTAATGAAATAGCAATAGGCATCGTCGCTAATTGCGGGAGTGTTGTTAATATGAGTTCCTTATCTATATTCAACATCTCACCAACCACTACATTCATACTCGTTAAAGCCACTATACCTACCGCTACACCGATAAGTATCGAAAAAAAGTTTTTCATAAGTATTTTTCGCTCTTTAAATAAAGGTATCGCTAACGCTACAATTGCAGGACTCAATAAACCGGAAAGAATGTCTCCCCCATTTTCCCTATACTCACGATGAGAAATATCAAAAGTCAGAAATAAACAAATCATAATTGCCGTAACTGTTAACACTGGTAATGTAAATGGAAACGGAAATTTTTTATATAACTTTGTCGCCAATACATACATTACTACAGTAATAATAATGAAGACCATTTGCATCGTACACCTTGTCGATTTTATTTTTTTGATGTTACTAATAATTGACTTATATACCCTGAAACAATCAAAGTCACTACTGTACTTACTACTACTAAAAGGAATATACTACTCCCCTTACTGAAAAGAAAAGACCCGTTTTCCATCAGCCCTGTTGTCGAAGGAATTAGAAATAACGGTAAAAATACTATTAATTTTTCCGCACCTTCCTCAAACCACTTTAATGGTACAATACGAGTAGAAAGGAGTAGAAACAGCATTAACATCCCTATTAAACTTCCTGGCATTGATAGATGGAACACTCCCTGAATCCACGTACCAACTAAGCTAAATACATATAACACGCCTACTTGAAGTAAAAGCGTCACGTACTTCATTTCTTTTCCTCATTTCAATATTACGCATCACTATTATGAAATTTCATTTAACGTTTCCGCAAACCTCGTAATTCCCAGTTGAATTTGTTCGACATCTACTCTCCCAAAAGTAAATCGAATATATTCACTCTTAGTACCTAAAACACTTCCTGGGACAAACGCTACACCATTTCGTATAGATTCACCTAATAAATGATATTCATCAAACGTTCCTTGCACTTTGCACCATAAATGTATTCCACCCTCTGGAACAAAAAATTCAACCTGGTCCCCTAATATTTCTTCAAGCTTTCTAATTAACGCATCTCTTTTTTCCTTTAATTGTCCACGAAGCATTGTAATATGAGCATGAAAATCTTCTGATTCTAAAAATTGATTTGCCACCCACTGCGTAAATACGCTATGTCCAAAATCAACTTGCTGCTTCGCATCCGCTAAGCGTTCTATTACACGCGTAGGGCCAATTACCCAACCAATACGTAATCCTGATGCAACAATTTTTGATAATGAACTTACATAAAGAACATTTCCGTTTTGATCCATTGATTTTAATGTTGGATTCACTTCTCCATTAAAAGAAGTTAAACTATACGGATCATCTTCTACAATCGGTATACCAAATTCAGAAGACAACTCTAAAATCTTTTTACGTCTCGCTAATGAAAGCACAGTACCCGTTGGATTTTGATAATCTGGATTTAAAAACACCATACGAATACGATGCTTTTTATGCAAATCAATTAAGTCATCTGGATTCATTCCATGCTGATCTACAGGTAAATGGAATATTTTTAAACCAGCAGATTTAAACATAGGCAATGAGAAACAATACGAAGGGTCCTCAATTGCAATCGCATCGCCAGGTTTTAATAAGCATTGAACGATAAGATTAAGTGCCTGTTGTGCTCCAGATGTAATAAGGATAGAATTTGAATCTGCTTCAATTTGTTTATATTGCTGAACATGTGCTGCAATTGTTTTTCGCAACATTTCATTTCCAAGTGGATGGTCATAACCGAGGTTTTCCATAAATGTTTTCTCCGACAAAATCGTTCGGAATCTATCACTCGGAATTAATTCTGGTGACAATTCACCACTCGCTAAATTAATTAAGTCATCTTTTTGTGTTTCCGTTCTAATTTGTTGAACGAGTGGTACATTAGGTAAGAACGATCCATCCTCAACGTACCTACCCCAGTTCGGTATTCGTTTATGTGAAACACCCCATATGTCTGTATTCACCCTTGTTCCGCTTCCTTTTTGCCGTTCTACTACTCCAAGTGATTTTAATTCTTCATATGCAGCTACTATTGTACTCCGGTTCACCTGTAACTCTTTTGCTAACATACGCTCAGAAGGTAACTTGCTATCAGAAGGAAACTCACCTGAAGAAATACCCCTTTCAATATAATCCGCTATTTGTTTATATACAGGCGTTTTATCTGCACGATTTGGTTTCCATTCCATATAGTTGCCTCCTCTCAAAACTAACTATATTTTACTCACTAGTAACAGTATTGACTGTAATAATAGTATTAATTAATTAATTACATGATTTAAAAATCTTTCTACCGTCATATTAAAGCTGCTCGGTTGTTCTAAATAAGGTAAGTGTCCACTATTTTTAAACTCAATAAAAGTTGTATTTTTCAAACGTCTTTCAAACTCTCTTACATATTTCTTGGGGACAAAATCATCATTTTCCCCTCTTATAATTAAAGCGGAACATGAAATATTCGAAAGAAATGGTCTTTGATCATAATCTACTAACTCAGCAAATAATCTTTGAATATGTACCGGATTAATAAACTGTAAAGATTGATAAAACCCCCTGACAATTACTTCATTATTTGCTACTCCCATCGCCTTCAACAATGTATCCGCCCATGTTTTCCCGTTATCATGTAAGCTAAGTAAATCATATACTTCAAGCCGTTTCTTTCGATCTTCAGGCTCCAAATAGGGAAATGCATTTACAATAATTAAACTAGAAACAAAGTCAGGATATTGAATAGCAAAATCAATACCTACCCTAGCTCCTTTTGAAAGTCCACAAATGACTATTTTTTGTAACTTTAAATAATTGCATAACTCATACAAAACATTTACATATTCTTTAAAGTTAATTTCTAGCCCTTCAGATTTCCCATGACCTGGTAAATTAAGAGAGATTACTGTCCATTTCCCCTTGAAATATTGCCTTTGATATAACCAATTATTTGCGTTTCCTCCAAGGCCGTGTAAAAACAATATGACAGGACCCGACCCTTCTATATTGTAAAAAACCTTTCGATTCTTATATTCAAAATACATATTCATCACCTTCTGCTGTAGCATCACTTATTTTTATCTTTGAATGGATATATCCAAAACGGTTCTCTTTCTAACCACTCGACTGTTTCTGGTACACCATCGTCATACTCTCTTTTCAGTTCCGTTACTTTAGTCGCAAATTGTGATGCATGTGCTTGCAATGCTTCTAGCTTTTTTGGAACATATTCTTTTACTTCATTTTTAAAATGTGGCGGACCTATTTCCACTTCATGATTATTTGAAAAAGCTACCGCATAAAATGTTGGCCTTTTATTTTCAGGAATATTAGATAACGCTTCGACCACCGCTTCTCCTGTTGCATCATGATCTGGATGAACTGCATATCCCGGATAAAAAGAAATGACCAATGAAGGATTCAATTCTTCTACACATTTTTGTATTACACGTCTTAACTCTCCAGGAGTTTCAAATTCAAGAGTTTTATCACGATATCCCATCATACGTAAATCTTTAATCCCTAAAATATTTGTAGCGCTCTTTAGTTCTTTCTCTCTTATAGCATATAACGATTCACGTGTTGCAAAAGGCGGATTTCCCATCGCTCTCCCCATTTCACCTAGCGTTAAACAAACGTAAGTTAAAGGAACGTTCCGCTGAGCGTAAGCCAAAATTGTACCTGCCACGCAATATGACTCATCATCTGGATGCGGAAAAACAATTAAAACGTGGCGTTCATTTTTTATCAAAATCATACTCCTCCATCGTACACAATATTAATCTTTTTCTTTAAAAACTATTAAATCACTACCGCATACCACGTTACTCCAACAAGTAGTACGAAAAGAAGGATAATATAAATAGTTGATAAGTTTTTTACATTTTTCTTTGTAGACTTTCCGTAATTCTCCTCCACATTTCGTGCAACTAGTACGGTCCCAAACAGTGATATAATTACAATAATAACGACTAGTGAAATCGCAAAGCTCATTGTATTTTCACCTCTCTAAGGCTAGTCTATTTTTATTAAGAACTTCCTCTTTAAAACGTTGATAACATACTATCTTTCTTCTCTTATCATAATAGATGTTTGCAAAAAACGGACCAACCACTTTTACGTTTTTTTGCTCATCCACTTTAAAAATAAAAAGCAACTGAACACTTACGATCAGTTGCTTTTTTGCAAGATAAATTATTTTCTTTTTTCATTTGAAATTAATTCGATTTAAAAGTTTAGTCTTTTCATAATGAAACATCGATTGAGATAACTCGAAAATTGTCCCATTTACAAGATACACTGTATTTTCAATAAGAAGCGACGTATTTTATCGCTTCTTACTCTCATCATCTTTATTCTTTTATAAGTGACTTATTCGCTCTTATAACTTCTTGATACAGCAATGGTGACCATTTTTCATTTATGTAGTCTTGAATTATCCAGCCTACTCTTGTAGGGTCCTTTTGTTTTATATGATTTGCAATTTCAGGATTTATATAGGAGGCATAGTAATACGGACTATTCCATGCTGTACCACCAGAAGACAAGCTTGTAAAATTAATATACAGATGATTTAAATCCTCACTATTGTTCATCGTTTCATTTATCGTATCTTTAATAGATTTTACTTTCTCATCATAACTCACTTTATATTTATCTTGTACGGTTACATTTACATTTTGATTTACAGTTGTAGTAAACGTCTCATTATCTGGCCAATAAAAATTATTATATCCTCCAGATTCATTACTACCACTATATCTTTTTAGTAGTACAATTTTCCCACGAGCATCTCCCAATTTTATATTTCCTTCTGTTTTAAAAAAGATAGGATCAACAAAATAACTTTTTTCAAACGTACTACTAAATGAACCTTCTGCCCCTTTCATATCCTCATACTCTTTTTTTAAAGACATAATAATCGTTTCACTTGGGTTATCTTTTAGAAATTGTTTCGCTTCGTTTATGAATTCATGCAGTGTTACATAAAGATATAATGGCCCATGATGAAGAACTATCGTATTATCATCTGTTAAACGTCCTCTTATATCAAAAATTCTAGCTCCATGATTCATTTGGTAACGAAAATCATATTCTTGCGTCATTCCCCATACTTGCTTAATCGGATTTTGCAACTTGAACGTCCCGCTATCATGTGTTCCTGGAATTGAAATTCGTGCTAATGGGATATTATCAGGTATAGGTTGCATCCACTTTGACCAATTTTCAAGCTCATTAACAGAGCTTGCTGCAACTACTTGCTTATCATGTAAAGCAAATACAAATGTGATAAATATCGTACTACATATGAATAATTTCAAAATAAATTTTTTACTGCTCATTATTATTCCTCCTTTTTCTGTTTTATATCATACTTATTGAATATAATATAATCTGGTGAGTAAAAAATAAATAACATTTCATAAGTATGAAATATTGCATAGAAGTAACGTTAAAAAATCATTCACATATCCTGAATTAGAAAAATTTAAAGGAACTTCATCTGAAGTTCCTTTCGTTTACTTTATATTCAATACATATGAACCATCTTTATTCTCATACTTATAGACGTATAAATAATATTTACCTGGCCTTGCATTATAAGTACCTTTAATTACATTTCCTTCATTTTCACCATATGCTACATAGTTATTTAAATCTGATTCATGATGAAGTACCCATGTCATTCCGATATTTTGTTCATTTAGTAGAGAAATATTAATATTTTCTGGTGAGTCAATTTGGAAAGTAAATACATCTACATTATCACTATTATGTAGCGTTCCTTTCACCGGTGTATGAATGTTAACTTTATTTGCCTGTCTAGGCTCATTATTTGGTTCATTTTCTGTTACTTGTAACTCATTCCCACCGTTTGGTTTTCTTTGTCCATACCCTAAGTTTACCAGTATAGACTTCAAATCTGGTAAAACACCAATTTTATCTGAATATGGATCTTTAGATTTTGTTCCTGTGTTGTGGTTGCTTAATATTGCTCTTAGTTCACTCGGTCTATATGGTTTTCCTAAATTTTCTTTAGCAATGCTTTGTACTAAAGTCGCTGCTCCGGCAATAATAGGCGAAGCACTCGACGTGCCACTAAAGCTAGATGTATAAAGATTTACAGCACTTCGACTTTGCTCAGCTGTAGTTGTATCTACATTTTCTCCCCAGCCATACACATCAATACGGCTTCCATAATTCGAAAACCACATACGCTCATGAGGTAAAGATGAGGAGCCCGCTCCTACCATAATTGCACCTGAATCTTTAAAATCTTTACTATTACGATTTAAAATTTGTTTACCATTTCTATCTTTAAATTGATCTAAATCATTCCAACCATTTGCTCCAGCTTCTATAATGACAACACCTTTATCTGTACCAGCACGAATTGCATCAAAGATATCTGGTTGTACCTCAACAGGTAAATATTTATCACCGTATCCATCAAAGGAAGCCTGTGCCTCTAATAATAAAACATCCCCAGCTTCTAACTGATTCACAGCACTTAATATTGCATCAGCTGTATTATACTGTCCGTTATCTCTTATTTGAGAAATCACCTTTGCTTTCGCTTTTGGCGCAATCCCAATATTCCCAACTTTATTGTCCTCAGAGGATACAATTCCTAGTACAGACGTCCCATGACCGACATGTTGATCTATATTTATTCCAGACATTAATTCAATATTTTGATGTACTAAATCCTCATGATTTAATAACCATCCATATTCCATATCAACAAAGGTGACATCGCTTCCCTTACCGCCTTGAACTCCCCAGGCGAAAGGCGCATTAATACCGTATGGTGCTGCTTCAAGATAACCTTGTTTTTCATATCTAGGATTGTTATTCGGATTAAAAGATATACTTAATGGTTGTACCTCCGGTGGTGTTATTTTTTCTTGTTTCTTCATATACACATCTTCTATTAAAGAAGATGTCTTTAACTTATCTACTAGTTCTTCTTCATGCCCACTATTTTGAGTTTGAAGAATATAGTAGTTTAATAAACTTGTAGATACATTATTGGGTGCTTTCACTTCAAGATTTTGTATTTGTTCCGGGCTTACAGATGTGAATAAACGAGTAAATGTTACATCTGGATATTCTGTCAAAAGATCTTTTATTACTTTATCGTTCGTTTGAGATTGTATTTGTTTTTCAATACCATCTTCATATGGAAATTTCAAATCCGCTTTAAATTTTACAATGATTTGCTCATCTGTTTCTTGTTCTATTCCTAATTTACTCTGCTGTTCTATAGAATCAGCATGTACACTATTGACAGTTCCTCCTATTCCTAAAAGTGTTGTAATGATTACAGTTGACGCACACATTTTTTGAAATATTTTCATTACATCAATCCTCCTATTAATAATTATTAATCATTATATTAATCTATAATAATTTTATTTCTATTACGTATTCCCGTTCTACTAAATAGATTATAGTAATCAGAAATATGAACTTCAATGTATTTTCATATGCAATATTTCATATTCGGACTCTACACTACATGAATAAGAAACTTTTGATGATTATTTATTTTATATGTGCTAATATACTTACATTGATATATAGCATATATAAACATTTCAAACTACATTACTTAACAGTTTCACCTTAATTTTTTCTTAGGAGGATTTACAATGAAATTACTAAAAATAAAATATATAATCCCTTTATCTGCGGCTGCAATTACATTCGTATGTGGTCAAAGTACAGCTGAAGCTTCTACCATTCATACAGTAAAAAAGAACGATACACTTTGGGGCATTAGTAAACAATACGGTGTTTCAATACAATCCATTAAACAGGCTAATAATAAAAGAAACGATCAAGCTTTTATTGGCGAACAATTACATATTCCAGGATCCGTGAACTCAAATGAAATCACTGTTCGTCAAAACGCCAAACCTGCGAACATTTCTGGACAAATTATTTATCAAGTACAACCGGGAGATTCATTAGAAACGATAGCAAAGCGTTACAATGTTACCGTTCAATCTATAAAACAAATTAACACTATAGTCGGAAACAAGCTTTATACAGGACAACATTTAAAAATCAACACAAGCATTTCAGAAAAAGAAAAAGACTTAATGGCACGCTTAGTTACTGCTGAAGCAGGTGGCGAATCTTATAAAGGAAAAGTGGCCGTAGCAAAAGTTATCCTAAATCGTGTAAACGCAAAAGGTTTTCCAAATACAATAACAGGCGTTATTTATGAACCTATTAAATATGGATATGCATTTACTCCTGTTACAGATGGAAGAATTAATCATCCTGCAAGCCCAGAAGCAAAAATGGCAGTAGAAGAGGCTATCTCCACAAATGGAATACATTCTGATTGGCTTTATTTCTATAATCCGAAAACATCAACAGACAAATGGATTACGACACGTCAAACAGTAGCAGTAATCGGTAACCACGTCTTCGCTAAATAAGATTTAAAATCATTAACAGACCTATTCACTTAAAAGGTCTGTTTTTTTATATGTAAGATTTTATTAATCATATGACATAGTGATTTTTTAAAACTATTTCTTTTTTCAAATAAAAACATTTGTATTTACTCCACCAGTCGGAGAAATTAAAAAGCATCAAGTTCAAAAACTCCCTCTTTATTAATAAAAGCTATTTCTTAACTTCATAAAATTGTTATACACTAGAAAAATAAAAAACAAACTATTCGTTAGCAGGTGAAAGAATATGTATGATGTTACAATTATCGGCGCTGGAGTAAGTAGCATTTTTATGGCTTATTCACTAGCTAAAAGTAACAAAAAGGTTTTAATTCTTGATAAAGGTAAAGCGCTAGAAGATCGACATTGTCCTTTAGACGAAGGGAAAACATGCAATTGTACTACATGTGATAAATATTTCGGGTTTGGTGGTTTAGGAAAATCTGAAGGGAAATTTAATTATACAAACGGATTTGGCGGAGAACTTGAGCAAAAAGTTGGTAAAGAGGACTTTTTGCAGCTTATGGCTGAAGTAGATGAAATTCTATGTCAATTTGGAGGAAGTTCAGTTCCAAAATATTCTACAGAAAATCCAAATCTCAACAAAAGAGCTGAAGCATGTGGTTTACAAATGCTCACAACAGAAGTAAGGCATCTTGGTACTACACTTTCAAGTGACATATTTCAGCAACTCTACGAATTTTTACTTACGAAAATAAATATACAATTTCATATAGATGTACAACATATTACGAAGCAGAAAGATCACTTTACAATTGAGACAAATGAAGGAACAGTTCAATCTAAGCAACTAGTATTTGCAACTGGGCGTTCCGGAGCGGATTGGTTGAAAGAAATGTGCACTTCTCTAAATATTTCTCAGGAACAAACTCGTGTAGATTTAGGTATTAGAGTAGAGATGAAAGAACACCAATTACGTTCTATATTAAAAGATACATTTGAGACTAAACTTTCTTATGAGCATGAAGGTTTCACAGCAACTACTTACTGTATGAATCCAAAAGGACGTATTATTAGAAAATATGAAGAAGGTTTAGTTATGCCTGACGGTCAAAATTTTCGAGAGAAAGGAACTGGCACACCTAACTTGAATTTCACTTTATTTATTCCGCGCTATTTTTCAACTCTCAAAGAAGCAAATGTATATGCAAGTTCAATTATTAAAAACATTAACCAAGGACGAGATCGAATCGTTATACAGCGCTTAGAGGATTTACTAAATAAACAGCCTACAACAGCGAACGACATGAAACATAACCATATACAGCCTACACTACAAGGAGATTATGGAGACTTGAATACAGAAATTCCTCCATTATATATTGAAGGACTTAAAGAATTTTTATTACGCTTAGAACAATTCATCCAAGAACCGATCGATACAGATACTTTATTATATGGAATTGACGGAAAGTTCTATGCTCCTACGATAAAACTCAATAACCACTTTGAAACCAGTATAAATGGGCTATATTTAGTTGGAGATTGTTCAGGCATCACTCATTCATTATCTCAAGCTGCTGCAAGTGGGCTATATGTTGGAAAATATGTATCTAATATTTAAATTCTTTAATTAAGATACCAATCAAATATTTTAAGGTTCACAACGCTTTATTTATGTACCTTATCCCTCCCCCGCTAACGATTATCCCGCAAAGAATCGGGATTTTATGAGATACATATGTAACATAACTATGTATGTAAAACTATTGACATTCCATTCTAACAAATGGAATGTCAACAGTTTTACAAGTCTCTATTCGTTTCCACTTTCATTTGTTCGATATTTTGTAACATCATCATAGTGTTTAATATGTTAGGATGTCTATAAGTATTTTTTACTACAACTATGACTTTTTCTGTTCTGCTTCTAAAAAATAGATTTGTGCTTTAAAATTCCCCATTGTACGTATGTGAATACTTCATATTATTACCTTTAGAAACCATTAGTTAAATGGTTCATTACACTCTAATAGTTATAAAAATATAATATATAACACAAGTTAAATAAATTGTATAAAGAAGGAGTAAAAATGAAAAATAAAATCAATTTACAAATGCAAAATATAAGCTTTGTTTTAATAATCGCTTTAGCAGTATGGTTAAAAACATATCTTATTACGCGATTCAGTTTTGATTTAAAAATTGAGTCTTCTACACAAGAGCTTATTTTGTTTATTAGCCCACTCGCTACATCATTAGCTTTTGTCGGACTAGCATTATTTGCAACCGGTGAAAAACGAAATTATATCGCGCTATGTATCAATTTCTTATTAACAATTGTTCTCGTTGGGAATGTAATGTTCTATGATTTTTATAGTGATTTCGTTACGTTACCAGTACTTGGACAAACATCAAACTTCGGCCAATTAGGCGGCAGTATTATAGAAATATTGAACTACAAAATTATTCTCGCATTCGTAGACATTATTTTCTTCTTTATTTTATTAAAGAAGAAGTCACTAGTCTTCCAAACAGGACGTGTAACTCATTCGGCACGCTTGTTATATTTTCTCTTAACAATTGGTGTATTTTCTGCAAATCTACATCTTGCAGAAAAAGAACGACCTGAACTATTAACGAGATCATTCGACCGAGTCATGCTTGTTAAAAATTTAGGAATATACACTCATCAAGTATATGACTTAACACTGCAAGTAAAAGCAGGATCACAAAAAGCACTTGCTGATAGTAGCAAATTACAAGAAACAGAAAACTATGTAAAGGTAAACCAAAGTGAACCAAACCCTAATATGTTTGGTGCAGCGAAAGGAAAAAACGTAATTGTCGTTACTCTTGAATCCTTGCAAACCTTTTTAATAGGTACATCAGTCAATGGCCAAGAAGTTACGCCATTCTTGAATGAATTCATAAATGAAAGCTATTACTTTGATAATTTTTTCCATCAAACTGGACAAGGAAAAACATCCGATTCTGAATTTCTCATCGATACGTCGTTGTATCCATTAAATCGAGGAGCTGTATTCTTCACACACGGTAACAACGATTATACTGCGACTCCAGAAATTTTACGTCAGCAAGGTTATTTCACTTCTGTATTCCATGCGAATAACGCAACATTTTGGAATCGTAATATCATGTACTCTGCTCTCGGTTATGATCGTTACTATAATGAACTTGATTACAAAATTACGCCTGAAACAAATTTAAATTGGGGCTTAAAAGATATCGAATACTTTGAACAATCAGTAGATATATTAAAAACTGTTAATCAACCATTTTACGCTCGTTTCCTTACTCTAACAAACCATTATCCATTTACGTATGATGAAGATACAAAATTCATTGAACCATACAACTCTGGTAATGGCGTATTTGATCGTTATATCGTAACAGCACGTTACTTAGACGAATCAATTAAAAAATTTATTGAGCGTTTGAAAGCCGAGGGAATGTATGATGATTCTATTATTGTTTTATATGGTGATCATTATGGCATTTCTGAAAAACATAATCGCGCAATGGCACAGTTTTTAGAAAAAGATCAAATAACAGAATTTGACACTTTAAATTTACAACGCACACCTTTATATATTCATATCCCTGGACAGACAGAAGGTCAAACTATTGCAAAGCCTACGGGGCAAATTGATATGAAACCTACTATTCTAAATTTATTAGGAATTGATACTACGAACGATATTCGTTTTGGTCATGATATGTTTTCAGATGAATATACTGGCTTTGTTGTTTTACGTGATGGTAGCTTCGTTACAGACAAGTATGCTTACAAAAACAATATTTTCTATGACCGCATAACAGGTGAAATTGTAAATTTACCAAAGAAAGAAGCGCAAGCACTCATTAACCGTGCACAAAATGAATTACGAATGTCTGACAAAATTATTGAAGGCGATTTATTACGTTTCTCAGAAAGTAATAAAATTAAAACTGGCGAAGTACAAACTAAAATTAAAGAAATAGAAAAATAATCTAAATATAAAAAGGGAGCAACTCATTACAGTTGCTCCCTTTTATTCTCTTATAACACATGATGCAATTTCATATAAAAAACCTGAAATTTTTAACTTTTATTCTACGCTTGTTTCTAAAGTTACATCTGTATAGGTATGATCATCACCTATATGTAAAATCGCTTCACATTGACGTAATCTCAATTCAAAGAGCACGATAGAATCATGATAAACTTCAGGATTTGATTTCATTTTATGTAACATCTCTTGTTTTTCTTGTATTTCTAATTGCATATTTTCTACAGCTTGTTTCAAGGAGTTAAATGGATTCCTAAAGAATATATTAATATCTCGCTCTTGTGTGTTTTCAAACAGCTCAAATTGCAAGAAAAACTTCTTCATAATAGAATCCGTTACCTCGGTATAATCTTCATTTTCTACATACTGTTTGTATTTGTTATACAGCATAGATTTATTTTTAGGAAGAACTCCAAATAATTTACCGGCACTTTTCAGTAAAAATTGTGCTGGCGTAAATCGACGTAAAATATTTACTTCATCCATTTGTATTCTAGTCGTCATCCTGTCAGTATCTCTACGCCAGTCATCAAGCACTTTAAAGTCACATTCTAACTGTATTCTATTTTCTCCAAATAGTGAATTAAGCCCTTCACTAAGTTCTTCTAAATACGTTTGACTTTGAAGAAGCTCATTATTAGAAGTTGCAATCCAATTTTGCATAGAAAGAGCAAGATTAGGTAATACAGTTTGTTCTAAATATTTATGTACTCTTTCATTCATTGCTTTATTTAGTTCCGTATCCATGCGCCCGAAATCGCTTTCTTCACTAATTAAATTAGAACAGCTCTTTAATATCTTCGGAATATTTTCGGTAAGATCATTTGTAATTTCAGTCTTCATTGAACGATATGATTGTGTAATGAAATGAATTTTTTCCCTCTCAAATGCAGTAAGGTTATTAATGCTACCGTTTAGTTTCACTAGCATATCCTCATTCCAATTCATAGCATCCACTAGATTATTTTCTTTCTCAACTCGTTTATCTAAAAGATATGTAATTGTTTTTCGAATGAAAAACAATAGCTTTTCAGTACGTTCTGCATCGATATTTTTATGATTAAAGTTAAAATGAATAAACTCTGTTAATTCATTCAATTGCTGACTACTTGTATATAACGAAGAGTAAGGGAAAATTCTCGCATGCGGGAAATATGTGTTTATTCTCGCTGCCGTATCATGTAATACTCTTTTCACTTCTGCTTCACTATAGATGTTATCGATTTTATTTAATAAGAAATGCACTTGTAAATTTGGTGTATGTTCTTGAATGCTTAATAGAATATCACGCTCTTTATCAGTAAAAGGTGAATCCGCATTCAATACAAACAATAATTCATCCACAGAATTTAGATATTCAAATACCTCATCCCTAGTGTCGTTATTCCTATTAAAGCCAGGTGTAACTACAAATGTAAGTTTATTTTCACTTAAAAATCTGCATGGTAATTTAAATTCAACACATGCTCTATCTCTATATGTTTGATGGTGCTGAGACATCATATTATGGTAATCAGAGACATCTTCCGTTGTTGTAATTGCAGCGTCTGTTATGGCGTTAATTTCTGTATGAGCATCATTTTTTAAAACTACTACATTTGAAATTGATTTTTCTAATATATTTTCTCCTAATATAGAGTTGATAAATGTAGTTTTTCCGTTCCCTGAAGTTCCCGTTACTAAAATACGAGTTGTTCTTAAATCTGCGAGTTCGTCAACTAACCATCTAAATCGGTGACCTATTTCTATATTGTGCTTTTGTGCCCACTGTGTAATAGAATCAAAAAGATGTAAACTGTACTCTAAACCATTCACATGATTAATAGAATATGACATTAGGTTTTCCGCATGTTTTATATTTGCTGAATCTATTTTGGAAGGGAAAATCTCCTCCCATGCCAATACAGCTGCTGATGGAAATACAGCATAAGATGGATTGACTACTTTTAACCAATTCGTTAAAAGATTTGGAATGATATCGTGTAATTGTCTAAGCATATATTGCCCTTGAATTAATGCAAAGTACGTTTCTTCGTAAAGAGAAGAAATTTTGTCCCATATATCGGACGAATGTATTTCAATATGTAAGAAAAATTCATTTATTGTATTAAGCCATAATAAGTAATTTTGTTCATTTCTATAACTGTTCCAAAGTGATGAAACCATTTGTGTAAATTGTACTTGATCTACATTATTTAATGTAATTAATGCATCATAAAAATAATCTGGTGAAATATGTTTAGTAAATCCTTTATCAATATATCCTTTTAACACCTCAAACCATGGATAAGATTCTGTTCGAATTAACTCATTCACAGCAAGCTCTACTGCACTATCAAAATCTTGCTGTTCCTCATAAAAAGAACGGGCAATTTTTGTGACATTTGGATAATCAGGATTTAAGGAAACTGCTTCTTTAATAACAGAGAAAGCTGAGTCAAAATTATTTTGCTCTATATAAAGAGAAAGTAATTGTAGTCCAATCTCGGTCATCAATATTTTATTATCAGTAGTAATGGAAGTATAAACATTTTCAGCAACTGATAATTGATTAAGTTCGAAATAAGCATCCGCAATATTTTTTTGTGCCCATGGTGCTAATTCATTACTAACCTTCTCCCATTTAAAAATAGCTGCTTCAAAATCTTGATGGCGATAATAAAATTCACCTTGCGCAAAACGAATATAAGATCCATCAGAAATCTCATTTTTTTCTTCGTTTACATAAGCTTGTCCAAGTACGTCAAGAGTTGGTTTTGTTTCATTCTCCATTAGGAATGTTTCATAATACATCTTTTTTATTAATTGTTTTTCTAATCTCATCTTTTCCCCCACTATATCTTGAAAATACATTTTTAAGATATGTCAACACTTTATTTATGTATGCTTTTTATCTTAACAAAGAATATCTTGTGAAAAATTTCATTTTCCTTTCATTTTTCAAGTTAGATTGAATTTTTATGAGAAAAGTTTCAGTTTTTTTTCAATTCCCTTTCAGTTGTGAAACAGCATTAAATGTTCCTAATAACCTAATAAAACTATAATATCCCACATTATATTATCAGGAAAAACCTATATGGATTACATTATAAAAACAATTTATAACGAATATATATGCACAATTAACTTCACCTATATAAAAGAACTCGTCACATAGTGCTTGTTAGATAAACTGATATGCTACGTGAATTTCAAATATACCATGATAACTTAAACAACAATAATAGCGAGTGGCTATTCACACAATATCTTTCTCGAATTGTTTTCCTTTAAAATACTTCAGTAGTTACGTAATTAAATTCCATTAACCTCTATAAATAACTAGTCCAAAAAAAATCTATATGCATATCATGTTATAGTAAAGAATTCAGGAAATCCTAAAAGGAGGCATTTTCATGTTTGAAGATAAATCTAAAATCAACTACCCATATGAATTTACAGAAACTACAACAATCCCTCTAAAGAATCCTATCAATAAAAATTTTAAAAACGGCTCTGGTACACACACTTTCCCAATTAAGAAGCACTATAAAGAACAGGTGTTATATACGGAAAAAATTAATAAAAATAAATAATGATATTGATCCTTATGACAATTAGCCAAATAAGAATCAATATTTGGCCATTCATAGTTATGTGTTTAGTAATGTAGAAATCTTTATTATACAATTTACGTACCTTTAAAAAGTGCTGATATACAGCGCTTTTTTATACATAGATAAATCAAAGTTATCTTAGTCTAGAACTACTTACAACCTTAAGATTGATACGCTCAAATTTAAATAAACTACAAAATCACTCCGCCAGATAGTTATGTTATTTATGATGTCATGACAAAAGAAACATTTAGAGGTAAAGGAATTGGCAGTGACATGTTTCAATTTCTTCTAAATCAAACAAAAGCCAGTTGTATTACAAGCTTCAGATGATGGGAAAAATATTTATAAGCGATTTGAATTTATAGATGTCGGGGAAATGGTTGTATTTGAATAAAAGCTTTTCTTATTAAGCTACCAGGCGGGATTGTTGAGCAATATCGGCAGGAAATAATCCAACTTTTTATAAAAAATGATCCAATTGACACAAACAAAAAGATGTTTTCGGCATTATACCGAAAACATCTTTTTTATAATTTATTTTTAACTCAGTAAGATTAACTTTGACCTCAATATATTATCCCTACATAACCCTCTTAAACATCTTCTCCAACTCATAAGTAGAATGATGCACAAGAATCGGTCTTCCGTGCGGACATGTGTATGGGTTTGTTGTTGTACGAAGTTCTTCCAGTAAAGCAAATATTTGATCGTTCGTTAAATATTGATTTGCTTTAATGGAAGCTTTACAGCTCATCATGATAGCGGCTTCTTCACGCAACTTTTTAATATCAACTTTTTTTAGTTTGACGACTTGCTCCATCATTTCGTCGATAATTTCTGTTTCTTGTCCTTTCGGGAACCACGTTGGATGCGAGCGGACGATAAAGGATTGATGGCCGAATTGTTCCAGGAATAAACCGACTTTTTTTAGTTCTTCTAGCTGCTCTTCAACACGTAAAAATTCGGTAAGAGATAAATCAATACGGTACGGTACAAGTAGTTCTTGTACTTCTTGTGCTACTCGTCCTACTTTATCACGGAAGTATTCATAATTAATACGTTCCTGCGCGGCATGCTGGTCAATCATATATAAGCCTTTATCATTTTGAGCGAAAATATATGTTCCGTGCATTTGCCCAATTGGATAAAGCGGTGGTAAGTCATTACCGTTCATCTCAATCTCTTCTATTTTCTGAACATCTTCTTCCAATTCCTCTAATTCAAAGTCTTCATCGTTACTGTTCCACGATTTCTCTTTTTGAATTGGTTCTTCCATTATCGGTTTAGTAGATGGCTGCCAACTTTGTTCTTCCCTTACGAGCGACTGTGGTGGTTGCCATTCTTGTTTCGGCGGTTGCCACAGTTGTGCTGGTTGTTTCACAGTTATTGGTTCTTCTTGTTTTTCATCCATACCAGTCGGTAAAACGATGTCCGGCATGGATGGTTCTTTCGGCTTCGCATGCTCAAACTGGAATTGTTCTTGCACACTTTCATCTTTTTCTTTTTTCTTCGTTGTTACACCTGCATCTGGAATGAGCTGTATTTTTTTGAATGCCGCTTGCAATGTTTCTTCGATAAGCTTTAGCAGTTCTTGTTCTTTACTAAAACGAACTTCTAATTTCGCTGGATGTACGTTAACGTCAACAAGCATTGGATCCATTTCAATTGATAAGAAGCCGATTGGATATCGTCCGACTGGTAGTAATGTATGATATCCTTGCTGAATGGCTTTCATTAATACGAAATTTCGAACGTAACGGCCATTTACGATTGTTGACATATAATTTCGAGATGCTCTCGTTACTTCTGGTAATGTTACATAACCTTTAATTGTGAAATCTAAAGATTGTGCTTCAATCGGAATAAGCTTCTTCGCAACTTGAATGCTATAAATCGATGCAAGTACTTGTCTTACATCACCATTTCCTGATGTATGAAGCAATTTCTTTTCATTATGAAACAGCTTTAATGATACTTCTGGATGTGACATTGCAATACGATACACAATATCTGTAATATTCCCAAGCTCTGTATGAATGGTTTTCATATATTTTAGACGCGCTGGTGTATTAAAGAATAAGTTTTGTACTGTAATATCTGTTCCTTTTCGGCTCGCTGTTTTTTCCTGCTTTATAATGTCTCCACCTTTAATAATAAGGTGTGTACCAGGCGCATCACCTGTGCTAGTGATTAATTCTAATTCACTAACAGAGGCAATACTCGGCAATGCCTCGCCACGGAAACCGAGTGTTCTTATGCGAAACAGATCGTTTTCATCTTTAATTTTGCTCGTCGCATGTCGTTCAAAGGCGACGATACAATCTTCTTCTGCAATGCCATCTCCATTATCAATGATGCGAATTTTCGATAAACCAGCTTCTTCTAAGTGGATTTCAATAGATGTACTATTCGCATCGATAGAATTTTCCACAAGTTCTTTTACGACTGAGGCAGGTCGCTCTACTACTTCCCCTGCCGCAATTAAGTTAGAGAGTTGGTCATCGAGTTTGCGAATTTTCCCCATCTACTTACTCATCCTTTCTTTAACTTTTTCTGTAAGCGATACAGTTCATTCATCGCTTCTAAAGGTGTCATATCAAGTAAATCAATTTTTTTAATTTGCGCAAGTACTGCCGTTTCTTTTGCATCTAGAACTGGCTTGTCTTGTTTTTTCGAAGACTGTTCTCCACCAAAGAATGATAGTTGCGATTCTTCTTCAGTCTCTACTTTCGTCTCTTGTATTTCTACTGGCGCTTCTTTTACAACTACAGGTTCTGGAATAACTTCTTGCTCTTGCACTTTCACTTCTACACGCTTTGGAATAATAATTTCTTCTTGTCCTTCTAGTTGTGCTAACACTTCTTTCGCGCGAGCGATTAAACTATCTGGAAGCTCCGCAAGTTGCGCAACGTGAATTCCGTAACTTTTATCAGCTGCTCCATCTTGAATTTTATGAAGGAATACTACTTTTCCGTTCTCTTCAATAGCTGAAACATGTACATTCTTCAGTTGATCTAAACTCTCTTCTAACACTGTCAATTCATGATAATGCGTAGAGAATAACGTTTTTGCACCAATTTGGTCATGAATATGTTCAATGATTGCTTGTGCAAGCGCCATCCCATCATACGTAGATGTACCGCGTCCAATTTCATCAAATAAAATTAAACTTCTTTCTGATGCGTTTGCAATTGCATTTTTCGCTTCTAACATTTCGACCATAAATGTACTTTGGCCTGATATTAAATCATCCGCTGCACCAATTCTCGTAAAGATTTGATCAAATACAGGTAATATTGCTTCTGTTGCTGGTACGAAACAACCGATTTGCGACATAACAGTTACAAGTGCTAATTGTCTCATATACGTACTTTTACCAGACATGTTCGGTCCTGTAATTAAAAAGACATCCATCTTCTCTGGCATAATACAATCATTCGGTACATACAATTTCCCGTTCAATACTTTTTCAACGACAGGATGACGACCATCTTTAATAAAGATTTCGCGCTTCGTTGTTAGTACAGGTTTTACAAACTGTTCTTCTTCACTAACTGTCGCGAAACTTTGCAGTACGTCTAATTCACTAATTACTTTCGCTAAATGTTGTAATTTCGGAATAAATACTTTTACTTCTTCACGAAGCGCTGTAAATAAATCGTATTCTAGTTGTACAATTTTTTCTTCTGCCTCTAAGATTAATGTTTCTTTTTCTTTCAGTTCATCTGTAATGAAACGTTCCGCATTAGCAAGTGTTTGTTTACGCTCATAGCGCCCTTCTGGAAGTGCTGCAAGATTCGCCTTCGTCACTTCAATGTAGTAGCCGAAAATACGGTTGTACCCGATTTTTAACGATTTAACTCCTGTAATATCACGCTCTCGTTTTTCAAGCTCAGCGATCCACGTTTTTCCGTTTTTACTAACGTAACGATATTGATCAAGCTTGTCATTATAACCGTCTTTAATAATATCTCCATCTTTAATAGAAAGCGGTGGGTTTTCTTGAATACTTCTTCCTAGTAATTCAGTTAAGCTCTCACATGGATCCGCCCCTTGAATTAACCTTGCTGCATAAGTATCATCTAACAAACTAATCGCTTCTAAAATAGCTGGTACTTGAAGTAAAGATCGTCTTAACTGTAATAAGTCCCGTGCATTCACATTACCAAATGCAACTTTCCCTGCTAAACGTTCTAAATCATATACTTCTTTTAGTTTTTCTTTTAAATCTTCACGTAAGAAGTAATCATTTACAAATGTTTCAACCATTTCTAAACGCTCTTCAATTTTTTCTTTCTGAATAAGTGGACGTTCCATCCACTGTTTTAACATACGACCACCCATAGCTGTTTTTGTTTTATCTAATAGCCATAATAATGATCCTGTTTTTTCTTTCGTTCGAAGTGTTTCTGTCAGCTCTAAATTTCGCTTTGAATGCACATCAATTTTCATAAATTGATTTGTATAATAAATTTCTACTGGTTGTAAATGATCTAATGAACGTTTTTGCGTTCTTATCACATAGTTAAATAAGCGTCCAATTGCTTTAATTAACTTTGCTTGCGAAACATTTTTCACAAGATGTTCTAATCCTTCAGGAATTGCCGTTGCATCTTCATATGAAATTGTCATTTTTAATGTTTCAGTTAATTTATTTAATTCATCTTTAGAAAATGAAGAATCTACAACAATTTCCTTTGAACCAGTTGCATACACTTCTAATAAAATATCTTCTACTGAACCTGTTAACAACGTTACTGTATTTTGTCCAGTCGTTAAATCATTACAAGCTAAAGCATACGATCCATCTTCAAAATGTGTTAATGCTGCTAAGAAGTTATTTTCTTTCTCATCAATCGTACGCCCTTCCATCATCGTTCCTGGCGTAATTAGTTGTACTACTTCACGGCGCACTACACCTTTAGCTGTTTTGGGATCTTCCACTTGCTCACAAACAGCTACTTTATATCCTTTTTCAACAAGTTGCTCAATATAATTTTTAGCTGCATGATGCGGTACACCGCACATCGGTATACGATCACTACTACCACCATCTCGGCTCGTTAATGTAATTTCAAGCTCATGAGCTGCTTTAATCGCATCTTCAAAGAACATTTCATAAAAATCACCTAATCGGAAAAATAAAAAGGCATCTTGATAGTCTGCCTTAACCTTTAAATATTGCTGTATCATAGGGGTATATTGCGTCATACTTTTCCTCCATAATTCTTACATAGTAATCAATTTTCATATATGTCACATTTCACGGACATCCATATCTCCTATTTCAGGAGTCTTTCTTCATTATAGCACATTTCATAAGGAACCATGTTCATTCAAGCACTACTTATGTAAAGTAAAAAGCTAGGAAGAACTTCTCCCTAGCTTTCTATTACTCTTCTTCTGCATCAACGATAAAGTTCGGATCTAACTCTTCAAACTCATCATCATCGATTTGGAAATCTTCGTCTGATTCTACACAACCTTCAGGATTTACACTTACACAAATTTTCGTTTCGCCAACTACTTCTGTTACAAATTCACGTTCTACAGTTACAACAATTTTATTACCATTTGGTGACACAAGAGCTTCTAAACAATTTGGTGGCTGAATGACACGAGCAATAATTTCTAAATCATCACCAGAAAAGTTTTTATCACGATACCCAATACTTACTTCATCCGTGTAGTTCACACGTTCTGTTACAACTTCTGTCTTTGTATTGCCATCAAATGAATACCAAGTGTTCACATCATAGAAACCTTCAATTTCCACATGCTTTCCGTTCTTTCTTGCTTCGTACGAGTGGTTAATTACCCAGCACCCTAAAATACTTGTTGGCTCATTATTCGATTCACATGTATGCGTTGACTTTGTATACTTACGTCCTTTTCCAACCACTGCTTTTGTAATAATCTCTCTAAATTCGGACATTCGTAACCCTCCTCAATCACTATTCACTTAATCATATGCGTGACAATAGCGGAATGTGTCATTCTTTTTTCGAGAAGAACTACGTTTAATCCACTAAAAAAAGAGATGTCAATTCGACATCTCTTTAACAACCACAATTTCCTTTTTTACTTTCTACCGCTGCACCCGTTTCACCCTTCAATACATCGCCATTAGTTGAAATTAATATTTCATCTGTTACGTTGTTAGAAATCGTACTTGCAACTAGCTGTAGTAAGTCATTTACGTATGTTTGTGAAGATTTAAATTCTTGTACGACTGGAATACTGTCTAACTTATCTTGCAGGGCATCAATTTCAGCTTCTACTTTTTTCAAAGCTTCCCATTTCCCGTAATGCTGCAAATTTACTGCTTGCTTTTGCAGTGCTTTTATTTCATCAATTGCGCGCTTTACATTTTCATTTTTATGAATTTGCGCCTCTGCTTTCTTAAAGAAATCAACTTCTTCTGTTTCAGAAATCATTTTTGCTAATTCTTTCGCTTGTTCAACAATTTCATCTTTCGAATATGCTTTCATCTATTATTCCACCTCAATCGGCTCTTCAACTAATTCCCCGTTAAGAGACCAAGTTTTTGCTTCCGTTACTTTTACTTTCACAAGCTGACCAATTAAAGATTTTGAAGCGACGAAGTTTACAAGTTTATTCGTACGAGTATAACCTGCAAGTACTTCTGGATTATTTTTACTTTCCCCATCAACTAACACTTCTACAATTTGACCTTTGTAACGATTATTCTTTTCAATTGCCAACGTATTTACTAGTGTATTTAAGCGTTGAAGACGTTCTTTTTTCACTTCCATCGGTACATTATCTTTCATTTTTGCAGCTGGTGTACCTTCGCGCGGTGAATAAATAAAGGTAAAGGCAGTATCAAATCCTACTTCACGATATAACGACATCGTTTCTTCAAATTGCTCATCTGTTTCATTTGGGAAACCGACGATAATATCAGTTGTGAATACTGCATTTGGAATTGTTTCTTTAATTTTTCTTACAAGTTCTAAATAATGCTCACGTGAATATTTACGCGCCATAATTTTCAACATATCTGTACTTCCAGATTGAACTGGTAAGTGAATATGTTCTACTAAGTTTCCACCTTTTCCAAGCACTTCAATTAAGTGATCATCGAAATCGCGTGGGTGGCTCGTTGTAAAACGAATACGGGCTATATCAACTTTACGGAGTTCGTCCATTAAATCGCCTAGACCATATTCTATATCTTCAAAGTCTTTACCATATGCATTTACGTTTTGTCCAAGTAACGTAATTTCTTTATAACCATTCGCAGCTAAATGACGAATTTCTTGGATAATGTCTTCTGGACGTCTGCTTCGCTCTTTTCCGCGTGTATACGGTACGATACAATATGTACAGAACTTATCACAGCCATACATAATATTTACCCAAGCTTTAATATCACCACGGCGTACTTTCGGAAGGTTTTCAATTACGTCCCCTTCTTTTGACCAAACTTCAACTACCGTTTCCTTCGAGAACATTGCATCTTTTAGAATGTACGGTAATCTATGAATATTATGCGTCCCAAACACCATATCTACATGCTGATTTTTTTGCATAATTTTATTTACAACAGATTCCTCTTGAGACATACAACCACATACACCAATTAAAAGGTCAGGATTTCTTCGTTTTAGTGACTTTAAATGACCTAGTTCACCGAACACTTTATTTTCAGCATTTTCACGAATGGCACAAGTATTTAATAATACTACATCTGCATCTTCAGTTGAAAAGGTTGGCTCATATCCAAGTGCAGTGAAAATACCAGCCATTACTTCAGTATCATGCTCATTCATTTGACAACCATATGTACGAATATAGAACTTTCTCCCTGTACCAAAATTGCGAAACTCTTCAGGTAAGCCAAAATCCCGTTCAATTTTAACTTCTTCTTTCCCTCGCTTTTTCGCATCTTTTAAGGATGGTGGTTGGTATACATTTTCAAAGTATTTGCTATAATCTTTCTCTTCTTTTTTCGTAGAGGAATTTGCTTGTTGACTTACTAATCGTTGTTGCTCGTTCATCGGTAATCTCCTTTCACCCTTAACTATACACACTCTATAGTCCATTTTAATGCGCCTAGACCCACCTCAAAAATGGTTAGATAGCTTGAGAGATAACTTGTCCTTTGAAACTCGAGTAATCAATCTAATCATCCGTAAGAATGAAGTCTTCCCCACACAAATAGACATTCCCTTTTTGTATTTCTTTTGTCCTACCCAAAAGCATATTGCTTTATCCCTATAAACATTACCATAGTATGAAGCGTTTCGCCAATTTTTACAAAGAAGAAGGCTTATCCTATTATTACATTTCCTAGTTAATGAACATGCAATTTTCATACAACGATTTATATATTATTTTACCATTCTGAATTTTCTAAGTAAATATAACTACCTTATATTTTTCCTCATTAAAAAAGGTTGCCAAATGGCAACCTGCTCTTCTTACATTACATAAATTCAGCAACAAGCTCATCAAACATTTTCTGATCCATATTTAAATCAGATTGCACTAAAGGCTTCTCGCTATAGCCTTTTACAAGTTCTTGGTATGAAGGTTGTGCTGTATTTTGATAAATTAAACCTGTTACTAATCCGTTATTTTCCATTAACGTTTGCATAGCCATCATGCGATTAGACGGATCATATCCCTCTACTGTACTTAGTTTTGTTAAATTTTCTTTAAACCAATCGTAAGTATTTACTTTATTGTAAGTAACACATGGGCTGAACACGTTAATTAATGAAAATCCTTTATGATTAATACCAGCTTCAATAATTTGTGTTAATTCTTTTAAATCACTTGAAAAGCTTTGCGCCACAAATGTTGCACCAGCTGTTAAAGCCATTTCCATAACATTTAGTGACGGTTCAATTGAACCTTGTGGTGTACTTTTCGTTTTAAATCCAGCTTCACTACGTGGTGAAGTTTGCCCTTTTGTTAATCCGTAAATTTGGTTATCCATTACGATGTACGTAATGTCGATGTTACGACGAATAGAGTGGATTGTATGTCCCATACCAATCGCAAATCCATCACCGTCACCACCTGATGCAATAACTGTTAAATCACGGTTTGCCATTTTCACACCTTGTGCAATTGGAAGGGCACGACCATGAATACTATGCACACCATATGAATTAATATAACCTGAAATACGACCTGAACAGCCGATACCAGAAATAACAGCTAGTTCATCTGGATTTAAACCAACGTTAGCTGCCGCACGTTGAATTGCAGCTTGCACTGAGAAGTCTCCGCAACCTGGGCACCAGTTTGGTTTTACACTGTTACGAAAGTCCTTAAATGTTGCCATTTAATACAACCCCTTTTTTGCATTCGTTGTAAATCTCTTTTGGCAAGAATGGGTTCCCATCATATTTTAAAAGACTAGAAATTTTCTCACCGTTACCAAGATTCATTTTCATAATGTTAGCAAGCTGACCTGTTGCATTGTTTTCTACCACTACAACACGCTTCGCATTTTTCACAAGTGGATCGATTTCAGCTGTTGGGAACGGGTGAATTAAACGCACATGAGCATGGTTTACTTTCATGCCCTCTTGTTCTAAGCGCTCCATTGCTTCTTCGATTGCACCACGAGTTGAGTTAAATCCAACAAGTAATACGTCTGCTTCTTCATGCTTAACATTTTTATAGACAGGGGTATTGAACTTCAAGTTCTCCATTTTACGGAAACGTTTGTCCATTTGATCTTTACGGTTTATTGCTGATTCAGATGGTTTACCAGTTTCATCATGTTCTACACCTGTAACATGGTGAACACCATTTTTCATACCAGGTAAAACACGTGGTGAAACGCCATCTGCTGTTACTTCATAACGCTTGAAGTATGCTTTATTTTCACGTTCTGGCAATTCCGCTTCTAAATCAAGCTTACCACGACGAATTTCCACTTTATCTAACTTAAGTGGTTCTACCGTTTGTTTCCCTAAAGAAAGCTGTAAATCTGTTAAGAAAATAACAGGAACTTGATATTCTTCAGCTAGGTTAAATGCTTCTACAATATCATAGAAAGCTTCTTCAACTGTACTTGGCGCCATTACGATTTTTGGAATCTCACCGTGCGTACCGTAAATCATAGCCATTAAATCAGACTGCTCTTGTTTCGTTGGTAATCCTGTACTTGGACCACCACGTTGTGTATCAACAATCACTAATGGCGTTTCTGTAATACCCGCTAAACCAATCGCTTCCATCATTAAAGATAGACCTGGACCAGCAGATGCAGTTAATGTACGAACACCAGCATAGTTTGCACCGATTGCCATTGTACAAGCTGCGATTTCATCCTCAGTTTGGATTACTGTCCCGCCAACCTTTGGCAATTTTTTAATTAAGTATTCCATAATTTCAGATGCAGGTGTAATTGGATATGCAGACATAAAGCGAGCACCACCAGCTACCGCACCAAATGCGATTGCATCGTTTCCAATCATAAACATGCGTTTCTTACCATCAGCTTTTTCAAGCTGCATCATGTTTACTTTCTCACCTAGTAACTCTTTCATATATTGAGAGCCGCGCTTAATTGCGTCCATATTCTTTTGAACAACTTGCTCTCCTTTACGACCAAAGATCTCTTCAACAACATCTAAATAAGCTGTCTCATCTAATCCTAATACCGCACTTGATGCCCCAACAGCAACCATGTTTTTCATTAATGATGTGCCTAATTCTGAAGCAATATCTGTAAACGGTATCACATATAGATTTACATCTGTATTGTCAGGTATTGTCGGATTAAATTTCGCATCTGCAACTACAATCCCGCCCGGACGTAGTTCGTGGAAGTTAAAATCAATTGTTTCTTGATCAAAAGCAATTAAAATATCTAAGTCATCTGAGATCGCGCGTACTTCTGTTGTACTTACACGAATTTTATTATTTGTATGGCCGCCTTTAATACGTGATGAGAAGTGGCGGTAACCGTATAGGTAATATCCTAATCGGTTTAATGCAATACAGAAGATTTCTCCTGTACTTTCAATTCCTTCACCTTGTTGGCCTCCAACTTTCCATGAAAGTTGACTAATCATCTCCTACACCCCTTTTGGCTGCATTCATTGTAGTGTATTTTTTTACAGTAATAGTTTAGCATTTTTTATACAAATAAACTACAACGGACGCAAATTATGCCTCTTCTGATTTCCCTGAATCTTTAGTATAAAGCTATTTTGTTTTTCATTCTAGTATTAGGTCTTAAAAAAAGCAATAATATCAAATGAATTAATTCTAATTTTTCTGGATTTTTAAAACAAAATCTCAAAAACTTATATGTTCAACAAAATTATCATATAAAAATCGCTCTACAGTAGATGCAGCATAGTGTTTACAAAGCTCATTCATTACATTTTCATAATCTCGATACGCTGATACATTTACAACCGTTTCTAAAATCCCATCAAAATCTGAACCAAATCCTATATTGTTCTCTCCACCTAATGAACAAATATATTCGATATGTCTTACTATATCTGCTATATTCGCTTGTTTTTCATTTGTTAAAAACTGCGGTACAAAAGTGACACCTATCATGCCATTTCGCTTTATAAGAGCTTTAAGTTGTTCATCGTTTAAATTACGTGGATGCTGACAAAGTTTCATACAGTTTGAGTGGGAAGCAATAGGATTTTTTGCACTTTCTACAACATCCCAAAAACTTCTTTCATTCAGATGAGACACATCAGTCCATGCATGTAACGTATTAAGTTCTTGTACAACTTCTTTACCGAAAGTCGTTAAACCTGCCCCACGTGTCTCTAGCGCACCATCAGCTAATAGATTGGCATAATTCCATGTTAGTCCAAAAGAACGTACTCCTAGGCGATACAACAACCGTAATTTCATTGCATCTCTTCCAATTGCTTCGCATCCTTCTAGTGTTAATATCGCTCCAATCTCGTCCTGTTTTAACATGTTAATATCATCTTTTGTCTGAATAAACTTCACACCTGGTAGGGATAAAATTTCATTATAAAAAATATCTACCATTTGTAATGCTACTTCAAATCGGTTTTCATATGCCACTGTTTCTGGCACATATATAGCAAAACATTGTATACTTCCTTTTCTTCTCTTTAATTGTTCAAATGTAATATGTAATTGCGGATCATGTTTAAAATTCTTTTTCCCTTGTGCACTCCATAACTGAAGAAGCACATCACAATGAGCATCAAAAATTTTCATTTTCATTTTCATTTTCATTCCTCCATTATAAAAACAACCTGTTTGCATACTGCAAACAGGTTGTTTAAGCTTAACGAGGTTCTACAATTAATTTTATTGCTGTACGTTCTTCCCCATCAATCATAATATCCGTAAACGCTGGGATACAAATCAGGTCCAAACCACTAGGCGCTACAAATCCTCTTGCAATTGCTACTGCCTTTACCGCTTGGTTCAATGCACCTGCACCAATAGCTTGAATTTCTGCTGTTCCGCGTTCGCGAATAACACCTGCAAGTGCACCAGCTACAGAATTAGGGACCGACGTTGCTTTAACTTTTAATATTTCCATTCCGCGTTTCCTCCTCGTTTCTATAAAAAGTATTAGCAATTATTTCACTTTAACTTATATTCACGAGGAATGACGCGTATTCCTGCTAAATTTCTGTAATTTTTCTAAAAAATTAAAAAATAATAACTTATCTAAATTTTAGCCAAGAATTACTCAAAAAATGGTTGATCATCATTAATTAAGATACGCTCAATTTTCTTAGCTTTTCCTGTATTAGGATCCACATCAATTAGCACTGCACTTAATTGCGTTCTACCATTTGTTACTTCAAATCGTACTGGTAAGTTTGTTAAAAACTTCTTCAATACCGCTTCGCGGTCCATACCTAAAATTCCATCGTACGGTCCTGTCATACCAACATCTGTGATATATGCCGTTCCGCTTGGTAAAATACGATTATCTGCTGTAGGAACATGCGTATGTGTACCTACTACCGCTGTAGCACGACCATCTACATACCAACCTAACGCTTGTTTTTCACTTGTAGTTTCTGCATGAAAATCAATAAAGATAATATTCGTACGTTTTTTTGCAATATTAATTAATTCATCCACTTTACGGAATGGACAATCAATTGGAGGAAGGAAAGTACGTCCTTGTAAATTAATAACTGCAACTTCTGTTCCATTACAGTTTACAAAGATAAGCCCTTTTCCTGGAGTTCCTTCTGGAAAGTTAGCTGGTCTTGCAAGATATTTTGCATCATCAATAAATTCAAATACTTCACGGTTATCCCAAGCATGGTTTCCAAGTGTAACCGCTTGTGCCCCGCATTCTAAAAAGTTTCGATATATTTTTTCTGTAATTCCACGTCCACCTGCTGCATTTTCTCCATTAATAATGGTTACTGTAGGTGTATATTTCTTCTTTAATGCCGGTACGTATTGTTGAATCATACCTCTACCAGGAGATCCTACTACATCCCCAACAAATAATATTCTCATATGTCTTACCCTTCCTATGTACTACATTTTTTATTACTATAGCTTCAAGTGATTTCCTTACAATATATTTATTATAAGTTTGTTTCATTTGTATGCTATATATAACTAATTTCCTTTATTTTAACCAATTCCAACACAAAAAAATAAAGTGGTGTTTCACCACTTTATTTTGCGTATTCCACTGCACGTGTTTCACGAATAACAGTTACTTTAATATGTCCTGGGTAATCCAGTTCATTTTCAATACGTTTTCGAATATCACGAGCTAAACGATGAGCTTCTAAATCATCAATTGTATCTGGTTTTACCAGAATACGAACTTCTCGTCCTGCTTGAATTGCGAAAGATTTTTCTACGCCTTCATAAGACTCTGAAATCTCTTCTAGCTTTTCAAGACGACGAATATAGTTCTCAAGTGTTTCACTACGAGCTCCAGGTCTTGCAGCTGATAATGCATCTGCTGCTGCAACTAAAACTGCAATGATAGAAGTTGGTTCTGTGTCCCCATGGTGAGATGCAATACTATTTATAACTACAGGATGCTCTTTATATTTCGTTGCGAGTTCAACACCAATTTCAACGTGGCTACCTTCTACTTCATGGTCAATCGCTTTACCGATATCATGTAATAGACCAGCACGTCTTGCTAGTTTTTCATCCTCACCAAGCTCTGCTGCCATAAGTCCAGTTAAATATGCAACTTCCATAGAATGTTTTAAGACGTTTTGTCCGTAACTTGTACGGTATTTTAAACGACCTAAAATCTTAATTAAATCTGGATGTAATCCGTGAACACCCACTTCAAACGTTGTTTGCTCTCCGACTTCACGAATATACTCGTCCACTTCACGTCTTGATTTTTCGACCATCTCTTCAATACGCGCTGGGTGAATACGTCCGTCCTGTACTAGTTTATCAAGAGCGATACGAGCTGTTTCACGACGAATTGGGTCGAATCCAGAAAGGATAACCGCTTCTGGTGTATCATCGATAATTAGGTCAATACCTGTTAACGTTTCTAACGTACGAATATTTCGACCTTCACGTCCGATAATACGTCCCTTCATTTCGTCATTTGGAAGATTTACAACCGAAACGGTTGTTTCAGCAACATGATCAGCTGCACATCTTTGCATTGCAAGAGATAAAATCTCTTTTGCTTTCTTATCCGCTTCTTCTTTCGCACGAACTTCACTTTCTTTTACCATTACGGCAATTTCATGAGAAACTTCACTTTCTACTTTACCAAGAATAATTGCTTTCGCTTGTTCGCGTGTCAGATTGGAAATGCGCTCTAATTCTGTTTGTTGCTTTTGAACTAACTCTCCCACTTTGCTTTCCAACTCTTCAATCTGTTGTTGTCTCGCTACAAGAGAATCCTCTTTCTTTTCTAACTGTTGCTCGCGTTTATCGAGCGTTTCGTCTTTACGATCAAGGTTCTCTTCTTTTTGCATTAAACGATTTTCTTGTTTTTGTAATTCGCTTCTACGGTCACGAATTTCTAATTCAGCTTCTGTACGAAGTGTATGAATTTCATCCTTTGCTTCTAAAAGCGCTTCTTTCTTAAGTGCTTCAGCCTCACGATTCGCTTCGTCTAGAATACGTTTCGCTTCATTAGATGCACCATTAATCTTCGCTTCAGCAATAGACTTTCGAACAAAAAAGCCAACAACTGCACCGACTGTTGCAAGCAAAATGGAGATGAGTATCCAAACTGTACTACTCATGATTTCACCTCCCCTTGCTATGAATGAAAAAAGACTGTCGGCATGTACATTGAATACCAACATACAGCAAAGACCGTCGTCCCGCTTTTTTAAGGGACTTTCTTCATTTCACAATTAAAATGTCATATTATTATTTCGGCAAGATTTAAGTCTTACTCCGAATATTACTTCTCTTCTTGAGAAGAGTATTTCGTATATAAGAAAAAATATACATTCTCATTGTATCTATCGCAATTTTCATTGTCAAGCGTTGTCTACTTTTACTTTCTTTACCTTCAGCCCTGAATGTTGTCTGAATTTGAAAAATAGATAGCATATTATCCTGGAAAACCTTAGTAAATACCATTTCATTTACTTAAAACATATAAATATTCCTCTTTACACATCCCATTTGAGTCAAAAAAATATTTTTATCACTGCGATATATTCCACTTTAATAGAAGATAAAAAAATAAAAGACACGGTCCCGTGTCTTTTATTTTTTAATCTTGAAGAGTTGAATCTTCCGTGTCTTCCACACCAGAATCTTCACCAATTCCGTGATGATCACGAACAAAGAAGGCAATTTCCTCTCTTAAATCCGTATTCTCTTTTAAGAATTGCTTCGAATTCTCACGACCTTGTCCTAAACGCTCTTCATTATAAGAATACCAAGCACCACTCTTTTGAACGATATCAAGTTCAGAAGCCATATCTAAGATTTCACCTTCTCTTGAAATACCTTCTCCGTACATAATATCAACTTCAGCAACACGGAATGGTGGTGCTACTTTATTCTTAACTACTTTTACTTTCGTTTTATTACCAACGATGTCGTTACCTTGCTTTAATTGCTCCGCACGACGTACTTCAAGACGAACTGTTGAATAGAATTTCAACGCACGACCACCTGGAGTTGTTTCTGGGTTCCCGAACATAACCCCAACTTTTTCACGAATTTGGTTAATAAAGATTGCGATTGTTTTTGATTTATTGATTGCACCTGAAAGTTTACGAAGTGCCTGTGACATTAAACGAGCTTGTAAACCTACGTGAGAGTCACCCATGTCCCCTTCAATCTCAGCTTTCGGTACAAGAGCTGCTACAGAGTCAATTACAATAATGTCAACCGCGCCACTTCGTACAAGTGCTTCTGCGATTTCTAGTCCTTGCTCCCCTGTATCAGGTTGTGATAATAGTAATTCATCTATGTTAACGCCTAATTTTTGTGCATATACAGGATCCATCGCATGCTCCGCATCAATAAACGCTGCTTGTCCACCTTGACGCTGTACTTCAGCGATTGCGTGTAATGAAACTGTTGTTTTACCCGAACTTTCAGGTCCGTAAATTTCAATAATACGGCCACGCGGGTATCCGCCTACCCCTAGTGCCACATCAAGTGCTAAAGAACCACTTGAAATTGTAGAAATTCTACGCTCCGCTTGTTCTCCTAATTTCATAATTGAACCTTTACCGAATTGCTTCTCTATTTGTTTTAACGCCATATCTAATGCCGCTTGACGATCACTCATTCAAAATTCCTCCTTAACTGAATTGCTAATCTTATTATACCTATTTTCAATTCAATTTGCCAACAAAAATCGAACATTTATTCGATTTTTTTATTTTCCATTTAATAAAACTCCATTTTTGCATTAAAAAAGCTAGAAGAGACTCACATCTCTTCTAGCTTTTTATACAAATGATAAAATCCATATTTCGCCGAACGTTCCCTAATTTGTTGACGACTTCCACTTAAATGGAGAGGAAAGACTATAGTTGGTTCATCCTTAATCGCCAATCCAATGAATACCGTTCCCGGCTCTTTCTGTTCTGAAGCATCCGGTCCTGCTACCCCAGTGAAACTAATTCCGATATCCGCTTTTAATATACCTTTAACATTTTCAGCGAGATAACAAGCACATTCTTTACTAACTGCACCATCAGTAGACAACACTCCCCCAGGTACATGTAGAACATGTTGCTTCACATCATTATGATAACAAATGACACCGCCTTTAAATACTGAAGACACACCAGCACTTTCTGTCACTTGATTGCCGAAGAGACCACCTGTTAAACTTTCTGCACACGCTAAAGTTAATCCTTTTTTCTTCAATAACTCTATCGCTTTATAGTGCAGAAACTCTTGGTCATATCCGTAGAAAAATTCTCCTACTCTTTCTAAAATCAAATCTTCCATATGCTGGATGAGTTTCGCTGCTTCATCAGCATTTTGATGTTTGGCAGTTAAACGTAGTGTCACTTCTCCATCATTCGCAAGGGGGGCGATTGTCGGGTTCGTTTGTCTATCAATTAAATCTTGAACTTTCACTTCTAATTGAGATTCCCCAATTCCGAAAAAACGAAGCACACGAGAATAAATGTTTTCTCCTGTTGTAAAGTTACGTAAAAAAGGCTCTACATAACTTACATACATCGGCTTCATCTCTTTTGGTGGTCCTGGTAATAAAATATAAACTTTTCCGTTCTTATTTAACCCCATACCAGGTGCCATACCGTGATCATTCGCAAATACAGTTGCTCCATCTAAAACGAGCGCCTGCTTTTTATTATTCTCCGTGAATTCGCGGCCTGTACGCTTAAAGTAATCGCTTATTGAGGCTAATGCTTTTTCATCATACACAAGCTCTCCACCCAAACAAGAAGATATCGTTTCTTTCGTCAGATCATCTTTTGTCGGACCTAATCCACCTGTGAAAATAAGCATGTCAGCACGTTCTTCCGCAACTTCAATCGCCTGCTGTAATCGTTTGTTATTATCTCCAACTACAGTATGGTAGTACACATTAATTCCAATTGAAGCTAACTTCTCAGATAAAAACTGGGCATTTGTATTTGCAATTTGTCCAAGTAATAATTCAGTTCCAACCGCAATAATTTCAGCATTCATCCCAATTCCCCCATAAACTTCTATTTTGAGTTTACAAAAGCTTCTCTATTTTTCCAGAAATAATCCCATCCTGAAATAACAGTAAAAATTAATGCAATCCATATAAAGATATCAGCTACCGGAATATGGATTAAATTTAAAGGTACATCGTGTAATAAGTATGCTGCGATCGCAATAATTTGTGTCCATGTCTTAATTTTCCCTAGCTGATTTGCCGCAACTACTTCTCCTGTCCCAGCAAGTACAAGGCGTAAACCAGTTACCGCAAACTCACGGCTTATAATTACAATAACAATCCAAGCAGGTACGTATTGCATCTCAACTAATGTAATAAGTGCTGCTGAAACAAGTAATTTATCAGCTAACGGGTCAAGAAACTTCCCTAAATTCGTTACAAGATTATACTTTCTTGCGTAATGTCCATCAATCCAATCTGTAGCCGAAGCAATAATAAAGATAAGTGCTCCTACTAAATGTTGAATTGGTAAATCAACATCACCAATTGTGTATGAACCCCAATCAAAGGGTGCTAACATAATTACCATAAAAATTGGAATTAAGCAGATTCTAGATATTGTAATTTTATTTGGTAAATTCACAGCTATTCCTCCATCATATCAAAAACATTTGTTCATTGAAAAAAGTCATCGAAGCGATGACTGTTATTGTGCTGGTTGCTCTATCCCTTGGTTTTTTATCACCAATCTTTGGTGAAGTTCTTTTTCTGTATCCAATGGGTAAGCGACCACTTGGCCATTCAGTTTAACTTCAACATTCGTTGCATTTCCAATATTAAGTCGCACTTCTTTTATTGTTGATACATCATGTTTTTCTACTTGACCCTCTTGTACTGTAGTGTTTAGAATTACATTCCCAGCATCATCTTTAACATCTACATAACTCGCACCTTTACTCGATATTTCCAGTTCTAATGTTTTATTATTATGAATTTCCAAAGTAGATACTATACCAGTTGTTCCAACTACTTTCACCTCTTGTTGTCCAGTTGGTTGTGCGGGTTGTTCTTCTTTCTTTGGCTCTTCTTTCTTTGGTTCCTCTTTTTTCGGTTCTTCCGCTTTCACTTCTTCTTTCTTCGTGTCTAACGGAGAGTTTTCCGCTTTTTTAACTTCAATTTTTTCACTTTGAGCATTCGGAACTTTCTCATCATCTTTTCCAGTTAACGCTTGAAACACAAACCAAATTACCACTCCAACTGCGATTACTAACAGCGCAACTAAGATTTTCGGCATATGATCTGCAATTGGCCAAGATGAAGATTTTTGCATTGTTTCTTGTGTTTTTTGTCCAGTTGATACTTGTGGAACGTCGCGTTTTTCAGATTGTGGTATCGTACTCTGATACTCTACAAGCAGTTCCTCTCCACTTAATCCAACCGCATCTGCGTATTGTTTAATGAATGCACGCGCATAAAAAGCTCCTGGCAATACATCATAATTGCCTTCCTCAATCGCTACTAAATGGCGCTTTTGAATTTTTGTAATCTCATGCAGCTGATCAATAGACAAGCCTTTCGTTCCTCTTGCTTCTTTCAGCTTTTGTCCTAATTCTGTCACTACTAACACCTCAATATTTCTTTAAAAGTCAAACATAGAGAAATTATTTTGCGTACCTTGCTCAATTTCATCTACTAAATTATATTGAATTTCTTCATCATAATCGTTACGCAACTCGATAATATAATCAAAATCATCCAACGTGTATTCTGATTGACTCACAAATACGTCAGGATGTTCCACAACTTTTGTTGCAGGCAATCTCATAATTTCACGAACAAGCTGCCAATGCCTTTCGTTAGCACGCTTTGTTGACACGATTCCATCTAAGATAAAAATATTGTCGTCGCTATACTCATCTTCAATCAATTGACTACGAACAGTTTGCTTAATAAGAGTAGATGATACAAATAACCATCTTTTATTTGCACAAACACTTGCGGCAACAATGGATTCTGTTTTTCCGACACGAGGCATTCCTCGTATCCCGATTAGTTTATGACCTTCTTTTTTCATTATTTCAGCCATAAAGTCTACAAGTAATCCTAATTCATCACGCACAAAACGAAATGTCTTCTTATCATCTGCATCCCGTTGTATGTACCTACCATGTCTAACCGCTAGCTTATCTCTTAGCTTTGGCGGACGATATTTCGTTACCGTTATGTTATCCATCGTATTTAAAATTGATTCAAGTCTAGAGATTTGCTCTTGATTATCACACATAAGGAGTAATCCACGTCGTGCATTATCTACACCATTAATTGTGACAATATTAATGCCGAGCATACCGATTAACGAAGAAACGTCACCAAGCAAGCCAGGTCGGTTTTTATGTATTTCATATTCAAAATACCATTCAATCATCCAAGATCACTCCCCTTGCTTACTTTACACCTACGTACTATATTATATGATTTCACCTTAATAGGGAAGCTAAATGTATAATCTATCCCGCGTTATTGTTATACAAAAAAAATAGAGAGGAGAATCTCCTCTCTATTTTTTACTTATGTTGTACAAACTTTACCATTAAGTTTGCGATTGTATGTTGCTCTTGTTCATCAGCAACTTTCCAAAGCTCAGACAATAATTTCTCTTGATCGTTGCGCGCTTCTACTTCATTTGCTAAATAATCACCAACACGAAATGCCATATCTGATACAGCACCACTGTTAAGCCCTTTTCCTTCTGCTTGTTCTAAACGTTCTCCTAAAAAGCTCTTCCATTGATCAAAATTATCTAAAACTGACATGTGTAAGCACCTCACTACTTAGTAATAGAATCATGCTTAATTTGTACAGTTTTTCATTTTTTATGTAAGAAATTTTTAACAATGCCAACCGCCATTTACTCCGATAATTTGTCCAGTTATGTAAGATGCACCTGGCGATACGAGAAATGACACTGTTTTTGCTACTTCTTCTGGTAATCCCAACCTACCTAACGGAATCTCTTCAGCAATTTCATTCTTATCCTCTTCTGAAAATACACTTAACATTTCTGTTTCAATTGCACCTGGCGCCACCGCGTTAACTCTTAATCCACTTAATGAAACTTCTTTTGCTAAAGCTTTCACATATGAATTTTGCGCACCTTTTACCATCGAGTAAAGCACTTCACATGATGCACCAATTTGTCCCCATATAGACGAAACAATTACAATATTACCACTTCTCCGCTGAATCATAGATGGCAGTGCCTTTGATAATAGTTTATAGATGCTCTTCACTTGAAGTTCTACCATATAATTCAATTCATCGTTCGTTACATCTGTTACGAGTCCAAAGATACTCTTCCCAGCTGCATATACGATAACATCAAGAGGATGTTCAATTTGTGCCCACAATCGCTCTGCCCCGTCACTAGAAGCTAAATTCGCTTGAACAGGAATCACTTCAGCCCATTCTTTCTGCAACTCATTCACTTTCTCTTCACTGTTATTATAATGAACATATACTGTATATCCATCTTGAATTAATTGTTTTGAAATAGCAGAGCCAATCCCTCCGCTTCCTCCAGTTACTAATGCATACTTTTTCATAAATTCCCTCTCTTATCTCGACAAAATCTTTTTCCTATAAATAAATAATACCCTCATCTTACAATTTATCAATGATAAGATGAGGGTATTATTATGAAACCTTTTATTTTTTCGGTAAAACTTGACAAACGCTCATTTTCTCTTCTGACAACAATAATTTGGCTACTTCTTGTAAATCTTGAACCGTTAGACTTTCTAATACAGTCAATGCCTCAAACAGACTCGATTCATTAAACGCATATCTTGTAAATTGATTCGCAATATATTCAGGTGAATTCAAGGAGCGTAAAAAGCCACCTATTTTCTTTTTCTTGACCCGTTCTAATGCCGCCTCATCTAATTGATCATAATTTGTGTTTAATAATATTCCTTTCAAACGCTCTTCCAGCTCATCAGGTTGCTTCGTATCGCCGCCTACCATTGCAAAACCGAAGTTATTCTCTTCCGTATAATCATACGAGAACGAATCATCAATGAGTCCTTCATTATATAAAGATTCGTAATGAACGGAGCTTTTCCCAAATAAATAATCTAAAAGTAACGTAAGCGCAATTTCTTGTTTTAAAAGGGCTTCCCCTTTTTCTTTTAAGTTTGTCGCTTTAATACCGACTAAACATTTCGGTGTTTGTACAGGCATTGAAATAATTTTCTTCTTTTCATTTACCTCATCTGGTTCTTCTTCAAATGAACGTACAATTTCTGGCTGGTTTTTATAATCTTTTTTCGCTTGATTTTCACGTATCAAATCCATCGTTTTCTCTGGATCAATTGCACCTACAACAAACATCAACATATTACTTGGATGATAAAACGTTTCATAACATTCATATAATAGGTCTTTCGTAATTTTACTAATAGACTCGATTGTCCCTGCAATATCAATTTTAATTGGGTGCTTTACAAACAAGCTATCAATTAATCCAAAGTATAAGCGCCAATCTGGATTATCCTGATACATTTGAATTTCTTGCCCGATAATCCCCTTCTCCTTTTCAACTGTTTTTTCAGAGAAGTAAGGCTCTTGTACGAAGTTTAACAATGTATTTAAATTTTGTTCTACATTTGATGTACACGAAAAAAGATAAGCTGTTCTTGTGAAAGATGTGAAAGCATTTGCCGATGCTCCTTGTTTACTAAACAATTGGAAAGCATCGTGATCTTCTTTTTCAAATAATTTATGCTCAAGAAAATGAGCAATCCCATCAGGCACACGAATCATTTCTTCTTTGCCTAGTGGTACAAATGTATTATCCATAGAACCATATTTTGTCGTAAACGTTGCAAATGTTTTATTAAATCCTTGCTTCGGTAAAATATATACATCTAATCCATTAGGAAGTTTTTCATAATAGAGTGTCTCTTTCAATTGCTCATAAACAATTTTCTCCATTTATTCTCCCTCCGTTCCGTGTAAAAAGTAAATTGTATCTAGTTCAATATTTTTAGCAACTTTCACAATCTCTTCTTTCGTCACACTTTCAATGCCTGTAAGCCATTCTTCAACCGGACGCGTACGGTCTGAAATAATACCATGATACAGCATTTCCACAAATCCGCGTGGTGTATCAATTGCTTCTAATATTTGATTTTGAATGACACTTTTCGTTTGATGCATCTCTTCTTCAGAAAAATCACCATTTTGCATTGCAAGCATTTGCTCTTTAATAATCTCAACCGCTTTTTCATAATTTTTCGCTTCAATCCCTGACATGACAAATAATAAGCCTTTATGACTTTCAAAGCGGGATGCTGCATAGTACGCTAAACTATTTTTTTCACGAACATTAACGAATAACTTCGAATGAGAAAATCCTCCAAACAATCCATTGAACAATTGCAGCGCAAAATAATCTTCGTCTTTATACGTAATAAATGTACGATAACCGATGTGTAATTTACTTTGTTTTAATTCTTGTTTTTCCACAACTTCTTTTTCTTCATTATTTCTCTTATGAAGAAGTACATTTCTTTCTCTCGCAGGACGCGCTGAAATTGAAAAATACTTACTTACAAGATCAACTGCATTTTCTGAAATATCACCAATAATGTATAGATCCATTTCGTCTTCCGCTAACACTTTTTGATAATATTGATACAAACTTTCATTTGTAATAGATGCAACACTCTCTTTTTTCCCATTTGCGCTTAAACGATACGGTTCTACTTTGCACATTTCTTCAATTAAACGCTCGTTTGCATAACGCATTTTATCATCATAAGTCGCTTCAATTCGTTGCAAGAGCGCTCTCTTTTCACTTTCTACAATAGAAGATAAAAAACTGTTCCCCTCTGTTGCTGGATGTAAAACGATATCCGATAACATAGAAAGCGCTTTTTCAAATAACGGTGGTGCATCATGTAAATATACTTCATTTGCAATGTCTACATAAATAGAGATGACATGGTCTTCTCCCTTTTTACTTACATCTACTGCCAAAGAAGATCCGTATAATTCTTCTAAATATTGACGAAGACGAATTACAGAAGGAAGCTTTTCTGTCGCACTTTGCAATACGTATGGCAATAGGGCACGCTCTGTCACCGTCTCCTCATTTAAAGGTGCTTTAAAACGAAATACAAATGTATTTGTTTTATATTTATCAGTTGGAATAATATGTACTCGTAAACCACCTAACTCATGTAACTGTTGTTCCATCAGTTTCATTTATAGCCCTCCTTTACGTATATAGGAATATTCCTCTTCAATATACAGTTTTTAGAAATGAAAAATCAACTTTTCTTCCTCACTATACTTACATTAGCCCCTTTCTAAAAACTGTAATATGTAAGGAACATAGTAAAATTCCGTATTAAATATAGTCTATGTAAAAAAGCCCGCACTAATGTGCGAGCTTTTTTATACTTATCGTTTTCCTTTTTCATAAGGAGTTCCTAATGCTTTCGGAGCTTCAGAACGACCTACAAAACCAACAAGTGCTAATATTGTGAATACATACGGTAATATTGTTAATAAAACACTCGGAATTTGATCTAATACAGGAATTGTCCCACCTGTTACACTTAATGATTGCGCAAAACCAAAGAATAGCGCTGCACCTAATGCACCTAGTGGATTCCACTTCCCAAAAATCATAGCAGCTAAAGCTAGGAAACCTTGTCCTGTAATAGTTGCCCCTGAGAAGTTATTAGAAATTGACATTGCAAAAATCGCTCCACCAATTCCAGCAAACACTCCCGATATACAAACTCCGATATAGCGCATTTTATATACGTTAATCCCCATCGTGTCCGCTGCCATTGGGTGTTCACCAACAGCACGCAATCGAAGACCGAACGGTGTTTTATAAATAACATACCAAACAACGAATGCTAAAATAATGGCAATATACGACGTTATTGGTACGTTTGAGAAGAATATTTTTCCTAAAACCGGAATATCCGAAAGGCCTGGAATGTCAATCTTTTCAATACGATACTGAATAAAGTCAGTTTGCCCTTTATCAAAAATCTTCTTAATTGCAAATACTGTTAAACCAAGAGATAAGAAGTTAATCGCTACACCACTTACAACTTGATCCGCTCGAAATGTAATAGAAGCTACCGCATGAAGTAATGCAAATAACCCACTACCAATTGCCGCAAATAATAACGCAATCCAAGGAGTCATCGTTCCCCAAGTATCACCCATTAATAAGTTTGTAACAACTCCAATAAATGCACCAAATAGCATTAGTCCTTCTAATCCTATATTTACAACACCCGATCGTTCACTAAATACACCACCTAGTGCTGTAAAAATTATAGGTGCTGATGTATATAACGTACCCGTCACAAGAATGGCTAATATATCTAAAAAGCTCATTTATTTCCCCTCCTTGCTCATGCGTGTAAGCGCCCATCTTAACACATAACTACATGCAACAAAGAAGATGATACATGCAATAATTACGTTAATAAGCTCTGATGGTACATCTGCCTCAAAGTTCATTTGAGGGGAAGCACTTTTTAAACCACCAAATAATAAAGCTGAAAGGATAATACCAAACGGATTGTTCCCTCCAAGTAAGGCTACAGCTATCCCGTCAAATCCTACTCCTGTAAACGAAGACATTGCTGTCATACTTTGGAATGTTCCTAATCCTTCCATCGCGCCACCAATTCCCGCAAATGCACCAGCAATTGTCATGGAGAATACTACATTACGAGAAACTTTCATACCTGCATATTGAGAAGCATGTTGATTAAAACCTACCGACTTTAATTCATAACCTAAAGTTGTTCGATCTAATAAGAACCACATTAAGATAGCTACTAAAATAGCCACAATAATTCCCCAGTGAAGGCGTGAACCATCAGTAATAGAAGCAAGCCAGTCTGAAGATAATGACGCACTCTCTTTAATATCGTATGTTTTATCATTACCCTCATGTAAAAAGCGCTTAATGATGTCATATGTTACATATAATGCGATATAGTTCATCATAATTGTTACAATAACCTCATTAACTTGAAACTTGCCTTTTAAATATCCAGGAATGAATCCCCATATTCCGCCCACTAATGCTGCAAATAAAATAGATAATGGAATGTGAAGAACAGCTGGTAGCGAAACTGCATAACCGAACCAAACCGCTGCAAGCCAACCAACTAACAATTGACCTTCTACTCCGATATTAAATAAACCTGTACGAAATGCAAACGCCACCGATAAGCCAGCAAGAATAAGCGGTATCATTGTACGAAGCGTTTCACCAATTGCACTTGAACTGCCGAACATTCCTGTCCAAAGTGCACTATAACCAACAATTGGGTCATAGCCACTAACTAGCATTACAATTGCTCCGACAAGTAAGCCGAAAATAACGGATAGTACTGGGACTAAAATATTTATCGTTCGTTCTGTTAAAAGTTTTTTAGCCATTTGTACCCACCTGCTCCTTCTTTGTTCCTCCAGCCATTAACAACCCAAGCTGTTGTTCATTCGTTTCTTTCGCATCAACAATTGCTACGATTTTCCCTTCATAAATAACAGCAATTCGGTCACTAACATTTAAGATTTCATCTAACTCTAGTGATAAAAGTAATACTCCTTTTCCTTTATCCCTTTGCTCTATTAATCTCTTATGAATAAATTCAATTGCTCCTACATCTAAACCACGTGTTGGCTGTGCCGCAATTAACAAGTCAGGATCACGGTCCACTTCACGTGCAATAATTGCTTTTTGTTGATTCCCCCCAGATAAAGCGCGTGCTAACGTTTGCTCACTAGGTGTACGTACATCAAACTGTTCAATAAGCGCCTTTGCTTTTTCTGTAATTTTACTGAAATTTAAAATCCCTTTCTTTGAAAACGGATTTTTATAGTACGTTTGCAGCACTATATTATCTCTAACAGAAAAGTCAAGAACGAGGCCGTGTTTATGACGATCTTCTGGAATATGACCAATTCCTTCTTCTGTTATTCTTCTAACAGGCCAATTTGTTATTTCTTTTCCTTTAATTGCAATAGAACCTGACTCAACTTTTCGTAAACCAGTAATTGCTTCTATTAATTCACTTTGTCCATTTCCATCAATCCCTGCAATTCCAACAATTTCTCCCGCACGAACAGTTAAGTCAAGGCCTTTTACAGCAGGTAGTTGGCGTGCATCTTGAACAACAAGATTTGCAATTGAAAGTACCTCTTCTTTTGGCTTCGCGTCTATTTTTTCTGTTTTAAAATTCACTTGACGTCCGACCATTAATTCTGCAAGTTTATTTTCATTCGTATTTGCAACGTCAACCGTTCCAATCCCTTTTCCTTTACGAATAATCGTACAACGATCGCAAACTTCCATAATTTCTTTCAACTTATGTGTAATAAGAACAATAGATTTCCCTTCTTGTACAAGCTTTTTCATAATTTGAATTAGCTCATGAATTTCTTGCGGTGTTAACACAGCTGTCGGCTCATCAAATATTAAAATTTCTGCCCCACGGTAAAGTGTTTTTAAAATTTCAACACGCTGTTGCATACCAACTGAAATATCCTGTATTTTCGCATATGGATCTACAGCTAAACCGTATTGTTCAGACAATTCCTGAATTTCTTTAGCAGCTTCGTCAACAGCAATTTTCCCTTTTTTCTTCGGCTCATTTCCGAGAATAATATTCTCTGTAACTGTAAAATTATGAACAAGCATAAAGTGCTGATGAACCATTCCAATACCAAGGTCATTTGCCACATTCGGATTGGTAATGTTTACAGGCTTTCCTTTAATTTTAATTTCACCTTGTTCTGGTTGGTACAAACCAAATAGTACATTCATCAATGTGGATTTCCCTGCACCATTTTCTCCAAGTAAAGCATGTATTTCTCCTTGCTTTACTTGCAGCGTAATGTCATCATTCGCTACAATGCCTGGGAATACTTTCGTAATGTTATTCATCTCAATTACGTATTCCATTGTGTTCCTCCTTTTAACAGGGAACATTCCCTATTACACTATTAACTTATTAAGCAATTTGGAAGTTTTATACATACAAAGGTTAGTTCTATGAACTAACCTTTGCTATTTCTCTATTTATTTTTTTAGAGAAGCTTCATATTCTTTATACTCTTTATCTGTAGCTGGTACTTTAATTTCACCATCTGTAATTTTCTTTTCAAACTCTCCTACTTTTGTTAAGATTTCAGGGTTAACTTTTTTCACGTTGTCAGTTGTTTTTGCAATACCAACACCGTCATCTTTTAAGCCAAACGCTTCTATTTTACCGCCTTTTAATTTACCGTCTTTTGCTTCTTGTGCTACTTTTTCAACAGCGATATCTACACGTTTTACCATTGAAGTTAATGTTACGTTTTCAGGCATACCTTCTTGGTTTTGGTCACGGTCAACACCAATTACCCAAACATTTTCACCTTTTTTCTTACGGTTTTTCGCTTCAGTGAACACGCCGTTACCTGTACCACCAGCAGCATGATAAATTACATCTACACCTTGACCATACATTGCTGATGCAAGAACTGTACCTTTTTCAGGTTTATCAAATGCTTCCGCATATTCAGATACAATTTCAATGTTTGGATTTACTGCCTTTGCACCAGCTTTAAATCCATTTTCGAATTTACTAATTAAATCACTCTTCATTCCACCAACAAATCCTACTTTATTTGATTTTGTTGACATAGCTGCTACTGCACCTACAAGGAATGATCCTTCATGATCTTTAAATGTAATACTTGTTACGTTCGGTGCATCTACAACCGTATCAACGATTGCGAATTGTTGTTTTGGAGATTCTTTTGCAACTTCTTTAATTGCACCTTCTAATTTATAACCAATTCCGAAAGATAAATCATACTTATCTTTTGAAAATTTCTTTAAGTTTGGAATATAATCTGCTTCTTTTTCAGACTGTAGGTAACGATAATTTGTCTTTTCTTTTAATCCATTATCTTTACCAAACTTTTTTAATCCTTCCCAAGAAGATTGGTTGAATGATTTGTCATCAACGCCCCCAACATCTGTAACCATACCAACCTTAAACTCTTTATCTTCTTTCTTGTCACTGCTCGCCTTATCCGAGTTACCACATGCACCTAACACCGTGCTTGCTGCTAATGTTAATGATAATAAAAGACCTGTTTTTTTCTTCATACTAGAAACCCCTCCTGAAATGATTTGTCTATTTTTTTATACGCTGCTGTCCCTAACTTCTTGCTGTCACCTCCCTAAAAAGGAACTCACCTACATACGTTTTCTTAGTACGTGGAAGCTAAACTTGTCAGCTCTAAAGTAATTGATAGAATATAAGATTGGCTCATCATTTTGATCATAGTGCATTTGTTTTAATACTAGCAGTGCTGTTTCTGGCTCACATTCTAAAATCGGTGAGATTTTCGGGTGATAACCAATTGGCTCAATATGAGCAACCGCATATGTTATGCGCTTATGCGTGTTATTATGTATCACCGTTAGTAATGATTCTTCATTGTATCCCGATAAATCCGGCAATATTTCTTTTGCAAGTTTATCGATACAATATACAACAGGTTCCCCATCTGCTGTACGTACACGCTCAATCATCACTGCATTAAAACCATCTTCACTATTAAACTTCTCTTTTTCTTCTTCTGTTAAACTTGTTGTAGATGATGATAAAAAGATAGTTCCTGGTGTTTTCCCCACACTAGAAATCATATCTGTAATACTAGAAAGTTGTTCAATTCCAGAAGAAAATAACGGCTTGGCATTTACAAATGTTCCTACACCATGTCTACGAATGACAACATTTTCTTCTTCTAAAATACGCAGCGCTTCCCTTAAAGTCGCTCTACTTACGCCAAGTTCTTTCGCTAAATCAAACTCTGATGGTAGCTTCTGTCTTTCTTTGTAAGCTCCATCTTTAATTTTTTCTTTGATGTGATCAATCACCCGTAAATATAGGTGACGACTATCGGATTTTACTGACATAAGACTCCCCCGCATTTCAATTATTCGACCTCTGATGTAAGACTTCTTTTCTCTTTTTTCAACTTACAAAATAATAAAATTACTCAATACTAAAAATAATCATAATTGCCGAATAAATATTAATAATTTTTTAAGATTAAATTTTCACTCTTTACTGCATAAAAAAAACTTTGCACCATAAACATTCCTCATTTCGAGAAAAAGTTCGGCACAAAGATCTCTTACATCCTTTGTTACACACTTTTCCCCTCATAGTCCAGCAATTCATGGTTGCCAGGTAGAAACTTATGGACCTTATCTCCAAGATTATATGAGGCAGTGATTCTTTTCGAAGTAATCTTACCACTTGCTCCCATACGTGTCAACAAAATTTAACATTTTTCTACATTAAATATCGAACGTTCATAAAAAACCACACCAAAGTATTCGTATTCTAAAGAATCACTTTAAATGTAAGCCCTTTCTTTGCCGCTGGATATAGTATATAACAAAACCAGCATATAAAAAAGCCTAATTGTAAAAACAATTAGGCTTTTTTTATGAACTTTTTTCTTGTACATCATTAATGAGCACTTCTCGTGGTTTACTACCTTCATACGGACCTACTACACCATTCATTTCCATTGCATCAATTAAACGGGCAGCCCGCGTATAACCAACTCTAAACCTACGTTGTAACATAGAAACAGATGCTGTTTGCATTTCCACTACGAGCTGAACTGCTTCATCATATAAATCATCTTCTACTTCCTGCTTTGTATCAGGAACATCTTGCGGAATCATATCTTCTTGATATTGCGCTTTTTGCTGGCCAATAACATATTCTACAACTCTCTCAACTTCATCATCTGATAAAAACGCACCTTGTACACGTACAGGCTTCGATGCACCAATTGGTATAAACAGCATATCTCCACGACCTAGTAGCTTCTCTGCACCACCGCCGTCAAGAATTGTACGAGAATCTGTTTGAGAAGATACAGCGAATGCAATACGTGATGGAATATTCGCTTTAATAACTCCCGTAATAACATCAACTGATGGACGCTGCGTTGCAATAATTAAATGAATACCAGCAGCACGAGCCATTTGCGCTAGACGCATAATCGCATCCTCTACATCAGACGAAGCAACCATCATTAAATCTGCTAACTCATCTACAATTACTACAATATACGGTAATTCCGGTTGTTTCGCTTCTGATTGACTATTATGTTCTTTAATATAGTCATTATACCCTTCAATATTACGTGTACCACTATGAGCAAATAGTTCATAACGACGTTCCATCTCACTCACAACTTTTTTCAATGCTTGTGATGCTTTTTTCGGATCAGTTACAACTGGCGTTAACAAATGAGGTACACCGTTATATACATTTAACTCTACCATTTTCGGATCAATCATCATTAATTTTACTTCATGTGGTTTTGCACGCATTAAAATACTAACAATAATACCGTTAATACATACACTCTTCCCACTACCTGTCGCACCAGCTACAAGCAAATGGGGCATTTTATTTAATCGAGCTAATACAGCTTCACCTGTAATATCTCGTCCAAGACCAATTAACAACTTCTCTTCCGGATGATTATTAGCCTTAGAATCAAGAACTTCCCTTAGTGTTACCATAGAAACTTCTGAGTTCGGAACTTCAATCCCTACAGCTGATTTCCCGGGAATTGGAGCTTCAATACGAATGTCCTTTGCAGCTAAAGCAAGCGCTAAATCATCACTTAAACTGACAATTTTACTTACTTTTACCCCCATATCAGGGTACACCTCATACTTCGTAACTGCAGGACCTCTATGTACTTTTGTTACTTTCGCTTTCACACCAAAACTTTGGAATGTACGTTCTAATTTACGAGCGTTCTCATAAATTTCCGCATTTTCATTTGTAACTTGTTTATTCTTTGGAAATTTCAATATATCAAGTGCAGGAAGCTTGTAATCTTTATTTTCTACATTTGAAAATTGCATAGGAGGCGCTTGTGTTTCCCCCTCTAGCGATTCAACGATTTTTTCTCCACGCTTTTTCTTCGGCTCTTCAATTGGCGGAGCCTCTTCGATAGACGGTGAAGTGATTAACTCTTCTTGCTCTACTTCAATTCGTTTATCCTCTTCTTCATTTACAGGATAATTCTCAGTGAAATTTGAAATAATTGGAGGATCAATTGAGATTTCTTCCATCGGCTCAATAATTTCTTCTTGTTCTGCAGCACGTTTGCTCCTTGTGCTTCTTGTTGTTTTTTTCTTTTCTGTTTGTTCAGCCGTTCTTTTGGCTCTCCAATCTTTATAATCCCCTTGCATCACTTGAAATTGACTTCTAAGAATTCTACCAACTGGAGCTAACACTTCTCCAATATGCTTATTTGTTATACAAAGTATACCGAGAATAACTAAAATAATACCAATGATATAAGCTCCTACTTCGTCAAATAAGAAGTAACATGTAGCAAACATAAGCGCACCAAACATGCCACCACCTAAATGAACACTATCTGGTCCTTTTTTCATTTCAAGAAAGAAATTATCTTTCGTACTCACAATAACAGAAGTATTTTGCACTGCCCCGTCTTTCGTAAGAAGGTTAAATAATGTAATATGGCTAAACATTAATATCGCCAATACTATTAAATAAAAACCGATTAACCGTTTATTTAATAGATTCGGCCATCCACGTTTTATAACGAACGAAACGGATAAAGCTATTACACCTAACACACCAATTATGTACCACTCACCAAAGAAGAAGCGAAAAAATAACACAAACGATTTCCCTACAACACCTAGCTGTAAAATCGTAATGATTGAAAGTGCAAAAAGAGTTAAACCGACGATTTCATAATACAAAGTTGGCTTTATCGTACGTCTTGCCTTTGCCTTCGTCCCTCTTTGCTTTTGTTTTGCCATTTCTTCACCTCGTGTTCTACATATAAGTAAAGCCCCCTAAAAAACTCCACCTATATGTCCGTTTTCTCTATTTTTTCAGGTCTTTATATCTTCTATTTTTACACTTCTTGTAAAATGTTAAATAAACAGAAGAAAGCAGCCCTCTCATGGCTGCTCAACCGTCTTGTTTTTTATATTATACCATAGCTTCTACACAAAATCCTTCTTTTTGCTAAAAGGTTATTTGCTGGCCAGGCTCAAACTCTAAGTAGTGAAGCGGGTCCGTACTTAACACCCGCACAATCGAATAACTCCCACGTTCTTCTTCAGAAACCATTAATTCAACACCGTTTATATTTACGATTTTTTGACTTTCACATTGTGAATAATCGGCTGGATACACGAGTTGCTCTGGCATAATTGTATATAAAATCATTGTAACATTGTCCCTTCTGCACTATCATTCCCGCGAGCATCTATTAATTCGTTTAATTTTCGAATCGCATTTCCAATACCACCGACATCATCTATAAGACCATACTTCACTGCATCTCCACCAATTACATTCGTACCAATATCTCGCGTTAGATTCCCTTTCGCAAACATAAGCTCTTTAAAACGATCTTCCGTCACTTTCGAATGCTTCGTCACAAATCGAATGACTCTTTCTTGCATTTTATCTAAATACTCAAATGTTTGCGGTACACCTATAACAAGACCTGTTAGACGAATAGGATGAATTGTCATCGTCGCAGTTTCTGCAATAAATGAATAGTCCGTAGAAACGGCTATTGGTACCCCGATAGAATGCCCTCCACCCAGAACAAGTGATACCGTTGGCTTTGAAAGCGAAGCGACCATCTCAGAAATTGCTAGCCCTGCTTCAACGTCACCTCCGACCGTGTTTAATATTAAAAGCAAGCCTTCAATTTTCGGATTTTGTTCTATCGCAACAATTTGCGGAATAATATGCTCATATTTTGTTGTTTTATTTTGCGGCGGCAACTGAACATGACCTTCCACCTGTCCAATGATTGTTAAACAATGAATACGCGATTCATTCATTTGTGGTACATTCGTTTGTCCAAGCTGTTGAATTTTTTCCACTAATGAAGCTTCTTTCCCACCTTCTTTCGGCTCAGCCTCTTTCTCTTCATTTGTATAACGATCACGTTCTGTCATATCGCATCCCCTTTCACTCGTATATAACTATTATTTCTTAAGTTATAAATTTCATTCGATAGAGTGAAAAAAGAAAAAAAGATCACCCGTAAAGGTGACCTTTTTTATACTTCCATAATAATCGGTAAAATCATAGGCTTTCTCTTCGTCTCTTCGTACAAGAATTGCCCTAATAATTCACGAATATTTTGTTTTAACATAGACCATTCAATTGAATATTCTTTAATTGATTGCTCAACAATCATACGTACAATCTCTGTAGATCTGTCAATTAACGCTTCTGATTCACGAACATATACAAAGCCACGTGAAATGATTTCTGGACCAGAGATAATTTTCTTTTCATCTTTACCAAGTGTTACAACAACTACTAATATTCCATCTTGAGATAACATTTTTCTATCTCGAAGAACGATATTACCAACGTCACCTACACCTAGTCCATCAATTAAAACATTACCAGCTTGCACTTTGCCAACTAAGTTTGCTTCATCGTCACCAAAAGCAATTACATCGCCTTTTTCTACGATAAAGATATTTTCTCTTGCAATACCTACATCTTCAGCTAAATATGCATGTGCTTTTTGCATACGAAACTCACCATGTACGGGTACAAAATATTTCGGTTTCATTAAATTTAACATTAGTTTTAATTCTTCTTGGCTACCGTGACCTGAAACGTGAACTTTTCTTTCACCGTAATAAACAACCTCAGCTCCAGCTCTAAATAACAAGTCAATAATTTTCGATACAGATATTTCATTACCCGGAATTGGAGAAGCCGCAATAATAACCGTATCACCTTTACGAATTGAAATTTGTTTATGAGCTTGCTTTGCCATTCTAGAAAGGGCTGCCATCGGTTCACCTTGGCTACCTGTCGTTAAAATAGCTACCTTTTTCTCTGGGAAATTGTCTACTTCTTGTAGTGAAATAACCATACCCTCTGGAACATCTAAATAACCAAGACGTCTTGCGATATCTACCACTTTTACCATACTACGTCCTACAACCGCTACTTTTCGTCCTGTTTCAGCAGCTGCATCAAATACTTGTTGAATACGATGTACATTCGATGCAAATGAAGCAACAATAATACGTCCTTCTGCTCCGTAGAACACTTTAGAAATTTCTACACCAACTTCTTTTTCAGAACCTGTATAGCCTGGACGCTCAGCATTTGTACTATCAGATAGTAAGCATAGTACGCCTTCATTTCCGATTTGCGCCATTTTTCCAAGGTCCGCTCCATTATTTCCAATTGGAGTTTGATCGAATTTAAAGTCTCCCGTATATACGATAGCACCTTTTGATGTATGGAAACAAACACCAACAGAATCTGGAATACTATGTGTCGTTCCAAAGAATGACACCGTTGTAGTATTAAACTCTACTGTTGAATTTGAATCGATTGTTTTTAAGTCTACGCGGCCTAACATACCCGCTTCGCCAAGTTTTTCTTGTATAAGCCCTACTGTTAATTTCGTTGCATACACTGGAATAGATAATTTACGAAGTACGTAAACAATACCACCAATATGATCTTCATGACCGTGAGTAATAAATAAACCTTTTACTCGCTCTTGATTTTCCACTAAATATGTAATATCAGGAATAACGATATCAATTCCAAACATTTCATCTCCCGGGAACATTAATCCTGCATCTACAATAAAGATTTCAGAATCAATTTCAACACAGTACATGTTTTTCCCGATTTCACCTACTCCACCAAGAGCAAATACTTTAACAGACTCATTCTCTTTTCTCTTCATGTTGTTGCCTGGTTTAAAAATCTTTCAAACACTGATTTCACTAAAATTGCAGAGACACCAGGGGAAACTCTACAACCACCATATATTCACCGTCCAAGACGAATGTCCTTACCGTTATGCGATATCATGTCCTTGTTTATTTTTTAAACCAGGTTTCACCTCTCTTTCATTATATAAATCAAATATCTTATTCGATATGATATGAAAATGTAATCAAATTATAATTTTTTACCAATTTTGCTAAGCATACCCGTACTAAGCTACTTAGCCATATTATACCTGATACAAGAAATAGAACACAAGTTAAATCGTGCGAAAGAAAAAGTAAAAGAACGGAATTACAACAAAAGTATCAAACATATTTCCTTTATGTTTACTTCGATTTTATACTTCATATTATTTTGAAGAAATATCCATAAATACTAAATTAATTTCATAATATGGATTTTCAAGACTTATTTTTCTAGAATCGAACAAAAACACTTACAAAATGTAGTTTTTGTTCGATTCCCGTCACATTTGAGGCAATTTCTGCAATAAACAAAATCGATAGTTTATTACGTTTATACAAATGTTTATTCTAAAATAACTATGATTTTTTGCTTCCTTTAAAGGGGTACGATTATTTTCTTATACATGTTGCAATACATAATGAAGAAGCGGCTAAACAGGTGCATAATATAGATTTTATAAGAAGACATATAGATGAGAATAGAGAGGAAAAGATTTTCATACCAATAAAAAATGACCTAGTTCTACACTAGGTCATTTTTTATTAACGAGGGATAGATTGCATAACAGATTGTAACGTTACTCTTTCTTCTTCTGTTAATGGAAGAAGCGGTAAACGTACAGAACCTACATCTAATCCAACCATTTGTAACGCTGTTTTTACTGGAGTTGGGCTTGGCGCCATAAATAATGAATCCGTTACTCTTACAAGTAATTGATGTAATTTTTGCGCCTTCTTAAATTCTCCTGCTTGGAATGCCGCAATCATTTCTTGCATTTCATTTCCGATAACATGAGATGCTACAGAAACGATACCTTTCGCTCCAACTGCCATAGCTGGTAACGTTAAACCATCATCACCGCTGTATACTGCAAAGTCGTCCGCTGTTTTTTCAATGATTTCTGTCATTGTTAACACATCGCCGCCTGCATCCTTAATCGCAACAATGTTTTCTATTTCTGATAAACGAACAACTGTATCAACGGAGATTTGTACAATAGATCGTCCTGGAACGTTATATAGCATAACCGGAAGCGGCGTGCTTTCAGCAATTGCTTTAAAGTGCTGATACATTCCTTCTTGGCTCGGTTTGTTATAATACGGTGCTACTAGCATTACTGCATCAACACCAACCTCTGTTGCCTTTTTAGTTAAGTCAATAGAAGCATGCGTATTATTGCTACCTGTTCCAGCGATTACGGGCACCCTTTTATCGACAACAGATACGACATGGCGATATAACGCTACTTTTTCTTCTGAAGTTAATGTAGGAGATTCTCCTGTCGTTCCTCCTACCACGATTGCTGTTGTACCGTTATCTATTAAATAATTTACCAATTTCGTTGTCTTTGCAAAATCGATATTTCCGTTTATATCAAACGGTGTTACCATCGCGGTTGCAATTGTCCCAAAATCTATCATGGTCTCACTCCTTATTGTTCCAGTTGCTTTTCTTTTGAAAGCTCAAACGCACTATGTAATGCATTTACAGCTTCCACTAAATCAGTTTCTTTTACAAGAACCCAAATTGTCGTATGGCTATCTGCAGATTGCAGAATTTGAACACCTTTTTCCGCTAAAGCTGTAACGATTTTCGCAGTAACCCCTGGGTATCCTGCCATTCCAGCTCCTACAATAGATACTTTTGCACAATGCTCTGTCACAATTGGCTCATATCCAAGGTTCTGTAATAATTCAACTGCACGATTTGATACATTATCACTCACCGTATAAGCTACCCCAGTAGGTGAAATGTTAATTAAATCGACACTTATTCCTTCATTCGCCATTTCTTTAAACACATGCTGCTGCAAATCAAATGCTGTTTCTTTTGCAAGCACTTTAATTTGCGTTACGTTTGATACGTGAGCAATACCTGTAACAGGGCGTTCTTCTACATCACGGCCTTTTGTAGCACCGTCAGATGCTGAAATAAGCGTACCTTCACTATCAGAATACGTAGAACGTACACGAAGCGGTACTTTAGCATGCATCGCAATTTCCACTGCCCGTGGATGAACAACTTTTGCACCTTGATATGCCATGTTACAGATTTCGTTATACGTTACTGTTTGAAGATGACGTGCATCTTTTACGATACGAGGATCCGCAGTCATAACACCTTCTACATCTGTAAAGATATCGATATATTCAGCATGAAGCGCAACACCTAAAGCTGAAGCTGAAGTATCGCTACCACCGCGTCCAAGTGTTGTCGTATCACCTTTTTTCGTTTGCCCTTGGAATCCTGTAACGACGATTACATCTACATTTTCTAACTCTTCATGTATACGATCGCAATTCATTTCAATAATCTTAGCATTCGTAAAATCAGCATTTGTTACAAAACCAGCTTGTGCACCATTGAACGCTGCCGCTTTTATACCGTTCTCATTTAACATATTAGAGAAGACGATTGCTGAGATTAATTCTCCGCATGATAATAATAAATCTTGCTCACGATTAGAAATGTGAGATTCCTCTTGATTTACAAGACTTAACAAAGTATCAGTTGCATATGGTTCACCTTTACGGCCCATAGCAGATACGACAGTAACTACTTTATAACCCGCATCTAGCGATTTTTTTATATGATGAAGCGCATGCTTACGTCCATTTTCATCACGTACGGATGTGCCACCAAATTTTTGAACAATAATTTTCATATTTTGCACCTTCTCTTAGCCGTTTACACTAATTGTAATTTTACTAAGCGCTCTGCAATTTGAACAGAATTCCATGCAGCGCCTTTTAATAAGTTATCAGATACGACCCAAAGATGGAATCCTTTATCGTTATTTAAATCTTTACGGATTCTTCCAACGAATACTTCGTTTTTACCTACTGCAGTAGCTGGCATTGGATATAACTGCTCTGCTGGGTTATCTTGCAGAACGATACCTTCCGCATTTGCAAGTAAGCTCTTTAATTCTTCTACTGTTACGCCTTCTTTTTCTACTTCGATGTAAACAGACTCAGAGTGACCTGATACAACTGGTAAACGTACACATGTTGCCGCTACTTCTAATTCAGGCATATGCATAATTTTTTTCGTTTCATTAATCATTTTCATTTCTTCAAACGTAAATCCATTATCTTGGAACTTATCAATCTGCGGAATCGCGTTGAAAGCAATTTGGAAATGTTTCTTATCACCTGATACAGGTAAAACATTCGCCTTCACTTCTTCGCCATTTAAGATTGCTTGTGATTGTTCATGAAGTTCTTCAATCGCTGCCGCACCAGCACCTGATACAGCTTGATATGTGGAAACGATTACTCGTTTTAAACCATATTGCTGACGAACTGGCTCAAGAGCTACTACCATTTGAATTGTAGAACAGTTTGGATTTGCAATGATACCATTATGTTCTTTTAAGTCGTTTTCATTTACTTCAGGTACAACAAGTGGCACGTTTTCTGTCATACGGAATGCACTTGTATTATCAACAACAATCGCACCGCGCTTTGCTGCTTCTGGCGCTAATTGTTTTGATACAGATCCACCAGCACTAAATAGTGCGATATCTACTCCTTCAAAACTTTCAGGAGTTGCCTCTTGAACTGTAAATTCTTCGCCTTTAAATACAAGTTTCTTACCTGCAGATCGTTTAGATGAAAGTAACGTTAACTTCCCGATTGGAAATTCTCGTTTCTCTAAAGTATTTAACATTTGTTCACCAACTGCGCCGGTTGCTCCAACTACAGCGACATGAAAAGTTTTTTGCTTTTCCATCACTATGCCCCTTTCTAGATACCAATCCTTCTATAACTTAGAATTAGAAGGAGTATAGAATACCCCTTCTAATCTTAATAACGTTAATTTTATCATATTCTACAGTAAGAATGATGGTTTCATCAAAAATTGTCCGTTTTTTTTCGTTTTTTAATTCATATATCTGAATTTTTCTACGACAACCGGTTGCAATTGCTTACCTTGCAGCGCTTCTAATACTGTATCTTCCAGTAACTCCATACGAGCTACCATCGAGTTTGGTTTTTTCTCTGGTGCATCTTGACCGAATGGGACGAAATAGATGTTTTTTGTCGCCATTAGGCGCATCAGATTTACTCCATTAAGTCCTAAAGCATCATTCGTCGAAACAGCCAATACGACAGGCTTGCCATTTCTTAGCGTCGCTTTCGCTGCCATTAATACCGGAGAGTCTGTCATTGCATTTGCAAATTTACTCATAGAATTTCCTGTTAATGGTGCAATTACCATACAATCTAGTGGGATTTTAGGTCCTAATGGTTCCGCACCAACGATTGAATTAATCGCTTTAAATCCTGTTACTTCTTCAATCTTTTTAATCCACTCTGCTCCCTCACCAAATCTCGTATTTGTTGATTGAACAGTGTAAGAAACAATGGGACGTACTTCTGCTCCCTCAGCAATTAATTTTTCTAAATGAGGCATTACTTCTTCGTACGTACAATGTGAACCCGTAAAACCAAATCCTATTCTTTTCCCTTTTAAATTCATTCCCCATTCTCCTTTCTTGCTATTACTTCTTCTGCCAGTAACTGAGAAAGAACGTTCGCTAAAATTTGTCCTGCTGTTTTTGGTGCAACAATACCGGGTAATCCTGGTGCTAATAGCGCTTTGACTCCTCTTTTTTCCGCATATCTAAAGTCGGTACCGCCTGGTTTAGAAGCTAAATCAATTACTAACGTATGAGCTGGCATTTTTGAAATGACATTCGCTGTCACAACGAGATGCGGAATTGTATTAATGACAATATCGATAGTCCCTACTTCTTTCTCAATGTCCTGCATATGAAAAGGAGAAAACATCATTTCTGTAATACGTGCAATATGTTCCGATCGTCTTGCTCCAACTTTGACATGGGCTCCTAATGATTGAAACGCTCTGGCAACACTCATCCCTGTTCTACCAAACCCTAAAACCATTACATTGGAACCATGAATTGTATAGTCGGTATGTTGAATTACCATCATTAATGTACCTTCTACAGTTGGAATAGAATTGTAGATTGCCACATCATCACGATCAAATAATTTAATAAGTTTGCGGTTTGTAGTAGATACGAGATTTTCCAAGTAAGGCGTACCAATACCTGAATATATAGTAAAATGTTCTGGTGTATTTTCAATTTGTTCTTTCGTTATAGAAACTTTTTCGTTTGAAAAAATAGTATCTACTTCTCCCTTGGCATTTGTACCTGCAACTGGCAAAATAATTGCATCTAAAGAAGTGAAATCTAAATTTTGTATACTTTCTTTTGCTGCCCCTGTGAAGCCATGATCTAACTGATCAAACCCTATCAATGAAAGTTTCGCATCCAATTCAACTAGCTTACGGATTACTTCTAGCTGTCTTGCATCTCCTCCTATGACAGCAATATGCATCTCAGTCAACATTCCCTAATTCACCTTCTTTTTCTTTCATTTATAAGAAAAGTGCCTACTTTTTCTTTTTCCTCCACATCATATGTAATGTACGAGTTTTAGGTGATTGAAAAACAAAAAGCACCCATCATTTATCCCGCTATTTGTATGCAGGAAGGCCCCCACCTCAAAATTCGATATATGAGAGAACTTTATGCTGGATTTTGATTTCCAGGAAAACATCGATTCATGCATGCTTTTACTCAGTGTAAAATGAACAAAAAAAGATGACCAAAATGGCCATCTTTCACTTCGAATTTAGACGATCTGTAATATCACAAAGGATCATATCATGCCCGACTTTCTTAATTTGGCTCCACGCTACTCTTACTTCTTGTGGTTCCTTTTTAAAACCTCCCCATTTCCCAGCAGGTATGATAAGAGCCTCTATTTGACCATCCTTCTCATCAATCTCTAAATCCACATAACCTAAAACTCCCATTTTTTCTGCTCTTTCTAGATTTACAATCTCTTTACCACTTAATTCACTTAATCGCATATACTCTCCCCCTACCGAAATTATTCATTTAAGTTATCCATAATTAGTACCTATTCTGTATATCCCCAAAAAATAACCGTATCTCATTTAAAAGAGATACGGTTATTTTTACATCATACAAAGCAATTATAGTTTTATTCCTTTTGGAAGTTTTCCATCTGGACTAATTAATGCTGCAGAGAATTCATCTGTAAACATGTTACGAATTAGCTCATCTACATTTTCTTTTGTTACAGTGTTTACACTTTCAATAATCTCATCAAGTGAACGATGCTTACGAAGTAGCAATTCATTTTTACCATTACGGCTCATGCGACTATTTGTACTTTCTAAACTTAACATTAAGTTTCCTTTTAATTGCTCTTTACTATTAACAAGCTCTTTTTCTGTAATACCTGTATTTTTCAATGTTTCTAGTGTTTCTTGCATTGTTTCATACAGTGTATCTAATTGTTGGCTACCTGTTCCACCATACAGTGTTAACATACCTGTATCTTCATAAGAAGAATGGTAAGAAAATACTGAGTAGGCTAACCCGCGTTGCTCACGTACTTCTTGGAATAAACGACTACTCATACTGCCGCCTAAAACGTTATTTAATACAATTAAGTTATAAATATCTTCGTGTCCCATTTGTAAGCCTTTATATCCTAAACATAAATGAGCTTGTTCTGTTTCCTTTTTACGTGCTACCTTATTAAAATGGAAAATTGGGCTATGTACTTGTTCACGGTTTGTTGTTCCTTCGTAACTACCGAAATATTGCTCTACCGTTTGTAAGAAGGCTTCATCAATATTTCCTGCAACTGAAACAACTACATTTTCAGGTGTGTAATGATCTTTTATATATTGGCGTAGCGTATCACCTGTAAACGTATTAAGCGTTTCTTCTGTTCCTAAAATAGGATATCCAAGCGGATGCGTTTCATATGTTGCTTTCGTTAACATATCATGCACAATATCATCTGGAGCATCTTCGTACATTTTAATTTCTTCACATACGACATTCTTTTCTTTTTTCAGTTCTTCCTCATCAAATGTTGAATTAAAGAACATATCTGCTAATACATCTAAAGCATATTTAGCATGCTCATCTAGCACTTTTGCATAGTAACAAGTATATTCTTTTGAAGTAAAAGCATTCACTTGCCCACCAATGCTATCAAATGATTCTGCAATTTCGCGTGCACTACGTGTTTCCGTCCCTTTAAAGAACATATGCTCTAAAAAGTGAGAAATCCCGTTATTTTTTTCATTTTCATTTCTTGATCCCGCATGGATCCAAATACCAATCGCAACCGATCTTACAGTTGGTATATTCTCCATAACTATTCTTACACCATTTTTACAAGTATATTTTTTAATCAAAAACTTTCCTCCTACTGCCAGTTTCTCTAAATAAATGCTATTATTTAATGATAACAAGTTTAAGGATGAATGTCATGCAAATGTATTTAATCCACACGTTTTTCATCCAGTAATTCTGTTATATTCCCTACTTTATATCCTTGTTCCTTCAATTTTGTAATCATTGTATCTAATGCTTCTGATGTAGATGACGTAGGATGCATTAATACGATAGCACCTGGATGTATTTTTCTCATTACTCTCTGCAATAGTACATCTGGCTCTGGTCGCTTCCAATCGATTGTATCGACAGTCCACATAATCGTTCCCATTTGGTAATCATCTGCAATTTTCACGACTTCATCCCGAAAACTTCCACTCGGCGGTGCAAACCATCTCACCTTTTGATTCGTAGCTGCTTCGATCATCCGATTTGTTTTTTGTAACTGATCTCGTATTTCATCAGACGATAGCGTTTTCATATTCGGATGTGTGTAAGAATGATTTCCGACTTCTTGCTTTGCATCGACAATCATTTTTGCGAATCGCAAATTTTCTTTCACCCAACGTCCTTCCAAAAAGAACGTCGCCTTCACATCATGTTTTTTCAATATCTCTAATATACGAGGCAAATACTCGTTTCCCCATGCCACATTGATTGTTAATCCTACCATTTTTTTATTTGGATGTCCCCTATAAATTGGTGCTGGTGCTAAATCTTCTAAGTGGACACTCGGTGATACTTCCTTGAATTCAAGATGTTTTTGATTAAATCCCTTTAGTTTCTTCATATTATTATAGGATGCTTCAATATCAACTTGTCTCCCATTATATCCCGGTGTTGCTTTCCATATCTTATCAATCATCGCATTTTGAGGTGCAATCTCATATTGTTTTGCATGCTTTTGAATTTCTTCATACAAGTTATCTTGTGCAAAAACGGAATAAGAGCCTACACTAATATATAAAAAGAATATACATATGTATGCCAATATACGAGCTTTCATATAAACCCTCCCATTAACTATATAAAAACATTTTTCTTCTTATCTTTGTTAATTTGAGCGTTATAATGAAAACTATACCTATACTGACATAAAAATATATATAAATCATATTTTTTACATAACAAAAAAGCCAGTTAAACTGGCTTTTACTTATTGCTGCTCTTGTTTGTTTTCTTCTTTAGCAGCTTCTTTTTCTTGCTCTTCTTTTAGCAATACTTTTCTAGATAGATTCACACGACCTTGCTTGTCAATCTCGATAACTTTAACTGTAATCACATCACCGATTTTCACAACGTCTTCTACTTTACCTACACGCTCTAGTGCAAGTTCAGAAATGTGAACTAATCCATCTTTACCGCTGAATAATTCAACGAAAGCACCGAATTTCTCAACACGTTTCACTTTTCCTTCGTAGATTTCACCTACTTGTACTTCGCGAACGATATCTTCGATAATTTTCTTAGCTTTGTCATTCATTTCTTGATTTATTGAAGAAATGAATACTGTACCATCTTGCTCGATGTCAATTTTAACGCCAGTTTCTTCAATAATTTTATTGATTTGTTTACCGCTCGGTCCGATAACGTCACGGATTTTATCTGGATTAATTGTCATTGTAATAATCTTTGGAGCGTACGCTGATAATTCAGTACGTGGCTCTCCAATAACAGATAACATATGATTTAGAATGTGCACACGACCAACTTTCGCTTGTTGTAATGCCTCTTCTAAAATTTCACGAGATAGACCATCGATTTTAATGTCCATTTGTAGTGCAGTTACACCTTGCGCTGTACCTGCTACTTTAAAGTCCATATCACCTAGATGATCTTCCATACCTTGAATATCAGATAAAATTGTGTAATGCTCACCAGTTTTAACTAGACCCATTGCAATACCTGCAACTGGAGCTTTAAGTGGAACACCAGCATCCATCATTGCTAAAGTACTACCACAAATACTTGCTTGTGAAGTAGAACCATTTGATTCTAAAACTTCAGATACAAGACGTACTGTATATGGGAAATCTTTTTCAGATGGAATTACAGGCTCAAGAGCACGTTCTCCTAGTGCACCGTGACCAATTTCACGACGACCTGGTCCACGCATCGGTCTTGTTTCACCAACACTAAATGATGGGAAATTGTAATGGTGCATAAAGCGTTTTGATTCTTCCACACCAAGACCATCTAAAATTTGCACATCGCCTAATGCACCTAATGTACAAATACTTAATGCTTGTGTTTGTCCACGAGTGAATAGACCAGAACCGTGAGTACGAGATAAAATGCCAACCTCTGATGCTAATGGACGAATTTCGTCACCTTTACGGCCATCTGGGCGGATTTTTTCAACTGTAATAAGACGACGTACTTCTTCTTTTACAATTTTATATAAAATCTCACTTACTTGTCCTAATGTATCAGCGTCAGCTTCCTGCGCTTCGTAATGCTCAATTACACGCTTTTTCACTTCATTAATTGCATTTTCACGTGCATGTTTCTCATGTACTTGAATTGCAGAATGCATATCCTTCTCAGCCATTTCACGTACAGCTTGGTTAAGATCAGCGTCAACTTCATAAAGTTTCACTTCTGATTTCTCTTTACCTACAGCTTGTACAATCTCTTCTTGGAATGCAATTAGACGTTTAATTTCGTCATGACCAAACATAATTGCTTCTAACATTGTTTCTTCAGGCACTTGATCTGCTCCTGCTTCAACCATGTTAATTGCATCTTTCGTACCAGCTACAACAAGGTGAATATCACTTTGTTCTTGCTGTTCTACCGTTGGGTTGATAACGAATTCGCCGTTAATACGACCAACTGTTGCACCCGCGATTGGACCTTCAAATGGAATATCTGAAATCGATAACGCTAATGAAGAACCAAGCATTGCTGCCATTTCAGAAGAACAATCTTGATCAACACTCATTACAATGCTGACAACTTGTACTTCGTTACGGAAACCATCTGCGAAAAGTGGACGAATTGGACGGTCGATTAAACGACTTGCCAAAATTGCTTTTTCACTTGGACGACCTTCACGTTTAATGAAACCGCCAGGAATTTTTCCGACTGCATATAAACGCTCTTCATAGTTTACTGTAAGTGGGAAGAAATCTACATTTTTTGCTTCTTTTGATGCAGTTGCTGTAGATAGAACCGCTGTATCGCCATATCTTACTAATACTGCTCCGTTTGCTTGCTTCGCAAGCTGACCTGTTTCAACTGTTAGCTGACGACCAGCTAAATCTATCGAGAAGACTTGCTTTTCTTGACTCATTTAAGTACCCCTCTCAATTTAAAGTATTCAATTCTTCTATGTAAATGGATAGTATATCACAATATTCTACCTCTAGTATTACCGAAAATGAAGTAAGCTATAAAGAGTAGAAGATATATTTTTACCTAACAAAAAAGCGGGAATATTCCCGCTTCTTTGACTATCGACGTAAGCCAAGCTTTGTGATTAATTCACGGTAACGTGTGATATCGCTATTACGAAGGTAAGTTAGTAAGTTACGACGTTTACCAACCATCTTTAATAGACCACGACGTGAATGATGATCTTTCTTGTGAGTACGTAAGTGCTCGTTTAGAGTGTTAATTTGCTCCGTTAGGACAGCAATTTGAACCTCTGGAGAACCAGTATCAGTCTCATGAGTTCTAAATTGTGCAATGATTTCATTTTTACGCTCTTGTGTTAAAGCCATCCTATTTCACCTCCTATTAATTAAACCCCCAATTACCTAGCAAGCGTCGGTGAGTCGCAATGCCAAGCAATGGTTGTCATAAAGTACATAACATAGAATACTACTTTTCATTTGAAAAAGCAAGTATATTCTTTTCGTTCGCAAAATATTCTTGTGCTGTTTTCTTATCTTTTGCGATTTGTTCAACTAACTCATCAATGCCATTGAATTTCTTCTCTTCTCTTATACGCATATGCCACTCTACCGTAACATTTTGATCATATATGTCGTTGTTAAATTCAAATAAATGCACCTCAATAGATAATTGACGCTCATCTTCTTTAAACGTTGGTTTATATCCAATATTACATACACCGTCGTACCATTCACCGTGAACTTTTAATCTCACTGCATAAACACCTACAGGTGGTAATAGATACTCATCACTTAAACCTACATTAGCTGTCGGAAAACCAATTTGACGTCCACGTTTATCACCGTGTACAACCGTTCCCCCTACTGTATATGCTCTACCTAAAATAGATGGAATTTGTTCCATTTCGCCATTTCGAATTAATTTTCGTAATGCTGTAGAACTTACTTTCTCTTCTTGAAATTCAACTTTTTCAATCACAGTCTGTGTAAACTCCCCTCTTGCATGAAATGGTAAAGTCTCCATCTTTCCTTTTCCTAAACGTCCATATGAATAATCAAATCCTGCTACTACATGCTTTACATTTAAACCAATAATATAATCATCTACAAATTGTTGTGGCAATAAGCCTGCAAATGATTCTTCAAATTTAACAACATATAATATATCGATACCTAGGTTTTCGACTATTTTTTCTTTATCACACATTGGTGTAATATACTCGGCATGCGCTTCTTTTTTACCTAAAACAACAGATGGATGCGGGTAAAATGTCATAACTGCACTTTTATATCCTCGTTCATCCGCTATTTTTTTCGCAGTTCGAATCACACATTGATGCCCTAAATGAATGCCATCAAAAAATCCCAATGCCATTACAGTAGGTGGCAATTCTAATTTATTTTGTTCATGTGGATGAGTTAAATGAATAAGTTTCACGCTTGAATTCACCTTTTTCTGTAATAATCCTTCCAATAATTCATTATAGCTTTAGTTCTTGATTATTCACAAGTACTTTCATCGGCTTTAGCATACCAGGGTGTTTTGGATGGTGCTCATAAATTGCAAGACAGCGATCATTTTTATCAAACACTGTTATAAATGGCGCTGTTATTTGCAATTCATTTTTTAAAAACATACCATTCTTTATTTTCTCTGCTTGCTTTTCATCTACAACCATTTTCGGGAACTTACTTAATGCTTCATCAATTGAAATGAAGATAGACTCTACTGTTCCATTTTGCACGTTTTCTTCAATTTCTTCAAATGATATGCAATCTTCTAATATAAATTCACCAGAAGCCGTTCTTACAAGGTGAGACATATGTGATGGAAAACCAAGTTTTTCACCAATCATTACTGCTAGCGTTCTTACATATGTTCCTTTACTACACGTTACACGGAAACGGAATGAAATATTTTCTCCTTCAAATACTTCTCTATCGTCTAATAATACAAATTCATGAATTGTAATTGTACGAACTGGACGTTCAACCTCTTGTCCTGCTCTTGCATATTCATATAATTTTTTTCCGTTAACTTTTACAGCCGAAAACATCGGAGGCATTTGCTCAATCGTACCTGTTAATGCCGCAAGAACCTCTTCCACTTCCTTACGAGTAATAACACGATCTATATGTTTCGTTTCCACAACTTCACCAGAAGCATCTTCAGTTGTTGTTGAAAAACCTAATGTCACTTCGCCTTCATATGTTTTCGTTTCACTTGTTAAAAATTGTGCAATTTTCGTTGCTCGTCCAACACAAATAGGTAATACTCCTGTTACATCTGGATCTAATGTTCCTGTATGACCAATTCGTTTCTCACGCAATATCTTTCTTAGTTTAAATACACAATCATGTGATGTCATGCCTTTTGGTTTATGTAATAATACTACACCTTCCATATATGTTCACCTCATCATATTTCTTTCATAATAAATATCCAAAACTTATTTTGCATTGAAAAAATGGATAGACAATTGTCTATCCATTATTCTTCACGTTTACCTTCTTTATTAATTTCATGTAAAAGTGTATCAATTCGATGACCGTACCCAATAGACTCATCAAATTCAAAGGAAATTTCTGGTGTTTTACGAAGACGAATACGTTGGCCAATTTCTGAACGAATGAAGCCTTTTGCCTTCGCTAAACCTTTTAATGTACTTTCTTTCTGTTCTTCGTCACCTAAAACAGAAATATATACTGTAGCAATTTGTAAATCTCCACTCACTTGTACATCTGTTACTGTAACAAATCCAACACGTGGATCTTTAATTTTACGACTGATAATGTCGCCTAATTCTTTTTTCATTTGCTCGCCTACACGGTTTGCACGTAATTTCATAACTCTTCACCTCATTCAGTACCATTCCAATTGTGTTATCGTACGTTCAATTTCAGGAAATGAATCGATGTACTCAAGTACACGATTCATTTCTTTTTCACAAATAACACGATTTGAGGATACGGAAACAATTGCAATTTCTGTACGTTGCCATACATCTTGATGCCCTACTTCTGAAACAGCAACGTTATAACGTTGCTTCACACGAGTTAGCACCCTTTGCAAAATTGCTCGTTTCTCTTTTAAAGAATGCACATCGTAAATCATACACTCGAATGAGAGTGAAGCGATAATCATCGCTTCACTTCTTCCATAATGTACGCTTCAATGATGTCCCCTTCTTTAAGATCATTATATCTCTCAATTGTAATACCACACTCATAGTTTTGTGCAACTTCTTTTACGTCGTCTTTGAAACGTTTTAACGTATCAAGTTGACCTTCGAAAATTACTATACCATCACGGATAATACGAACGCCACTATCACGTGTAATTTTACCGTCTATTACGTAACAACCTGCGATTGTTCCCACTTTTGTTACCTTGAATGTTTGACGAACTTCCGCTTGACCGATTACTTTTTCTTCGAATTCTGGATCAAGCATACCTTGCATTGCTAATTCAATTTCTTCGATTACTTTATAGATAATGCGGTGTAAGCGAACATCAACGTTCTCTAATTCAGCTGTACGCTTCGCGTTCACATCTGGACGTACGTTAAATCCAATTACAATTGCATTAGATGCAGAAGCTAAAATAATATCAGATTCTGTAATCGCACCTACACCAGTGTGAATGATTTTAACTTTTACGCCTTCAACATCAATTTTACGAAGTGATGCTGCCATCGCTTCAACAGAACCTTGTACATCTGCTTTTACAATTAAGTTGATTTCTTTTACATCGCTCTCTTGGATTTGTTGGAATAAATCTTCAAGGCTTAATTTAGATTTCTCACCACGTTGTGCAACTAACGCTTCTTGTGCACGTGATTCACCGATTTGACGAGCTTTCTTCTCATCAGCGAATGCCATGAAACGATCTCCAGCCTGTGGTACTTCATTTAAACCTGTAATTTCAACAGGAGTTGATGGACCAGCAACTTTTACACGACGACCAATATCACTTACCATTGCACGAACACGTCCGAATGAAGTTCCAACAACAATTGGATCTCCAACTCGAAGTGTACCGTTTTGAACAAGTAACGTCGCGATAGTTCCTTTACCTTTATCAAGTTGTGCTTCAATTACAGTACCAGTTGCATAGCGATTTGGATTTGCTTTATATTCTTCTACTTCACTTACAAGAAGAATCATTTCTAGTAAGTTGTCAATTCCTTCACCTTGAATTGCAGAAATTGGTACGAAGATTGTATCTCCACCCCATGCTTCTGGAACTAATTCATATTCTGTTAATTCTTGCATTACGCGATCAGGATTTGCCGCTGGTTTATCCATTTTATTCACAGCAACAATAATTGGTACTCCCGCTGCTTTCGCATGGCTAATCGCTTCAACTGTTTGTGGCATAACGCCGTCATCAGCTGCAACAACAAGGATTGTAATATCCGTTACTTGCGCACCACGAGCACGCATCGTTGTAAATGCCGCGTGACCAGGTGTATCTAAGAATGTAATCTTCTTATCATTTACTTCAACTTGGTATGCACCAATATGCTGAGTAATTCCACCTGCTTCGCCTGCAGTTACTTTTGAGTTACGGATAGAGTCAAGTAATGTTGTTTTACCATGGTCAACGTGTCCCATGATTGTAACTACAGCTGGACGTTCTTTTAAGTTCTCTTCATCATCTTGCTCATCGATGAATGTTTCAAATTCAGTTTCACTTACAACTACTTCTTCTTCTACTTCAATACCGTAATCAGTAGCAATTAACTCAATTGTATCTTTATCTAAATCTTGGTTAATTGTTGCCATAATTCCAAGCATGAAGAGCTTCTTAATAATTTCAGATGGCTCTTTGCTTAATTTTTTAGCAAGCTCGCCTACAGTAAGGCTTCCAGAGAAAGTAATTTTATCTGGTGTTTCTACTATTTGCGTTTGTTGTCTTCCAGCAAAGTTATCCTGACGTTTGTCTTCATTTCCTTTGCCTTTTTTCTTTTTCTTATTGCTGTTCTTTTTACTACGAACAACTTTTTCTTCTACTTCAAACTCATCTGCAACAGAAGGTTTTTCAGTTTGGTATTCATTATCTAATTTGTTTACTACTTCATCTTCTAACATTGTCATATGATTCGAAACCTCGATATTCATCTCTTTAAGTTTTGTCATAAGATCTTTACTTGAGATATTATTTTTTTTTGCATATTCATGTACTCGAATTTTACTCATACCTTCACCCCCGGTAATTTGTATCGAGCATGCTACGTAGCTTTTTCGCAAAGCCTTCATCTAACACAGCTACAACGACTCGCTCGTCTCTCCCAATCGCATGCCCTAATTGTTGTCGATTTTCGACTTTTTTCATTGGTACATTGTAGTACGTCGTTTTATCAGTGATACGTTTAGTAGTGTTCGCTGACGCATCTTCAGAAAGCAATACGAGCTTTGCTTTACCACTTCGTACTTCTTTTAAAACGAGTTCTTCACCCGAAATGATTTTTCGAGCGCGATTTGCTAGTCCTAAAAACGATTTCCAATCGGACACTTATTTCGACTCCTTCTCAACAAGCTCGAGAAGCTCTTCGTACAGAGAACTGTCGATTTTCGCTTTTAGATGATGTTCCAAAATGTTTTTCTTTTGGGCTTGCATAATGCATTCTTTATCTTTTGACAAATATGCACCTCGTCCTGATTTTTTTCCAGATAAATCAATAGACACTTCGCCTTCTTTGGAACGAACAATGCGAACGAGCTCTCGTTTTGATTTCATCTCTTGCGTCGCAATACATTTTCGTAACGGAACTTTTCGATTGCTCATACTCATCACCTCTATTCGATTTCGTCTTCAACTGAATCGAATCCGAATGCGATTACGCTATCTTCTTCTGTCACAATTCCAAGTTGTTTCGCATCAGACTCACTTTTAATATCAATTTTCCAACCTGTTAATTTAGCTGCAAGACGCGCATTTTGTCCACGCTTACCAATTGCTAATGACAGCTGGTGGTCTGGAACAACAACAGTTGTTGCTTTTTCATCTTCATCTACAAGTACTTTAACAACTTGTGATGGGCTTAAAGCATTTGCAACATATTCAACTGGATCATTTGACCAGCGAACGATGTCAATCTTTTCACCTTTTAGTTCATCTACAACGCGTTGTACACGTTGTCCTTTCGGTCCTACACAAGAACCCACTGGATCAACATCAATGTTTTCTGCATGCACAGAGATTTTAGAACGATCTCCTGCTTCGCGCGCTACAGAGCGGATTTCTACAGTTCCATCATAAATTTCTGGAACTTCCATTTCGAATAAACGTTTTAAAAGACCAGGATGTGTACGTGATACGTAAATTTGTGGTCCTTTTGTTGTCTTTTCTACTTTTGTAATAAATACGCGAATACGATCATGTGGCTTATATTGCTCATTCGGCATTTGCTCACTCACAGGTAATAAAGCTTCTACTTTGCCTAAGCTTACGTAGATGAAACGAGCATCTTGGCGTTGTACAATACCAACCATAATGTCTTCTTCACGATCACTAAATTCTGAGTAAATAACACCACGTTCTGCTTCACGAACTCGTTGTGTTACAACTTGTTTTGCAGTTTGCGCTGCAATACGACCAAAATCTTTTGGCGTTACTTCAATTTCTAGTACGTCGCCATCTTGGTAGTTTGGATTAATTTGTCTTGCCTCTTCTACAGAGATTTCAAGACGTGGATCAAACACATTATCAACAACGTCCTTACGTGCTAAAACTTGGATTGTTCCCACTTCTGGGTTAAAGCTCACACGAACGTTTTGTGCTTGGTTAAAATTGCGTTTATAAGCAGAGATTAATGCTGCTTCAATCGCATCAATAATAATATCTTTGCTAATTCCTTTTTCTGACTCTAATACGAGCAAGGCATCTAACAACTCAGTGCTCATGAAGATCCCCCTTCTAACTAAAACGTAACAGCAAGTCGCGCATTTGCAACTTTGTCCATTGAAATTTGGATTTCTTTTTTACGTGTTTTAATTGTTAATAATAGTGTAATTGTAGTACCATCGTAGGAAAGTAGCTTTCCTTCAAACATCTTTTCACCATCAATCGGCTCATATGTTTTAATTGCCACTTGTTTTCCTACCGCTTGCTGGAAGTCTTTCTCTTTCTTTAATGGGCGTTCCGCTCCAGGAGATGATACATCCAAAAAGTAAAGATGAGGAATTGGATCCTCTTTATCTAAAGCTTCGCTTAAACGTTCACTTACCGCACCGCATTCTTCAATGTCGACTCCCTTTTCAGAATCGATGAATACGCGTAAGAACCAGTCTTGTCCTTCTTTCACATACTCTACATCTACAAGTTCAAGATTTAACTCTTCAACGATTGGCTGTGCAAATGCTTCTACAACTTCTGTGACTTTCTTATCCATAAACAGCCTCCTTCCTGCCGCCATGTACCATTTACAAGAAAAGACCCCGTCCACAGAACGGTCTATCTTATTCTTTCTCGTTAGCTAACAAAAGCCCCTGCCGGTTAAGCAGGGAATATCTGTCTTAGTATTACCAAATTTAAGAAGTAAAACTTGTAACAAAATATGTATATACGACAGAAATTTCTTACCTCTCTACATCAATAAAATGTAGATAGTAACACGAAAGAGTGGGTTTCCCCACTCTTTTTTTCACACAATATACATGACATGGTTATCTCGGTTAATAGTATACCATAGCAAATATTGATTTGCAAAGACTTTTCCTACCTATTAGAACAGGGATAACTGGTTTTGATCCGGCAAATCTCCTAAACAACCTTGACTATCTAAATACTCAATAATTGTTTTCGAAACCTTACTGCGCTGCTGCAAGTCTTCTTTTGATAAGAAGTCTCCATTTTTGCGCGCTTCTACAATGCTTAAAGCTGCGTTTGTACCAAGACCAGGCACGGCATTAAATGGCGGTATTAATGAGTCTCCATCAATAATAAAGTCTGTTGCATGAGAGCGATACAAATCAACCTTTTGGAATGAGTATCCACGCTCACACATTTCAAGTGTCATTTCTAGTACCGTTAATAAACTCTTCTCTTTCGGCGCTGCATCCAAACCTTTTTGCACAATTTCATCAATTCTTACACGTATAGATGCTGAACCTTTCGCCATTGCCTCCACGTCAAAGTCATCTGCACGAACCGTAAAGTATGCCGCATAGAACAGAAGCGCGAAATGCACTTTAAAGTATGCGATACGTACGGCCATAAGTACGTAAGCAGCCGCATGGGCTTTAGGGAACATGTACTTGATTTTCTTACATGAATCAATATACCAACCTGGGACGTTATTACTTTTCATGTCCTCTTCCCATTCTTCTGGTACACCTTTACCTTTACGTACCGATTCCATGATTTTGAAGGCTAATGATGGATCTAAACCTTGATAGATTAAATAAACCATGATGTCATCACGACAACCGATAACTTCACTCAGCGTACATGTACCGTTATAAATTAACTCGTTTGCATTACCAAGCCATACGTCCGTACCATGTGATAATCCAGAAATTTGGACTAACTCTGAGAATGTCGTAGGTTTCGTCTCTTCTAACATCTGCCTTACGAATTTCGTACCAAACTCCGGTATACCAAGTGTACCTGTTTTACAGTTAATTTGTTCTTCCGTTACACCTAACGATTCTGGTCCGGAGAAAATTTTCATTACTTCTGGATCGTCCGTTGGGATTGTTTTCGGATCAATACCACTTAAATCTTGTAACATGCGAATAACAGTCGGATCATCGTGTCCTAGTATATCAAGTTTCAATAAATTATCATGAATCGAGTGGAAATCAAAGTGTGTTGTTCTCCACTCAGCTCCTATTGAATCTGCTGGAAACTGTATTGGTGAAAAATCAAAGATGTCCATGTAATCTGGCACAACGATAATACCACCTGGATGCTGTCCAGTTGTACGTTTTACACCTGTACATCCTGCTACTAAGCGGTCAATCTCTGCATTTCGAATCGTTAAATTATGATCATTTGCATAACCTTTTACATATCCATAAGCAGTTTTTTCCGCAACTGTACCAATCGTCCCAGCACGATATACATAATCTTCACCGAACAGTACTTTCGTATAGTTATGGGCACGTGGTTGGTATTCCCCGGAGAAGTTCAAATCGATATCGGGTACCTTATCTCCTTTAAATCCAAGGAACGTTTCGAACGGAATATCATGTCCGTCTTTCACATACGGAATATTACATGCCGGACATTCTTTGTCTGGTAAGTCGAAACCAGAACCTACCGAACCGTCATTAAAGAACTCGGATTGCTTACAATTCGGACATACATAATGTGGTGGTAATGGATTTACTTCTGTAATTTCCATCATCGTTGCAACGAATGATGAACCTACCGATCCACGCGAACCTACTAGATAACCGTCTACTAATGATTTTTTTACGAGTTTATGTGAAATTAAATAAATTACGGCAAATCCATGCCCAATAATACTTTTCAATTCTTTTTCTAAACGCGCTTCTACAATTTCAGGTAACTCTTCACCATAAATGCTACGGGCCATTTTATAACTCATATCACGTGTTTCATCATCCGCACCTTCAATTTTCGGTGTATATAGATCATCTTTTACTGGATGAACATCGCCAATTAATGATGCAACCTTTTGCGTATTCGTTACAACAATTTCTTTCGCTGTATCTTCACCTAAAAATGAGAAACACTCTAGCATTTCATCCGTTGTACGAAAATGTACAGGCGGTAATGAATGTCGGTTTAACGGGTTTGCTCCGCCCTGTGAACTAACTAAAATTTTACGATACATTGCATCTTCTGGATCTAAGTAATGCACGTTCCCTGTAGCGACAACTGGTTTATCTAACGTCTCACCTAATTTTACTAAGTTAGAGATAATTGTTTTTAATTGCCCCTCATCTCGAACAAGTTCACGCTCTACTAAATGACGCAACACCTCTGGAGGCATTACTTCAATGTAATCATAGAACTGTGCAATTTCTTCTACCTCTTCAGGAGCTTTTTGCATCATCGCCTCAAACACTTCACCTTTATCACAAGCCGTTCCTACTAAAATTCCTTCACGATATTTTTTTAATAGTGATCTCGGTACACGTGGTACACGGTAAAAGTAATTCAGGTGAGAATATGAAACAAGTTTATATAAATTTTTCAATCCAACATCTGATGTAGCAAGTAATGTCATATGACTTGGACGTCCGCGCTTATACGCATCTCCTTGTCCCATGCTATCGTTTAATTGATCATGGTATTCAAATCCTTTTTCAATTACATCTTTTAACATTTTCACTAGTAAATATCCCGTTGCTTCTGTATCATAAATCGCACGGTGATGCTGCGTTAATTCAATATCAAGCTTTTTACACATCGTATTTAATCGATGATTTTTCATTTCCGGGAATAAGAATCGTGCAAGTTCTAACGTATCAATAACTGGGTTATTCGTTTTTTCTAGTCCAGCCTTTTTAAAACCTACGTTAATAAAGCCCATATCAAAGCTCGCGTTATGGGCAACAAGTGTATGGTCGCCCATCCATTCTTCAAACTTTTTAAACACTTCGTCTACTTCTGGTGCATCCGTTAACATATCATCTGTAATACCCGTTAATTCAATAATCGTCGCTGATAATGGTTGATGTGGATTTGCGAAAGATTCAAAGCGATCAATGATTTCGCCACCCTTTACTTTTACGGCAGCCAACTCAATGACTGTATCGTATACAGCTGATAAACCTGTCGTCTCAACGTCGAAAACAACATACGTTTCCTCTGCAAGTAAACGATGCGCTTCGTTATACGCTATTGGTACACCGTCATTAACTAAATTCGCTTCTACACCGTATATAACTTTAACTCCAGCCTTTTTCCCCGCAGAATATGCTTCCGGGAACGACTGAGCCACAGCATGGTCTGTAATCGCAATAGCCTCATGTCCCCATTTACCTGCTTGGGCAACAAGTCTAGAAACAGGAGTAACAGCATCCATTTGGCTCATCGGAGTATGAAGATGAAGTTCTACTCGTTTTTCACCTTCTGGCGCTTTATCTTTACGAGACGGTCCTGTTATTTCATTAATATCATTTGCAATCATTACTAAATCTCGAACGAATGTATCATTTTGGACAGAACCACGAGCCTTCACCCACATTCCTTTTTTCAAGGATTGTAGCATTGGAATATCTTCTTTATCACGTGAGAACATTTTAATCATAATAGAATCTGTATAATCCGTTATTTTTAAAGTTAATAACGTACGCCCACTACGAAGCTCTTTTGTCTCCACATGGAAGACATATCCTTGAACCGTTTTTCTTCTTTCTTCATCTTGAATTTCTCGCATCGGTGTAATCTCTTCATCTGGCTTAATAAGATAGCCGAGTGTGATCGGTCCTTCATGCACAACGCTGCTTTCTTCAGCTTGCTTCTTCGCCATTTCTTCCATAGCTTGTATAACACGCTCACGGTCTTCTTGCTGCGTTTGCTCACGAAACTTTTGCATTTCTTCTGTATTTTGCTGTATATGTGTGTCTAACTGGAAACGCGGGAATCCAAAAGCTTCGTATTGATCCCCTACTGGTTTCGCAACGTTTTTCTTTAAAGCAGTAGATTCTAGATCATTATTCACATTTATTAGCAACTTCACTCCATTCACCTGTGGAAGCTGTTTCTTTAAGTAAGCAAACATAGGTGAAAATGTAATTCGTTCCGTACAAAGCGGCCAATACGCCCTCACTTCTTCTTCTGTAAATTGTTTATTCTCTGTTTCTAATGCAAATGTTGTGCTTGCAATATGAGAAAATGATTGCTTAATCTTTGTTTCTAGCAATTCATATAATTCTGTAGGCAAAATACGTGGCACTTGTAAATCAAAATGCCAACTTTTATTCGTTTTATCGATAACGAGCCTTTCAATACCACCGCCTTGTAAATATTGATTTATAAGGTCGTCTGGTATTTGCAACTGCTGGAGCAAAATTTGAAATCGCTCTTGTTGTTCATTTGTTAAAGACATAAGCACTCTCCTTCCATTTGCTATTATAAATTGAAACGTACTACAAAGAAAGATTTCTCCCTTCTTCTTTTACAAAATACGTTTACAAAGAAAGAGAAGGTACCTCATTACGAGGTACCTCTTCTTATTTTAAAATATTAGCAATATATGTTTGAAGTTCTTCTACTTTTACTTCTTCAGACTCGCCTGTAGCACGTACTTTCACTTCTACAATACCTTCGTCTGCTTTTTTACCAACTGTAACGCGAACTGGAAGGCCGAATAAATCTGCATCTGCAAATTTAACACCTGCACGTTCTGCACGATCATCTAGTAATACTTCATATCCTTGCTCTTGTAATGAGTTATAGATGTTTTCACCCATTTCACGTTGTGCATCAGATTTCATATTTACTGGAATTACATGCACATGGAACGGTGCAACAGCTTTCGGCCAAACTAAACCGTTCTCATCGTTAAACTGCTCTGCAATTGCTGCCACTGTACGAGATACACCAATGCCGTAACAACCCATAATAAGTGGTTGTGTTTTTCCATTTTCATCTAGGAATGTTGCGTTCATTGCTTCACTATAACGAGTTCCTAATTTGAATACATGACCAACTTCAATTCCACGTGCGAAAAGAATTGTTCCGTTTCCGTCTGGAGATTGGTCTCCTTCTTGAATGAAGCGTAAATCTGTATATTGACTTACTTTAAAGTCACGTTCTGGATTTACATTTACATAATGGAATCCTTCTTCGTTCGCTCCTGAACATCCGTTAACAATTGATGCTACAGCGTGATCAGCAATAATTTCGATATCATCTGCTACACCAATCGGTCCTAATGAACCAACTTCACAATTTAATAATTCTTTTACTTCTTCATGAGAAGCAAGCTCAACAACTGAAGCGCCGTATACATTTTTCACTTTCACATCGTTTACTTCGTGATCACCACGAACAAGTACAACTACTAATTTCTCATCTACTTTAAATACCATAGACTTAATGCACTTGTCAGCTGCAATGTTTAAGAATGTAGATACTTCTTCAATTGCTTTTTGGTCTGGTGTCGCTACTTTTTCAAGTGCTTTCTCTTCTTCGTCACTCTTCGTATACGTAGCTACAACAGGAGCCATTTCGATGTTCGCTGCATAATTAGATGTATCAGAGTATGCAATTGTATCTTCACCAACATCAGATAATACCATAAATTCATGTGTATCTTTTCCGCCCATTGCTCCAGAATCAGCAATAACCGCACGGAAATTCAAACCACAACGAGCAAAAATGTTAGAGTATGCTTTGTATAAGCGATCGTATACTTCATCTAAGCTCTCTTGTGTAGCATGGAAAGAGTATGCATCTTTCATTAGAAACTCTCTTCCACGTAATAAACCGAAACGAGGTCTTTGCTCATCACGGAATTTTGTTTGAATTTGGTATAATGTTAACGGCAATTTTTTATATGATTTCACTTCATCACGCACAAGATCCGTAATTACTTCCTCATGTGTCGCCCCTAATGCGAATTCACGAGCGTTACGATCTTTCATACGCATTAATTCAGATCCGTAAGAATACCAACGACCTGACTCTTGCCATAATTCTGCAGCTTGCATTGCTGGCATTAATAATTCTACCGCGCCTGCGCGTTCCATTTCTTCTCGCACGATTCGTTCTACTTTGTGTAGTACTTTTAATCCAAATGGTAGAAAACTATAAATACCAGAAGCATTTTGACGCATAAAACCTGCGCGAAGTAATAACTGATGACTCTTAATCTCCGCATCAGCTGGAACTTCACGTAATGTAGGACTGAATACCATACTTTGTTTCATTTATTCGCACCTCTTCATTTTACTCTTACACGCAGTAAAACCCCTCACCTCGAGTTAGGTGAGGGATTTTATTCTACGGGCTTTATTTCATTATAAGTTTCACTTTATTTTACAAGAAAAACTTACGAATGTCATTCCAAGTTACAACTAACATAAGTAACATTAATAATGCAAAACCAATAAAGTGAACCATTCCTTCTTTTTGACGGTCAATTGGTTTCCCGCGCAATGCTTCAATTAAGAAGAAGAACAAACGTCCACCGTCTAAAGCTGGAACTGGTAATAAATTAAATAAACCAAGGTTAATACTTAATACTGCTGCTAAACTTAATACACGCGTAAATCCATAATCTACAACTTGATCTGTTAGATTATAAATTCCTACTGGACCTGACAACTCATTAATAGAAAATTGACCAGTTACTAATTTCACAAGAGACTCAAAAATTAGTTTCGTCCATTGGTATGTTTGTTCAAAACCTGATTTAATAGAACCCATTACTGTTTTCTCTACTGGAGAGTAAACACCAATTCTACCAACTTCTTCTTTACCTTCTTTATCGAGCGTTGGCGTTACTTTCACATTAAATTGTTCACTATCACGCTTTACTTGTAATGTAATCTCTTTATTCGGGTTTTCACGTACAATGGTAACAACATCTTTCCATGTGCTTGTGTTTTTCCCATCAATTGCTTGAATTGTATCATTTTCTTTTAATCCAGCTTGCTCTGCAGCACTATTCTCCATTACTTTTCCGACCATTGGCTTGTCAATAGGAACCCCTTGTACAAATCCAAGAATCACAAAAATAACAAAAGCTAAAATGAAGTTCATTGCAGGACCCGCAAAGATCGTTAAAGCACGTTGACCCAATTTCTTAGAGCCAAACTGCCTATTATACGGAGCAATTTGAATTTCTTCACCAGCAGTAATGATACGAGCCTTTTCATTCACTCGGAATGTTTGCAACTCTTCCTCATACTCTTCATAGCCCGAAATTGTTAGATTATGTTCTAAATCAGCTTGTTCGACTTCAATGACACGAACATTTGGATACTTTTCATATCCATCAAAAACTAATTTTGCAACTTCGTCTTTTTCATTTAATACAAGGCCAACCTTTTTCCCTGGCTTTAACTCCACTGTGTCTGCATCCTCGCCAGCCATTCTTACATAGCCACCAAGAGGCAGTAATCGAATCGTATACACCGTTTCATTCTTTTCAAATGAGAATATTTTCGGACCAAAACCAATCGCAAACTCGCGGCATAAAATACCTGCTCTTTTTGCGAAATATAGATGCCCTAGCTCATGGAAAAATACGAGTGCACCGAAAATTAATATAAAGGCAATCGCTGTATTCAATTCCATAACCACCTTTGCTAAATTTGTTCCATCACAAACCGTCTTGTGGCTGCATCAATTTCCAGAATTTCCTCTAGGCTCGGACGTGCAATGACATTGTGATGGTTCATTGCTTTTTCAATGAGGTCTTCCACTGTTAAGAAACCAATTCTCTTTTGTAAAAAAGCTTCAACAGCTACTTCATTCGCTGCATTCATTACAGCCGGCATACTTCCACCTGCTTTTCCAGCTTCATACGCAAAACGCAGGCAGCGGAAACGTTCTTGGTTCATTTTCTCAAAATGCAATGTGCCGATTTCCCATAAATTTAACTGCTTTGTGTCAGAAAGCGGTAATCGATCAGGATATGTAAGCGCGTATTGAATTGGTACTCGCATATCAGGTGAGCCAAGCTGTGCCATCACACTACGATCTTCAAATTCAACCATAGAATGAATAATACTTTCTTTATGTAAAACAACATCGATTTGCTCATAAGGGATACCAAAAAGCCAATGTGCTTCAATTACTTCTAGTCCCTTATTCATCATTGTAGCAGAATCAATTGTAATTTTCGAACCCATTGACCAGTTTGGATGTCGAAGCGCATCTTCTACGGTCACATGATGCAATTCATCTCTCGTTTTATCACGAAAACTTCCACCAGAAGCCGTAATAATTAATCGAGAAATTCTTTTTTCATTTTCACCATTCAAGCATTGAAAAATAGCTGAATGTTCACTATCTACTGGAAGTAACGAAACATTATGTTTTCGCGCTGCTTCCATTACAAGATGCCCTGCAGTCACTAACGTTTCTTTGTTTGCAATTCCAATTGTTTTTTTCGCCTCAATTGCACGTAGTGTTGGTAACAACCCTACGCTACCTACAACAGCGTTTACTACAATCTCCGCATCTGGATGTAATGCTACTTCTAAAAGTCCTTCACTACCATATACAATTTTTGTATTACCAGAAACAGCTTGTAGTTTTAGAACATCTTCCTCTCTTTGCACAGAGACGATTTGCGGAGAAAATTCTTGAATTACCTTTACTGCGTAGTCAATATTTTTCCCTACAGAAAAAGCAACGAGACGGAATTGGTCTGGGTGCGAGCGTAATACATCTATAGTTTGTGTACCAATTGATCCGCTTGCACCTAATAAACTAATGTTTTTCATTACTCCAACCCCTCGTTCATTCATTAATTATATTGTAATAAGAAGTAGAGAATTGGTAAAACGAATAACCAACTATCTGTTCGATCTAATATACCACCATGGCCAGGTAAAATTGTACCTGAATCTTTTACACCATAATGACGTTTAAATGCGGATTGTACTAAATCACCAATTTGTCCAAAAATAGAAATGATAATTGTCAACACAATTAAAATTCCTACATTAGCCTCAACTGGGAAGAAAATATTGTAAACAAGTGCCACAACAATTCCACAAACGATGCCGCCTAATGAGCCTTCAATCGTTTTATTCGGACTAATTTCTGGCCATAATTTTCTTTTTCCTAATGCTTTTCCTATGAAATATGCGCCTGAATCAGTAGCCCATATAACAAATAATGCGCAAAACACATATTTAATTCCTAATATTCTCGTTTCATTCAAATATAGGAATCCCATTGCAACATATGTTGTTGCCATTAGTAAAAATGAAGCATTGTCAAAAGTAAATGTATTCTTAGAAAGGACTGTATATGATAAAAGTAATAAAACAATCACAAATGTGATTTCTAATTTACCTAATCCAATCCAAGTAAACAGTTCTGATGCACTACTTGGAATTAAAATAACCCATAATAATACTGCAGCTAAAACTGTTGGTACTGAAATAAGCGTAAGCTTATTCATACGAATTAATTCATATAAACCTATAGAAGCCAGTGCATACACTAAAACCGTAAAAGGCACGCCACCGTAAATTACGATGGGAATGAATAGCGCGGCAGCAACGACTCCAGTAATAATTCTCTGTTTCACTACCAAACCCTCTCTTTCTACACGCCTCCGAATCTGCGCCCTCTATGTTGAAAGTCTGTGATCGCATTTAGCAGATGTTCTTCCGTAAAGTCTGGCCAATACACATCTGTAAACCAAAATTCCGAATATGCAATTTGCCATAACATGAAATTACTAATACGTAACTCTCCACTTGTACGGATCAACAACTCAGGATCAGGTAACGAGCTCGTCATTAAGTAGGAAGAAAGCATTTCTTCACTTACATCTTCAATACGAACCTTTCCTTCCTCACTATCTTTCATCATATGTTGCACAGCAGAAACGATTTCATCTCGACTTCCATAGTTTAACGCGAAATTAAGAATTAATCCCGTATTCTCTTTCGTATCTTCCATGGCCTTCTCCATCGCTCTGCGTGTATGCGTAGGAAGACGATCTTGTTGCCCTATTACTCGGACTTGTACGTTCTCTTCAATCAATTCTGGTAAAAATGTACCTAGAAATTCTTCTGGAAGTCTCATTAAATAGTCAACTTCCTTTTTCGGTCTTTTCCAGTTCTCAGTTGAAAAAGCATAAAGAGTTAATACTTTCACATTAAGTTTGCTTGCAAATTTTGTGATTTTCTTTACAACTTGCATGCCTTCATGATGTCCCGCAATACGAGGCATCGCTCTCCTCTTTGCCCATCTTCCATTACCATCCATAATAATGGCAATATGTTCTGGGATATATCCTTTTTTCACTTCTTCAACGAGATGATCAAACGATGCGACCTTTTTACTTTTAAAAAAAGGAAAGTTTTTAAACATCATTCATACCCTCCAGCAAGCAGACATATGCCTAAAAGTGTAAAAAGACCCCCTTAAGAAGAGGGTCATATTTGCGAAAGTATCGCTATTACACTTCCATGATTTCTTTTTCTTTGTTTTTTGCGATTTCGTCAACTTTTGCAATATATTTATCTGTTTCTTTTTGGATATCTTCAGTATATCCTCTTAAATCATCTTCTGTAATATCGCCAGCTTTTTCAAGCTTCTTAAGATCATCATTACCGTCACGACGTACGTTACGAACAGCAACTTTTGCTTCTTCAGCATATTTTTTCACAACTTTTACAAGATCACGACGACGCTCTTCTGTTAATGCAGGGAATGCAATACGAATTACAGTTCCATCATTAGAAGGATTTAAGCCTAAATCTGCTTTTAAGATTGCTTTTTCAATATCACCGATAGAAGTTTTATCATAAGGTTGAATTACAAGTAAACGTGCTTCTGGAACTGTAATGTTCGCTAATTGCACAACAGGTGTTGGTGCACCATAGTAATCAACTTGTACCTTATCTAATACAGACGAGCTTGCACGACCTGCGCGAACTGTTGCTAATTCACGAGAGTAAGCAGCAACTGCTTTTTCCATTTTTTCATTTGAAGACTTCAATACTTGTTGTCCCATATTTATTTCCCCCTTACAACTGTTCCAATATTTTCGCCTAAAACGGCACGTTTAATGTTACCTTTTTCCATAACCGAGAATACAATTAATGGAATATCATTGTCCATACATAAAGAAGAAGCTGTTGAATCCATTACACCTAAACCTTCTTTTAATACATCTAAGTAAGTAAGTGTTTCGTATTTCGTAGCTGTTGGATCAAGAGATGGATCTGCATTATATACGCCATCTACATTGTTTTTCGCCATTAAGATAACGTCTGCTTCGATTTCCGCTGCACGTAATGCTGCCGTTGTATCTGTAGAGAAATATGGGTTACCTGTACCTGCTGCAAAGATAACAACACGTTTCTTCTCTAAGTGACGAACTGCTTTACGACGAATGTAAGGCTCTGCTACTTGACGCATTTCGATTGAAGTTTGAACGCGAGTTTGAATTCCAATGTTCTCTAAGCTATCTTGAAGAGCTAATGAGTTCATAACTGTTGCTAACATACCCATGTAATCTGCTCCAGCACGATCCATTCCCATTTCACTTCCGATTTTTCCACGCCAAATGTTTCCGCCACCAACAACAACAGCAACTTCTACATCAAGTTCTGCAATTTCTTTCACTTGTTCCGCAACTGATTTTATAACAGATGGGTTAATTCCAAATCCTTGTTCCCCAGCTAACGCTTCTCCGCTTAGCTTTAATACGACACGATTATATTTCGGTTTACTCATAATGAACCTCCAATTGCTTACATCTTTATTTTAAAAAAGGGAACACAATGTGTTCCCTAATCTTTATTAGTTGCTACCTTTTACTTGGTTCATTACTTCTTCAGCAAAGTTGTCTTCGCGTTTTTCGATACCTTCACCAACAGCGTAGCGAACGAATCCTTTTAATGTTCCGCCTTTAGACTCAACGAACTGACGAACTTTCATATCAGGGTTTTTAACGAATGCTTGGTCAAGTAAGCAAATCTCTTCGAAGAATTTACCTAGACGGCCTTCAACCATTTTTGCAACGATTTTTTCAGGCTTGCCTTCGTTTAAAGCTTGTTGTGTTAATACTTGACGCTCATGCTCAACTTCTTCAGCAGTTACAGCATCGCGGTCGATGTATTTAGGGTTAACTGCTGCGATGTGCATTGCTACATCTTTAGCAGCAGCTTCGTCAGTAGAACCTTCAAGAACTGTTAATACACCAATACGTCCACCCATGTGTAGGTAAGCGCCGAATGCATCAGCATCAGTTTTTGATACGATTTCGAAACGACGAAGTGTAAGTTTTTCACCAATTTTAGCGATTGCTTCATTGATGTGCTCTTCTACTGTTTTGCCGCCTTCGATTGTTTGAGCCATAGCTTCTTCAATGTTAGCTGGTTTGTTAGCTAATAAGTGAGCAGCTAATTCTTTAATTAACGCTTGGAAACCTTCGTTTTTCGCAACGAAATCAGTTTCAGAGTTTAATTCTAAGATTAAACCTTCGTTACCGTTTGTTTCGATGAAAGTTAAACCTTCAGCAGCGATGCGGTCTGCTTTTTTAGCAGCTTTTGCAATGCCTTTTTCACGTAAGAAGTCAATTGCTTTCTCCATGTCGCCATTAGTTTCAGTTAAAGCTTTTTTGCAGTCCATCATACCTGCGCCTGTTTTTTCACGAAGTTCTTTTACCATTTGTGCAGTGATTGCCATATTTTTCATCCTCCTAAAATATGTATTTATACCTTTTATAAAGGTGTTTATACCTTAAAAAAGGTGATAAAAGGCCGAACCCCTTATCACCTTTCCAAATTTGTTACGCAGTAACAGTTTCTTCACCTTGTTTTGCTTCAAGGATCGCGTCTGCCATTTTAGATGTAAGAAGTTTTACAGCACGAATTGCATCATCGTTTGCTGGGATAACGTGATCGATTTCGTCTGGATCACAGTTTGTATCAACGATACCGATGATTGGAATGTGTAATTTGCGTGCTTCAGCAACTGCAATACGCTCTTTACGAGGGTCTACTACGAATAATGCACTTGGAAGACCTTTCATATCTTTAATACCGCCTAAGAATTTCTCAAGACGCTCTAACTCTTTTTTAAGTTGAACAACTTCTTTCTTAGGAAGTACTTCGAAAGTACCATCTTCTTGCATTCTTTCGATGTCTTTAAGACGCTTGATACGCTTTTGGATTGTTTGGAAGTTTGTTAAAGTTCCACCTAACCAACGTTGGTTAACGAAGTACATACCAGCACGAGTTGCTTCTTCTTTAATAGCTTCTTGTGCTTGTTTTTTAGTACCTACGAATAAGATGTCTCCACCTTCAGCAGCGATGTCACGCATCGTTCTGTAAGCTTCCTCAACTTTTTTCACAGTTTTTTGTAAGTCGATGATGTAGATACCGTTACGCTCTGTGAAAATGTAACGCTTCATTTTTGGGTTCCAACGACGAGTTTGATGTCCGAAATGAACACCAGCTTCAAGCAATTGCTTCATAGAAATTACTGACATAATATAGTTCCTCCTAAATGGTTTTTGATATCCTCCGTTTACTTCATCTCTAAGCGAAACTACAAACGTAGCACCAACACTTAAATCAGTAAACGTGTGTACTTTGTACTGACACCACTGCTTACTATATCATACTGAAATATTACAATCAAGTCGAAAATGCGAACAATGTAAAACTTTCTTTATTCACACTCGAATTCTAGTATTACCAACCTGTATTTCTTTTAAGCAAAAAAGTGAAATTCAAATAATAGTTTCTAAAAAACATGATTATGGCGCTGTTCACAAACAACATCAACCTCTTATATACAAAAAACTCTCCTCAAGAGAGGAGAGTTTTTATAAATTAGTTTGTTTTTAATTTAGCAAGTTCTTGTAGAAACTTGTCGTTTAGCACTTTAATGTATGTTCCTTTCATACCTAAAGAGCGCGACTCAATAACACCAGCACTTTCTAATTTACGTAGTGCATTTACGATTACAGAACGAGTAATTCCTACGCGATCAGCAATTTTACTTGCAACAAGTAATCCTTCTGTTCCATTTAATTCTTCGAAGATATGCTCGATTGCTTCTAACTCACTGTAAGACAATGAACTAATCGCCATTTGAACAACAGCTTTACTACGTGCTTCCTCTTCAATTTCTTCTGCTTTTTCACGTAAGATTTCCATACCTACTACAGTTGAACTGTATTCAGCAAGGATTAAATCATCGTCTAAGAACTCTTGACCAAGACGAGCTAACACTAATGTGCCTAGACGCTCACCGCCACCAACGATTGGTACGATTGTAGTTAAACCTTGACCGAATAATTCTCTATTTTCTACCGGGAATGCTGTGTAAGCACTGTTTACATCTAAGTTAGAAGATGTTTCTGTAATGTTGAATAAGCTTTGTGTGTATTCTTCCGGGAATTGACGCTCTGCAAGCATTTGTTTCATACGCTCATTCTCAATTTGTTGGTGAATTGCATAACCTAGTAATTTACCACGACGGCTTACTACGAATACGTTCGCTTCGATTACTTCACACATTGTGTCAGACATTTCTCTAAAGTTTACAGGCTTTCCTGCTGCGCTCTGTAATAACGCATTTAATTTTCTTGTTTTTGCTAATAATTCCATTTCAAAAGTTCCTCCTACATGTTACTCACATATTTTTTCATCACTTGGAAACTAGGGCGAGTCACCTGATGACACAATTACAAAATAAACTGGCTCACATCTTTATTTTTAGCAATCGTTGCTAATTTCTCCTCAACGTATTGAGGTGTTATCGTTATTTTCTCTAACGTAATTTCAGATGCTTCAAACGATAAATCTTCAAGGAGCTTCTCCATAATCGTATGAAGTCTTCTTGCTCCAATATTATCTGTATCCTGATTAACTTGATAAGCAATCTCAGCAATCTTACGAATAGCTTCGTCTGAAAATTCAATTTCTATACCTTCAGTCGCTAATAAAGCCATATATTGTTTAATTAACGCATTGTCAGGCTCGATTAATATTTTAACAAAATCATCTGTAGATAATTTTGTTAATTCTACTCGAATCGGAAATCTCCCTTGCAGTTCCGGAATTAAATCCGACGGTTTAGACATATGAAACGCTCCAGCTGCAACGAATAAAATATAATCCGTTTTTACTGATCCGTATTTTGTCGCAACATTCGACCCTTCTACAATTGGTAAAATGTCACGTTGCACACCTTCACGTGATACATCTACGCTATTCGACTGCTTACCAGCAATTTTGTCAATTTCATCGATAAAAATAATCCCGAGCTGTTCAGCACGATAAACAGCCTCTTGTGTAACTTCATCCATATCAATTAAGCGCTGTGCTTCCTCATTTGTCAAGAGTTTTCTTGCTTCTTTCACAGAAAGTTTACGTTTTTTTGTTTTTTTCGGCATAAAACTTCCTAATGCATCTTGGAAATTCATTCCCATTTGTTCCATGCCAGTTCCTTGTAACATATCGAACATGGAAGACTGTTGCTCAGTCACTTCAATCGATACAATCTCATCTTCAAGAAGTCCTGCAGCAAGCTTTCTTTCTACATCTTGACGTTTCTTTTCAATTTCAACATCTTCCTGTTCATCAGATGTTTGATTCGAATTTTGAGCACCGCCAAATAGCATTTCTAATGGGTTTTTAAATCCAGATTGTTTCTCCTGACTCGGCACTAAAATTTCAACAAGACGTTGGTTCGCTTGCTCTTCTGCTTTGTCTTGTACTTTAATTACCATTTCTTCTTTCACGATACGAACTGACGTTTCTACAAGGTCACGTACCATCGATTCTACATCTCTACCTACATATCCAACTTCTGTAAACTTCGTAGCTTCAACCTTAATAAAAGGTGCTCCAACGAGTTTTGCCATTCGTCGTGCGACCTCCGTTTTACCAACACCTGTCGGTCCAATCATTAAAATATTTTTAGGTGCAATTTCATCACGTAGATTTTCAGCTAATTTACTTCGGCGGTAACGATTTCTTAAAGCTACAGCAACCGCTTTCTTCGCATCTTTTTGACCGATAATGTATTGATCTAATTTTTCCACAATTTGACGCGGAGTAAAATGTAAATGCATATAAAATGCCTCCCTTACGATTCTACAATTCTTCCACAATTATATTGTGGTTTGTATAAACACAAATATCGCCAGCAATGTCTAAACTCGCTTTCGCAATTTGCTTCGCTGTTAAATGTTCACTTGCATATTGCTTTAAAGCACGACCTGCAGAAAGCGCATAATTCCCGCCAGATCCAATTGCTAAAATACCATCATCTGGTTCAATCACTTCTCCTGTACCTGAAACAAGAAGCATAGTTGTTTTATCCATGACAATGAGCATCGCTTCTAGCTGACGTAACATTTTGTCGCCACGCCATTGTTTTGCCATCTCAACTGCAGCACGCTGCAAGTTCCCATTGTACTCTTCTAATTTCCCTTCAAACATTTCAAAAAGAGTAAATGCGTCAGCAACGGAACCTGCAAAACCAGCTAAAACTTTCCCTTGGAAAAGTTTACGGACTTTACGAGCTGTATGTTTCATTACAACCGCATTTCCCATTGTCACCTGGCCATCTCCAGCCATTGCACATTCTCCATTATGATGAACTGCAAATATCGTTGTAGCGTGGAAATTCCCCATAGAAAAAACTCCTTTATATGTTTTTATAGCTTTAAAAGCAATTTATGCCCGTGGGTGATGCTTCATGTAGACAGAACGCAATCTTTCTTTAGAGACATGCGTATAAATTTGTGTCGTCGACAAATTCTCATGACCGAGTAGCTCCTGTACAGTACGTAAATCTGCCCCTTCATCTAACATGTGTGTAGCAAATGTATGCCTTAACATATGGGGACTTATCCGCATTGTCAGTGAAGCCTTCTTAATGAGTTCATTTAATACATAACGTACCCCTCGACTTGTCAGCGGCGTGCCTTTCGCATTTAAAAATACCATATGAGAGTGTTCTTCAGTTTTTTGAGCTAACTGTTTTCTCCCGTTCTCTATATAAGTAATTAAAGCATCGTGTGCATAACTCCCGAACGGAATATATCTTTGTTTTTTTCCTTTTCCCATTACTAAAATTGTTCCCACCGCGAAGTCAATATCGGTAAGTTGTAAATTGACACATTCACTCACACGGATCCCAGTCGCATACATCAACTCTAATAAAGCTTGATTCCTTTGACCTAGCGGCGTTTCCGTGTCAGAAACTTCAAATAATTCCTCTAATTCTTCAGCATATAAAAACTTTGGGATTGACAATTCTTTTTTGGGGAGTGACGCAAGTGCAAACGGATTATCTTTCCGATAACCTTCACGCATCAAAAAACGATATAAACTTCGTAAGCTTGATACTTTTCTTGCGACAGATTTACGGGCTAACTTTTCATCATGCAACGTCGTTAAGTACAAACGAACATCCGCGTATGTAATATCTAAAAAAGAGGATATGCCTTCTCGCTCCATAAATTGCACAAAATGTTCTAAATCATTTTGATAACTTGCAATTGTATATTTTGAATAATTTCTTTCAATTTGTAAATATCCAACGAATAATTGTAACAATTTCTTCACATTCACACAATTCACCTCAATAAAGGCTACTAAATCGTATCACAACTTAGTAGCCTTTGCAAGAAATTTAACTAAATATTTACAAAATTTTGAATCGTTTCTAAAGCGCGTGTTGCATAGGCTTCATTACGTTCTGCTTTCCTTTTAATTTTCTTCTCTAACGGTGCAAACAGACCGAAGTTTGCATTCATTGGTTGGAAGTTTTTCGCGTTTGTCGCAGTAATATAATTCGCCATACTTCCCATTGCAGTTACAGGCGGTAATACAACTGGCTCTTCACCTTTCACAAGTCGAGCAGCATTAATACCTGCTAGTAATCCTGACGCCGCCGATTCAACATATCCCTCTACTCCAGTCATTTGACCAGCGAAGAATAAATCATCACGTTGTTTATATTGATATGTTGGACGAAGCAAGTTAGGTGAATTAATAAACGTATTGCGATGCATTACACCATAACGTACAATCTCTGCGTTTTCCAGCCCTGGAATCAACTGTAACACTTCTTTTTGTGGTCCCCACTTTAAATGCGTTTGGAAACCTACGATATTGTATAGCGTTCCCGCTGCATCATCTTGACGTAACTGAACGACAGCATATGGTGTTTTCCCTGTTTTCGGATCTTCTAGTCCAACAGGTTTCATCGGTCCAAATACTAGTGTCTGTCTTCCTCTACTTGCCATAACTTCTACCGGCATACAACCTTCAAAGAAAATTTCTTTTTCAAATTCTTTTAAAGGTACTGTTTCAGCAGCGATTAAAGCCTCGTAAAAACGGTCAAATTCCTCTTCTGTCATCGGGCAGTTTAAATATGCCGCTTCACCTTTATCATAACGAGATTTTAAATACACTTTATTCATATCAATGCTGTCTTTCTCAACAATCGGTGCTGCAGCATCATAGAAATAAAAATAGTCTTCACCTGTTAATTCTTTTAATTGCGCAGCAAGATCAGGAGATGTAAGTGGACCTGTCGCGATAACAGTAGGCCCTTCTGGAATTTCAGTGATTTCTTCATTCATCACAGTTACATTCGGATGGTTTTTCACATATTCCGTTACTTTTGCCGCAAATTCATGACGATCTACAGCTAAAGCCCCTCCTGCTGGTACAGAGCACTCATCAGCTGCACGAATAATAACAGAATCCATTAAGCGCATTTCTTCTTTAATAACACCAACAGCGTTAGTTAACGTGTTCGCTCGAAGCGAGTTACTACATACTAACTCTGCAAATTTATCTGTGTGATGAGCTGGTGTTTGCCTTACCGGTCTCATTTCGTATAATCTTACTTGGACACCACGTTTTGCAATTTGGTAAGCTGCTTCACTTCCTGCAAGACCTGCGCCAATGACGTTTACTACTTGTGTTGTCATATATATATCACCTTTCCTTTTCTTCCCGAAAAAAATGTGAGCAGTTACGCTCACATTTGTTGTTCTTCTTCATAATCACACGAAATACATTGTACTTGCACGCCTTTTTTCAACTTCTTCTCTACAAGCATACCTTCGCACTTCGGACATTTACGGCCAATCGGCTTATCCCAAGATACAAAGTCACATTCTGGATACGTACCGCACCCATAGAAAAGACGTTTCTTTTTATTACTACGACGTTCAATAATTTGACCTTTATCACATTTCGGACAAGTAACACCGATTTCTTTCACAATCGGTTTTGTATTACGACAATCCGGGAAATTCGAGCAAGCCATAAATTTCCCGTATTTACCCATTTTAAAGACCATTGGGTGATCACATAATTCACAGTCTTCCCCAGCTGGTTCATCTTTAATTTCCACTTCACGCATTTCTTTTTCCGCTTTTTCTAAACGCGGTTCAAAGCCTACGTAGAAATCATCAACAATTTTTACCCAATTCGCATTTCCTTCTTCTACTTCATCAAGACTTTGCTCCATGTTAGCAGTAAATTCAATGTTAATAATTTCTGGGAAAAACTCTAAAATAAGTTCAATTACTATTTCACCAAGTTCAGTTGGAACGAAGCGTTTATTATCCAAACCTACGTATCCACGTTTTTGAATCGTTTCAAGTGTCGGTACGTAAGTCGACGGTCTCCCAATTCCAAGCTCTTCAAGTGTTCTTACTAGACGAGCCTCTGTATAGCGCGGCGGAGGTTGTGTAAAGTGTTGTTTCGGTTCTAAATCCTTAGAAAATACTGTTTCCCCTACTTCTAAAGGTGGTAACATCTTATCCTTTTCTTCAGCCCCGTCATCTTTCGATTCTACATACACTTTCATAAACCCTGGGAACTTTACAACTGATCCACTTGCACGGAACTGAACATTATTATTAATGAGTCTCGCTGTCACAGTATCCATTATAGCAGACGCCATTTGACTTGCAACAAATCGCTCCCAAATCAATTTATACAACCTAAGTTGGTCACGACCTAAGAAACTCTTTAGTTCCTCTGGCTTTCTCATTACAGAAGTAGGACGAATCGCCTCATGCGCATCTTGTGCATTTGATTTTTTCGTTTCTTTCTTCTTTTCTGTTCCTGTTCCTATGTATTCCGTACCATACGCCTCAGTAATGTAAGTACGAGCCTCTGTTTGAGCCGTTTCTGAGATACGAGTTGAATCGGTTCTCATATACGTAATAAGACCTACAGTTCCTTGTTTTCCAAGATCAATTCCTTCATACAGTTGCTGCGCAAGCATCATTGTTTTCTTTGCTCGCATGTTTAACTTACGCGCTGCCTCTTGTTGCAAGGAAGATGTTGTAAATGGTAATGCAGGATTACGTTTTCGCTCTTTTCGCGTTACATTTTCAACTGAAAACGCATTTTCTTTCAACTGTTCAATTATTTCATTCACTTGCGTTTCATTCGTTAATTGAACTTTTTCTCCATCTACACCGTAAAAGCTTGCTTCAAATGTGTCTTTCCCTTTTACAAATTCTGTCTTAATTGTCCAGAATTCTTCAGGTTCAAAGCTTTGAATTTCTCTTTCACGTTCGATAATTAAACGAACTGCTACAGATTGTACGCGTCCTGCACTTAATCCTTTTTTTACTTTCTTCCATAATAAAGGACTAATATTGTAACCAACAAGACGATCTAGTATACGTCTTGCTTGTTGTGCATCTACTAAATCCATATTAATCGCACGAGGATGTTTAAATGATTCTTTTATTGCATCTTTTGTAATCTCATTAAACACAACTCGACAATCTGATTCAACGTCCACATTTAACGTATTTGCTAAATGCCAAGCAATTGCTTCCCCTTCGCGGTCTGGATCGGCCGCGAGATAGACTTTCTTTGCTTTTTTTGCCGCTGATTTTAAGTCTTTTAAGACGGGACCTTTACCACGAATGGTAATATATTTCGGGGTGAAGTTGTTCTTTACTTCTATCCCCATTTGGCTTTTAGGTAAATCGCGAACGTGTCCCATAGACGCGACAACTTTGTATTTTTTCCCTAAATATTTCTCAATGGTCTTCGCCTTAGAAGGCGACTCCACGATTACGAGGTAATCTGACATGCTAGTGCCTCCTTAAGAGGTGGATTCAAGTCTTCATTAATCTTATTGATTTCTCTTGTTTTTGTCAATCAAGAATGAATATACCATACAGCGCCTATCTACCATTTGTCAATAATTGTTTAATAAAAACATAAAAATATAAGGTTAATTTAACATCTCTTCTAGGATATCTTCTGCATTTCTTACTAGTTTCGCTCCTTGTTGAATTAGATGATTCGTTCCTGATGCACTCTCTATAAATATAGGTCCAGGAAGTGCAAATACCTCTCTATTTTGCTCTAAAGCAAGGTCCGCAGTAATAAGTGTTCCACTTCTTGATTTCGCTTCTACAACTAAAACCCCTTTACTTATACCACTAATAATTCGGTTCCTTTTTGGAAAATACCATTTTTTCGGTGCATAGTGTGGAGGATACTCTGTTAATAACAATATATATTCATTCCACGCCTCATATAAATATCGATTCTCTTTTGGATATATATACGATAATCCATGTCCTAGTATCGCAATAGTTGGGCAATGTAGTCTTACTGTAATCTCATGAGACATCGTATCTATCCCTCTTGCAAAACCACTTACAATAAGCCATCCTCTTTCTAATAATGGGTGTAAAATAAATTCTAAACTCTCCTGTCCATATAAAGTCGGTTCTCTCGTTCCAACAACCGCTAATTTATTCGATTTATTGAGAAAATCCTTCTTTCCTTTTCCATATAACACAAAGGGGGGATCTTGTATTTCACGTAAAAGTTGTGGATAATCTTCATCCCATATAGTCATATAAAAGATTCGATTTTTCTTTAAATAAGATATATATTGTGGGAGACTTGAACTTTGAAGAAAATTTACTAATTCTGAAGATTTTTGCGAGGATATTCCAGTATAATATTCAATTTGTTTTGCATTAAAAGCGTATATCCCTTTCAATTCTGGATCGACATATAATATTCTTTCCATCACCTTCCAATGATCTGCTAGCAAGTAATGAAGATGTAATAATCGTTCTCTTTTCATCTCAAATCTCCTTACCCATAATTTTTATTATGTAAACAATAATTGTGTAAAAAGACACCTTCAAGCAAGAAGGTGTCTTTCAAAAGATTAATAGTTTTTACAAGTCTCAAATAGACCTTTTTCTTTTAAGACAGAGATTAGTGTTTCACCCATAACCGCTGGAGTTTCCGCTACTTTAATACCACAAGCTTCCATTGTTTTAATCTTTTCTGCAGCAGTTCCTTTACCCCCAGAAATGATTGCCCCAGCATGACCCATACGTTTGCCTTCAGGCGCAGTTTGACCACCAATGAAGCCTACAACAGGTTTTGTCATATTAGCTTTTACCCATTCAGCTGCTTCTTCTTCCGCTGTACCACCGATTTCACCAATCATAATTACAGCATGTGTTTCTTCATCTTCATTAAATGCTTTTAACGCATCAATAAAGTCTGTACCGTTAACAGGGTCCCCGCCGATACCTACAGCAGTAGATTGGCCAATACCTTCTTGTGTTAACTGATGTACAGCCTCATACGTTAATGTACCAGAGCGAGATACGATACCTACATGGCCTTTTTTATGAATGTATCCTGGCATAATACCGATTTTACATTCATCAGGCGTAATAACACCCGGGCAGTTTGGTCCAAGTAAACGTGTATGTTTACCCGCCATATATCTCTTTACGTTTACCATATCTAATACAGGAATTCCTTCAGTAATACATACTACTAAATCAATTTCTGCATCAACTGCTTCCATAATTGCATCAGCCGCAAAAGCGGGTGGAACGTATACAACTGAAGCGTTTGCGCCTGTTGCCTTCACTGCATCTTCTACTGTATCAAATACTGGTACACCTTCAATATCAGTACCACCTTTACCTGGTGTTACACCACCGACAATTTTCGTACCGTATTCAATCATTTGCTTTGTGTGGAATAACCCTTGAGAACCTGTAATACCTTGAACAATAACTTTTGTATCTTTATTAACTAATACGCTCATTTTTCTCCCCCGCTTTCTATTAGCCCACTAGTGAAACAATTTTTTGTGCACCGTCTGCCATAGATTCTGCTGCAACAATATTTAAGCCAGACTCATTTAAAATTTTCTTACCTAACTCTACGTTTGTACCTTCAAGACGTACAACTAAAGGCAACTCAAGGCCAACTTGCTTTGTCGCTTCAATAACACCTTCTGCGATAACATCGCACTTCATGATGCCACCAAAAATGTTAACGAAGATACCTTTTACATTTTTGTCAGAAAGGATAATTTTGAATGCTTCTGTAACTTTTTCAGCTGTCGCACCGCCACCAACATCTAAGAAGTTAGCTGGATCACCATGGTAATGTTTAATGATATCCATTGTAGCCATCGCTAAACCTGCACCATTAACCATACAACCGATATTTCCATCTAAAGGAATGTAGTTTAAGTCATATTTAGAAGCTTCAATTTCTTTTGCATCTTCTTCTTCAAGATCGCGAAGTTCTAAAATGTCTTTATGGCGATATAATGCATTAGAATCAAAGTTTAATTTCGCATCTAATGCCATAACTTTACCGTCACCTGTTGTAACAAGTGGATTAATCTCAGCGATAGAGCAATCTTTTTCGATAAACGCACGGTATAAGCCCATCATAAACTTCACAGCTTGTCCTACAAGCTCTTTTGGAATATTGATGTTAAATGCGATTCGGCGCGCTTGGAAGCCTTGTAAGCCTACTGCTGGATCAATATATTCTTTAAAGATTTTTTCAGGTGTTTTTTCTGCTACTTCCTCAATTTCTGTTCCGCCTTCTTCAGACGCCATTAAAACAACTTGAGAAGTTGCACGATCTAACACAAGACCTACATAATATTCTTTTTTAATATCGCAACCTTCTTCGATAAGTAAGCGTTTTACTTCCTTACCTTCAGGACCTGTTTGATGTGTCACAAGTGTAGTTCCTAAAATGCTCTCTGCATATGTACGAACTTCATCTAAATTTTTTGCAACTTTTACTCCGCCAGCTTTGCCGCGTCCACCAGCGTGAATTTGTGCTTTTACTACACATACATCCGTTCCTAATTCTTTCGCTGCTTCTACAGCTTCTTCTACTGTAAATGCAACCTTCCCGTTCGGAACGCTAACCCCATAGCTTCTAAGGACTGCCTTACCTTGGTACTCATGGATATTCATGGTCCCATCCTCCCCTGTTTTCCTGTTTTACTCGAAAAGTTTTTTAATGTTTAAAAAACATTACATTGCCATTGTATAAGATGATTGGCACGCTGTCTACAATAAAGTGTCAGAAAACTGAAATCGCTTTATTCTTTTTTGAAAATAGTAATGTTTATATGTCAAAATAAAAAATAAGCTGCAAAAATACAGCTTATTTTTGAATCATATCTTTAATTGGTGCAAACGATTTCCGATGTTCTTCTAATACTCCATGCACTTCAATCGCTTCTAAATGTTGTTTCGTGCCATATCCCATATGTTGTTCAAATCCATATGCAGGATACTTTTCTCCAAGCTCTTTCATCATACGATCTCTCGTTACTTTCGCAATAATAGATGCAGCTGAAATAGAAATACTTTTCGCATCACCTTTAATGATGGATGTTTGCGGAATTTGTGTAGGAAGTTTCATCGCATCAATTAATAGATGTTCTGGTGTACAGGATAAATTCGCAACAGCATCTAACATCGCTTGTTTCGTCGCTTGATAAATATTTATTTCATCAATAACTTGTGGTGATACAATTCCAACTCCAATCGCAATTGCTTGTGCTTTGATTTCATCATAAAAACGCTCTCGCTTTACCTCACTTAGCTTTTTCGAATCATTTAACCCTGGAATATAAAAATCTTCCGGGAGGACAACAGCCGCCGTCACAACAGGCCCAGCTAGTGGTCCACGACCTACTTCATCTATACCTGCAATATATGCGAGGCCTTTTTCACGTAACGCATTTTCATACTTAGACATTTCTAGAAATTTTTCTTTTTCCTTTTGTGCTAACTCTTTTTGTTTATACCACCTCAAAATGAGTTTTTGTACCCCTTTTCGCTCATCCTTCATTAATACTTGAAAGCGGTCGTCCTCTTCACTCATAATTTCTTGCAGTAAATATTCCGCTTCTTGAATCGTCACTTTTTGCATTTATGCCACTCCCTGTATATACAAAAAAGAAAAGACGTACAAACGCACGTCTTATACTTCTTCTACTTTTTCTGCATCTTCTGTCTGCTCTGCAAACTCTTCTGGTGTTTCAAACGTCATTTTTCCAAGTTTGCCACCACGAAGCTCACGAAGTACAAGTTCAGATGTTTTATCATAATCAATCATTCCGCCGCCCATTAAGCAACCTCTGTTTTTTCCAATCGCATCAAATAACTCTACAATCTCTTCTGGAATGTCATTTAAATTATAGCGCTCTTTCAAACGTTCCGGATAATGTTTCTCCATAAAACGTAACGCATAAATAGCTACATCTTGCAGATTTAAAATAGAATCTTTAATTGCACCCGTTGTCGCTAAACGAAGACCCACTAATTGATCTTCAAATTTAGGCCATAAAATACCGGGTGTATCCAATAATTCCATTTCCTTCCCAACTTTAATCCATTGCTGAGCTGTTGTCACACCAGGACGATCTCCTGTTTTAGCAATATTTTTCTTCGCCAATTTATTAATCAACGTGGATTTACCAACATTCGGTATACCTACAATTAATGCACGAATCGCTCTTGGTCTAATACCTTTTGCAACCATTTTATCAAATTTTTCTTTCACCAACACTTTACAAGCTGCTGCAATTTCCTTCATACCTTGTCCAGCTTGTGCGTTAATTGAAATTGCCATATGGCCTTTTTCTTTAAAATATGCGATCCATTGCTTCGTTAAATGATCATCTGCCATATCCGCTTTATTTAAAACAACAAGCCTCGGTTTATGTGTAATAATCTCATCGATCATTGGATTTCGAGAAGATAAAGGTAATCGAGCATCTACAAGCTCAATTACAACATCAATTAACTTTAATTTTTCTGTTACTTGGCGTCTAGCCTTTGCCATATGTCCCGGGAACCATTGAATTACCATGCTGCCACCTTCTTTTTCTTTTATTTCACAATACGTGCATCTTTTAACGGCCAATATAGTATATTTGCTTTTCCAATTACTTGGTCCATTGAAATTGTACCAATTGAACGACTATCTTTACTAAAACGACGATTATCGCCTAAAACAAATAATTGACCTTCTGGAACAGTTTTCTTCCCTGTCATTTCTTCAAGAGTAAAATCATATGTAAGCGGTCCGTCAGCAATTTGTTTTTTCTGCTTGTCTAAATACGGCTCCTCATAAGGCTTTCCGTTAACATATAGTTTATCATTACGATACTCTATTTCATCGCCTGGCAGGCCGATAATGCGTTTAATATAATCTTTATCTTCCGTTGCCCGGAATACAATAATATCAAATCGTTTCGGATCTCCTATGTGATAACCAATTTTATTGACAATCATTCGATCGCGATCATGTAAAGTAGACGCCATCGATACCCCATCTACGAGAATTGGCGCAAAGAAAAACTGTCTAATAACACCCGCTAATACAACAGCAATTAAAATTGCCTTGATCCATTCCCAAAGTGAACTCTTTTCTTTCTTCATGCATTTCCCCTCCACGATTATGTAAGCTGCTCGTATTATATCAAAATTTTATATAGATTGGAAAAAGGGAGCTTGTGCATTTACAAGCTCCCATACATGTCTTATCGAATTTCTTTAATACGTGCTTTTTTACCGCGAAGGTTACGTAAGTAGTATAACTTAGCACGACGTACTTTACCACGGCGAAGTACTTCGATTTTCGCGATTCTTGGCGTGTGAACTGGGAATGTACGCTCAACACCTACACCGTAAGAAATCTTACGAACTGTGAATGTTTCACTGATTCCGCCACCACGACGTTTGATTACAACACCTTCGAAAAGCTGAATTCTTTCACGAGTTCCCTCAACTACTTTTACGTGTACACGTAAAGTGTCTCCAGGACGGAATGAAGGAAGGTCAGTTTTTAATTGGCCTTTTGTAATTTCTGCGATTAATTGTTGCATATTAAATTCTCTCCTTTAAACAGATGCTCTTATAAAGTCTAAATAAATTACAGCGGAACATCGTTAATACGGCTACTGATTTCAGCAGCACAAGTGTTATAATAGCATATTGCTAGAACTGTTGCAATAGCAAATATATCAAGTCCTTATTTGCCTTCTTTAATCTGTTCTAACCATTTCTCTTCTTGCTTAGACAACTCTCGTTCTTCCAATAAATCCGGTCTACGCGTGTACGTACGACGTAGTGATTCTTTATGTCGCCATTCATCAATATTTTTATGATTTCCCGACATTAATACATCCGGCACCTTCATACCACGAAAATCAGCTGGACGTGTATAATGAGGATGCTCTAATAAACCTGTACTAAACGAATCCTCGACTTGCGAAGCATGATTCCCTAGTACTCCTGGCAGGAGACGTACAACACTATCAGTAATAACCATAGAAGCTAACTCTCCACCGGTTAATACATAGTCACCAATAGAAATTTCATCTGTTACGAGATGTTCACGAATTCGTTCGTCATATCCTTCATAATGCCCACATACAAAGATTAAATGTTCTTCCTCTGCAAGCTCTTCCGCTTTCTTCTGAGTGAATCTTTCACCCTGCGGACACATTAAGACAACTCTCGGCTTACGCTCTGTCTCTTTTGTTAAATCTTCTACAGCATCAAAAATAGGCTGAGGGGTCAATACCATCCCAGCGCCACCGCCATACGGATAATCATCTACGCTATTATGCTTACTCGTTGTATAATCGCGGAAATTGACAACACGAAGCTCTACCGCTTCTTTTTCTTGTGCTTTCTTTAAAATTGAAGATCCAAACACACCTGTAAACATATCTGGAAACAATGTTAAAATGTCAATTTTCATTATAGCAACCCTTCCATTACATGAATGGTTACTAATTTATTCTCAATGTTAACTTGAAGTACAACATCATCAATATAGGGAATTAACAGATCTTGACCTTTTGGACGTTTAATTACCCAAACATCATTCGCACCAGGTGATAAGATTTCTTTGATCGTTCCTAATGCCTCTCCCTCTTCTGTTACAACGTTACAACCAATAATTTCATGATAGTAGTATTCACCTTCAGCTAGTTCACCTAACTGCTCTTCTGGTACTTTTATTAAAGAACCTTTAAATTTCTCTACTTCATCTACATTTTTGTATCCTTCAAATGTTAATAAATCAAATGTCTTATGTTGACGATGAGAAGTTACTTTCACCGGAAGGTAATCTGTACTTTTCTCATTCGATATGTATAAAGTGTTTCCTACTTTATATCGCTCTTCCGGAAAATCAGTACGAGAAATCACACGAATTTCTCCTCTTACGCCATGAGTATTTACAATTTTTCCTACATTAAACCATTTTGTCATAAATAGTATGTCACCCCTGGTTTCCATATAAATTAAGCATCTCCATTTCACATATGGAACATGCAATTTCTCTTTAAATGTTAAAAAAGGGAGAGGATATAACTCCTCGCCCTTTTTACGTTTATTGAATTTCCAGTGTTACTTTTTCATCATTATGATGTCCCACTGAATACAAGAGCATTCGAATTGCTTTCGCAACTGTCCCTTGCTTTCCAATGACTTTTCCAACATCCTCAGGATGTACAGTTAATCGATACTTTATCTCTCCGTTGTAAAGTTCCTGTGTAACTTTTACATCTTCAGGATGATCGACAAGAGGCTTGACAATCGTCTCGACTAACTTCTTCATAGTCATTGCCTCAATTACTTACCTTGTTTAGATAAGTGGAATTTCTCCATGATACCTTGGTTAGAGAATAAGTTACGAACTGTATCAGATGGTTTAGCACCATTTCCTAACCATTTTAATGCTGCTTCTTCGTTGATCTTAACTTCAGCTGGTTGAGCAACCGGATTGTAAGTACCGATTTCCTCAATGAAACGTCCGTCACGAGGAGAACGAGAATCTGCAACAACTACACGATAGAAAGGAGTTTTTTTAGCTCCCATACGTTTTAAACGAATTTTAACTGCCATTTATAAAGCACCTCCGAATTTATTTCACACAGATAATTATATTAGCAAAAAGACTATTGCTTTGTAAAGTATTTTTTCTTAACAGAGCCATCTTTTTTTCCTTACATGAATGGAAACTTCAATCCACCTAGTCCCTTTTTCTTACCTTTTTGCATTCCCGTCATCGTCTTCATCATTTTTTTCATATCATCAAATTGCTTGATTAGACGATTGATTTCTTGTACCGTTGTACCGCTACCTTTGGCAATGCGCTTTTTGCGACTAGCATTGATTATTTCCGGTTGTTCTCGCTCTAATTTAGTCATAGAACGAATAATCGCCTCAATATGCCCAATTTGTTTTTCATCAACTTGTGCATTTTTCAGCCCTTTAATTTTATTTGCACCAGGAAGCATTCCTAACAATTCGTCAAGCGGTCCAAGTTGACGTACTTGTCCAAGTTGTTCTAGGAAATCGTCAAGCGTAAACGAAAGCGTACGCATTTTTTGCTCAAGTTCTTTTGCTTTCTCTTCATCAACTGTAGCTTGCGCTTTTTCAATTAATGTTAAGACGTCTCCCATCCCTAAAATACGGGATGCCATACGTTCTGGATGGAACGCTTCAATTGCATCTAGTTTTTCACCCATACCAGCAAATTTAATAGGTGTGTTTGTTACAGCCTTAATAGATAATGCCGCACCACCGCGCGTATCACCATCTAATTTCGTTAATACAACACCAGTTAAACCTAACTGCTCATGGAAACTTTGTGCTACATTTACCGCGTCTTGTCCCGTCATCGCATCGACAACTAGGAAAATTTCATCCGGTTTCGCAACTTCTTTCACTTTCGCTAATTCATCCATTAGTTCTTCATCAATATGCAGACGACCTGCTGTATCAATTAAAACATAATCGTGATGATCTTCTTTTGCTTTTGCAATCGCTTGTTTCGCAATTTCAACTGGACTAACTTGATCTCCTAAAGAGAAAACAGGCATGTCCAATTGCTTCCCTAATGTTTCAAGCTGTTTAATCGCTGCTGGACGGTAAATATCCGCTGCAACAAGCATTGGTTTACGATTATGCTTTTTACGCAGTAAATTCGCAAGTTTACCTGTTGTTGTCGTTTTACCTGCACCTTGCAGACCAACCATCATTATAACAGTCGGTGGCTTATTAGCAACAGCAATTTTACTTTGCTCTCCGCCCATAAGTTCTGTAAGTTCTTCCTGTACAACTTTAATTACTTGTTGTCCAGGTGTCAAACTTTTCATTACATCTTGTCCGACAGCACGTTCAGACACACGCTTTACAAAATCTTTTACTACTTTAAAGTTAACGTCCGCTTCTAAAAGAGCTAGACGAACTTCTCTCATCATTTCTTTCACATCGGCTTCAGAAACTTTTCCTTTGCCGCGGATTTTTTGCATTGTCTGTTGAAGTCGGTCGGCTAATCCTTCAAATGCCATATTGCCGCCCTCCTAATCTAATTTTTCGATAGCTTCAACAACTTGTTTCATTTCTTCATTCACATGCTCTTCTTCGCTGATTAGCTGTTTTAGCTTTGCAACAAGTCGCTGTCGCTCTTGAAACTTTTGAAGTAATACTAATTTATCTTCATATTCTTCAAGCATCGCTTCAGTCCGTTTAATGTTATCATACACGGCTTGGCGACTTACATCAAATTCTTCCGCAATTTCACCAAGAGATAAATCATCTAGATAATAAAGCGACATATAACTTCTCTGTTTTTGCGTTAACAACGATTGATAAAAATCAAATAAATAGTTCATTCTCGTTGTTTTTTCGAGCATGTTGGATCATCCTTTGTTAAGTGATTTCCCTTTACATCAATTAGTTTACATGGAGTACAAAAGAGTGTCAAGTTTTTTTCTTAACATCACATATTTTTATAGAAAAAGAAGCGGGAAATACCGCTTCTTTCACTTATACTTCTTCTGTTTCTACTAAGTTCGCAAATAAACCATACACATATTGTTCGGGATCAAACTGTTGCAGATCATCCATTTGCTCCCCTAATCCAACAAATTTCACCGGTACGTCCATTTCGTTTCGAATCGCTAATACAATACCACCTTTAGCAGTACCATCTAACTTCGTTAAAACAATACCAGTAACATTCGTTGCTTCACGGAATGTTTTCGCTTGACTTAAACCGTTTTGTCCTGTTGTAGCATCAATTACAAGTAATACCTCATGAGGAGCTCCTGGTACTTCGCGCTCAATTACACGCTTTACTTTCTCTAACTCTTTCATTAAGTTCACTTTATTTTGTAAACGTCCTGCTGTATCACATAGTAATACGTCTACTTTACGTGCTTTTGCAGCTTGTACAGCATCATACATAACCGCTGCTGGATCAGACCCTGATCCTTGTTTAATCACTTCTACACCAACGCGATCGCCCCATACTTCTAATTGTTCAATCGCTCCAGCACGGAATGTATCTCCTGCCGCCAATAGGACAGATTTACCTTCCGATTTAAATTTATGTGCTAGTTTACCAATTGTCGTCGTTTTTCCTACACCGTTAACACCGACAAATAAAACAACTGTTAATTGATCCTCTTGCATATTAATTTCGTTACTAAAGTCACTGTCACCTTTGTAAATTCCTACTAACTTTTCTGAAATAACAGCTTGTACTTCTTTTGGATCTTGAATGTTACGACGTTGCACTTCTTCTTTCAATTGATCAATCAATTCCATTACTGTCGAAACGCCAACATCCGCACCGATTAAGATTTCTTCTAATTCTTCGAAAAAATCTTCATCTACTTTACGGTAACGAAACACTAAATCATTTACTTTATCTGCAAACGAATTTCTCGTTTTTTCTAATCCGTTTTTAAACTTCTCTGTTACCGTATCTGTTTGTTTTGAAATTTTTTCTTTTAACTTTTTAAAAAAGCTCATACTGTCCCATCCTTCCTATTTGCTTGCAACTAGTTCTTCTCCATCATCTAAACGAACCGAAACAAGTTTAGATACCCCTGACTCTTGCATTGTTACACCGTACAATACGTCAGACTCTTCCATTGTACCTTTTCTATGTGTAATTACAATAAACTGTGTCTCATCACTAAATTTCTTTAAATACTGGGCAAAACGGGCAACATTGGCCTCATCAAGAGCCGCCTCTACCTCATCTAGTACACAGAATGGGACTGGGCGCACTTTTAAAATACCAAATAACAGCGCAATTGCTGTTAAAGCACGCTCTCCACCTGACAATAAACCTAAGTTTTGCAGTTTCTTCCCTGGTGGTTGCGCTACAATATCAATACCCGTATTTAATAAGTCTTCTGGATTCGTCATGACTAAATCCGCTCTACCGCCTCCAAATAATTCAGAGAATACCGATTGAAACTCCATTCGAATTCCTTCAAACGTAGTAGAAAAGCGTTTTTTCATTTCTTCATCCATTTCAGTAATTAGTTGGTGCAATGTCGCTTTCGCTTCTTCTAGGTCATCTTTTTGCTCTAATAAGAATGTATGACGCTCTGCTACACGCTCATACTCTTCAATTGCTCCTATGTTTACTGTTCCTAGCTCTTCGATGGATAGTTTAATTAGTTTCACCTTTTTACGTGCATCCTCAGCAGGCATCGTCATTGTATACTTCAGTTTTGCTGCTTCAAATGAAATCGTATATGTTTCACGTAAATGTTGTAATCTATTTTCTAATTCTACATCAAGTCGGTTTATTTTTACTTCTTGATCTTTCAACATCTCAAGAATGTATTTATGTTTACCTGTTGTTTCTTTCAGATTACGCTCTAAATGTTCTACTCTCTCTTGTAAAGATACACGTTGTTCACGACGAGAGCGAATTAACTCTGAAGTTTGATTACGATCATATGCTTTCTTCTCAATCATATTCGTAATTTGTTCTTCACCACTTGAATTCGATGTCATTTCTTGTTTTAAGAATGCTAAATCCTCTTTCGTTTTGACAAGCGTTGCATCCGTTTCTTCTTTTTCCTTCGTCAATCGTTCAACTTTTTCTTTCTGATTAGATAAGCGTTGTTGCTTTTCAGCCGCCAACACTTTTAATTCAGTCATTTCTTTTTGAACTTTCTCTTTCGAAGAATGCTGCTCACTTTTTTGTTTTGTTAAAGCTGCGATTTTGCTATCTAATTCTGTAATCTCTGCTTGAAGAGTCGCTAAAATCTTTTCTAGCTCTTCTTTACGCCCTTGTATTTTCACTTGGTCTTGTAAGAAGCCTTCAATCTCTAAATCGTAAATAGATAAGCGATCATTAATACGGTGTTCTTCTAATTCTAAACGATTAATTTCTTCTCTTAATTTCTGCTCATCTATACGCTCTGCTTCTACACTTTGCCTTAGTTCGCGTATTTGCACTTCTTTTTCTTGAATCTCTTGTTTTACGGCTTTAACAAAGTTCTCTAACTTCGTTGTTTTTTCTTCCATATCAGTTAACTTTTTCGTCCACTCTTCTAGTTCACGTTGACGTCCTAATAAAGAAGATTTCGCCTGTTTTACCGCTCCACCTGTCATAGAACCACCAGGGTTCACTACATCACCTTCGATTGTTACAATGCGATAACGATATTGCAGTTGTTTCGCCAACTCATTTGCACCACGTAAATCTTTTGCAACAATAACAGTACCTAATAAATTTGAAACTACACTTTCATATTTATTGTTATATTGCACAAGTTCTGCCGCCACACCTACAAACGATGGGTGTTGATTTACAATACGTAATTGCTCAAATGATAACGATCTACTTTTAATAACAGCTTGCGGTAAAAACGTTGCTCGTCCATGTTTATTTTGTTTTAAAAACGCAATTGCATTACGAGCATGTTCTTCTTTTTGTACAACAATATGCTGCATCGCTGCACCTAGAGCAATTTCCATTGCAATTTCATATTCTTTCGGTACCGTTAGCAGTTCTGCAACAGCCCCCTCGATACCTTGCAACTTATTTTCTCTAGCTTTTAATACTTCACGTACCCCTTGATAGAAACCGGAGTAGTCTTCTTGCATCTCTTCTAACATTTCTTTTCGAGAACGTGCCTGTTGTACAAATTGATACGCTTGGTACAGTTTTGTTTCATTTTCACTATACTGCGCCTTGCATTTCCCAAGTGCCGCTTCTGTCTTTTGTATATTCGAAAGGATACCAGCTACCTTTCCTTTCACTTGTTCATAACTTTCCACAAGTTTCGTCTTTTTCGCTGTAATTTCCATACGTATTTCTACATATTTCGCATTTTCTTCATCAAGGCGTTCATTTTTAGAGTTTTGTTGTTTAGATTGTTCTTCAATCATAGATAATTCATTACGATGACTAGCTTGTTGATTTAAAAGTTCAATATAGTCACCTTTTAAATTCTCAATTTGTTCCTCTAAATTGTCAGCAAAAGTTGCAAGTAATCGCTCATTATCATGCAATTTTGTCTCCAAATCTTTCACTTGATTTACAAATTGCATCAACACTTCTGTACTTGATTCAATTTCACCATCATAACTTGTAGCTTTCTCTGTCAATTCAACAATTAACTGTTCGAGTTGCGCACAATGCGTCGTTGCATTTTGCTTTCTCTCTTTTAATAGCTCACGCTGTCCCTCTAACTTTTCTAGTTCTTTACTAGAAAGAAGAAGTACTTCTTGTAAGGAATCTACAGACTCATCTACCGCTTGTAATTGTCCTCGTAATTCCTCAAGCTCTTCTTCACCTTTTTGTAAATCCGTTGACATTTTAGCTGCTTCGTTTTTATTATGCCCAAACTGATTTCGAAGCGCTTCCCATTTCTCATGTAATTCTTCAATTTCATGTACAATAAGCGCCGCTTCTACTTTCTCTAATTCTTCTTTTTTCTCGAGATAATCTTTCGCAATACAAGCTTGTCTTTCTAAAGGTTCTACTTGGCTACTTAATTCGTGAATTATATCTTGTACACGATTTAAGTTTTCTTGTGTGTCTGCTAATTTTCCTTCAGCTTTCTTTTTACGAAGTTTGTATTTCAGTACTCCCGCAGCTTCTTCAAATACACCACGACGTTCTTCTGATTTACTACTTAAAATCTCTTCAACTTTACCCTGGCTAATAATCGAAAAAGCTTCTCTTCCCATACCAGAGTCCATAAATAAATCAATAATATCTTTCAATCTACATGATTGTTTATTAATATAAAAATCACTATCACCAGAACGAGATACACGACGTGTTACACACACCTCATTATATTCAATCGGTAAACGTTGATCTTCATTATTTAAAGTTATTGTTACTTCAGCAACATTAACTGCTCTTCTCGTATCACTGCCTGCAAAAATAATATCTTCCATTTTTGCACCACGTAATGATTTTGCAGATTGTTCACCAAGTACCCAGCGAATGGCATCAGTAATATTACTTTTCCCGCTTCCATTAGGTCCTACTACAGACGTTACACCTGGGACAAAATCAACAGATACACGCTCAGCAAAAGACTTAAATCCTGCTATTTCTAATCTTTTTAAAAACACGAAAGGCCTTCCTCCTATTCTCCATTACTATAAATGTTGTTTATACAAAAACAAGCTATTATACGGATTCACTTTCCTTTCATTTACAAATGAAAGGAAAGTTTCATTCTATACACAAGGAATCCCCCTCATTCAAAGGGGGATTCCTTATCGTTGCTCTTTTAACTTTTTCAACGCTTCTGCAGCAGCTTGTTGCTCTGCTTCTTTTTTCGACTTGCCACTACCAAGACCTAAAGCCACGTTATTTAACGTAACACGTGACACAAATTCTCGATTGTGGGCCGGTCCTTTTTCTTGCAAAATTTGATACTCAATATTGCCACTACCATCACGCTGAATCAACTCTTGTAATTGACTCTTATAATCCATCACATGAGAAAAAGCACCTTCATTAATTTTAGGGTATACAATTTCTTTTAAGAATCCCCATACTGTTTCTAGCCCTTGATCAAGATAAAGGGCACCAATAAACGCTTCAAAGACATCCGCTAATAAAGCTGGTCGTTCACGTCCACCTGTCATTTCCTCACCTTTTCCTAATAAAACAAGGCTACCAAATGACAACTCATTTGCAAAACGAACAAGAGATGGTTCACATACAATAGCTGCACGTAGTTTTGTTAACTCTCCTTCGCTCATTGTCGGATATTTTTGAAACAGATACTGCGATACAGTAAGTTCCAATACTGCATCTCCAAGAAATTCGAGACGCTCATTGTCTTCATGCGGTTTTTTTCGATGCTCATTCACATACGATGAATGCGTAAATGCTTGAGTCAATAATTTTTCATCTGTAAACGTAATACCTATCTTTTCTTGAAATACTTTAAACGCTTCACGATATTTTGTTTCGTATTTTTTTTCTCTATATTTTCGGTACGGCATAGGTCCCTCCAGATATAAGCCGAGAAGCCCCGCTAAAAAACGGGACTTCATTCAAGCATTATAGATGACTCTCTATGTAAGTCACAGCATCGCCAACAGTAGCAATCTTTTCAGCATCTTCATCAGAAATTTCCATTTCGAATTCGTCTTCTAATTGCATTACAAGTTCTACTACATCTAGGGAGTCTGCTCCTAAATCTTCCTTGAAGCTTGCAGCTGGTACTACTTCAGTCTCTTCTACTCCTAAACGATCAACGATGATTTTTGTTACACGCTCTAAAACATCTGCCATTCTATTCACCTCCCCTCAAATATTATATTAAATATTATCCAAAAAAACTAGCTGAAATCGATTCTTTTATTACATTACCATACCGCCATCAACATTTAACGTTTGACCTGTAATATATTTGCTTTGATCAGAAGCAAAAAACGTTACAGCATTTGCGATATCTTGTGCTTCACCAAACTGAGCTGCTGGAATTAATTTTAACATCTCAGCTTTTATATTTTCATCCAATACATCTGTCATATCTGTCGCAATAAACCCAGGAGCAAGTGCATTTACAGTAATATTACGGCTCGCTAACTCTTTTGCTGATGTTTTTGTTAATCCAATTACACCCGCTTTAGCAGCAACATAGTTTGCTTGTCCTGGATTACCTGTTACTCCAACAACAGAAGCGATATTAATAATACGTCCATGACGTTGACGCATCATATATCGAGATACTGCCTTCGTACATAAGAATACACCTTTTAGGTTTGTATTAATAACTGTATCCCATTCTTCTTCTTTCATACGCATTAATAAATTATCTTTCGTTACACCTGCATTATTTACAAGAATATCAACTTGTCCAAATACATCTACAGTTTGTTTCACCATATTTGTAACGTCTTCAGCATTTGCAACATCTGCTCTTACTGCAATTGCATCCGAACCTAATTTCTTTATTTCATCAACTACTTCATTTGCCTTTTGCTCATTACCAGCATAATTTACTACAACATTTGCCCCTTGTTTCGCTAAATCAATCGCAATCGCACGGCCAATTCCACGTGAAGCACCGGTTACTAATGCTACTTTCCCTTTTAACATCAGTTTTCTCCTCTCAAATTTGAAATGGTATCTTTTAATGTCTCTTCATCGTATATCGCATATGCTTTCACTGATGAATCAATCGACTTCATAAGTCCAGCAAGCACTTTCCCAGGTCCAATCTCAATAAATGTGTCCACCCCTTGATTCACCATGTATTCAATGGATGGGTACCATAAGACAGGCGAATAGAGCTGTTCGATTAGCTTTTCTTGAATATGTGCACCACTTGTAATTACGTCTGCTGTTACATTTGCAATAACCGGAATATTCGTATCTTGAATTGTAATTTCATTTAAGACACTTTGGAATTTCTCCGCCGCTGGCTTCATTAACGAAGAGTGGAACGGTCCACTTACCTTAAGCGGAATTGCTCTCTTTGCACCATTTTCTTTCGCTCTTTGAGAAGCAATCTCTACTCCTTGTTTTGTTCCAGAAATCACAATTTGCTTCGTGCTATTCATATTAGCGATTTGTACTGCATATCCTTCACTTGTTACTTCTTCTGTAACTTGTTTCAGCATATGTGGATCAGCACCTAAAATAGCCGCCATTGCACCTTCTCCGCCAGGAACAGCTTCTTCCATATATTCCCCACGTTTCCTTACAGCATATACAGCGTCTTCAAAAGTTAATGCCCCCGCTGCTACAAGAGCGCTATATTCACCTAAACTATGCCCTGCGACAAAGTCTGGTGTAATATCATACTCTTTTAAAGCTGTCAAAATAGCAAAACTCGTTGTTAATAAGGCTGGCTGCGCGTTCGTCGTTAACGTAAGCTTCTCCTGTGGTCCTTCAAAAATCACTTCTGAAAGTGAATCTTGCAACACCTCATCTGCTTTTGCAAACACATTTGCAACCTCTTTATTATTCTCTGCTAACTGTTTACCCATTCCAACTGCCTGTGAACCTTGGCCCGGAAAAAGAAATGCTATTTTTCCCATTTCAAATCCTCCTCTTATTGGAGTGGCTCTTTCTCCATTACGCTTGAAATAGTAGGAATAACTTCTTTCGCTACCATTTCTCTCGTTTGACGAATCGCACTAAATATCGATTGTTCATTGGAAGAACCGTGAGCCTTAATGACAGGGGCTTTCAACCCAAATAATGCCGCTCCTCCATACTCCGAATAATCCATTTTATCTTTTAATACCATAAGTTTTGGCTTTAATACCGCTGCTGCTAATTTGCTCGTAAACGAACTCATTAACTGCTCTTTTAACATAGAGAATAATGCGAGCGCTGTTCCTTCTAATGATTTCAGCGCTACATTCCCCGTAAAACCATCACATACAACAACATCTGCTACACCTTGTAATAAATCTCTTGATTCAACGTTCCCAACGAAATTAATTGGGGCATCCTTAAGCATTGTAAAGACTTGTTTGGAAAGCTCGTTCCCTTTTCCATCCTCTGTTCCAACGTTTAAAAGGCCAACGCGAGGATTTTTAATTCCCCTTACTTTCTCAGCGTATACAGATCCCATTACTGCATATTGATATAAATGAATTGGTTTTGCATCAACGTTTGCTCCAACATCTAACATAACAAAACCTTCTCCATCAACGGTTGGCATTGTAGGGGATAAAGCTGGTCGCTCAATTCCTTCCATACGACCTACAACAAACAATCCTGCCGCCATTAAAGCTCCTGTACTACCAGCTGATATACAAGCATCCGCTACGCCGTCTTTCACTTGCTGCGCTGCTAGTACCATTGAAGCTTGTTTTTTTCGACGAACCGCTCTTACTGGTTCATCTGTCGATTCAATTTTTTCATCTGTATGAAGTATAGTAATTCGTTCTTCACTCGTTAAGTATTGACGAATTTCCTCTTCTTTCCCTACTAACGTAATATGTAAATCAGAGTATTCCTTAATAGCTTTCATTGCTCCTAATACGACCGCCTTTGGAGCATGATCGCCGCCCATTGCATCTATTGCGATTTTCATAAGTTGTTACCTTCCTCACTGTAATTACTAGATCGATACATTTCAAAAGTGCCTGTAAAAACAAGTTCTTCTCCAACGAAGCTACGCACTTTGACAACCGTCCGTCCTTTATCATTCTCTACATCTTCAACGAGCACTTTTGCAACAACACGCTCTCCTAATTTTACAGGACGAATGTATCGAATGGTAGACTTTGCAGTTAAAGCTAATTCTTCATCAATAACCGCAACAGCTAGTGAGTTTGCTTGGGCAAACAAGTGATGCCCACGGGCAATTTGATTTCTTTTAAATACGTGTTCTATCTTCACTTCAAAGATAGAAATCGCGTGTCTATCTAATTCTATATCAATAATTTCTCCGACAACCTCTTCTAACGGTAAAGATTTCACATCTTCTTCATGTTGCTTTGTAGCTACATGTTTAATTCTTTCTCTTAATTCAGGAATAGATAATTCCATACGATCAAGACGTACGGTTTGTATACTCACTTGAAATTTTTCTGCTAAATCTTCATCCGTAATAAAAGGATTCGTTTCTATAGTTTGTTGTAATAATTCTTGTCTTTCTTTTTTACTTCTTCTTTTTTTCATACCGCACCATCCATTTTTATGACTAGGTACTAACAGTAGTATATAATCAATAAAAGTAGAATGCAACAAAAACTTTTGTTGCCTCCCTTTAATCGAGCTTCTCTCCCTGGAACACACCTGTCCCGTCAAGATACGTACGCAGCGAAGCATATTGATCATTATGCCAAAATGCTTCTGAATCTACTAGTAACGCCGCATCTTGTCTAGCTGTTTCTAACGCTCGATAATCATGTACCATATCAGCAACCTTAAATTCTGGTAAACCACTTTGCTTACTTCCAAAGAAATCTCCAGGACCTCTTAACTCTAAATCTTTTTCTGACAATACAAATCCATCATTCGTTTCGGTCATAATACGCATTCGTTCTTTTCCCGTTTCCGATTTTGGATCCGCGATTAATAAACAATATGATTGTTCACTACCACGCCCAACACGCCCCCTAAGCTGATGGAGCTGCGATAAACCGAAACGCTCTGCGTCATAAATAACCATTACAGTCGCATTCGGTACGTTCACACCTACTTCAACAACTGTTGTCGACACAAGAATTTGCACTTTATTTTCACTAAATTGTCCCATTATCTCTTCTTTTTCTTGAGATGATAATCTTCCATGCATTAATCCGACTTGACATTTCCCTTGATAATGATGAGTCAGCATACTATGTAAATCGATAGCATTTTGTACATCAAGTTTCTCAGATTCTTCAATAAGGGGACAAATTACATATGCTTGTCTTCCTTTTTTTATCTCCTTCTCCACAAAACCGAGAACACGGTCTAACATATCATGTTTTGCCCAGTATGTTTCAATTACCTTTCTACCAGCTGGCATCTCATCGATTATAGAAACATCCATCTCTCCAAATGCAGTAATTGCTAACGTACGCGGAATTGGGGTCGCCGTCATAAATAATACGTCTGGACTTTCACCTTTCTCCCTTAAAACTCGTCGCTGTGCTACACCAAATCGATGTTGTTCATCAGTAATAACGAGACCTAACCTATGAAAGATAACTTCATCTTGAATTAAAGCATGTGTTCCAACAAGGATATCTATTTCTCCTTGTTCTAATTTCGCCAAAATTTCCCGACGTCTCGCGCCTTTAACAGAACTTGTTAACAATTCAACCTTCATACCAAAATGCGAGAACGTCTCTGCGAGCGATTGATAATGTTGTTCTGCTAAAATTTCTGTAGGAACCATTAAAGCACCTTGATAATGTGCTAATTTTGCTGCATAAAGGCCAATGGCTGCAACAACTGTTTTCCCGGAACCTACATCACCTTGCAACAGACGATTCATCCGATAAGGAGATGTCATATCGTTCATAATTTCATCTACAACCCGGCGTTGCGCGCCAGTTAATGGAAACGGAAGTGCATCGATAAACTCTTGCAATTCTGCTAAAGGGATTTCTTTTTTCGTCCCTTTCGAATTTTCCCTCTCCATTTTCCGTAATGTTTGCATTTTCAGCTGAAATAAGAAAAACTCCTCATATACAAAACGGCGACGTGCTTGTTTCAAATCTTCCTGTCCTGCCGGAAAATGCAACGCCCGAAGCGCTTCATAACGCGGCAATAATTTATATCGACTTAGCAATCCATCAGGTAACACTTCAACTATAGAGTCTCCATACTCCTTAAACGCTTGTGCAATAAAACGGCGCATCTGTTTTACTGTAAGTTTCCCTTTCACTGAGTATACAGGCTCTACTTCTTGTTGACGTACTACTGGTCCAAAATGAAGCTCTGATACCGCAATTGTTTGACGGTGCTGATCCCATTTACCAGTAATCGTTACCGTTTCATCTAAATTTAACTTCTGCTTATAATACGGCCTATTAAAACATACAGCTGTAATTAAATAACGACCGACGAGAACACGAACCGTAAGACGCGACTTCTTCTTCCCATAATATTGTAGCAAAGGAGCACTATGAACTTTCCCCTCAACCGTTACACGTTCATCATGCTTTACTTCAGCAAGATCTTTCATCGCATAATCTTCATAACGGTACGGAAAATGTTCTAATAGATGAGAAACTGTATAAATTCCCATCTCGTGTAGTAATTCAGATGTTTCTCCTCCGATTCCCTTTACATCCGTAACAGGAACTTGTACAACTTCATTCAAGATTCTCACGCTCCTTCACATTATTTTCTTTGATTCATTCCATTCATTATCCATTAACATGATTAGCATCTGTAATCGCTCTCTTTCACCCTATATATTCTATCATAGGCATTCTAAGAGAAACTACTCAAATCCCTCATAAGCAACACGAAAGAAAAGAGCCTCACTTTTAGCAGCAAGGCTCTTTTTTATCTTCAATATGCTAGCCTTTTGAATAAAAACTAGTAATAAACTTCATATTACTACTTCTTATCGATTAGCAAGTAAGTAATCCATTTATTTTCAAAACGAATTTTTTCTTATTCTACAGAGAAGATGAAAGAATACACCGGTTGGTTTCCAGCATGTACTTCTACTTCTGCATCTTCAAAATTCTCTTCTACAAATTCAACTAGCGCAGCTACTTCTTCGTCAGTTGCATCTTCACCTTGTAGAATCGTTACGATTTCAGAATCTTCATCAATAAGTGCTTCTAGTAATTGCTTCGCAGCTCCTACTTTTTCAGCATTTGTTGATACGATTTTTCCATCTGCGATACACATGAAATCATCTTTTTGAATTGCTACACCATCAATTTCCGTATCACGTACAGCATACGTAATTTGACCGGTTTTCACATGAGATAAAGCTTCTTTCATGTTTTCTTCATTCTCTTCTAACGTTCCAACTGGATTAAATGCTAACATTGCAGCCATACCTTGAGGAACTGTTTTTGAACGAATTACAATCACTTCTTGATCCACAACTGATGCCGCTTGTTCTGCTGCCATCACAATATTTCCGTTGTTCGGTAAAATAATGATTTTTTCAGCATTCGCTTCTCCAATCGCCTTCACAATATCCTCTGTACTTGGATTCATCGTTTGGCCACCTTCGATAACTTTCGTCGCGCCAATGCTCTCAAATAAAGTTTTGATACCAGATCCCATAGCTACAGTTACGATCCCGTACGGTTGTTTCTCTTTAGACTGGCTAGTTGGTTCAGGCATCATAGCAGGCTCATCTAATAAAGCAGTATGCTGTTCACGCATATTTTCTACTTTAATTTTAATTAAACTACCATAGCGTTGTCCGTAGTTCATAGGATCTCCAGGATGTTCCGCATGAATATGAACCTTAACAACCTCATCATCTGATACAACAAGTAGTGAATCTCCGTATACACTAATATCTTCACGGAATTTTTGTTCAGAGAAATTATGTTCCTTCATTTTTTCAGGCTCTAATTTCACCATGAATTCCGTACAATATCCATACTTTATATCTTCTGTACTCAATTGGCTTTGTACACTACGGTGATGTTCTGCGCGTACCATGTCATTCATAGATGGTTGGGCAGACACATTAGAAGAAATCGTTTCTCCTTTTAAGTCAGCTAAAAATCCTTCATATACAACAACAAGACCTTTACCACCGCTATCTACAACGCCAACTTGTTTTAATACAGGTAATAAATCTGGCGTACGATTTAACGATGCATTCGCTTCTTTCACAACGTCTTCCATAAACAAAACAAAGTCGCGCTGTTTTTTCGCAACTGTCACTGCATATTTCCCCGTTTCTCTTGCAACCGTTAAAATCGTTCCTTCAATCGGTTTCATAACCGCTTTGTAAGCCGCTTCTACCCCAGCATCTAAAGCTGCAGCAAAATCAACTGTTGTTAATTCTTCTTTTTGTTCAATGGATTTAGAGAAACCACGGAATAACTGAGATAAAATAACACCAGAGTTACCACGAGCTCCCATTAATAATCCTTTGGCTAAACTTACACCAACTTTACCAGCGTGCTGTGAAGGATTTGCTTTCACTTCACGTGCGCCTGAAGTCATGGATAAGTTCATGTTTGTACCGGTATCGCCATCTGGAACTGGAAATACGTTTAATGCATCAACAAGCTGAACATTATTTGTTAAATTATTCGCTCCTTGCATGATCATTTGTGATAAACGTTTCCCATCAATTTTTTGAATTGACACAGATTTTCCTCCTTAATGCACATTACAAGTTTATTACTTTAACTCCTTGTACGTAGATGTTTACAGAATCTACTGCTAGTCCTACAGTTTGATCTAATGTATATTTCACTTTCGTCTGCACGTTATGTGCTACTTCTGAAATTTTCGTACCATAGCTCACAATAATATACATATCAATATGTACTTCATCTTCATCTTTACGAACAATAACACCTCTAGTGAAGTTTTCTTTTCGTAAAATGTCTGTTAAACCATCTTTTAACTGATTTTTTGATGCCATACCTACGATACCGTAGCAATCTACTGCGGCACCTCCAGCAATTGTTGCAATTACATCTGTACTAATATCAATTTGACCATACTTCGTTTTAATTTCAATTGACATCTCGTTTCCCCCTTCATAAATGGTGAAAGTGAGCTAGACTACTTTAGTTACTATCATATAATCTTTTTAAAGAAAATTCCATCGTTCTTTCTTTTCACTCTCATATTTTATGTTTTAAATCACATTTTTTATGATGAGCAAAATAGTCCATTGTTATTATACAACATGTACCACTATAATATGTCAAGCAATTTTTCTTGATTTCAACTTTTCATCATCAACATATAGTGTCAAGTAATTTTTCTTGATTTCTTTTTTCTACGGTGTTGCATTCTCTTTTTAGTTGTGTTAAATTATAGTAGTGTTTTTAGCATCGCAAAAAAGACTAACATTGAAAAATTACGTATGGTAAGGTATCAAGGGAGGGAAATATAAATGGCTCGTGTTTGTGCTATCACTGGAAGAAAAGCTCGTTCTGGTAACTCTCGTTCTCACGCAATGAACGCTACAAAACGTAAATGGGGCGCTAACCTTCAAAAAGTTCGCGTACGCATCGACGGAAAAGTTCAACGTGTTTACGTTTCTGCTAGAGCATTAAAATCTGGCAAAATCGAACGTGTTTAATAATAAAAAAAAGAGCCGCTAGGCTCTTTTTTTACTATGACAATGGAAAAAGCACCGGTAATAGGTGCTTTTTTTAATCTTTTTTGAAGGTATTTAACATGGCACGAACAATTCCACCAAGAAATTTAGGTAACTTAATTGTATAAAATCTCATGGTTTCCCTCCTAATCCCCATTACTCCACTTGTTCACTATATGATGTAAGGAGCAAAATTGTTTCTTCAATCAGTGCTTCTTATCACCATTAATATGCCAGAAGTAAATGAAAAAGTACCTTTTTCCTTAACGAGTTCATTACTAATACAAAGTGTTGATCCCCATTCTATTGTTTTATTAGTTAGAGGATACTTAAAACCAAGTAACGTAATCCCTTCCACTATTTCAGTAACCGGTACAAAAGATACATAAGGGAAATCTTTATTTTCTTCAATTATATGTGTACCTACTTTTTTCACGCTTATTTCATTTTTATTGTCTACAATACACATTTCTATCCCTACTTCTAACCCTTTTAAAAGCATCTGGATATTCGCTAAACCGTGATCCAGCCTTCCGCCAGTAGCACCAAAAATACGAATCAATGTTGGATTTTGTTCTAAGGCCCAGTTAATCGCAATTTCTAAATCTGTTTGATCTTTTTCACGAGGAACAATATGTAAGTCATTTGTTTGCTGTCCCATCCATACTAATTCCTCTTCAGTAACCGAATCGTAATCTCCAAACGCAACAGTTGGAGTAATCCCTCCTTTTAATAAACGATATACACCTCTATCAACTGCAGCCCACACTACTTTCTCATTTTCATATCGAGAAAAATCTGCACAATATTCCGCAGGTCCACCCGCTAAAATATGAATAATCATGTTTCCTTCCCCTTCTATTGTAAAAAGGCAATCTGCCATTCGGTAGATTGCCTTTTTACATATTTTTTCTCTATCCTTTATAAATTAGTGAAAACTTACTACACTAGAAGATTCACTGGGATAAAGACTCGTTCATTCATTATCCACGAATGACACGAATTGCTTCACCGCGATCTTTTTGATTGTATACTGCTGATCCAGCTACAAGTACATTTGCTCCTGCTTCAACACAAAGTCGTGCTGTTTCAGCGTTTACACCACCATCAACTTCAATTTCTACTTCTAGATTGCGCTCTTTAACCATTTCTGCAACTTGTTTAATTTTCGGTAATACAGAATGGATAAATTTCTGTCCACCAAATCCAGGGTTTACTGTCATAAGTAATACCATATCGATATCTTCTAATACATGCTCAATCGTTGAAACTGGCGTATGCGGATTTAATACAACTCCCGCTTTAATGCCATGAGATTTAATTAACTGAATTGTACGATGCAGATGAGGGCATGCCTCTACATGAACAGTAATAATATCCGCTCCCGCTTTTGCGAAAGTCGGGATATAGTTATCAGGATTTTGAATCATTAAATGCACATCTAATGGTAACGATGTAATCGGACGGATTGCTTCTACAATTAATGGTCCAATCGTAATGTTCGGTACGAAATGTCCATCCATTACATCGACGTGAATGTAATCCGCTCCGCCTTTCTCTACATCTTTAATCTCTTCCCCTAATTTTGAAAAATCTGCTGATAAGATCGATGGTGCAATTTTAATCATAACTAATACCTCGGCTTTCTCTCTCTAATTTCTTCTACGAATTGTTTGTAATTCTTATAACGATATTCTGTAATCTTCCCTTCTTCAATCGCTGCCTTCACAGCACATTTCGGTTCAGAAAGATGTGTACACCCTCTAAATTTACAGTATTGGCTCGCTTCTTTCAACTCTGGAAAACAATATGTAAGATCTTCTACTTCTATATCTATGAAATCAAGTGAACTAAAACCAGGTGTATCTGCAACTAGTCCGCTTCCAATCGCAATTAATTCCACGTGTCTTGTCGTATGTTTCCCGCGCCCTAAATGCGAGGAAATATCATTCGTTTTCAGTTCTAACTCTGGACGTAAAACGTTAAGCATAGAAGATTTTCCAACACCAGATTGCCCTGCAACGACAGAAACACAACCTTCTAAGAATGGTTTTAAAATATCAATACTTTCCGATGTATTTATAGAAGTAAATAATACATCATATCCCATCTCACGATAATCATTTGCATAAGATTCAACAGTCTCTCTCATTTTTTCATCCACTAAATCCATCTTACTAATGCAAATAATCGGCTTAATGTTATGATATTCAATCAGCACTAAAAATCGATCTAACAGTCCCGGATTAAAATCTGGTTCTACTGCAGAGAAAACAAGAATTGCTTGATCAACATTAGCAATAGGAGGCCTAACAAGTTCATTTTTTCGATCGAATACTTCAAGCACATATCCTTCACTTGGATTATCAGCTTGAAAGACAACTTGGTCTCCTACCAGTGGTGTAATTTTATTTTTTCTAAACACACCACGCCCGCGACATTGTGTAATCCCTTCTTCATGCTGTACATAATAAAACCCGCTTAGAGCTTTTACAATTTTTCCTTCTGGCATATAATTCTCCTTTATTTTGTATAAAGTGAAGCTGTAATTAATATGGGATGTAATATGGAATGGATTAGAATTCTTTAAATAATGATTTCAAAACCCGTCATATATACAAGGTAATATATTTAATCTACCATCAAATTTAAAATATTATTTATAACAGTATCACTTTTATAGCTTTTTGAATCATATATTTTTGCCTGTTATACAGTCCACTATATGTAGAGAGCATAACAGGCAAGAGTAATACATTCCATCCTCTCTAAAAAGAAAATGGAATTCATTATTATTGAGTTGGATATGGTACTTCTTTGTCGATAATCGTTACACCATCTCGTACAATTTTATAGTGTCCTTTTGTACCTTCTTGAATTACAAATTCTAATGAAATAGTTGCCGACTCTGAAATTGTTCTAGTTTCAATTGGTCTATCCATTTTTTGTTGCATATCTTCTTTATAAATTTCTATCGTTTGCGGTTTTTTCTCACCTATTATAGAAGACTCATACGGAATAGAAATATTATCTACTTTCACAGTTTTCGTTACTTTCGGCTTAGGACCCTCTGAGATGATAATCGTCACTTTATCTCCTTCTTTTAACGGCGTTCCTGGTTTTGGAGATTGCGAAATTACAAGTCCTTTATCAACAGTATCGGAATACTCTCGTTTTATATCTGGAGTTAGTTTTCTCTCATTCAAATAACCATTTACACTATTTTCAGTCCATCCTGAAAAATCACCTGGTCTAATTTGATAAGGACCTTTACTTACCCAAATTTTCAGTTCTTGTTCCGCTTCTACTACCATTTGATCCGGCGTCGGAATTTGCTCAACGATTTCACCTTTTGGTCTATCATTTTCAATATAGTTTATTGTAACTTGTTTATATTTTTCTTCTAATTCAGATCTTATGCTCTCAAAATCTTTTCCTGTGAAATCACTCATCTTACTTTTCTTTTTTCCACCTGATTGATAGATAGTAATTTTAGAGTTTTCTTTCACGACTCTTCCTGCCACAGGGTCTGTTTTTATCACATCACCGGTTTCAACATCATCAGTATATACAATATTAGGTTCCGTAACCTCAAAACCCTTTTCAACTAATGTATTTACTGCTGTCGTATATTTCATACCAGCCACATCAGGAACCTTCACATCTTTTGGAATAAAGAATCCCGGAATAACAGTAAGCGCTAACGTTATTCCAATCGCTAAAAGTAAAAATGTCGTAATTAAAACTTTAAGCCATTTATTACTTCGTTTTTTCTTCTTATTTAAATCAGTTTCTTCTTTTCTTTTCTGTTCATCCACTTTACTTCCTTTTAAAACAATTGTTTCATCAGTTACATTTTCGAATAATTGTTCCTGTTGAATAATCGGAATCGCTTTTGTCGCTTCCATATCTTCCGGTATGTAAAATGGCTGCTCATTTATCCTCTCTGGATATAGCGCAGTTTCAATATCTCGTTTCATCGCATTAGCAGATTGATATCGATGAAACGGATCTTTCGCAGTTGCCTTTAATATAATATTCTCGACACTTTGCGGAATATTTTCATTCCATCTTTTTGGTGACGGAATTTCACTTTGTAAATGTTTTAAAGCTATAGCAACAGCAGATTCGCCAGAAAACGGTTGTCTTCCTGTTAACAATTCAAACATAACAATCCCTAGGGAATAAATATCTGATTGTTTATTTGCTATCCCGCCGCGTGCTTGTTCTGGTGATAAGTAATGCACCGAACCGAGTACCGAATTTGTATGTGTAATTGTTGTTGCACTTGTAGCTGTCGCAATTCCAAAATCTGTTACTTTTATTACTCCATCAGCTCGAATTAAAATATTGTGCGGTTTAATATCACGATGCACAATTTCAAAATGATGGGCGTGTGCCATGGCGGATGTTAACTGCTCCATTATATCAAGAGCTTCTCCTATCGGTAACATCCCTCGCTCAATTATGTATTGCTTCAATGTTTGTCCTGGTACATACTCCATTACAAGATAATATATACCATCTTCTTCTCCGACATCATACATATTCACAATATTTGGATGCGACAACGTTGTAACAGACTGCGCTTCTCGATGGAAACGTTTAATAAACTCTTCGTTATTTGAATAGTCGAGTCTTAATATTTTTACCGCTACATCCCGGCCCAGTATATCATCATGAGCTAAATACACATTGGCCATTCCACCGCCACCTATCATTTTCAGCAGCTTATAACGGTCATTTAAGCGTTTTCCAATCAGCACGTTGCACTTCACCTACTTTCGTTTGTCGAACCCGCATAATCAATAAGAACAAGGGTGATATTATCTTCCCCGCCACGATCATTCGCCAATTGAATGAGACGTTGTCCCTTAGTTTCAAGCTGTTCATTTAACTGTAAAACTTGTTGCATATCAGCGATAGAAACTTTATTAGATAATCCATCAGAGCAAAGAAGTAACTGATCATCTTCCTCAAGCACCAATGTTTTAACATCTAATCCGACTTTTTCTTCTGTTCCTAATGCTCTTAACAAAACATTCTTTTTTGGGTGATATTCTGCGTCTTCTTTTGAAATTTCACCATGTCTCACAAGTTCATTCACAAGTGAGTGATCTTCCGTTACAAGCGAGATTTCCCCTTCTGATACCATATAACAACGACTATCTCCTATATGACCTATTGTCACAAAATTCGGCGTACAAATCGCTATTATAAGTGTTGTTCCCATGCCATTACATTCTACATGTTGCTTGGAGTACTCATATATACGCTCATTAATAATCCCAACACTAGTATGTAACCACTCTTCTACTTTTTTTGGCTCATTCATATTATGCGTTTGCTTCCAATAATCATGGAATAATTGAATGGTCATCGAGCTAGCTACATCACCAGCTCGATGACCTCCCATTCCATCTGCTACTACCGCTAAAATATTTCCATCTAAATTGTGAAAAACTCCTGCACTATCTTCATTATGTTGACGAACTTTTCCTTTATCTGATAGAAACACGGCCTTCATCTCGTCACCTCGTCTCTTCTTTACGCTCCTTCGCACGCAACTGACCGCAGGCTGCATCAATATCATGACCTTGTTCACGGCGAATTGTTACATTCACTCCACGATCTTTTAACGTTTTTTCAAACAAGAAAATTTGTTCACGTGGCGTACGTACATAATCACGTTCAGGTACGTAGTTTACCGGAATTAAGTTCACATGACATTTTACACCTTTTAAGAGTACAGCAAGCTCTTCAGCATGCTCAACTTGGTCATTTTCGCCTCCAAATAGTCCATATTCAAAAGTAATACGACGCCCTGTTCTATTTACATAGTATTTAATAGCTTCCATTAAATCAGGCAGCTTATAAGCACGGTTAATCGGCATTAATTTTGAACGTAATTCTGAGTTTGGAGCATGCAATGAAATCGCAAAATTAATTTGTAAGTCTTCTTCAGCGAACTTATAAATTTTCGGGATAATTCCACTCGTCGAAACTGTCATATGTCTTGCACCAATATGAAGTCCTTTCTCATGGTTAATGATGCGTAAGAATCCCATTAAATTATCGTAGTTATCAAATGGTTCTCCAATTCCCATAACAACAAGAGAACTTACACGTTCTTCTGATTCATCAAGTGCACGCTGCACTTCAACTACTTGTGCTACAATTTCTCCAGCTTCTAGGTTTCGCTTTAAACCGCCAAGCGTCGAAGCACAGAACGTACAACCAATACGACAACCCACTTGCGTTGTTACACAAATGGAATTTCCATACTCATGTCGCATTAATACCGTTTCAATAGAATATCCATCATATAATTGGAATAAGAATTTAATTGTTCCATCGGAAGACGTTTGTTTTACTAACGTGTTTAAAGTAGTAATATCAAAGGAATTCGACAATTTATCACGCAATCCTTTAGAAAGGTTTGACATATCCTCATAATTTTTTACACGTTTTTTATATAACCAATCAAAAATTTGTCCAGCACGGAATTTTGGTTCTCCTTGTTCCTTTAACCAATCTTGCATTTCATGGAGTTGTAAAGAGTAAATTGATGGTTTTTTCGTTTCTAAATTTTTCTTTTGTTTTCTCACAGTCGTTTCCACGATGCTACACCTTCTTCCTTAAACAAGCAATATAAAAGCCATCTGTTGCAAAATAATGCGGTAAAATTTGTACTTGACCTTCATCAATATACTGACTTAACTTTTCTGGCATACGCTCTTTTATCGTAGTATCCCACTCAAATTCAGGATGCTCTTGTAAAAATCGTTCTATTACTTGTTTATTTTCTATTTTCTCAATTGTGCACGTACTATAAACAAGGCGACCACCTTGTTTTAATAACGGTGCTATTTTTTCTAGTATTGCAAGTTGAATCGTCGATAATCTTTCACTATCGCCTTTATCTTTACCTAATTTAATATCAGGCTTACGTCTAATTACACCAAATCCAGAACATGGTGCATCTACTAATATTTTATCAAACGTTTCATTCGCAAAGTGTTCTTGCACTTTTCTAGCATCTAGTGCTTTTGTTTCGACATTTTCTAGACCAAGTCGCTCTGCTTGTTGTTTAATTAAACGTACTTTGTGCGCATGTAAATCAAGAGACATAACTTTACCAGTTCCTTTTAATCGCTCTGCGATGTGCGTTGTTTTTCCGCCCGGAGCAGCACAGCTATCAAGAACTACATCTCCCTCATTCGGTTCTAAAGCGCGTGCTACCAGCATAGAACTTTCATCTTGAATAGAAAGAAAACCTTTTTTGAACGCATCTGTATGCGCTACATTCCCTCTTTCAATTTGAATTGCATCATCTGACAAATCGCCACGCTTCGCTTCTATACCTTCACTAGCCAGCAACTCAATTGCTTCTTCTACTGTTATTTTATCAACATTTACACGTGCTGTTGGTACAGGTGGTAACATGTTCACTTCACACATTTTCTCTGCAGTTTCTAAACCAAATTCTGAAGTCCACTCTTGGACAAGCCAAACTGGATGACTTGTTGCAATTGCCAGACGTTCTACTGGATCCTTGATTTCATCTACAGAAGGTACCCCTTCTCTCTGAATCGAACGTAGTACACCATTTACCATACCAGCAATTCCTTTATGCCCGCGACGCTTTGCAATCTCAACCGCTTCATGAATAGCCGCTCTTTCGGGCACTCTATCTAAATAAATCATTTGATATAAAGATAAGCGAAGCAATACTCTTACCCACGCCTCAACCTTCTTTTTTAAAAAGGGCTGTAAATAATAATCTAATGTGTCACGGCGTTGAATCGTTCCATATACAATTTCAGTTAATAAACCAATATCTTTTCTATCAATTTCATTTTTTTCAATTAGATTATTTAAAAGTAAGTTACTGTATGCACCACTTTTTTCTACTTGAATTAAACCATCAAGAGCTAATTCACGAACATTTTTTCTCATGCATTTTCTCCTAACTTCGTTCCAATTTCAGGTTTTGTACCACGTAAAAATTGCGAACAACTCATACGCTTTTTACCAGAAGGTTGCAATTCAGTAATTTTAACACCTGTTTCATTACCAGTTGCTACAACAAAGCCATCTTCTTCGATCGCAACAATCGTACCAGCTTCAGCCGCTTTCGTTACAGGTACTTTTTCTCCCCACCATACTTTCACAACTTGTCCTGCTAAAGTTGTATAAGCAACTGGCCATGGATTCAATCCGCGAATGTGATTGTATACTTCTTCACCTGTTTTTGTCCAATCAATTTTCTCTTGCTCACGTTTTATATTATATGCAAACGTTACTTCTTCATTTTGTTTAATTGGTTCTAACTTACCTTGAATTAATAAAGGTACTGTTTTGGATAGAAGGTGTGCTCCTGCTTCACTTAACTTATCGAATAACGAGCCTGTCGTTTCACGCTCTTCAATTTCCACTTCTACTTGCGTTAAGATATCACCAGCATCCAATTTTTCTACCATATACATAATTGTAATACCCGTTTTTTCTTTACCTTCCATAATTGCATAATGGATTGGTGCACCACCACGAAGTTCTGGAAGTAAAGAAGCGTGGACATTTATACATCCGTACTTCGGTGCTTCTAAAATTTCATTTGGTACAATCTGACCGAACGCAGCTGTTACAATTAAATCTGGCTCTAATGCCAATACTTTTTCATATTCATCTTTTTCACGAATTCTTAGCGGTTGTAACACTGGAATACCGTGTTTTTCTGCTTCAACTTTAACAGGTGTTGATGTTAATACTTTTTTTCTCCCTACTGGACGATCTGGTTGCGTCACAACACCTATTACATCATAGCCATCTTCAATAAGACGACGAAGCACCGGCACTGAAAAGTCCGGTGTTCCCATAAATACTACTTTTATCATTTAAAAACCGCTCCTTTTAACACCTATTCTAATTCGTTTTCCTCATAGTATCTTGTCACTTTCGATGTAAATAACACACCGTGTAAATGATCGATTTCATGTTGAATTGCACGCGCTAAAAACCCTTCTGCTTCTAGTAAAAACACTTTACCTCGGCGATTTTGTGCACGTACTTTAATATAATCCGCACGTTCCACTTCACCATAAAGTCCCGGGAAGCTTAAACAGCCTTCGGGACCTACTTGTTCACCACGTTTTTCTAATATCGACGGATTGATTAACTCAATCTTTCCAGTATCATCACCGATATCAACTACCGCAACTTGCAAGCTTACACCTACTTGAGGCGCAGCTAAACCGACTCCGTCCGCAATTAACATTGTTTCATGCATATCTTTCAACAATTTCACTAACTTTTTATCAAAGTTAATTACTCTTTCACACGGTGCTTCTAACACTTCATTTGGATGCTTTACTATTTCTAAAACTGCCATATTTCCCTCCGCTACATTAACATTGTTGGATTAAAATCAATTGAGATTTGTAGCTCTTTTTGCATTTCTGCTTGATAATGTTCATTTACCATTTTGAGCACGTTCTTTAAGTTTGGTTCCCGTTTGTATTTTATCATGCATTGATAACGATATCTATCTTTTATCCTTGGAATTGCTGAAGCAACCGGTCCTAACACCATTGTTTGCTCTGTGCAGTGTGACCGTAAATGACCGACAATTTTTTCCGTCACTTGTACTGCCTTTAATAATTCCGGGTGAGATACCGTCACAAGTACAACATAGTAATAAGGTGGATATTGTCTCGTTCGTCTCATCTGCATTTCTTGGTCAAAAAACACATCATATTGTTGGTTCTTTGCTAACTCTATACTGTAATGTTCTGGCGTATACGTTTGAATTATAACTTCCCCTGGTAATTCATGTCTGCCTGCTCGTCCACTTACTTGCGTCAACAACTGATAAGTCTTTTCACTCGCCCGAAAATCTGGTAAGTGAAGCATCGTATCTGCAGTTAAAACTCCGACGAGTGTTACTTTAGGAAAATCTAATCCTTTCGCAATCATTTGCGTTCCAAGTAATATATCTGCTTTTTCTTCCCCGAACGCCTTTAATAATTTTTCATGCATTCCTTTGCGACTTGTCGTATCTACATCCATCCGAATGACTCGTGCTTCTGGAAATAGTTTTGTAATTTCTTCTTCTACCTTTTGTGTACCTGTACCAAAGAAACGAATATATGTACTTTGACAAGCAGGACACGCAGTCGGCATATTCTCTTCGTAACTGCAATAATGACATTTTAAACGATGGTTCATTTTATGATATGTGAGCGAGATATCACAATGCGGACATTGTACAACATACCCGCAATCCCGGCACATAACAAATGTAGAATGACCTCTTCTATTTAAAAAGAGCACCATTTGTTCTTTCTTTTCTAATCGATCTGCTATTTTTTCATGCAGTGCCTTCGAAAACATGGAACGATTCCCGTCACGAAGTTCTTCACGCATATCAACAATTTCTACTGTCGGTAAGGCTTGTTCGTTCATACGCTTTTCCATCGTTAGTAATTCGTACACACCTTTTTTCGCTCTTGCAAACGATTCAAGTGTCGGTGTCGCACTACCAAGAACGATAGGACATTTATGATACTGTCCCCTCCACACAGCTACATCCCTTGCATGATACCTCGGATTATCTTCCTGCTTATAGCTCGATTCATGCTCCTCATCAATAATAATAATCCCTAAATTTTCAAAAGGAGCAAATACAGCTGAACGTGCACCAACTACGACTTTCACTTCTTTTCTTAAAATCTTACGCCATTCATCATATTTTTCTCCAACAGACAGCGCACTATGAAGAACCGCAACTTGCGAGCCAAATCTACCTTTGAAACGATCTACCATCTGAGGTGTTAGTGCAATTTCAGGAACAAGCACAATCGCTTCTTTTCCTTTCTCGAGCACCTCTGCTATAGATTGTAAATATACTTCTGTCTTTCCGCTTCCTGTAACACCATATAGTAAAAATGGATTGTAAGTTTCATTTGCAATTGATGATAAAATTGGTGCAATAACTCGCTCTTGTTCCTCCGTAAGTGGGAATGGTTTCGTTTGTTCAAAATCATCATCGTCATATGGATTCCGATATACTTCCACATACTTTTCTGAGATTAGCCCCTTTTTAACAAGTGCTTTAATTGGAGCATCTGTTATTTGCAACTCTTCTGTTATCACTTTCAACGGCACACTTTTATAATTTTCCACAAAATAATAGAGTACATCTTGTTGTTTTTTACTTTTCAGTTCAAATGCTGCTAATTCTAATTTATCTTCTGGCAACTCCGGTTGAACAACTCTTTGTTTCTTCTTTTGCACTTTATCTTTTACCTGATAAACAACTTCAATCGTACCATTTTTAATTTCTTGTTGAATTGTGCGGTATAGATGCGGCTGCGTCTCAATCGCTTCCCATTCTATCGCCTCTTTATTCTGAAATAAAAACAGTAGTTCAGGCGCTACTTCTTCTTGTTTACGAAGTTGTAGACGCTTTTTATATGTTGCTTTTATCGCTGTTGGAAGCATGACTTGAAAAGCTGAAATCATATAACATAACGTTTCACTTGTAAGCCAATATCCAAGTTTTAATAATTCCTCGTTCAAAACCGGCGTTACATCTAATATTTCATGGATTGTCTTTAACTTCTTGCTTTCTACTTCAGCCGAATCTTTGATCCCAATAATAAAACCTTGCAATTTCCTTGGGCCAAATGGAACTACTACACGCATGCCTGTCTGGACAATATCTTCCCATTTTTTAGGGATAATATAATCAAATGGTCGATCTGTCTGACGTGCAGGTACATCAACAATTACACTTGCAAATTTCATAGACGACCATCTTCTAACATCATTTCAATTTGCTTTAATATTTCACGCGCAACTTCTTTCTTCGTTAAAAGTGGTAACTCGATAATCTCTCCATCTTTTCTATACATTGTTACAATATTCGTATCTGTACCAAATCCAGCTCCTTGCGCTTTTACATCATTCGCAACAATCATATTTGCATTTTTTTCACGCAATTTTCTCGTTGCGTATTCTTCTACATTTGTCGTTTCAGCCGCAAAACCGATAAGTAACTGTTGGTCTTTCTTTTCACCTAACGTTTTTAAAATATCTACTGTTCTCTCTAGTTCAATTACAGCATCACCATTTTTCTTTTTCATTTTATTATCATGAACATATTTCGGGCGATAATCTGCAACTGCTGCTGTTTTAATGACAACATCTACGTTCTGATAATGTTGAAGTACTGCCTCTAACATATCTTGTGCAGATTCCACTTGCACTGTCGTTACATGTACTGGTGGATTTAATGCTGTCGGTCCCGAAACGAGTATGACATCAGCACCTAAGTTCGCTGCCACTTCTGCAAGCGCATATCCCATTTTTCCAGAAGAAAAATTGGTCATAAAACGAACTGGATCAATCTTTTCACGAGTTGGACCAGCAGTTATTAATATCTTTTTTCCTTGCAATGGTTTTTTTTCTGAAAAGGCCTCTTCTAACTCTGCAATAATCGCTTCTGGTTCTTCTAATCTTCCCTTCGCTACATAACCACAAGCTAAAAAACCTTCTCCAGGCTCAATAAATGTATATCCTAACGTTTTTAACGTCATCATATTTTTTTGAACAATTTTATTTTCATACATATGCACATTCATAGCAGGTGCAATCCACACTGGGGCTGTAGTAGCTAACAAAGTAGTTGTAATCATATCATCTGCAATACCGTTAGCTAACTTTCCAATACAATTAGCTGTAGCTGGTGCAACAAGTACAACATCTGCCCAATCTGCTAAATCGATATGAGCAATAACAGCTGAGTCTTTCTCATCGAATGTATCCGTATATACATCATGGCGAGAAAGCGCTTGGAATGTAAGAGGTGTAACAAACTTCATTGCTGACTCACTCATCATTACTTTTACAATAGCACCAGCTTGTGTCAATTTACTCGTTAATGCAGCCCCTTTAAAGACTGCAATGCCTCCTGTTACACATAAAAGTATCTTTTTCCCTTTTAGCATATGGCTCGTCCTCTTTCTTTTTCAAACTTATAATACTGAAACAAAATTCTCAGCTCGTCAGTACCAATATTTCTTTCCTACCGTAAAAAAATAACAACCTACTTGTAAATAGGTTGTTACCGTTACATAGAAAATTATAAAGTCTATGTTTTAATTTGTCGAAAAGAAGGTCTTAATCAATTATTTTGCCTTCACTTGGTACATATTTTAATACTTCTGCATCGATTTCTTCTAATGATTTACCCACACATTTATGAGAAACAGGCTTTTCAATAACACAATTGTCCGCAAGTTGCATTTCACGTGCACGCTTTGCAGCTACTGTTACAAGTGTATATTTAGAATCGATTTTTGTTAATAATGAATCAATTGATGGATTTAACATAATTATAGACCCTCCGTCATTTCTTTATAATATTTTGCTACTCTTTCGCGGCGGCAATGTTCACCAACCACAATTGCTTTAATTCTTTCACAAGCTAATTCAACTTGATCGTTTTCTACAACATAGTCGTAAGCGTCCATCATTTCGATTTCTTCTTTCGCTACCGTTAAACGATTTTCAATAACATCTTCAGTTTCTGTACCACGGCCGACAATACGGTTCTTTAGTTCAGATAAACTTGGGGGTGCTAAGAAAATAAATACACCTTCTGGGAAAGCTTTCTTAACTTGAATTGCTCCTTGCACTTCAATTTCTAAGAATACATCTTTTCCTTCTTGTAATGTTTTTTCAACATAGTCAATCGGTGTTCCGTAATAATTACCTACGAACTCAGCCCACTCAAGTAATTTTTCATTACGAATCATTTCCTCAAATTCTTCTCTCTCTTTAAAGAAATAATCCACACCATCCACTTCACCTTCACGTGGCTTACGTGTCGTTACTGAAATGGAGTACTGAAAACGTGTATCCTCATGACTAAACAGCTCTTTTCGAACCGTTCCTTTACCAACCCCAGAAGGTCCTGAAAGAACGATGAGCAATCCTCTTCTACTTCTCATAAATATGTAAAACCTACCCTTCCTCACTTAAATCTTCTTTATTATTCAAACGATGTGCAATCGTCTCTGGCTGAATTGGACTTAATACAACATGCCCATCATCCATAACAATAACCGCCCTTGTTTTTCTCCCATACGTAGCATCAAGTAAAGCATTATGTTCGCGTGCTTCCTGTACTGTTCGTTTAATAGGAGCTGACTCCGGACTTACAATAGCAATAATTCGATGAGCAGATACAATATTTCCGTATCCAATATTTAAAAACCGCATGGCCATAGTTTGCGCCTCCTAGTAAGTCTATCCGATTTCTCCACCACGTATAACTTTATATATTTTTTGAAAGCTACTCAATATTTTGTACTTGTTCACGAATTTTTTCAAGGTTATTTTTCATTTCTACAACATATTTTGAAATTGTTAAGTCATTTGCCTTAGAACCAATTGTATTAATTTCTCTATGCATCTCTTGCACGATGAAATCCATTTTTCTTCCAACAGGTTCTTCAATCTGCAGTGTTTCACGAAATTGCTCTAAATGACTTTGCAAACGAACTAACTCTTCGTGAATATCACAACGTTCTGCAAAGATTGCGACTTCTGTTAACAATCTTTGTTCATCTAGATCTTGATTATGTAATTCTTTTAAGCGATTTTCTAATCGTTCACGATATTTTTGTGTAACAATCGGTGCATGCGGAATAACTGCATTTACACAATTGTGAATCTCTTGTAAACGATACGCTATATCTTTATGTAATCGTTCTCCTTCGCCATCTCTCATCGTTTTTAACATATGAGCAGCTTGGCGAACAGCCTCATATAAACTGTTCTCAAATTGTTCATTTACATTTTCAGCTTCTTCAATCGCTGTTACTTCTGGCATTGCCATTAATTGCCCGAGTGTAATAGAATCTTGTAATTGAAATTTTCCTTTTATATCTTCCATAATCGATTGGTACTGCTCAAGAAGCGACCAATTCACACTTAATTTTCTTTCAACAAGCCCTTCACCCGTTATACTAATAGACACTTCAATGCGTCCACGTCGAACTTGCTGTGCAATTATTTTACGAATTTTGTCTTCAAATACCATCATTTGCTTCGGAAGTCGAATACTCATCTCTAGAAAACGGTGGTTCACTGATTTCATTTCTACTGTAATTTGAAAAGTACCATTTTCCACTTTCGACCTTCCAAATCCTGTCATACTACAAATCATTTTTATCACATCCAAGCCATGAAATAACTCAATGAAAAAGGTAATAGAGACAAGGCTCTACTACCTTCTGTAAATTATATCACATTTTCATATCATTGACTATTTCAAGTTTAATCCCTTCTTATATAATACTGGCTTTTCTTTCTTCCCCTTTTTCCCTGTTAATAAAGAACCTACTAATAAGAAGGTCGGAATTGATGACAAACCTCCAATTAACAACCAATCTCTTGCTTGTATTGGCATCGTGCTAAAAATCGGTTGTAACGGTGGGTAATATATAACGACGAGCATGAGTAGTAATGAAATGATAACCGCCCCTACTAAATACACATTTCCAAATGGATTGCGGTGAAAAACAGAATGCTCACTTCGGCAATCAAATACATGAATAAGCTGAGCAAGTACCAACGTTGCGAATGCTACAGTTTGTGCATATTTCAGTTCATTTGGATGTTGATTATATGCAATAATAAACGCCACTAACGTCACTGCTCCAATTAGAAAGCCACGGCTTAAAATTTTCCATGCAAGCCCTCTAGCAAATACCCCTTCTTTCGGATGACGCGGCGTTCTCTTCATCACGTCTCCTTCAGCCTTATCCAAACCTAGTGCCATCGCCGGTAAACCGTCAGTAACTAAGTTCACCCATAAAATTTGGATTGGAACCATCGGCAGCGGCAATGCAAGTAACATCGCAAATAACATGACTAAAATTTCTCCTACGTTCGATGCTAATAAATAACGAATAAACTTACGTATATTCTCGTATATATTTCTACCTTCTTTAATTGCTGATTTAATCGTAGCAAAATTATCGTCCAGCAAGACAAGAGATGATGCTTCTTTCGCAACGTCTGTCCCTGTAATTCCCATCGCAATCCCAATATCCGCTGTTTTTATAGCTGGAGCATCGTTCACCCCATCACCTGTCATCGCTACTATATGTCCTTTATTTTGCAAAGCCTTAACAATTTTCAATTTATGTTCTGGTGATACACGAGCAAATACATACGTATCTTCTACAACATTTTCTAGTTCTTCTACATCCATATTTGCGAGTTCTACTCCTTCAACAACGCGTCCACCTTGTGGTAAAACCCCTAATTGTTCCGCAATCGCCATTGCTGTCACTTTATGATCACCTGTAATCATCACTGTTCGAATACCAGCTTCTCTGCACTCTTTTACAGCCTGCTCTACTTCTGGTCTTGGTGGATCAATCATACCTTGTATCCCAACTAACATAAAATCCTTTTCAACGTCTCTTTCATGTTCGGTAGAATCTGTTACTTTTAATGGTTTAAATGCAACTGCAATTGTTCGCAGCGCTTGACTACCTAAACTATGAATAGCCGCCTGTACTTCTTTTCTATACAATTCACTTATTGGTTGCTGCTTATCTCCCCATAAAATCGTTTGACTCATTTGCAGAAGGACATCTGGTGCTCCCTTCGTAACGACAAACTTTTTCCCTTCTCTATCTCGTACAATCACACTCATCATTTTTCGAGTTGAATCAAACGGAAATTCACGAATGATTTCAAATTTCCCTTTCAGTGCCTCACGCGTTATCCCCGCTTTCATTGCTGCAGCTACAAGCGCCCCCTCTGTTGGATCTCCATCTAATACATACGCCTTTTTCTTTTGAATAATATTTGCATTGTTACATAGTGAACCAAATGTGAGTAGTTGATATAGTGCTTTCGTCTTAGCTGGATCAACTTCTTTTTCACCTTTCAGAAAGGATCCATTAGGTTCATACCCTTGACCTGTCACTTTCCACAACTCTCCACCTGACCACATATGTGTTACCATCATTTTGTTTTGCGTCATCGTCCCTGTTTTATCAGAGCATATAACAGAAGCACAACCTAACGTTTCTACCGCTGGTAATTTCCTTACAATCGCTCTCTTTTTTATCATACGCTGTACACCAAGCGATAAAGCTACTGTAACAATTGCTGGCAATCCTTCTGGAATAGCAGCAACAGCTAGCGACACGCCAGCTAAAAACATATGATATACTTCATTCCCTTGATACACACCGGCTAATACGACAAGCGCTGTCAAAACAAGAGCCACAATAATTAATATTTTTCCGAGTTGTTCTAATCTTCGTTGCAGTGGTGTTTCCATTTGCTCTGCATTTTGTAACATATTTGCAATTTGGCCCATCGCTGTATTCATACCAGTTGCTACAACGACCCCTGTTCCAGCTCCTCGTGTAATCATCGTACCCATAAAAGCCATATTTTTTTGATCACCAATTGAAACATCTTGCCCTTGCAATGCTTCTACCTTTTTCTGCACCGGTACTGACTCCCCTGTCAAAGCTGATTCTTCGATATATAAACTCGATGCCTCAACAAGACGTACATCAGCTCCAATACGATCGCCACTAGAAAATTTAATAACATCACCTAAAACGAGTGCTTTAGACGGTGCCTTTACCCACTTTCCATTCCGCAGTACAGTAACTTGCGGGGCGGCTAGCTCTTTTAAAGCTTCCAATGACTTTTCAGCCTTTCTTTCTTGGAAAAATCCGAGAATACCGTTGATAATAACAATTGCAACAATCGCAATCGAATCAATGTATTCCCCTAAAAAAGCCGAAACGATTGTTGCACCAAACAAAACAAGTACCATGAAATCTTTAAATTGCGCTAAAAAGACCATTAGTGCAGAAGGCCTTTTTGCTTCATCTAATTCATTTGTACCAAATTTCTTTATTCGCCCTTCTGCTTCTTTCTCTGTAAGTCCAACCTTCACATTCGTATTCGTTCTTTCTTCCACTTCATGTGCGCGCATTCCATACCAGTTCATCCTGCTATCGACCTCCTGATTCCAGACATACTCTATTGAAAGCTTATTCAGCCTCGTCCAAAAAAATGCTATAATTAACTTTTAGTTAGAAAGGAGTGTTTTTATGGCATTCGATGGATTATTTACAAGAGCAATTACACATGAAATTGCAAATTCTCTTTACACGGGGAGAATTTCCAAAATATATCAACCTTCAAAATATGAGATTTTATTACATATTCGAGCAAACGGAAAAAATCAAAAACTGATTCTTTCCGCTCATCCGACATATGCACGTTTACACTTAACAAATCAAAATTACGATTCACCTGCACTTCCGCCAATGTTTTGTATGCTTCTCCGTAAACATCTAGAAGGTGGATTCATTGAAAAAATTGAACAAATTGATTTAGAGCGTATTATTCAAATCACAGTTCGCAGCAGAAATGAAATTGGTGATGAATCGCTAAAAACATTAGTAATTGAAATAATGGGACGACATAGTAACATCATTTTAGTAGACACAAAAACAAACAATATTTTAGATAGCTTAAAACACGTTTCTTTAGCAGTAAACCGACATCGAACTGTATACGCTGGAGCTGAATATGTTGCGCCACCGGCACAACATAAAATTAACCCACTTCAGATTGAAACAAATGAGGAATTTATTAGACCGCTAGACTTTTTATCTGGAAACATGGATAAACAGCTTGTCGGCACCTTTACGGGAATATCGCCGTTATTCGCAAAAGAAGTCGTGAAAAAAGCTGGCATGGTAAATGAAAAAGCATTGGCGGACGCATTTTTCTCCATACAAAAACCATTATTAACTCATACATATTCACCTACGATGACTACTTCAAATGGGAAAGAATTCTTTTATCTTTTCCCTCTTGCACACTTGCAAGGTGAAAACAAGACGTTCTCATCTGTTAGTGAATTGCTAGACCGTTTCTTTTTCGGAAAAGCAGAGCGCGACCGTGTAAAACAACAGGCTCATGATTTAGAACGCTTTATGCAAAACGAAAAAAATAAAAATGAGAAAAAACTCATTAAACTAGAAAAAACATTACAAGATGCCGGAAAAGCAGATAAATATCAACTATTTGGAGAACTACTTACAGCCAATATGTATGCTTTGAAAAAAGGTGATAAAGATATTGAAGTCGTTAACTATTACGATGAAAATGGCGGAACTGTAAAAATCACATTAGATCCTTTAAAAACGCCATCTGACAATGCGCAACGCTATTTCCAAAAGTACCAAAAAGCGAAAAATTCAGTTGTTGTTGTAGAAGAGCAAATCGAAAAAACAAATGAAGAAATTCTTTACTTTGATAGCCTACTTCAACAAATGGAAGCTGCTTCTTCAAAAGATATTGAAGAAATTCGTGAGGAATTAGCTGAAGAAGGTTATATGCGCAATCGTAAAACGAAAAACGCAAAGAAAAAGCCTACTAAACCAGTATTAGATAAATATGTAGCAAGTGATGGCACAGAGATTTTCGTTGGTAAAAACAATAAACAAAATGATTATTTAACAACGAAATTTGCCCGCCGCGATGAAATTTGGCTACATACGAAAGACATACCTGGTTCTCATGTTGTCATTCGTTCTTTAGAGCCTGCTGAAGAAACTTTACTAGAAGCTGCAAAAATTGCTGCCTATTACAGTAAAGCAAAAGAGTCTAGCTCTGTACCTGTTGATTTCACCAAAATACGCCATGTCAAAAAACCGAGTGGTGCAAAACTTGGTTTTGTTACGTACGACAATCAGCAAACCGTATATGTAACACCGGATGTTGATACTGTAATGAAATTAAAAGCTTAAATACAAAAATGCGTTGCTCATAAGCAACGCATTTTTTATATATTTTCAATTTAGTTGCTATATCCATTCAATATTGTCAAAAAAATTGACAGTGTCATTTCACATTTGTATAAATTTTTTTACAGCATATAAATAAAGTGCACGTGTAAATCCAATCAATATTTTTTCATCCCCTGCCATTTATTGAAGCAATCTGGATTTTATGAACAAAAAGTCTCCCACAAATTGCGGGCTATTTTTTCATCTCCCCTAAAATATATGTTTTCCCTACCATCCTTTCTTCAAATATACACTTTGGCACACTATTTGCTTTATTCAATACTATGAATAGGGGGAATTAACATGACTTTAAAAATTAATAAAATCCAAAATCAACTACATAATTACGGAATTGACGGATTACTCATTACCAAAAAAGAAAATCGCCAATATGCAACAGGCTTTACTGGTAGTGCTGGCGTCGTCTTAATCTCTGCGGATACAGCTGTTTTTATAACTGATTTTCGCTATGTAGATCAAGCGAAGTCACAAATAAAAGATGTGGAAATCATTATGCATAAAGGAAATTTAGAAAAAGAAATTGCAAATCAAGTATCGAAATTAAACATTCAAAAACTAGGAATTGAAGAAAACAACATAACATTGCAACAATATAAAAACTTACAAAAATACGTACATGCGGAAATGGTTCAAGTGTGCGAAATCATCGAAAATATTCGTATTATTAAAGACACTCCTGAAATAGAAACAATGAAAATCGCTGCTAATATCGCTGACGAAGCATTTCACCACATCCTTACGTTTCTAAAACCAGGACTAAGTGAAAATGATGTACGAGATGAGTTAGAATTTTTCATGCGAAAAAAAGGGGCTACATCCTCATCATTCCAAATTATTGTAGCTTCTGGCGTTCGTTCTTCTCTTCCTCATGGAGTTGCATCAAATAAAATAATTGAACGAGGAGACATCGTCACATTAGATTTCGGTGCACTTTACGACGGATACTGTTCCGATATAACTCGTACTGTAGCGATTGGGGAACCATCGGAAAAATTCAAAAAGATATACAGTGTTGTACTTGAAGCATTAAAACGTGGAACGGAAGCAATTAAACCTGGAGAGACTGCGAAAAGTATCGATGATATAACAAGAGATTACATTACAGAGCATGGATACGGTCAATATTTTGGACACTCCACTGGACATGGTCTTGGGTTAGAAATTCATGAACCACTCCGCCTATCCCAAGAAAGTAAGGCTACTCTAAAAGAAGGTATGGTTGTTACAGTTGAACCAGGTATTTACATACCAAACTGGGGCGGTTGTAGAATTGAAGATGATATCGTCATTACAAAAGATGGCTATGAGGTTATTACAAAATCAAATCGGGAACTAATTGTTATTCCTTGTTAAAATCATGCCCCTTTTTAAAAGGAGTTTTTCTCTACACATAGAATTCTTTCTCTGGATTCATCGTTTAAAGAGGGGGGAAATTTTGTAATCGACAAGATAGATGGTTTACAAGTTGAATTTTCCAAACTTGTTTCCATGATGAATTACGCACGCTATACAACAATGCAAGCGGTGGAAGGTTTAACAATGGAAGAACTTGATTATTTATATGATGAGGAAGCAAATTCAATTGGCATGTTATTACACCATATGGCCGCTATTGAATTTTACTACCAGATTCATACTTTTGAAGACCGTGAACCAACGGAAGTTGAATTGGAACGTTGGTTACCTGCTATTGAGTTAGGAGATCTTGGCCGCGAGAAAATAAAAGGAAACTCGATAGAATTTTACATAAACACATTACAAGAAGTACGTTCCAAAACGATCGAGACTTTTCAATCGTTACCTGATGAATGGTTATTTAAAACGACAGACTTTTGGTATGATAAACCAGCCAACAACTACTTTAAATGGTTTCATGTTTTTGAAGATGAAATCAATCATCGTGGACAAATTCGTTTAATTAAAAAAATGCAAAAAGCTCATTCAGTAAAGTAAGAAAATGCCACCGAATAAGGTGGCATTTTCTTTTATTCATTAACGAATAACTTTTCGTTTACTTTTTTAGCGACTACCGCTATCGAAATTAAAATGCATATTAAATATAGCAATTTCACAATAAATACCCCCCCTTGAAACATTACAATACCATCTATTATTTCATTTCCTTTCAATAACAAAAACGGAATCGTGCTAATTATAATGACGAACTCGATGCTGAAAACAATTTTCTTTTTTCGACTACATGCTTTCCACTCATCCCAGCGATACATAGAAGCAAAAATCAATACTCCTATACATAATATAACTGGTACCCATTCACTTTTAAGAAATTGCCCTGAAATAACTGATAATAGTAAACAAACGAGCACACCATAATACCCTATTTTCTCTCTCATTCGTACTCCTCCCCCATTCTACTTTGCCTTTAATATGTAACTTGCTATGCTTATAACAATTCTTAGAAAAATAACAACTACAATTACAATATAAAGACCTTTTGCAGAAGACATCCATTCTTGAAAAATAGACATTTTCGCCATCTGTTTCTGCCCTTCTATTAAAATAAACCCTATGAAAAATGAGCAAACAACAATGATACCTATCATAATCCCAATACTTTTCTTGCTATATTGTTTTATATCATCCCAGTTATATAACAGAACAAAAACAAATCCGAAAACTGGTAAGATACTTATCCATTCATTGTTTGTAAACAGATTTAAAATGATTAATAGACTACAAGATATGATGAATCCCCAAAATCCAATTTTTTTGCGCATAAACCCTCCTTAAATTCCATTTTTAGGATTAATTGTATTGTAACATCCATTTTCTCTCCTTACCATTACAGTACATGAAATTTCATTTTTTCTTTTTCCTAAACTCACATACTTTCACTGCTTTCATACAATAAACTACACGAATGCCTAAAGGATGTGAATGTTATGGGAGTTGAATTAACGCTGTTGCACGCTCTCTATATTCTTTGTTTACTCACTATTATTACCTTTTTTATTCTCCGAAAAGATACGACTATTATTTGTATCGTTTTTATCTTTTTATTAGCATTAACCGCTACAAGCTCTATCCCTCTTGCTATTAGCGGTATTTTTCAAAGTTTCATTTACGCCATCACTGAGCTATTACCAACTATATTAATCATCTCCATTATCGTATCCATGAGCAATCTACTCGTTCATACCGGCATAAATGATACGATGATTTCACCATTTACAAAGATGATTCGTACACCTACCCTCGCCTACTGGATTATCGGCCTTTTAATGATGACAATTTCTTTCTTCTTTTGGCCTTCTCCAGCTGTCGCCTTAATGGGAGCTATTTTATTACCGATCGCTGTACGCGTCGGTCTTCCGCCAATTGGAGTGGCAATTGCTATGAACTTATTCGGTCATGGGATTGCTTTATCCGGCGACTTCGTTATACAAGGCGCACCAAAATTAACCGCAGACGCTGCTGGTCTTCCTGTTTCTAGCGTTGTTTCTGCCAGTGTTCCGCTCGTAATTGTTATGGGCATTGTGACAACTTCCGTCGCATTTTTCTTCTTACGAAAAGAATTTCATACAGGACTATCCTTGCAAGATTCCTCTTCATCAACTGAACCGTCTAAAACTACTATTTTATTATCTCCTCACATAAAGAAATGGCTCGCCATATGTATCCCTATCATATATACCCTTGATATTCTTTGTATGATTCAATTTAAACTACAAGGAAGCGATGCAACTGCACTTATCGGTGGAACGACTGTTATTATGATTATCATTATTTCTCTCATCGCCTACAAAGGAAATGGATTAAATAAAACGACCGATTATTTCATAGAAGGGCTTCAATTTGGATTTAAAATTTTCGGACCTGTTATTCCAATTGCTGCACTTTTTTATTTAGGAGATAGCGGCTTTGTGAAAATTATCGGGGACTATTTACCGAAAGGTTCCCACGGAATCATTAACGACTTAGGAATCGCCTTATCTCAAACTGTTCCTTTAAATCAATATGTATCGGCAGGGACATTAACTATTGTTGGTGTCATTACCGGCTTAGATGGATCTGGTTTTTCAGGTATATCACTTGCTGGTTCAATTGCAAATCTTTTCGGCACAGCACTCGGTCATGGAACAGCTACATTAACAGCACTCGGGCAAATTGCAGCAATATGGACCGGGGGCGGGACGTTAATCCCTTGGGCGCTTATTCCTGCTGCTGCCATTTGCAAGGTAGATCCATTTGAACTTGCACGCCGAAACTTTTTACCAGTTGTGATTGGCTTAATTGTCACCACGATCGTTGCGATGTTTATTCTATAACGTAGGCAAGTATTCTCTTTCTTACGTTTTTTCTTGTAAAATTCATCATGAATTACTCGTTTTCAAGAGGGATTCGTTATTACTTAGCGAAGTTATATTAGGAGAGTATTTATTTCAAAACGTTTACGAGAACAGATTACTGCAATTAGAAAAGGGGACATACCTATGAATGAATTGATTTTCGTCTTATTAATTTGTCCATTACTTATCTTTATCGTTTCTGTTATCGGAACACGTAGAACGAAAACGTATTACGTAATGCCGGTTGTAACGTTTGCTAGTTTTTTAATAATAGGTGTTATCGCCTTTACTCCAAAATTTTTCTTTTGGGTTGGCATGTATAGCATCTTCTCATTTATCGTTTCTTACATGACGCTCTTGTTTGTGAGAGGATATGAGGTTGTGGAAAACGCTAAATAGCTATTAACGAGGAGATTGTCATATGATTTTCTTTGATGTCGATGGAACTTTACTTGATTATGAGGCCGCTGAAAGAAATGGTATTATAGATTTCTTTCAAGTATATAGTACTATTTTTTCAGGTAATGAATTAGAGGCCACGAAAGTCTGGCATGAATTATCCGAAGAATATTTCAACAAATTTTTATCCAAGGAATTATCTTTTCAAGAACAACAAGGGATGCGAATATACCATTTATTTAAAACATATGGAATAAACTTATCACCCGAGGAGTCTCAGCACAGATTCAATCAATATATAGAACTATATAAGAACAACTGGGCCGCGTTTGAAGATGTACACTATACATTACAGACCTTAAAGCAAGAAGGGCACTCATTAGGTATCATTAGTAATGGTGACTATGAACAACAAGTCGAAAAATTAACTGCTCAAAACATTCTACAATATTTCAATTACATATCTACTTCTAGTGAAATTGGTGTATCGAAACCAGACCCTGAAATTTTTCAAAGAACTGTATTACAATTGAATCTTGAAATGAAAGATTGCTATTATATTGGTGATCGATTAGAAACAGATGCAATTAGTAGTACAGCAGCTGGAATGCAAGGGATATGGTTAAATCGGGATAACTTGCAACTCAAATGTGATGTTCCTACTATCTGTTCGTTACATGAAATTATAACAATGATATAAAAAGACGACCACGTTCCCCCGCGGTCGTCTTTTTTCGTGTTACGCTGTGATCCAAGCTTCATTAGCTGGATTTTTACGCCACTCTTGTAATTTTTTCGTTTCAGCTTGTCCGATCATACCTTTTTCTGCTGCAACTTCAGTTAATGCACTGTAATCACTTAAAGAATATGATGCTACGTTCGCTGCTTCTAGTTTTTCTTTTCCTGCTTCAAGCTCGTATGTGAAGATTGATACGATTCCTAATACTTCACAGCCAGCTTCGCGAAGTGCTTCTACACATGTAATTGCACTACCGCCAGTTGAAATTAAGTCTTCTACTACTACTACTTTTTGACCTTTTTCAGCTTTTCCTTCGATTTGGTTCCCTTTACCGTGACCTTTTGCTTTACTACGTACGTAGCACATTGGTAAATCCATACGATCGCTTACCCATGCAGCGTGCGCAATACCAGCTGTTGCTGTTCCTGCAATAACTTCTACAGTTGGGAAGTGCTCTTTAATTAACTCTTCTAATCCAGCTGCAATCGCTTGACGTACTTTTGGATAGGATAAAGTTAAACGGTTATCACAATAAATTGGTGATTTCATACCTGAAGACCATGTGAATGGATCATTCGGTTGTAAAAATACTGCTCCAATTTCTAATAAATGCGATGCGATTTCTTTTTTCATACTGTTACACCTTCCCACTGTTGTTTTACTGTTTTATACGCTTCAAGCGGATTTTCTGCTTTTGTAATACTACGTCCAACTACGATGTAGCTTGAGCCAAGTTCCCTCGCACGTTTCGGTGTTGCTACGCGCACCTGATCATTTACATCATCGCTTGCAAGACGAATCCCCGGTGTTACTGTTACAAATTCATTTCCGCATACTTCACGTAATTTTGGAACTTCAAGCGTTGAGCAAACAACGCCATCCAGTCCACTTTCTTTCGTTAATTTTGCATAATGAGCAACCGCTTCTTCTAACGTTTTCTCAATGCCGATCTCTTTTTTCATCATAGCTTCCGAAGTGCTTGTTAGTTGTGTAACTGCAATACAAATCGGTCTCTCTTTTCCTTCTTGCTTACCTTCCTCTAATCCCTCAATCGCAGCTTTCATCATACTGCTTCCCCCAGCAGCATGAACATTTACCATATCAACATCTAGACTAGCTAGGCTACGCATAGCGCTTTTTACCGTATTTGGAATATCATGAAGTTTTAAATCTAGAAAGATCTTATGCCCTTTTTCTTTTAAGTACGTAATAATCGCAGGGCCTTCTTTGTAAAATAACTCCATACCAACTTTGACAAATAACTCTTCCCCTTCAAAGTGGCGCAAGAATTGTTCTACATCTTGTTTCCCCGGAAAATCTAGTGCAACGATTAACGACTGTGACATGTTTGCTTCCAGCTCCTTCCTTGACATTCCGAAATGTGATCAAATCCTAATTCATCTAGTAATGCTGGTAACTCTTTAATAATTGTCGGACATACGAACGGATCGATAAAGTTCGCTGTACCAACTGCAACTGCGCTTGCGCCAGCGTAGAAGAATTCAATTACATCTTCCGCTGTTTCAATACCACCCATTCCGATAATTGGAATGTTAACCGCTTGGCTTACTTCATGTACCATACGAATTGCTACTGGCTTAATCGCAGGACCTGATAATCCGCCTGTACGGTTTGCTAAAATTGGTTTAGCTGTTTTTAAATCTAGACGCATACCAAGCAATGTATTAATCATCGTTAAACCATCTGCACCTGCATTTTCAATCGCTTTTGCAATTTCCACAATGTTTGCCACGTTCGGTGACAACTTCACATATACAGGTACTTCAGAAACCTCTTTTACTCGCTTCGTTAAATCAGCAGCAATTTCAGGATTTGTACCAAAGGCGATACCACCTGTTTTTACGTTCGGACAAGAAATGTTTAATTCTAGCGCATGGACATTAGGCGCTTTAGAAATTTCCTTTGCAACCGCCACGTAATCCTCAGCTTGTGAGCCTGCAACGTTCGCAATGATTGGAAGATCAAATTGTTCGAGAAAAGGTAATTCAGAATTCATTACTTTTTCTAATCCTGGGTTTTGAAGTCCGATTGCATTTAACATGCCGCCCGGTGTTTCAGCAACACGAGGCGTCGGATTTCCATAGCGTGGTTGTTCTGTCGTCGCTTTGATCATGATTGATCCTAGTACACTTAAATCGTAAAACTGTGCATATTCACGACCAAATCCAAAGCATCCAGATGCCGGTATAATTGGATTTTTTAATGATAATCCTGGTAATTCAACTTGCAATCTGTTCATAGTACAACCTCCCCGATTGGAAATACTGGTCCGTCGCTACACACCTTCTTGTAAGAATGTCCACTTGGATCTTCTTGTAAGTGGCATACACATGCGAAACAAGCTCCAATACCACAGCCCATACGTTCTTCTAATGAAATATAGGCTTTTTTCTCTTTGTAACGTCCTTCTAATGCACGAAGCATCGCTAACGGACCACATGAATAAAGAATATCAAAGTCAATTCCGTAATTATCAATTACATCTGTGACAAATCCTTTTGTACCGTGTGTACCGTCTACTGTCGCAACGTACGTATCACCAAGTTCTGCAAATTTTTCTTCATAGAAAACAACATCTTTCGTTTGAAAACCTAAGATGTGAATTACGCGTACACCTTTTGCAACGAGGCGCTGTGATAATTCATAAAGTGGTGGTACACCAATTCCCCCGCCTACTAGTAAAGCTGTTTGACCAGCTTCTGCTTCTTCTACAGGAAAACCGTGTCCTAATGGTCCTAGTACGTCTACCATTTCACCTTGTTTTCTAGTTGCTAATGTTTTTGTCCCTTGTCCTTCTGCACGATATAGCATTGTAAATTCGTTCTTCTCTTGATCTACATTACAAATACTAATCGGGCGGCGCAGAAGGGGCGCAATGCCCTCTGCTACCTTAATGTGCACAAACTGCCCTGGTTCGTTCATTTGCTGTACTAAAGTTCCTTGAAGCACTAATTCGTAAATGTTTTTTGCGATTTCTTTTTGATTAACGACGATCATATTTTGCTTTTGCATCATGCATGTACCACCTCGTGACGCTTTGTTTGCGTAATTTCTTTCATTGAATGAGCTGAGAATGTCATAGATTCTAATACTCGTAAGATTGCTCTCGTTGTATCAAGTGATGTTAAGCAAGCCACACCATTTTCTACTGATTCACGGCGAATGCGGAAACCATCACGCGCTGGTTGTTTGCCTTTTGTTAATGTATTGATTACAAACTGTGCTTTTCCTTGACGGATAATATCAAGTAAGTTGTATTCTTCAGAATCAATTTTATTAACAACTTGCACTGGAATGTTTTGCTCTGCTAACGATTGTGCTGTTCCAGCTGTTGCTAATAAGTTATAGCCGATTTCGTGGAAACGTTTTGCAATTTCCATTGCTTCTTCTTTATCTTTATCCGCTACAGTGATGATTACTGATCCGTGCGTTGGGATGTTAATTCCTGAAGCAACTAACCCTTTGTATAATGCTTTTTCAAGTGTTAAGTCTTTCCCCATTACTTCCCCTGTTGATTTCATTTCAGGTCCTAATGTTGTATCAACCGAACGTAGCTTCGCAAATGAGAATACCGGTGCTTTTACATACACTTCTTTCTCTTCTGGGTGATAACCAGTTCCATATCCTTGTTCTACAAGATCTTGACCTAAAATAACTTTCGTTGCAACATTCGCCATCGGTACGCCTGTAATTTTACTTAAGAATGGTACTGTACGGCTCGCACGTGGATTTACTTCAATTACATACACTTCATCTTTGAATACTACAAACTGAATGTTTAGTAATCCAACAATGTTTAAACCTTTTCCAAGTGCAATTGTATGCTCAATAATTTGTTCTTTCAGTTTTGCAGATAAGCTTTGTGGTGGATATACTCCGATTGAGTCACCAGAGTGAACTCCAGCGCGTTCAATATGTTCCATAATACCTGGAATGAATACATTCTCACCGTCTGAAATTGCATCTACTTCAATTTCTTTACCAACCATGTATCGGTCGATTAATACTGGGTGATCAGCGTGAACTTTAACCGCATTTTTCATGTAGTGCAGCAGTTCTTCTTGACGATATACGATTTCCATCGCACGTCCACCTAGTACGTAAGATGGTCTTACTAATACTGGATAACCAATTTTGTCAGCGATTGCTACCGCTTGCTCTACAGTCGTTGCCGTTTTACCAACTGGTTGCGGGATACCAAGCTGTGTTAGAGCTGCCTCAAACTTATCACGATCTTCTGCACGGTCTAAATCTTCAAGTGATGTTCCTAAGATTTTCACACCATGAGCCTCTAATTTAGCAGCTAAGTTAATTGCCGTTTGTCCACCGAATTGGACGATAACACCTTCTGGCTTTTCTAAATCGATAATGTGCATTACATCTTCGATTGTTAATGGTTCAAAGTATAATTTATCAGAAATACTGAAGTCTGTTGAAACTGTTTCTGGATTGTTATTAACAATGATTGCCTCATAGCCAGCTTCTTTAATTGCCCATACAGAGTGAACTGTTGCGTAGTCAAACTCAACCCCTTGACCGATACGGATTGGACCAGACCCTAGTACAACAACACTCTTACGATCTGTTCTAACCGATTCATTCTCGTCACCATATGTGCTGTAGTAGTATGGTGTTGCAGATTCAAACTCTGCCGCACAAGTATCTACCATTTTATAAACAGGAGTGATATTGCTTTCTTTACGCATATCGTAAATTTCACGCTCTGTTTTGTTCCAAGCTGCTGCAATGTAGTGATCGCTGAAGCCCATTTCTTTCGCAGTTTGTAGTACTTCCATATTTCCTACATTCGCTTTTACTTCACGTTCCATATTTACGATGTTTTCAACTTTTTGTAAGAAGAAGAAGTCCATTTCACACCAATCGTTAATTTCTTCTTTCGTTACACCTTGACGAATTGCTTCTGCTACAATAAACAGTCGCTCATCATCAGCTTTTATAATACGTTTTTTCATTGTTTCTTTATCAAGTTCTTTTAAATGCTCTAATTCTAAGTGATAAACACCAAGTTCTAAAGAACGAACCGCTTTTAATAATGACTGTTCTAAGTTACGTCCGATTGACATAACTTCACCAGTTGCCTTCATTTGCGTACCAAGTGTTCTGTTTGCTGATTCAAACTTATCAAATGGCCAGCGTGGTATTTTTGAAACAACATAGTCTAATGCTGGCTCGAAGCAAGCGTATGTTTTTTGTGTTACTGGGTTTATAATTTCATCTAACGTTAAGCCTACTGCAATTTTCGCTGCTAATTTCGCAATTGGATAACCAGTTGCTTTAGATGCTAGTGCAGATGAACGACTTACACGTGGGTTTACTTCGATTACATAGTACTGGAAGCTATGTGGATCCAGTGCAAGCTGAACGTTACATCCACCTTCAATTCCTAATGCACGAATAATTCGTAATGAAGTGTTCCGTAACATTTGATACTCACGGTCACTTAACGTTTGGCTCGGCGCTACAACGATAGAATCACCTGTATGAACCCCAACTGGATCGATATTTTCCATATTACATACTACAATCGCATTATCATTCGAGTCACGCATTACTTCATATTCAATTTCCTTACAGCCAGCAATACTTTTCTCTAATAAACATTGTGTCACTGGACTATGTTTTAAACCACCTGATACAATTTCAATTAATTCTTCTTCATTACTACAGATTCCGCCACCTGTTCCACCCATTGTAAATGCTGGGCGAACAATAACTGGATAACCAATTTCTTTTACAAATTCATGTGCTTCTTCTAGCGTATGAATAATGGTACTAGATGGAATTGGTTCATTTAATTCCTGCATTAATGTACGGAATAAATCACGATCTTCTGCTTGCTCAATTGCTGATAATTTTGTTCCTAAAATTTCAACTCCACATTCTTCAAGTATGCCTGATTTCGCAAGTTCGACAGCCATATTTAAACCTGTTTGACCACCTAATGTTGGCAGGATTGCATCTGGACGTTCTTTACGAATGATACGGCTTACGAATTCTAGTGTTAATGGTTCTATATATACTTTATCTGCTGTTGCAGTATCTGTCATAATTGTTGCTGGGTTAGAGTTAACAAGGATTACTTTGTAACCTTCTTCTCTAAGAGATTGACAAGCTTGTGTACCAGAGTAATCAAACTCTGCTGCTTGCCCAATTACAATTGGTCCTGATCCGATTACTAAAATTGTGTTAATGTCTAGGCGTTTTGGCATAACTCTTCCCCTTCTTTCTTGAAGTTTTCAATCATTTCTAAGAAATCTTCGAATAAATCATTTGCATCTTCTGGTCCTGCTGAAGCTTCTGGATGATACTGTACTGTAAATGCTGGGAACTTCGTATGACGAAGACCTTCTACTGTTCCATCATTTAAAGCGACATGTGTAATTTCAAGTTCTGTATTTTTAACTGATTCTTCTTCTACTGCATAACCATGGTTTTGAGATGTAATTGCTACTTTTCCAGTTGCAAGATGTTTTACTGGATGGTTTAAACCACGGTGACCAAATTTTAACTTACTTGTATTCGCACCAGATGCTAGAGCGAATAGTTGATGTCCTAAGCAAATTCCGAATAAAGGAACTTTACCGATAATGTCTTTTAACATTTCAATCGCTTCTGGTACATCTTTTGGATCTCCAGGTCCGTTACTTAACATGATTCCATCTGGGCTAAGGCGTAAAATCTCTTCTGCTGTTGTATTGTAAGGTACTACAATTACATCGCAGTCACGTTTATTTAATTCTCGTAAAATACCATGTTTCATTCCAAAGTCTACAAGTACAACGCGATGTCCACGGCCTGGGCTTGGGTATGGATCTTTCGTTGATACGCGTTTCACGTGATCTGTAAATACTGTCGCTTTTAATTGGCTCACGATGTATTCTACATCTGCATCCATGTTACATAGACGTCCACGTAATGTACCGTATTGACGAATTTTTCTCGTTAATTTTCTTGTATCAATTCCTGCTAAGCCTGGGATGTTTCTTTCTTTTAAGTAATCATTTAACGAAATTTCATTACGGAAGTTTGATGGGTGATCACAAATTTCGTTTACGATTAAACCATTTACAGATGGGTGAATCGATTCAAAATCGTCACGGTTAATGCCGTAGTTTCCGATTAATGGGTACGTGAATGTTACGATTTGACCGCAATATGATGGATCAGATAATGTTTCTTGATATCCAGTCATTCCTGTTGTGAATACAACCTCACCTGACTTTTCAATTGCTCCTCCGAAACCTTTTCCAATTAATACTGTTCCATCTTCTAAGATAAGTTGTCTTTTCATACTAATGCACTCTCCTTTTGCCATGCGATCTTACCACCAACGATTGTCATTACCGGCCATCCTTGGCATTTCCAACCTGCGAATGGTGTATTTTTTCCTTTTGATAGGAATGTTGCTGGGTCAATCTCTTCTTCTTGTTCTAAATCAATGATTGTAATATCAGCTGTTCTACCTTCTTTCAGGCGACCTGCTTCTAAACCAAATGTATCAGCTGGCTTTTCTGTTAAGAATTGAATTAACTGCTCTAGTGTAATGATTCCTTTTTTCACAAGGTTTGTGTAAAGAAGTGGGAATGCTGTTTCAAAACCAGTAATTCCGAATGGTGCTCTTTCAATTCCTTGTGCTTTCTCTTCTGCTGTATGCGGTGCATGATCTGTTGCGATCATATCGATCGTGCCATCTAATAAACCTTCAATTAGTGCTGCGTGATCTTCTTTTCCACGAAGCGGTGGGTTCATTTTAAAGTTAGGATCAGCTGATGGGATATCATCTTCACATAACACTAGGTGATGAGGTGTTACCTCTGCAGTTACTTTAATTCCAGCGCGTTTCGCATCACGAATTACACGTACTGATCCTTTTGTACTTACGTGACATACGTGATAGTGACAATCTGCCGCTTCAGCAAGCAGTATATCCCTTGCAATATGTACAGATTCACATACTGATGGGATACCGTTTAATCCGTGTTTCTCAGAAAACTTCCCTTCATGTACACAACCTTTATTAATAAGAGTATTCTCTTCACAGTGCGCAACTACTGCCATATTTAATTTCGCTGCACGCTTCATAGCAGCTAACATCATGCTAGCATCTTGTACGCCTACACCGTCATCTGTGAAAGCAAATGCTCCAAGTTCTTTTAACGTTTCGAAATCTGTCATTTCAGAACCCGCTTGACGTACTGTAATTGCTCCATATGGTAGTACGTTGACATGCGCTTTTTCTTTAATACGATTTTGCAAGTCTTCCATATGTTCTCTGCAATCTGGTACTGGGCGTGTATTTGGCATTGCACAAATTGTAGTGAATCCACCTTTTGCCGCTGCTAGTGTACCTGTTTCAATTGTTTCTTTATGTTCACCACCTGGTTCACGAAGGTGTACGTGTACATCTACTAATCCAGGTGCGATTAACTTTCCGTTCACATCGATTACTTCAGCATTATCTGCCGTAATATTTTCTGCTACCTTAGCGATTTTACCGTCTTGTACGAGAAGATCCGTTGCTACGATTTTTCCTTCTTCATTCATATAACGACCATTTTTAAACAAATAATTCATGTTTCATTCCTCCTAATACATTTGGTAAGGCGCGTTTTAGTACAGCCATTCTTACGTAAACTCCATTTTCCATTTGTTTAAATATGCGTGAACGCTCACACTCAACAAGTTCACTTGCAATTTCAACATCACGGTTTACAGGAGCTGGATGCATAATAATGCTTCCTTCTTTCATACGATTTTCTCTTTCCACTGTTAATCCGTGGTTCTCATGATACTCTTTCATAATGTCTGTTTCATAATGATCATGACGCTCATGTTGTACACGAAGTAACATCATTACATCCACTTCTGGAACAAGTTCATCTAATGGTTTGTATGTTCCAAATGTGTTGTCTTCATCTTTCCACTCTTCTGGACTTGCAAAGTAAATTGTTGCACCCAGCTTCGTTAATGCTTCTGCATTAGAACGTGCTACTCGGCTATGACGAACATCTCCTACTATTGCAATCTTCAAACCTTCAAATCTTCCAAACTCTTGTTTAATTGTAAGAAGGTCGAGTAGGCACTGTGTTGGGTGGTTTCCACATCCATCTCCAGCGTTTAAGATTGGAATATTCACCTGTTCTTTTAGTTCATCGAAGTAGCGATCTTGCTCGTGACGGATGACCACTGCTTTTGTTCCGATTGATTCTAGTGTTCTTATCGTATCGTATAAAGTTTCTCCTTTTTGTACGCTAGATGCATCAGCTGAAAAGTTTAAAACATCAAGTCCTAATCTCTTCTCAGCAACTTCAAAGCTAAATCTCGTTCTCGTACTATTCTCAAAGAACAAGTTCGCAACAAAAGTTTGCTCTGTCGTTTTGCTCTCTTTCCCATTCGCGAAATCTTCTGCGTCTTTTAGGATTTCTGAAATTTCCACTTCCGATAATTCGCTCATCGTTAACAAATGGCTCATCGTCATCCCTCATCTTTCTGGTTTTTATGTTACCACTTTTGTATTTTTATAACAACCTTTGCATAAAAATACCCTAGTCATGTGAGACTAGGGTGCAAGAAAGAAGCCACCCTTTCCAGTCTCACAGGACTGAATTAAAAGGTTATTATTATGAAGCAATCTGCTTAGATTGGTTTATTTGTTTTGTTTCCGGTAGTAGTAGATTTAACAGCACACCTACAATTGCTGCTAGTGCCATTCCTTCTACTTGGAATGATTCCCCTACGTGAAGTACCGCTCCACCAATACCGATTACTAGTATTACTGATGCAATCATTAAGTTTCGTTTGTCACTTAAATCTGTTTTATCGTCTACCATCATGCGTAATCCGCTTGATGCGATTACACCGAATAGTAAGATTGATACACCACCCATAACTGGTGTTGGGATCGAATGAATCAGTGCAGAAATCTTACCGATAAATCCGAACATGATTGCGAATACTGCTGAACCGATGAATAAGTATACACTGTACGCTCTCGTAATTGCTAGCACACCGATGTTTTCACCATACGTTGTATTCGGTGGCCCACCGATTAGTGATGCGATTAATGTTGCTATCCCATCACCGAAGATTGAACGGTGTAAACCTGGTTTTTCAATTAAATCTCTTTTAATAACATTTCCTAGTACAATTTGATGTCCGATATGTTCTGAAATTGTTACTAGTGCAACTGGTACCATCAAGAGTACAATCTTCCATGAAAACTCTGGTGTGTATGTTACAAATGGTACTGTGAAATCTGGTACAACAAACCATTTCGCCTCAGCTACCGGCTTTAAGTCTACTAGCCCTTGGAAGTAAGCGAAGATATATCCGCCGATAATGCCAAGTAACACTGGTATGATACTGAAAAATCCTCTTCCGAATATCGAGCATATAATTGTAATTGCTAATGTTACTAATGCTACTGAAAAGTGTGTAAAGCTATATTTGCCATCCGCACCGTTCATCGCCATGTTCACTGCTGTATGTGCTAAAGCTAGACCGATTACCATTACTACTGGACCAACTACGATTGGCGGAAGTAATTTCATAATCCACTCTGATCCTGATTTCTTAATTCCGAGTGAGATTAAGATGTACACAAGTCCTGCTAGCAAACCACCGAGCATTGCTGCTCCAGGTCCCCCTGCTGTTTTCGCTGTAATAATCGGTGCGATAAAGGCGAATGATGATCCTAGGTAGGCCGGTACTTGACCTTTCGTTATAAGAAGAAACGCTAACGTTCCTAATCCACTTGATATTAATGCTACTGACGGATTCAATCCTGTTAAAAACGGAACAAGCACTGTTGATCCAAACATCGCGAACAAATGTTGTATACTTAAAAATAACCATTTTCCCGGTTTCGGTACTTCATTAACATCTAACACTGGCTTTTGTTCCATTGTTACATCCTCCTTCAGTTTAATTCTTTGCAATAAAAAAACTCTTTGTGCCTGTGCACAAAGAGTCCTACACTTTCGTATGCCAAATTTGACATATGAAAGCCAAGACCCTTTGGCAGCCTCACAGGACTACATTTAAAAGGGCTTTACTTATCGTATATGCTTACTCGATCTTGTTGATCTGTCTCTTGCAAATCAACTTCGATACGCTCTTCACTTGATGTTGGAATGTTCTTTCCTACATAATCAGCGCGAATTGGTAGTTCACGATGACCTCTATCAACAAGAACTGCTAGTTGGATTTGTGATGGTCTACCTAAATCCATAAGAGCATCCATTGCTGCTCGAACTGTTCTGCCTGTATATAATACATCATCCACAAGGATAACTTTTTTCTTCGTAATATCTACAGGGATATCAGAACCTTTTACAAGTGGTTCTTCATTTTTCGATTGTAGCGTTAGATCATCACGGTATAACGTAATATCTAACTCTCCAACTTCTATTTCTTTTCCTTCAATTTGACCAATTCGTTCTGCCAAACGTTGTGCAATAAAAATTCCACGAGTTTTAATTCCGACAAGAACACAATTATCGACACCTTTATTTCGTTCCACGATTTCATGACTAATTCGTGTTAAAGCGCGGCGAATCATTTGGTCATCTAAAACGACAGCTTTCTCTTGCATGCTCTACACCTCCAAGCTTTTTTTCTTGCGTGAGAGTAATGGTATAAAAAAAGTCCTCTCAGCGTGTGCGAGAGGACTTTTGAAAAAAGGGTACAGCATACCCTAAGTATTTCAAACCGTTACCTTCTCAACCTCACGGGGCTGTGTTAAAGGATCATTATTTAACTGTTGTCAGTATCTCAGTTTTCTTATGATTTGTCAATACTATTTCCGTAAAATATTTAATGCATCTTCAAACACTTCTGGAATCGGTGCCTCAAACTGAATATATTCACCAGTACGAGGGTGGTCAAATCCTAAAATACCTGCATGAAGTGCTTGTCCATTCATGTCTAATGTTTTCTTTGGTCCATACTTTGGATCTCCTGCAAGTGGATAGCCAATATATTTCATATGAACACGAATTTGGTGCGTGCGTCCTGTTTCTAAGCGACATTCTACAAGTGTGAAATCTTTGAAACGCTCTAACACTTGGAAGTGAGTAACAGCGTTCTTACCGTTTTCATCAACTGTCATACTTTGACGCTCTTTCTTATCGCGACCAATCGGAGCATCAATCGTTCCCTTATCATGCGGGATAACACCGTGTACAATCGCTTTGTAACGTCTTGTTACTGTTTTTGCTACAAGTTGATTTACAAGTGATTCGTGTGCCATATCATTTTTAGCAACCATTAATAGGCCAGATGTATCCTTATCAATACGATGCACGATACCAGGACGCATTACACCGTTAATGCCTGATAAATCTGTACAATGATGCATAAGACCATTTACAAGTGTACCACTTGTATGACCTGGTGCTGGATGTACAACCATACCACGTGGCTTATTTACAACAAGCACATCTGCATCTTCATAATAAATTTCTAAGTTCATATCTTCTGCTTGAATATCTAACGCTTCTGGCTCAGGAATCGTTACTGTAATTTCATCATTTTCTTTAACTTTATAATTTACTTTTACCGATTTCCCATTAACTGTTACAACGTCATCTTTAATCCATTGCTGTACTTGTGAACGTGACCATTCACTGTTTATTTCTGCAACGAATTTATCAATTCGCTCATTTTTTTGCTCTTCTGCAACTGTTACTTGTACTACTTCACTCATTCAATTACTCCTTCGCTTTCTTGCCTTCTAATAATGTTTGAATAATAATTAATACAACACCAATACATAATGCTGAATCAGCTATATTAAATACTGGATAGTTGTACGAGAAAATATACACGTGAATGAAATCCACTACTTCTTGTCTAAATACACGATCAATAAAGTTACCAATTGCTCCGCCTAATATTAGACCTAATGAAATTCCTAGAAGCTTGTCTGTTTTTGCATATTTTTTCATATAAAATACGATAAATACTACAAAAATGACTGTAATAATGTAGAAGAACCACATTTTATTTTCTAAAATCCCCCAGGCAGCTCCTCTATTTCGATGTGATGTTATGTATAATACATTATCGATAATCGGAATGCTCGTACCCAATTCCATGTTTTTTACAATTAGCCATTTCGATATTTGATCGATGGCAATGACGAATAACGCTATTACATAATATATCATTTTCATTTCCCCCACAAAGACAGTGTACCTCAAAATTTTAGCATAGCTGCAACCTTTTCACAATGAACCTTTATAGAAGAATAAAATAAATTAAAAAAAGGTAATATAATATCGTTGTGCACATTCATACATTTACTTTTTCATAGAAAAATTCATGGATAGTACGGGCAGTCGGCATCGTTTTCATTTGTTTTACCGAAATTACTCTCCCTGTTTCTTCACAAATACCATACATATCTATTTCCATTTTAAATAATGCACGTTCTACATCTTTTAAATCCTCTTTTATATCATGTAATAGCAGTTTTTTCTTTATCTCTTCCTTAATTTCATATCCAAGCTCTTCGCTAAACTCTGTATCATATTTGTGCATGACCTCTTTAGCTAGTCTCTCTTGCAATTCTTTTCTCATCAATTGCAATTCTTCTTTTATTTCCATATACATTTCATTCACGTGTACATTCCTCCCAGCTGCAATGTACGATTAGTGTGTCCGAAATTTATATGCTTACCTCTCACACATTTTTCCTTCATAGGAAAGAGAGTGAAAGTTATTTCGATATACCATCAACATAAAAATGACTGCACTTTACGTGCAGTCATTTTTATTATTTTACATAATTTTCTTTAACAACTGTTGCACAACGCTCACATAATGTTTCATGTTCAGCATCTTTACCAATTGTTTCTGAAACTACCCAACAACGTTCACATGTTTCACCAGTTGCTTGAGCAACAACAACCGCTGTATGTTCATACTTAGGCGCATCTGCTGGCGCTTCTTCCATCAGACCACCAAGCTTATACTCAGAAACGATGAATAATTGCTTTAAGTCTTCGCTAATAGACTCTAGCATAGCTTTCATTTCTGCAGTTGGATATAACGTAATGCTTGCATTTAATGACTTACCGATTACTTTTTCATTACGTGCTACTTCTAACGCTTTTAATACGTCATCACGTAATGTCATGAATGCATCCCATTTTGTTTTCAATGCTTCCGCACCATCTAATTGTACAGCTTCTGGCATATCAGTTAATTGTACGCTTTCTTCTGTTACACCTGGAACATATGGCCATACTTCGTCAGCTGTATGCGGTAAGATTGGTGTTACAAGTTTTGTCAATGCAACAAGAACATCATATAATACCGTTTGAATTGCACGACGATCTTCATGGTTTGCACCTTCAATGTATAAAATGTCTTTTGCAAAGTCTAAGTAGAATGAACTTAAATCAATTGTACAGAAGTTATGAATTGCATGATATACAGCAGCGAAGTCGTATGTTTCATATGCTTCTTTTACTTTTGTAATTAAGTCATTTAATTTCACTAACATGTAACGATCTACTTCACGAAGTTCAGCTACCGCTACTGTATTTTCACTTGGCTTAAAGTCATCTAAGTTTCCTAATAAGAAACGGAATGTGTTACGGATCTTACGATACACTTCTGCTACTTGTTTTAAAATATCATCTGAAATACGTACATCAGATTGATAGTCAACAGAAGATACCCATAAGCGTAAAATGTCCCCGCCTAATTGATCCATAATTTTCTTCGGTACGACGATGTTTCCAATCGACTTACTCATTTTACGTCCTTCACCATCTAATACGAAACCATGGCTTAGTACGCCTTTATATGGAGCTTTACCTGTTACAGCAACTGCTGTTGATAATGAAGAGTTAAACCAACCACGATATTGGTCAGATCCTTCTAAATATAAATCAGCTGGACGTTGTAAGTCTTCGCGCTCTTCTAATACCGCTTGGTGAGAAGAACCTGAGTCGAACCATACATCCATGATGTCTGTTTCTTTACGGAATTCACCATTTGGGCTACCTGGATGTGTAAATCCTTCTGGTAATAGATCTTTCGCTTCACGCTCGAACCATACGTTAGAACCGTGTTCACGGAATAAATCTGCTACATGGTTAATTGTTTCATCTGTAATAATTGGATCACCATTCTCAGCATAGAATACAGGAATTGGCACACCCCATGCACGCTGACGAGAAATACACCAGTCACCACGGTCACGAACCATGTTATGAAGACGAGTTTCGCCCCATGCTGGTACCCATTTTGTTTCCGCAACAGCTTCTAATAACTCTTTACGGAATGCTTCAATAGATGCAAACCACTGAGCTGTCGCACGGAAAATAATTGGTTTTTTCGTTCTCCAATCATGTGGGTATGAATGCGTAATGAATGTTAGTTTCAGTAACGCGCCTACTTCTTCTAATTTTTCTGTAATTGGCTTGTTAGCTTTATCATAGAATAGGCCTTCAAATCCAGGTGCTTCCTCTGTTAATACACCTTTATCATCAACTGGGCAAAGTACTTCTAATCCATATTTTTTACCAACAACGAAGTCATCTTCCCCGTGTCCTGGTGCTGTATGAACACACCCTGTACCTGCATCTGTTGTTACGTGATCTCCTAGCATAACTAATGAATCACGATCGTAGAATGGATGTTTTGCAACTGTATACTCAAGTTCGCTACCTTTTACAGTTTTCACGACTTCAGCATTTTCCCACTCTAATGTTTTTGCAACTGTCTCAAATAGTTCAGAAGCAATAATATACTTTTCATCATTTACTTTTACAATGCTGTATTCAAGTTCTGGGTGAACAGAAATACCTAAGTTTGCAGGTAACGTCCAAGGTGTTGTTGTCCAGATAATGAATTTCTCATCACCTTCTAATACGTTCTTTCCATCTTTAACAGGGAATGCTACGTAAATAGATGCTGATTTTTTATCTTGGTATTCAATTTCAGCTTCTGCTAAAGCTGATTCACTCGTTGGAGACCAGTAAACTGGTTTTTGCCCTTTATAGATATAACCTTTTTTCGCCATATCACCAAACACTTTAATTTGTTGTGCTTCATAAGCTGGCTCTAAAGTAATATATGGGTTATCCCAATCAGCACGTACACCTAAACGCTTAAATTGTTCACGTTGACGTTCTACTTGTTCATATGCATACTCTGCACATAACTTACGGAACTCAGCAACTGTCATTTCTTTACGCTTTACACCTTTATTTGTTAAAGCTTGCTCAATTGGTAAACCGTGCGTATCCCAACCTGGAACATATGGTGCACAGTAACCAGTCATTGATTTATAACGAACAATAAAGTCTTTTAATACTTTATTTAATGCATGTCCCATATGAATGTCACCATTTGCATATGGAGGTCCATCATGCAGTACGAATAAAGGACGACCTTTTGTATGTTCTTGTACCTTTTCATAAATATTCATTTCAGCCCACTGTTCTTGCATTGCAGGCTCACGTTTTGGTAAATTCCCACGCATTGGGAACTCTGTTTTTGGCATTAGTAATGTATTTTTGTACTCCATGCTCAATTCCTCCTTACATGTATAAAAGAAAGACTTAAAAAACGGAATAAAAAAGAGACTTTCTCATCCCAAAAAGGGACGAGAAAGTCTCCCGCGGTACCACCCTAGTAGATCCTATACGTATGTATACAATCCTCTTTATATTCTTAACGCGAATATACGCCTACGCTTACTCTATTTGTTCAGCGCGGAACTCCAGGGTGATATTCCCATTATCTCCTTATCCTGAGCTTACACCGTCCTCAGTTCGCTATATAAGGTATGAAAAAGGTACTTATCCCTATCTTCGTTTTTCTTAATCAATATGTTGTTTAAAATTATATGTAATAATGAGAAAAACGTCAAGCTTACACTGTTTCTTCTTTTTTCAACAGCTCATCTACTTCGTCTTCTAACTCAATTAATTTATCCCAATCATCGTTGTTTAACATTTCAAGCTGTGTTTCTAATAACATACGGAAACGAGTGCGGAATACTTTCGCTTGTTTCTTCAGCTCTTCAATATCAAAAGCAACCTTTCTTGATTTTACTAATGCTTCGTTAATAATACGGTCTGCATTCTTTTCCGCTTCACGTACGATTAATTTTGCTTCTTTTTGTGCATTACGTTTTACTTCTTCCGCCGCTTCTTGTGCAACAACGATAGATTTGTTTAACGTATCTTCAATATTAGAAAAATGATCTAACTTTCCTTCTAATTGCGCAACTTTTTCTTCTAAAGCTTTCTTCTCACGAATGACTAATTCATAATCTTTGATAATTTGATCAAGAAACTCATTTACTTGATCCTCATCATAGCCACGGAATCCGCGACCAAATTCTTTGTTATGAATATCTAATGGTGTTAACGGCACAACGCCACCTCCAAGTAGTTATCTAAATTTCCTCTTTCAATTATATCTTTTCTTCGACAAAATAGGAGGATTTCCTTCTAAAAAACCAATCATTTTAGTATACCATACAAAATTCTCCATTTGTCGCGCTTTGTTCTACCTTCTACAGAAAACAATTTACTTCGTCCATATCCTCTCACTGAAAAAACATCTCCTGGATAACATTCATAAGAGGTTTGCTCCACTGTTTTCCAATTCACTTTTACTAGTCCATTTTTTATGAAAGGTTGTACTTTCTGTCTGGATATATGTAACATTTCAGCTAACATAACATCTAAACGAAGTGAAGAAACCGTTCCAGATTTCTCTCCCCACGTTTCTTGCATCTGTAGAATTTTTTCTCCTTGCACTGATGATAAGGAGACTTTCACTTTCCCTATCGATTGTAAGTTCATCTCAATATAAGATACAACTTCTTTCGCGACTACAATTTGGGCACGATTTTCTTGAAGCAAAATATCTCCACATTTTTCTCTCGTTAAACCAAGAGACATAAATGTACCTAATATTTGCCTATGTTCTAGCGTATAAAACTTGGAAGGATAGTCAATTTCTAATACCTCTACTTGAAATTCCTCTTCATTTACTACTAGATAGTCCGGATAAATGAGTGCTCTTTTACGCTCTGCATGAGGCGTTGCACCATCAAACTGTACAGCAACATCCCCTTGTCCTATTACCATATTGACAATTTGTTGTTGTCTTGGATCAAGGAAATCTGTTAGTTTCACTTGATGGTACTCCGCTGCTCGCTTCCACTCTAACACCTTATCCACAAAGACCTCTTCATCGGGTCTGAAATGTTCATAGATGCTCATGTATTTAACCTCTTACTATAAGAAATAGCGGAATATACTTACTAAACCATTCGTAGCAAGCTTTAACGCAAAAATCGCAACGAGTGGAGAGATATCAATCATACCAAGCGGCGGAATAAATCTGCGAAATGGTTCTAAATACGGTTCACAAATACGCGCAAGAAAATCTCCGAAAGTTGATTCCTTTGCACCCGGGAACCATGATAGGAGAATGTAAATAATAAGTGCCCACGAGTAAATCTCGATAGCAGTAATTAAAACGTTTAAAACTGTTACCATGGCGTATTACCACCTCTTTATATTTGTGTCTTCTTCTTCACCGAATAACTCTGAAATTGCACCAACAATATCTACATTTTCAGGCGTACACATAAATGTTTTCGGTCCTATTTTTTGAATGTCCCCGCCTATAGCGTATACAGTACCACTTAAAAAGTCAACGATACGTACAGCTTGATCAGTAGACATTCGTTGTAAATTAATCACAACAGCTCGTCTACCTTTTAAATGGTCCGCAATCCCTTGCGCTTCCGAATATGTGCGTGGTTCTAATAAAACAACTTTTGAAGATTGCTTTGCTGTTTCAATGCTCACAACATTTTGTTTCGGTTGCGCTTTTGGAAACGTAACATCTTGTTGTTCTGGCGGATCTTGCTGCTTCTTCATGTCTGTTTGCTCCTTTTCATAACTATATTGAGCTGCTTCTTTTTCTTCCGGTGTATCAAAAAAGAAGTACTTTACTTTTGACCAACTCATAATAAGATTCTCCTTCCTTTTACGCTTTTCCTACTAAAATCGTCCCCAAACGAATATATGTAGCACCTTCTTCAATCGCAATCGTGTAATCATTAGACATTCCCATTGATAATTCTTTACATGGCGCATGTAATAATTCTAGCTCCTGCACCTCTGTTTGTAGCATACGTAACTCCTTAAAACAGCGTCTGATTTCTTCCTCTTCTTCTGTAAACGGAGCCATTGTCATTAGTCCCACCACTTCAATCTTATCCAATTCTTGCAAACTTTGAATAAAAGAAATGGTTTCTTCTATTGCCAACCCTTGCTTTGATTCTTCAGATGATGTTTTCACTTGAATAAAACATTTCACTTTCTTATCCGCACGTTTTTGAATTTCTTTTGCAAGTGAAAGACGATCTAACGAATGTAAATAATCGATTTCATTAATGATTTCTTTTACTTTTCTCGTTTGTAATGATCCAATAAAATGCCAATTCACTTTTGAACCGAAATGCTCGTACTTCTGTAAGAAACCTTCATTTCTATTTTCACCTAAATCGATAATTCCAGCTTCAATGACTTCGTTTGTTTTTTCAATTCCTACCGTTTTTGTAACCGCAACGAGTTTAATATCTTGCAACGAACGTCCCGCTCGTGCGCAAGATTGTTTAATTGCTTCGTTTACAGTTGTTAAATTTTTTTGTACTGTCACTTGCTTTCTTCCTCCTTAAAACCTATGAAACTCAACATTCTCCCCGTCTTACCCTGATCACGACGATGAGAGAAAAATAGTTGTTCTTCACAGCTTGTACAAAGAGATGACATTACAATATTCTCTTCTTTTATGCCTGCTTGTACACATAATATACGATTAATTTCTTTTAAATTAATTGCATACTGCCCATCAGAAATTTTTTTATAAGGGACAGAACCGTTTACTACTTGTTCTGCCGCTGTTAACACTCGATCATCAACAACGTAACAACAAGATCCAATTGCTGGTCCAATTGCAACATGAATTTCATCACTTGAAATCCCTTCTGCATTCCATTTTTGAATCATTTCTTTTGCAATCTCTTTTACAGTCCCTTTCCATCCAGCATGTGCAAGTCCTATCATACCATGTGATGGTGCATAAAAATAGAGTGGAACACAATCCGCGTAACAAGATGTTAGAAGAACATCATTATTAGTCGTATAAATGCCATCTGTTTTTGAAATGCCGTCTTCATATGAATAGACGCCGCTTCCTTTTTCCTGTTGTCCTACTTTTTCAACATGATGATCATGAACTTGTTCAGAGCAAATCCAGTTTTCTAATGGTTTTTGTAACTTATTAGCTAAAATGCGTCTGTTTTCATGAACGTTCTCCACGATATCATTCACATGTAATCCTAAATTCATCGCATGAAAGGAGCCGGTACTTATCCCACCATCTTTTGTCGTAAATCCAGCAGTAATGTTTCCAAGTTCTTTCCACGCTTGTAAATACAGTATACCGTCCACATATTTAAATGGTTCTCTCATAAAGATGCTCCTTTTAATTAAAATAACAGAAAAAAGCATGGTACTTCCTGTCTATTTTACCATACTTTTATTTTTTCATAATCCTAACAGAAAAAAAAGAGGAATTTGTAATATTCTTTATGAAATTGTCGGTGTTTGTATTGATTCTGTTACAGAATTAACAGGATTTACTCTAACAAGTATGACATCTTCCCCAATTTTCATAATTTCCTCCCAAGGAATTACAATTTCTACATCTTTCCCAAAAATCCCTAACATACGTGCCTGTTTGGAAATGATAATAGATTTAATCTTCCCTGTGTTCATATCGATTTCGATATCTCCAATATTTCCAAGCCTTTTTCCATCTGACACATTTATTATGTCTTTCATCTGCAACTCCGAAATTCGTATCACTTTCATCCCCTCCCTTATATATGACGAATAAAAAAATACTGTTTCTCAAATTAACAGGAAGCACCCTCTACTAATTCCATACTATTTTCATTATATGAACACAGCTACCCTACTATGAGCGTAAACAAACTATATGACATATAAAAAGGTCTCACCATAAATGGTGAAACCTTATCCTTGAATCGTCTTATTCATTTGTTTAATAGCTGATTTCTCTAAACGTGACACTTGTGCTTGAGAAATCCCAATTTCTTCTGCAACTTCCATTTGCGTTTTTCCTTGGAAGAAACGTTTTCGAATAATCATTTTCTCACGATCATTTAAACGCTTCATTCCTTCTTTTAGTGCTAATTCTTCAACCCACTGCTCGTCCTTTTGTTTTTCATCACTTAACTGATCCATAACAAAGATAGGATCTCCTCCATCGTTATAAATCGGCTCAAATAATGAAACTGGATCTTGAATCGCATCTAAAGCAAAAACAATTTCTTCATGAGTCACTTCAAGCACTTTTGCAATATCCATTGCTGTTGGTTCTTTTGAATTTTCTGCAATCAACTTTTCTCTTACTTGTAACGCTTTATACGCAATATCTCGTAATGAGCGAGATACGCGAATTGGATTGTTATCACGCAAATATCTGCGTATTTCCCCAATAATCATCGGCACAGCATACGTTGAAAATTTTACATTTTGGCCTAAATCAAAGTTATCAATGGATTTCATAAGTCCAATGCAACCAACTTGAAATAAATCGTCAACATATTCTCCTCTGTTATTAAATCTTTGGATGACGCTCAGTACAAGACGTAAGTTTCCATTCACTAATTTCTCTCTTGCGCTTATCTCTCCACTTTGCATTTCACGAAATAATTTACGCATTTCATCATTTTTTAGTACGGGAAGTTTAGCTGTATCAACACCGCAAATTTCTACTTTGTTTCTCGTCAAAGTGTTCCCTCCTATCGGGAGTTGCTGTACAGTGTAAAGTATTTCCTTTGAAGGGGATTTTATGCATGCGGTTTTCTCTTCATTTTTCATTTTAGTTTTCTCTCCTCATACAACTAAAGAGAATAAGACCAGCCTAGATAACGGCTGGTCTTATTCTTTACACCATTTTATTAAATTCTTTTCGTAATCTTTTTATGATTCTTTTTTCTAAACGTGAAATGTATGACTGTGAAATCCCAAGCATATCCGCCACATCTTTTTGCGTCTTTTCCTCTCCTCCAGCAAGCCCAAATCGAAGTTCCATAATTTGTTTTTCACGATCATTTAATTGATGTAATGCTTTCATTAGAAGATGACGATCAACAGTAGCTTCTAAATCTTTTGTAATAATATCATCGTCTGTACCTAATACATCAGATAACAAAAGTTCATTCCCATCCCAATCAATGTTAAGCGGTTCATCAAAAGAAACTTCTGAACGATTTTTGTTATTTCGGCGCAAATGCATTAAAATTTCATTTTCTATACAACGTGAGGCATATGTTGCTAATTTTATTTTCTTTTCTGGATTAAATGTATTGACTGCTTTAATAAGACCAATTGTTCCTATACTAATTAAATCTTCAATATTTATCCCTGTATTTTCAAACTTTCTTGCTATATATACAACTAGCCGTAAGTTGCGTTCAATTAGTAATGATCTTGCTGCCTGATCGCCTTTTGGCAATTTATTCAAAAGAACTTCCTCTTCTTCTTTCGTTAACGGCGGTGGCAACGCTTCACTTCCACCAATATAATAAATTTCATCGGTCTTAATTCCTAATTTCAACAATACTTTATACCAAAGATATACTAAATAAAATTTTAATTTCATCATATTATCCCGCCTCCCATTATTAAGCAATTACCATTTTTTGTGAAATTAACATTTTCGGATGCACAATACATTGATACTCTCCATTGGTTGACAACTGTTGTGTATTTAATCCAATCAATACTTTGTTCACGGCAATAGAACTACCTTCATGATAAATTTGCACACTGTCTGGCTTAATTGCCCATAAAAATTGATTCTCTACTCCTACTGCTCGGAAAGGAATTAAACGTAATTTTGTCGCCCACCCAGAATCATTTTCTGGTATTTGAGGAATCTCTGTTTTGGAATAAATTTGTTCTGTTAACCAAGCTGGTAAGCAATGTTCTAATGATGAAATATGCATAATCATAACGGGTGTTTTCGTTAACGGGTCGTAAAGTTGGTTCCCACTATCAATTAAACCTGCGAGTTCTAGTTCCTCTTCAGCTAATTGAATTTTCAATTTCACAATTTGATCATAGTGTATTTTTGTAACCTCTACGCTTTCAATACGCTTTTTAGAAAAATAATAAATTACCGGAAAACCAAAAACAACAAACAACCAGCTAATTGGATCACCGTAAGAAATTGATTGAGATTGGACCAATCCACTTACCATTTCATTCGTTTGCAAAAAGAAATGAGTGCCAATTAACCCTCCGCCAACCATAAAGGTGACAAAGTAAAAAGTAAAAACAGTTTGTGTATAATTTCTAAACGTTGTAAACCCAAATGCTGTATACACAATAAGTAACGAGTACAGTAGTTTCATAATTGGATGTGTCATCATAGAAGCAAAAGGAGTAAAGGCAAAAATAACAATGGTTGAACCTATAAATGCGCCTAACACAAGCCTCCATCTTTTGATCTTCTTTTTTAACACGGTGGCTGATAATAAAAGTAAAAGAAAATCAATGCAGGCGTTTAACAACCAAACAACGTCGGCGTAAACAACCAAACAATTCACCTCTTTATTTAAGTTGAGACTAGTATAATGCATATCCAATAGGAAAGTGTGTCAATTTGCGGAGGTGTTTTTTTGTTATTTTGTGATTTCTAGACATAATCTGTCGTTAAAAAATAAAAGTATATTTTTCATAGAATCATATACTGTTCTACTTACATATAAATGATTTCCTGCAACTTAAAAATTAAGATATATAAAATAAAAAAAGACCTGCTTAGCAGATCTTTTCCCTATATAAAACAAAAAAGGAGCATAAAAGCTCCTTTTCTTTTATCGTCTACGACGATTACGTAAGAATGCTGGAATATCGATATCATCTGAATCTGAATGACGTTCATGTACAACCGGCTCTTCACGCTTCATTTCACGTTTTACTTCACGTTGTTTTGAAGGTTGAGCTACTGGCTGTTGCTGTTGTTGCGTGTGATTCGCATTTGGACGGATAATTGGTTTTGGTGGTTGAGTTGCAATGCTATCATCAAAACCAGTTGCAATTACAGTTACAACGATATCATCTTTTAATCCTTCATTAATAACCGAACCGAAAATCATATTTACTTCTGGATCTGAAGCTGAAGCTACAATGTCTGCCGCTTCTTGTACTTCATATAAGCTTAAGTTAGCTCCACCCGTAATATTCATGATAACACCTTGAGCTCCATCAATAGATGTTTCTAATAACGGACTAGAAATCGCTTTTTTCGCAGCTTCAGCAGCACGATTTTCTCCATTACCAGAACCAATACCCATTAAAGCAGAACCTCTATTAGACATAATTGTCTTTACGTCTGCGAAGTCTAAGTTAATTAAACCTGGTGTTGCAATTAAATCAGAAATACCTTGAACACCTTGACGTAATACGTTATCTGCTTCACGGAACGCTTCTAACATTGGCGTATTTTTATCAACAATCTCTAATAAGCGATCGTTTGGAATTACAATAAGTGTATCTACATTTTCTTTAAATGCCGCAATACCAGATGCTGCTTGTGTTGCACGCTTACGTCCTTCAAATGTAAATGGACGTGTTACAACACCAACTGTTAATGCACCTAATTCTTTTGCAACTTGAGCAACAACTGGAGCTGCACCAGTTCCAGTTCCGCCGCCCATACCAGCAGTTACGAAGACCATATCTGCACCACGAAGTGCTTCTTGGATCTGTTCTTTACTTTCTTCTGCAGCTTTTTTCCCTACTTCAGGGTTTGCACCTGCACCAAGTCCACGTGTTAATTTTCCACCAATTTGCATTTTTGTTTCAGCTTTTGATAGATTTAATGCTTGTGCATCAGTATTCACAGCGATAAAGTCTACACCTTGTACACCGTGTTCAATCATACGGTTTACAGCATTGTTTCCGCCACCGCCGACACCGATAACTTTTATATTCGCTAATTGATCTTGAGTAGTATCAAACTCTAACATGTCGAAATCCCCCTAGAACCTCATTTTTCGTGTCCAATTTTAATCCCATAAATAACGGAATACACGTTTTACTTTTGACATCATACGGTCATCATTTTGATTATTATTGTTTTGATTACGAGTTTTTTGTTTCGCAGGTTGCTGTTGTACCGGCGTTGGTGCTGGAGCTGGTACTGGTTCAAAATGCTCTTGCTTTTCCTGCACATTTTTCCCACGTAATTTAGCTTTTTGATAAGAATGTTTAATTAATCCCACTCCACTTGTATATTGGGGCTCACGCACACCAATATAATCAGGAGTTGCTATACGAACATTTTCATGTAAAATATCATATGCAAGATCAAGGACACCTGGCATAGAAGCAATTCCACCAGTTAGCACATAACCAGAAGCTACTTGCTTTACTCCTAGCTTACGCACTTCATCTTGAACAAACATTAAAATTTCCTCTACACGAGCCTCTATTATATCCGATAATTCCAACTGAGAATATTGTTCTGTTTGATCGCTTCCCATAATAGGAACCGTAAACATCTCTTCTTCAGATGCTGTATCATAAAAAGCATGTCCATATTTCAACTTAATTTGATCTGCATTTTCTGTTGAAGTTTTCAACCCAATCGCAATATCCTTCGTTATATGGTCTCCACCTAATGGTAATACGCTCGTCGCTTGTAACTCTCCATCTTTAAAAATAGATAAAGTTGTAGATCCTCCCCCCATATCAACAAGGGCTACTCCTCTATTTTTTTCATCTGAAGATATAGCAACTGTTGCAGCCGCTAAAGGTTGAAGACAAATATCAACAATTTCAAGACCTGCTTTTTCTACACAACGAAGTAGATTATGTAGTAAAGTTCTCGAGCCTGTAATAAGTGTACCTTCCATTTCTAATCTTACACCGATCATCCCGCGTGGATCGTTAATCTCGTCAAGACCGTCTACGATGAACTGTCGAGGTACCACATCAATAAACTCACGTTCTGGAGCAATTGACACAACTTGTGCTGCATCTAGAACGCGTAAGACATCTTCATTCCCGATTTCACGATCTTCATTTGAAACAGCGACTACTCCGTGACAAGGAAGTAGCTGTACCTGGTTTGCATTGACACCTACTACAACTTGCTCAATGTGGATCCCCACCATGCGCTCAGCTTGTTCAATTGCTTTTTTAATTGATCGAACAGTCTCGTCTATATCAACTATCGATCCCTTCTTTAAACCATTTGATTTTACATTTCCAACACCAATAATGTTTAAGCTGTCATTAACCATTTCACCAATGATGACTTTAACATTGGATGTACCGATGTCAAGACTAACATATATTTCATTGCTGTTCATTCTTTGGCACCTCCTTCTTTATTTATACCATACAACTCAATATATGGAACAACAATCGCAACTTTACTATTTATAAGAAAAATATTCAACGTCTTTATACGTTTCCCTTTTTTAACCCTATATTTTTCTTATTTTTATTTAACATTCATTTAAGAATATCGCAGTAAACTGTGAATATCTGCTTATCTTGAAATAATTCTATTTCAAGTGTAAAGATTACCGCCAAGTATAAGTCTACACTAAGATGTACTCATAGAAAAGTGAAACTTGTACCAATCCTAGTATGAATCTAAGAATTTTTACATCTTTTTCATCAAATGAACCATTCTAGTAAATTTAGACGCATCAAGCAGAACGTTCGTTTTGTTTTTTCTACGATAACGCAGTGAAAACTATCGTTCTATTCTTTTTTTTCTTCCGCTTCTAATTCTTTCGTATATGCCCCTACTTCTAAGTCAATTAATACCTTTTTTCCTGGCTCAATTGTTTTTAAAATAAGCGGATAGGTTTCCATACGTTTTGCGAAATTTTGAATCGTAGTACTCACTTCATACCCTTCATTCATATATAAAGTAAGATGGTCTTCATTCGCATTCGTCGGTGAATAACGAATTTCAGAAATAGACCTTAAAATAGTTGGTGTTAATTTTTCAAGCTCAGCAATTAACTCCTTCATTTTCTCCTCTTTAAAAGGTTCAAAAATTGGCGCTGCAACAGGAAGTTTTCCGTTCGGGAGGACATCAAGTGTTTTCCCGTTCTCTAATAGCGGTTGTAATTTCCCATCTTTGTTTATATAACCAATCGTTAAATATTCTTCAATATGAACATCAATTTTATTTGGAAAACGTTTTTTTACATTTACTGCTTTAATTTCTTTTCGTTTCGTTAGGTTTTCTTCTGCTTTATGTGCTGTCACTCGGAAATAACTTGTATCATACGTCACACCTGATTCCTTCATCACTTGCTCATCTGTCATATAATGATTTCCAAACACACTTATCTTTTTAATATTGCTAAGCGGAGACCGAAAATAAATTAAAAAGAGCACTAATAAAAATAAAATTGATATGTATAAAATCAACCGATGATTAACATTTTTTTTGTTTTTTTTCTGCTGATTTTTTAACTTTGGTACACGATCCTGTAGTTTAATCACTTTACTATTTTTCATGTACGATCCCCCTACGTAACATAAAGAACGGCATGTTCCTCATGCCGTTCTTATCTTCTTATTATAACATAAATGATAATGAGCGGAACGAATAACCGTTATCTTCCAATGATTTCTACTTCTGTATGCATTTCTACGCTAAATTTATCCTTGATTGTTTGTTTTATTAATGCAATTAAAGATAAGACATCTTGGGCGCTGGCTCCCCCAGTATTAATAATAAAATTCCCATGCATTTCAGAAATTTGAGCTCCACCTATTTGATAACCACGAAGCCCGGCCTTTTCTATTAAATCTCCTGCAAAGTATGGAATTGGATTCCGAAATACACTTCCTGCACAAGGATGATTCCATGGCTGTGTTTCACGGCGGTAATCTTTATTCTTTTGCATGAGACTTACGATTCCCTCACGCTCTCCTATCTGTAATTGAAACTCAGCTTCCAAAACAATACCAGGACGTTTCGTTTGTAATATAGATGTACGATAGGAAAACTCCATTTCTCCATGCGTTAACCAGTCAATTGTTCCGTTTTCAAACAAAATAAGAGCTTTTGATAATATGTGTGCTATATCCGATTTATGTGCTCCTGCATTCATATACACTGCACCACCAACACTTCCTGGAATACCACTTGCAAACTCCAGACCGGCTAACCCTTGACGACTCAGTAAAGTTGACAATTTAATAAGGGGATACCCACCACCAACTCTTACTCTATGTTTTTCGACTTCTAAATGGTCTAATCCTTCTCCTAAACGAATAACGACACCTTCTATACCTAGATCAGATACAAGAAGGTTCGAACCGCGACCAATTACAGTCCACTTTGTTTTATATTTTTTTACTAACTGCAAAGTTTTTTCAATACCGGCAATATGCTTTGGCACAATTAAAATATCAGCTGGTCCACCTATTTTCATAGTGGTATAACGCGCTAACGGTTCATTCACTAACACGCGACCAACATTTGCTTCTATAAGCTCATTTACTAATTGCTCCATAAACAATCTCCCCCATACTAAGTATCCTTATTACAGTAGTATGCAGGGCGTTCACCTAACGTTATTTTTTTACAAGCTTATTCATTACTTCATACAGCTTATTTGCTGCATCTGGAATACCTAATTGTGTAGCAGCTAGCTTCATATTTTGTAATGTTTGTGCATCTAATAAAATCTCATCAATATCACGAATAAGCGTTTCAGCTGTTAAATCTTTTTCAAGCAACATTTTTGCTGCCCCTTTATCGACAACAGAACGTGCATTTTTTTCCTGATGGTTATTTGTTACGTAAGGACTCGGAATTAACACACTTGGCTTTCCTAATGCGGTTAATTCTGCAAGTGTTGTTGCCCCAGCTCTTGAAACAACAAGATCTACCCCTGTAAGTACCTCTGGCATATTATGAATGAAAGGTTTAATAATCACATTATTCGGATTCCCTTTTTGCTTCACTGCTTCCATTACTTTGTCATAATGAACTTCACCTGTTACATACAATATTTCGTAACTTTTATTTCCAAACTGTTCAATTGCTTCTACGAAAGCATCGTTAATCGGTCTAGCCCCACGGCTTCCCCCAAAAATAAGTACGGATTTTTTAGGAAGAGATAAACCTACTGAACGTTTTCCTTTCATTCCATTCTGATCCATTACTTCTGATGCTCGTGGATTTCCTGTCATGACAACTTTTGACTGTGGAAAATGTTCTGCAGCCGCTTCAAAACACACCGCAACTTTATCAACATAGCGACTTAAAAATTTATTCGTTACACCAGGTACACTATTTTGTTCATGTACAATAGTTGGAATACCTAATTTTGCCGCAGCATACACAACTGGTCCACATACATATCCACCCGTTCCAATCACAATATCCGGATTAAAACGACGAATATATCGTTTACTATCTTGTACACCCTTTAGGAAACGCATCACCGTTTTCACGTTATCTAACGATATTTTACGCTTAAATCCACTTATAACAATCGATTGAAACGGTATACCTGCTTTTGGAACGATTGTGCTCTCTAATCCATTCTCCGTACCAATATATAAAAACCTTGCTTCCGGATTTAACTTTTTTATTTCTCTTATTAAAGCAAGAGCCGGATAAATATGACCTCCAGTGCCCCCACCACTTACTAATACTCGCACTACTAACTCCTCCGCTTCTCTTTTCTTATTTCAGTCGTATTTATTTCTATATACATCATGTTTCTTCGCGCACATACGAAAAACCCTGTCTTATAAAACAGGGTTTAGTAGCGAGAATGGCGACTTATATTTAATAATACACCTACTGCCATTAACATTAATGTCAAACTCGATCCACCATAACTTAAAAACGGCAAAGTAATACCCGTAACAGGCATCAATCCTGTTACAACACCCACATTAATCATTACTTGAATCGCAATCATCGCCACAATACCTACTGCTAAAAACGTACCATATAAATCTGGCGCTCCTAAAGCTATACGAATCCCACGCCATAATAATAGACTAAATAATAATAACACAAATGAACCACCAATAAAACCTAATTCCTCGGATAAGATTGCAAATATAAAGTCTGTTTGTGGTTCAGGTAAATAAAGAAACTTTTGTCTACTTTGTCCAAGTCCGAGCCCAAATAATCCACCAGGCCCAATTGCGAGTAACGATTGAATAATTTGAAATCCACTTCCAAGCGGATCTGACCACGGATCTAAATATGATGTAATACGTTTCATTCGATACGGTGCTGATGCAATTAGCCCTACAAATCCTGCTATACCTAGCAAACCAAACATTGCAAAGTGAAAGACCCTTGCTCCCGAGATAAATATCATAATGATACATGTCCCAACCATTACCGTTCCTGTGCCAAGATCTGGCTGTAACATAATCATCCCAAAAGCAAGAAATACAAAACCAAGAGCTGGTAGTAAACCACGTTTAAAAGAGGTAATTAATTTTTGTCGTTCCGCTAAAAATTTTGCTAAGAAAATAATCATCGCAAACTTCATAAATTCTGACGGTTGAATGGAAAATGCCCCGATTCCAATCCAACTTCGCGCTCCTCCTCGGACAAGTCCTACCCCTGGAATAAGAACAAGAATAAGAAGAATGAAGCAAACTAGCAAAATTACTTTTGAATACGTACGCCACACCCAATAATCAATTTTCATGATAAAAAACATAGCCATTACACCAAGACTTGCAAATAACAATTGCCTTTTTGCAAAAAAGAATGAGTCCCCCATTTTATAAGAGGCCCAAACCGCACTCGCACTATACACCATAATCATTCCGATTGTTAACAACGCAAGTGTAACGATGATGAGAATAAAATCAGGCGTTTTCTTCATTACCCATAAACACCACCTCTTTAGGCAGAAACTTTTGCCCTATGTAACAAAACATCAGTAGGTGTTAGCCTACTGATGTTTTGATTTACTTTATATAAGTTTATGCACAGCTTGTATAAAAATGTCTCCTCTTTCTTCAAATGTTTTAAATTGATCCCAGCTTGCACATGCTGGAGAAAGAAGAATTACATCGCCATCTGTAGAATGAGCATAAGCTTTCACTACCGCTTCATCTAAAGTATCGACACTTTCAATTGTACCTAATCCCGCTTTTTCTGCAGCTCTTACTAATTTTGGAGCTGTTTGTCCAAATGTTACAATTGCTTTTACATTTTTGAAATACTGAATTAAATCATCGAATTCATTTCCACGATCAAGCCCACCTGCTAATAACACAATCGGTTGTGTAAACGCAGATAAAGCTTTCTCAGTCGCTAACATATTCGTTGCTTTTGAGTCATTATAAAACTTACGGTTGTTAAGAGTTGTTACATATTCTAAACGATGTTTTACACCTGTAAAACGTTTTAACACCGCCGTAATCGCTTCATTAGAAACACCCAGTAATTTTGCGATACTCATCGCCGCTAAAATATTTTCTAAATTATGCTGACCAGGTAAAACGATATCGCCTACTTCAACAACTTTTTCACCTTTAAAATAAAGAGCATTATCTTTTATACACGCACCATCTTCAATTTCTTTCGTTGTCGAGAATAGTACTTTTTGTCCTTTACTATAAGCAGATAGAGCCATCACATCTGCATCATCTGCATTTATTACACTATAATCATTTTCTGTTTGGTTTTTAAAAATATTTGCTTTCGCTAAACCATATTCCTTCTTCGTCCCATGATAATCTAAGTGGGCCTCAAATAAATTTAAAAACGCAGCAATTTTAGGTTGGAACAATTCTACTCCCATCAATTGGAACGATGAAAGTTCTGTAACTACAACTTCATTTTCTTTTGCATCCTGTGCTACTTCACACGCTACAGTTCCAATGTTCCCTGCAATTACAGGATGCTTTTGTCCTTCTTTTAGCATTTCAAATGTAAGCATTGTCGTCGTCGTTTTACCGTTAGATCCCGTAATCCCAACAAATGGTGCTTCTGCGATACGATATGCTAATTCAACTTCCGTAACAATTGGAATTTGCTTTTCTTTCGCAGCAACTAATATTGGATTAGAATACGGGATTCCTGGATTTTTTACTACAAGAGAAATATTTCTCTCTAATAACTCTAAAGGATGACCACCGCATACAACGTCCATTCCTTTTGCTTGTAATTCTGCAGCAAGTACATTTTCTGCTAAAGGCTTTCCGTCATTTACAATAACATTTGCCCCTAATTTTTGTAACAACGTAGCTGCTGCATAACCACTTTTTGCAATGCCTAATACAAGAATATTTTTATTTTGAAATTCAGTTACAGTTTTCAATTACATCCACACCCCGATATAAATTCCTAACACAGCTAATAAAAATCCTACAGACCAAAACGTCACAACAACACGCCACTCTGACCAACCACATAATTCATAATGATGGTGTAATGGACTCATTTTAAAGACACGTTTTCCTGTTGTTTTAAACGAAATAACCTGAATAATAACAGATAAAGTTTCCATTACGAATACGCCACCAATAATTACAAGTAGCAATTCTTGTTTTAATAAAATTGCTACAGCTGCAATGGCTCCCCCTAAAGCTAAGGAACCTGTATCTCCCATAAACACTTTCGCTGGATTTGCATTAAATACTAAAAATCCAAGTACAGCTCCTACAACTGCCATACAGAATATCGCTACTCCAAACTGCTCTTGTGCTACAGCAATAATACTAAACGCTCCAAATGCAATAGCCGCTGTTCCTGATAATAAACCATCTAAACCGTCAGTTAAGTTAACTGCATTTGATCCACCAATAAGCATAAATAGTACAAGTACAAAATAAGCCCAACCTAATTCAAACTTAACATCCGTTCCCGGAATCATGATGTATGTGTGGAACGCTTGCCCTTTTCCAATTAAAAAGAATGCAATAGCAATAACAAGCTGACCTACTAATTTTTGTTTTGATGTTAAACCAAGGTTTCTCTTCTTAACTACCTTTATGTAGTCATCTAAAAATCCAATTAATCCGTAACCAAATGTCACTAATAATAATAACGAAACCTCTGCACCTAAATGATTAAACTTAATCGCCATAATAAGTGAAGTTACCATCATAGATACATATATGACAATACCACCCATTGTTGGAGTCCCTGATTTTTTTTGATGTGACTTTGGTCCCTCATCACGAATGCTCTGTCCGAACTTTAATTTCCTTAAAAATGGAATAAACAATGGCGAAAGGGCAACAGAAATTAAGAATGCTACCCCAGCCGTTACTAATAAACCTTGCTCAAGCACATGTAGTCCTCCTCTCATGTTGTTACTCTTCGTTGTTTAAACGCTCTGTAATTGCTTCTTTAGCGACTTCACGATCGTCAAAATGATGAACGTCTTTTCCAATAATTTGATACGTTTCATGACCTTTACCAGCAATAATAATGATGTCTTCAGCTTTCGCGTTAGCAATTGCATGGCATATCGCTTCTTTTCTATCAATAATCACTTCATAATTATTCCCATTTGCACCCTGTACCATATCATCTAAAATAGCCCCCGGCTCTTCACTTCTTGGATTATCTGAAGTGTAAATTGCATGAGTTGCATATTTTGTTGCGACACTTGCCATGATTGGTCTCTTTGTACGATCTCTATCACCGCCACAACCGACGATACAATATACGTCACCTTTTGCAAACTGTTTTGCTGTTTTCAATACATTCTCTAAGCTATCTGGCGTATGTGCATAATCAACAATAACTGTATAATTTTGTCCACCATCAACCACTTCAAAACGTCCTGGAACTCCAGCTAGATTCTTTATCACATCAATGACCGTTTCTAAACTTACACCGGAAACAAGTCCTGCCGCTGTTGCCGCTAGTACGTTATATACATTAAATTTCCCAATCAATTTCATCGTAACATTTACACTTTCATACGGTGTTACAAGCGTAAACGTAGTTCCACCACTCGTCATAACGATATCTTTGGCCATAATATCACTTGTTGTATCAATTCCATACGTTACAACAGTTGCTGCAGTACTTCTCATGTACTCCTCTGTTACAGCATCATCGTTATTCAGTACCGCGTACTTTTCACGATTATGGTTATAACTATTGCCAAGTTGTGCAAATAACAACCCTTTGGCATGTTTATATTCTTCCATCGTTTTATGATAGTCTAAATGATCTTGTGTTAAATTTGTAAACACTGCTACATCGTAATCACATCCGTGTACACGACCAAGATCTAAAGCATGCGACGAAACTTCCATTACTGTGCTATCCACACTGTGTTCAACCATTTTTGAAAACGTCTGTTGAAGTGTTAGTGCATCTGGCGTTGTATTTTTCACCTCAAATGTTTCATCACCGATTTTCATATTAATCGTTCCAATTAGCCCTGTTTTATGACCATGTGCGCGCATAATCTCATCCATAATATGCGATGTTGTTGTCTTTCCATTTGTACCTGTAATTCCGATTAAATGTAACTTGTGCGTTGGTTGACCATAAAAATAATCAGCTAAAACCGCTAACGAACGAAAAGTATTTTTCACAAGTACAACTGGAACGTCAACATCAATTGGTCTTTCCGCAACAATAGCAGCCGCTCCTTGTGCCGCTGCTTGCTTAGCAAAATCATGGCTATCAACCGTATACCCTTTCATACATACAAATAAGCTTCCTTCTTTCACTTTACGTGAATCAGCTTCTATAGATGTGATTTCTGGATTTTCTTTTGGAACAACTGGAAAATCATGCAAACATGATACAAGTGTATGCAACTTCATTTCACTAAACCCTCTCTACATTGTGTATTTATCTCTTTTTTTAATAAGCAACACGCTACCTCCTAATTATGTGAAATAGGAGGTAGGTGCTACTGTGTCTAATAAATAGACCTATTTATAACTGAAACCCTTACGGCCTCAAATTAAGTAACTCTTCTATAAAGAACTCACTTCCACCAATTGTACCATAAAACGTACTAGGTTACCTTTAATTCCCGAAGTAAATTCTAATTTTTGAGCCTTCTTTCACTTTAGCTCCTGCTTCTGGGGATTGTTTAATGACTTTCTCTCCATCTCCACTTATATCAAGCTTCAAATCGACGAGTTGCGTCTGTAAGTCTTTCTTTTTCATACCAATTAAATTCGGAACTTCCACAGTTGGTATATCGCCCCATTTATATTCTCTCTCAACTTGTTCTTTTCTCGGTTTCACTCCCATAACAGGAAGTGCATCCCGAAGAATATTCCCAACAATTGGAGCTGCTACTACTCCACCAAATTGCGTTACACCTTTCGGATTATCAACAGCAACATAGACAACAATTTCCGGATCATCTGCTGGAGCAAAGCCGATAAAAGATACTATATAATTATTCTCTAAATATTTACCATCTTTCACCTTTTGAGCCGTACCTGTTTTTCCACCTACACGATACCCATCAATGAAAGCACCTTTACCAGATCCCTTTGCTACAACATTCTCTAATGCATACCGAACTTTTTCTGAAGTTTCCTTGGAAATAACTTTTCTTTTTTCCACAGGTGTCTTTTTACTTACAACTTGATTATTTTTCGGATCAATAAATTCTTTAGCTATATACGGTTGATACAATGTTCCACCATTTACAGCCGCCGCTACTGCTGCTACTTGTTGAATTGGTGTTACAGAAACGCCTTGACCGAATGAAGTGGTTGCTTGTTCGACTGGACCGACTTTATCTAAATTAAATAAAATCCCACTACCTTCACCTTGCAAATCGATTCCGGTTTTCTGCCCAAAACCGAAATTACGAATGTATTTAAACAATCGGTCTTTACCAAGACGATCACCCAGTTCAATAAATCCCGGGTTACAAGAGTTTTGAACTACTTCTAAAAACGTTTGGCTACCATGGCCTCCCGCTTTCCAGCATTTCAATCTAGCTCCACCAACTTCAGCTGCTCCATCATCATAAAACGTATCTTTCTCTAAGTCTACTAAATTTTCATTCAAGGCTGCGGCTAACGTAATGATCTTAAATGTTGAACCAGGCTCATACGTACTCCATACCGGTAAATTTCTATTATACACTTCTGGAGAAACACTTTGAAAATCCGCTGGATCAAAGCTCGGCCGACTCGACATACCTAAAATTTCACCATTTTTCGGATTCATTGCGATCGCAATCATACCATCTGGATTATATGTCGACTCTGCAATATTCATTTCTCTTTCCATAATTCTATTAATACGTGCATCAATTGTTAAACCTAAATTCAAACCAGCTTCTGGTTTTTTGAAATCATCGCCAACATTAGGCATCCTTTGTCCTTTTGCATCCGCAAAAAAACGCACATGACCATCATCACCATTTAGCTCTTTATCATAATATTTTTCTAGTCCCATAAGACCTTGGTTATCACTACCTGCAAACCCTAATACGTGTGATAGAAAGTTTCCAAATGGATAGTACCGGATAGAGTCCTCTGCGATATAAACACCTTTCAAACTTAATCCTCGTACCTCTTTCGCTTTATCATGTGATATTTTCCTTCCGCCTTTATCTAACCTTACAATCGATTCTTTTTTTGTAATTCGCTTATAAACCTCATCTTTTTCCACACCTAATACTGCAGCTAACTTCTCTGCAGTCTCTGCTGGTTTTTCAATTTGCCTCGGTACAACAAAGACAGTTGGGGCACTTTTATTTGTGGCAAGTTCCACACCATTTCGGTCTAAAATTTTCCCACGTTCAGGTTCAAAAGTAATATTACGACTCCATGAATCCTTCGCACGATCCGTTAACATATTGCCAAGAAAAAATTGCACATATCCAAGACGAATATCGATGATAGTGAAAATAAGTATACCTGATATGAGTATAAAAATAAGTCGTTTTCTAACTGTTACATTTGATACACGCATATTGGAACAAGCCTCCCTTACGCCTAGCTTGTTCCAAATATATGCTTGTACTTATTTAATTAGAACTTCTTCTCTTTTACCATTACGGTTTTTCTGCTTCTTGTTGTGGTTCAAGTGGCGGTACAAGTGTTACACCTAACTCTGTACCAGGTTGTAACAATGTTCCTTCTGCCACACTTTGTTCGGTTACATATCCGGTACCAGTAGGTTTTAGGTTAAGCTTTAATGTTTTTGCTAAATTCATAACATCACGCAGTGCCCAGCCTTGTATATTTGGCATTGTAGGTTTATCTCCTACTAAGAAAACTCGGTCACCCTTCAATGTTTGCTCAGTCGCTTTCGGTACTTGTTGCTGTACTTTCCCTTCACCTAATACGATTGGACGAAGTTTTGCCTTTTCAATGGCTTTTTTCGCTTCTTCCATCGTTTTTTCTGTTACATCCGGAACAGCAGTTTGCTGCTCTTTCACATATTTCTTCGGATCTTTCACTTCATTAGGCTTAATCTTTAAATACTCTAAACTATTTTTTGTTACATATTTAAAAATATCAGCTAAAGGCTGTGCGCCATTCTCATCATCTTTCAATTTTGGCTGTTTAACAGCTACATACACAACAAGTTGTGGATCGTCCATAGGTGCCATCCCTAAGAATGAGAATATATAATTCTCTCTTCCTGTCATATAGCCACCTTTTCCATCCGGAATTTGTGCTGTCCCTGTTTTACCACCAACTGAATATCCATCGACTTTATAAGCAGTTCCTGTTCCTTTCGGCGATGTAACAACGCGTTCTAATAACTGTCTTACTTGCGCTGCTGTTTCTTTTGTAACAGGTTTCCCCACTTCTTCTGGCTTATGTTCTAATTTTACTTCTCCTGTTATTGGATCTACAATTTTATCAATTGTATAAGGCTTCATCATTTTCCCATCATTTGCAATAGCAGTTGCAGCTTGTACAAGCTGAATTGGTGTTACAGTAGAACCTTGCCCAAAAGCTGTTGTTACCTGCTGTATTTGCTGATCGAATACAATGGTATTTGAACCTTCACCAGGTAAATCAATATTCGTTTTTTCATCTAATCCAAAGCTATGAATATATTTCCGGAAACGTTCTGGACCAAGTTTTTGATCCCCTAAAATTGCAAACGCTACGTTGGAAGAACGCTCTACCCCTTCATCAAACGTGATAGATCCCCATCCAGCACCGCCGTTATGATCTTTTATTTTTCGGTTCCCGACAGGATATGTACCAGACTGATAATAATCTTGTCCCTTATACACACCTTCATTAATAGCTGCTGCTAGCGTGAAAATTTTCATTGTTGATCCAGGTTCAAATGCATTTGCAATTGCGTCATTGAAGAAATATTCAATTTGACGATCATTTGGATCATAACTAGGTTTACTAGACATCCCTAATATTTTTCCTGTTTTTGGATCCGCAACAATCCCTATTAAATTTTCTGGTTCATAATGTTTACTCGCTTCTTTCATCGCATCTTCTAAATAACTTTGAATACGTTGATCTATCGTTAAATACGCGTTATCTCCGTTTTTAGGTGCCTCTACGTTCACTTTTCCACCATCTAGCGATACACCCTTACGATCCCCTGTATAAGCTACTTTTCCGTTAGAAGCACTTAAATATTTATCCAAACTTTGTTCTAAGCCAAATTGACCTACCGAGGTTCCCTTTTCATTCGGCTTCGCATGACCTATAACGTAAGATGCAAAATCACCGTTTGGATACACTCTTGCATTTTCAGTAATAAAAGATATTCCCGGTAATTTCAATGCTTCTATTTGTTCTTTCTGTTCTTTCGTCAAATCTTTACCTAGCGTTCCAAATTCGACTTGACTTTTATCTTTTTTATTTAATGTAGCTAAAATCTTCTCTTCATCTTTTCCGAGTACTCCCGCAATTTTCTTTGCAGTGTCCTCTTTATTCTCAACCGGCTTCGTACCTTTTAGTTCCGCTACAAGTTTATAAGAGTTTGCATCTTGCGCTAACACATGACCGTTTTGATCATAAATCGTCCCGCGGTTTGCTTCCAGTACTCCTGTTTTACTATGTTTTTGCTTAGCAAGTTCATTCAAATCCTGATTATGCACTGTTCCTGTCGCTTGTATGTAAAAAAATCGGGCTAATAACAGCAAAAAGAGCAGGAGGAATAAAATCATAAAATACCCTGCTCCCTTATTGGTATGAAATTTAGTCATATTTCTATTCATTTTCCCTTCACACCTATTGCCTTATTTGAGGCCTTTCACATTATTCGCATTAATTTCTAGCCCGTGTTTTTTTGCAACTTCAGCGATTCGTTCATAACGACTTAACTTCTCTACTTCAGCCTGTAATTCTTGATTTTCTTTTTGCTGCTGCACAATTTTTTGTTCTATCGTCGCTGCTTCTACATTAACTTGATAAAGGCCTGCTTTATTTCCAATAAACGCTACACAGGCATACAATAAAAAGCCAATAAACGCTACATACAACAGTTTTTCGATTCTTGTAATCTTCGCTTTAGCTTTTGGCTGGGCCATCTGCTGTGGGGGCGTTTGAATCTGTACCTCTTCTTGCGCTTGTTGTTTGTACTTTACAGCTAAGTTACTCATACCTCTCTCCCCTTTTTATCGTTTTTCAGCGATTCTCAATTTCGCAGAACGCGCTCGATTATTTTCTTCTAACTCTATATCAGAAGGTAAAATCGGTTTTCTTGTAATAAGCTTTAATTTCGGTTTAAATTCATCAGGAATAATTGGTAATCCTGGCGGCAATTGTGGCGTTGTACTATTTCTCTTAAACGTTGTTTTACAAATACGATCTTCTAAAGAATGGAATGTTATAACACTAACCCTTCCACCTGGCTTAACCATCTCAATTGCAGATTCCAACGCTTCCTCAAATACTTTCAATTCATCATTTACAGCAATACGGATTGCTTGGAACACTCGCTTCGCAGGATGTCCGCCCGTTCTACGAGCAGGAGCTGGAATCCCCTCTTTAATTAGTTCTACTAATTCCCCTGTCGTTTCAATAGCTTTATTCTCACGATATGCTTCAATTTTTCTTGCTATTTGTTTTGAAAATTTCTCTTCCCCATACTGGAAGAAAATTCTTACAAGTTGTTCATATGACCAGCTATTTACAACATCATATGCTGTTAATGGGGCATCTTGATCCATTCGCATATCTAACGGTGCATCATGATGATAGCTAAAGCCACGCTCTGGTGTATCTAATTGTGGAGATGAAACTCCTAAATCAAATAAAATACCGTCTACTTCTGTTATACCTAATTCGTGTAGTTTTTCAGATAAATAACGAAAATTACTCTTTACTGTTATGAATTGCTCACCGTATGAAGAAAATTTTTCTTTCGCATTTTGAATTGCTATCTCATCTTGATCAAACGCGATTAATTTTCCACCTTCAGTTAATTGGGATAATAAATAAGAACTATGTCCTCCTCCCCCCAGTGTACAATCTACATATGTACCATCTGGCTTTATATCTAAGCCGTCTACTGTTTCCTTCAAAAGCACTGTTACGTGTTTAAACATTGTTGCACCTACTCTTTTTCCAATTAATTATGTTGAATGCATCTCCTCCTCTAAACGCATATTTCACGATTAGAGAACGACATACTATGAAAGAACGACTCATTTAACTTGCCTACAAAGGCAGCATACTATACAAATCGCTATTTTCTTTTATTATATACTAAATTTTATCATCTTTTGCGGGAATTTAAACAAAAAACTGTCGAAAAAGATAATAATACGTTTACATTTTGTGCTATTTTGTCATATATTTAAGTATCCTGCATAATTACGATATTCACCATTTTCAGATTGATAATTCAGAAAAATTTCACTTCACAGTAAATTCAACGAGATAAAAATAAAATCCTGCTCCGAAGAGCAAGATTCTATAGTTTTATCACATGATGTTTTCCATCCCAAGAAAACGTTTTTTCCATTACACGATCAATGAAATCCAAACCGAACTGATTTAAATAGTAACATACATTCCACACTCGCTCTTGCGGCGCTTCTAATGGACGAAGTGCAAATTGTATGCGGCGGAATTTATTTAGCTGTACTTCATGTTTTTTCTCAACATTTCTTTTCAACATTCTTTCCAACAGCTCAATTTGTTCATTAATTTTGAATTCATTTTTCCCTGCAAACCCACTTAACCCCGGATCTATTTTCTTCACAAACTGTTGTAATGACGCATGAATATCCATTATTTCTTTTTTCGCCTCTACAAATCGTTCATCTATCGGTTCCTCTATTTGATTAGATAGCCAGTTTTCACGCAAATTATCTATGTTATTTACAAACGGATCACTCTCTTGCAATTGTAAATCGTGTAAATCTGTCGCTATATCCCTCTCTATATAAGTGATTGTAATACGCGGAACGACAGGTGGCATTCGGAAACCGATAGTATGGAAGACTTGTTGCAATTCACTCCAATAAGCTAATTCCCCCGGACCTCCAATAAACGCCAGCGTAGGGAATACATACTCTTGCATAAGGGGGCGCGTTACAACATTATTACTAAAACGTTCCGGGCTTCTTTCCATCTCTTCAATCAATTCTTCATACGAAAAGGAATACGCTCCATCTTTCCCAACAAACTTCCCTTGATCGTCTTCAAGTAACACTCGCTCGTCATCAATTTCCATGAATATATGCACTGCATTAGACTTCGTTTCAATAATCGGTTTATATCCTAATTCTTTAATTACTTCCTGTTGGTTATGAAGCCCCTCTTGCACTTCTTTATACTTACCTACAATCTGTTTGAAAAACGGCAATTCTAATTTTCTTAATTCTGGATGATGCGAATCGACAAGAATTAAACCAGAATTCACGAACATTTGCATAATAAGATGAGCAAAGAAATCTACATACGTATTCGATTTCCCTAAAGAATCATCAATAAATTGCAGTACATCCTTTGTAAAATTCGTTTCAGGGTATGTTTTGAAAATTTCTTCAATCCACTTTCTACAGTCTTCCAGAGAAAGCTCGGACTCTGAAGCACTCGCTTTTTTCGGATTACGATCATGAAAAATAGTCTTTTTTATTTTTTTATTCTTCGTTACAAAAGTATGATTAATTTCATCCATATCATGGTCTTCACCAGCAATCCAGAAAACAGGAACAACTTTAACACCTAAACTTTCTTCCTTTTCCCTCGCAAGCTGTAAAACTGAAATAATTTTATGAATTGTATAAAGTGGTCCAGTTAATAACCCGGCTTGTTGTCCAGCTATAACAACATATGTATTTTCATCTCCAAGCGCTTTTACATTTTGAATTGTAGCTTCTCCCGCTTGTAATTTTGTATTATATTCTAATAAATGCGCTACTAAATCTTGGCGGAAAAACTCCCTCTCACGCAAATCTTGTACACGTTGTTTAAAAGCATCTTCTGTTAACATATAATCAAAACACGACTGTATCTCTTTTTTACCGTTCATATAGTCCGCTACAACACCTTGTTGCGGAACAGAGATTTCTTTTATCTCCATATAATTCTTCCTTTCGTATCCTGTTCTCTCACCAATCCACATTGTAGTCAATGTTTCACGTAAAAGCAAAGAATTACACTTATACTTTTACTTCTAATCCTTTTATTGCATCGAATAAAAATTGAAGTGTCGGAACGGATTGTTGTTGTTTCTTAGCTTCTTCTAATACATATCCAACAATCGCACCAATTTCCGTTTGTCTATTCGCTCTTACATCCGCTAGCATAGACGATGTATTATGAGACGTTCTTTCACATACGTGACGTACCATTTCCCACACCATTTCTTTTTCTTCTTTAACAAGAAAAACGACTTCCTGAAACACTTGCTCCATCATCCGATGAAAAAATGGGTTCGTAATCAGCTCTCCGTTCTGGACTTGTAATAATGCTGTCAACGGATTGATACATACATTAACTACTAATTTTTTATGCATAACATCCTTCCAATCATCTTCTATTCGAATCGGAAAATGAGAAAAAGGAAAGCAATTAAATATTTTTTCAAAATGTATAGACCGGCCGTGCACGATTCCAAACTTCGTTACACCTATCCCTGTATGATAAACGGTATGTCTTTCTTCTTTTTTTGCACCATGCTCTACAATTCCAACTGCAATATTTTCATTCCCTATTTCCTGCATAGCATGAAGGTGCGACATTCCGTTTTGTAAAAAGATTAATGAGGATTCCCCTCGTACAAAAGGTAGTATGTCAGTTATATGATATTGCTTAACAGCAATAAATATATAATCTAGCTGCTGGTCTAGCATGCTTTCTATTGATAAAACAGGTGGGAATACCGTTTCACGTTTCCCCTCCCTAATACAAGTTATACCCGTTGCATTCAATTCCTCAGCCTGTTTAGCTGTCCTTGTAAACAACGTAACATCTTGATTACTTTTTTGTAAATAAAATGCATACAATAGACCGATAGCTCCTGGTCCCACAACTCCGATTTTCATTTTCACACAAGGAACTCATATGAACACGATATATAAGTCCCTTTCCCTCCCCCTTTTTATCACGCAAACGTCCACTTGGTGCGGAATAATAATTTAACTAAGGACAAACAAATTCCACCTATGAAAGTTTTACTTTATCTTCCTAAATTACATTAACACAGTTTACAACTTCATTGCTCTTTACTAAACAAATGCAATCTCATCTTTCAATATGTATATACTACTTATTAATATGCTTCTACTCTTAGTTTAACAAATCCTCAAAAAAATAATAAAAGAAATATACTATCATCTTCATAAAAATAAAAAAATGAGTTATAATATAATTATAAATATTTTTACTTTTCTGCATTCAACGAGACAAGAAAAGGATGTGATGTTATGGGATTCCCAAAAGTTGAGCGCTTGCTCATCAATTATAAAACATTAGACGAATTTAAAAAATTTAAAGGTTGCGGAGCTCAAGAACTATCCATGTTAGAAGAATTACAAGCAAACATTATCGAAAACGATAGTGAATCTCCATTTTACGGTATTTATTATGGTGGATCACTAATTGCACGTATGAGTTTATATATGAAAAGGAACGGCGGGGAACCATTCGAAATTACAGGTACTTACCTAGAACTCTATAAACTTGAAGTGTTACCAACTTTCCAAAAACAAGGATTCGGAGAAATGCTTGTAAATTATGCGAAGGGGCTACAATTCCCGATTAAAACGATTGCACGTATCCATTCAGCTGGTTTTTGGGATAAATTAAATTTCCAACCTATATCAGTACCTGATGGTGATTTTTATGTTTGGCAACCAGAAACAAATTTGAATGCGGTTACAAATGAAGAATCTGCATAAGAAATAAAAAAACAGCTACATAGCAGCTGTTTTTTTATTTCTTTAACTTCTCTAATTTCCCATTTGACCGAACACTATTTCTTTCTGCTACTATTACACTTCTTTTTTGATCAATATAATCGAGCAATGTTCTATATTCTTCCTCATATACTGATAATCGCTCCAAAAGACGCTCTTTCTCTGTTTGTAACGATTCAATTTGCTGTTGCAACACCATTAAAGAGTTTTCATCTTTATAATTTTGCAAGAAATCAATAACATCATTTAATGTAATTGACGTAGGCTCCAATACCTTCGTCTCTTTCACTTCATAATTTTCTACTTTACGCAGTTGCTTCGCTTCTTCAATACGTTCTTTGTATTGCTTTCTAACATAAGAATTCCACCTAAAGCCACATGCTGCTGGTGTACGAGATAAATGTCTTCCCACTTCTTTAAAGGCAGATAATTGCGTTCCGCCTTCTTGAATATGCCGGAGTACTACTTCTGCCAGAAGCAAATCTTCATCATCAGTCCAAGCATCTTGTCTTGTTGTCGCCATCTCTCTAGTCCTCCCTATGCATTTTTTATTAAGCATATGCAGTTACTAGAAAAGATAGAATACAACAAATAAAGAATAAGACAAAAAAAATAAACGTAGAAGATATCTTCTACGTTTATTTTCCCGCAATTACTTGCTGATTACTTCTTTACCTTTGTAAGTACCGCATGCTTTACATACACGGTGAGCTAATTTCGCTTCACCACAGCTTGGGCACTCTACCATACCAGGTACTGATAATTTGAAATGCGTACGACGCTTTCTTTTTACTGTTTTAGAAGTTCTTCTAAAAGGTACAGCCATTCTTCCCACCTCCTTAAAAGAAATAGTTATTTTCATATGAAGGCCTGAACCAGTCTTCCGATTATTTGTCAAAAAACTTCGCAAGTCCTGCCAATCTTGGATCAACAGTCTTTTCTTTGTTTTCTTCCGAAATCACTTGCCAGTCTTGACCTTGCATCGGTGCTCCACCAGAAACATCATCACTGAAAATTTGCATTGGAATCTCCAAAAGTATATTTTCCTTGATTACGGGCAGTAAGTCAAGTACTTCTCCTTCTAAACAATGAATTTCAGCTTCAGTTTCAAATTCTTCTTGTGAAGTTTGGAACACCTCAGTTGTTTTAATGTCAAATGGTAATGTCACATCTACTAAAGAGCGAGAACATGGTAAAACCATGCTTCCAGTTATATGTAGATGGAACGTAAACTTGCCGGAGCCAAAATCAACTCTTCCTGTTACATGAACAGGATTAATTTCACGAATATCTTTCTCGACCTCTTTTAGCTCACTTACATCTACCATCTCATCCAGTGTCAATCCTTTATTTCTCAATTTATTCAATTGATGGATGGACCATTTCATATCATATCACCTCAAGGCAACAAACAAAATTATAGCTAGCCATTTTATATTTGTCAATGTTTTTTCTTTACACTATAATGAAGTCATCATAGTAAATAATATATAGAGTATCACGTTTTCCAAAAAGATGCTACATCGAAAGGAGAGATTCCCATAAAAGCCAGTGGTATTATTGTTGAATATAACCCTTTTCATAACGGTCATGATTATCATGTGCAACAAACAAAAAAGTTAACACAATCTGATATTACAATCGCTGTTATGAGTGGCCCTTTTTTGCAGCGTGGTGAGCCGGCACTCATATCCAAATGGTATCGCACCAAAATGGCCTTAGCATGCGGTGTAGACCTTGTTGTAGAGCTTCCATATGCCTTTTCAACACAAAAGGCTGAAACCTTTGCAAATGGTGCTATTTCTATTTTAAACGCCCTGCACGTTTCTGAAATTTGTTTCGGTAGTGAAGATGGACAAATCGAAAATTTTTATAACACCATCTCTGTGCAACAAAATGAAGAAGAGACTTTTAATCGTCTTGTAAAGCAATTTATGAACGCAGGTAATAGTTACGCAAAGGCTACTTCTGAAGCTTTTCTACACATTTTACCTTCTGAAAAAAACATAGATATGTCACAACCGAATAATATTTTAGGCTTCCAATACATGAAAGCAATTCTGATGCAAAATAGTTCTATGCAGACACAAACGATAAAAAGATTCGCATCTCATTATCATGATGAAACATTTAACGACCAACATATTGCAAGTGCAACAAGTATTCGCAAACAACTTTTTAGCGAAAATAGTTCCTTTACAGAAATTGAGCCTTTTATCCCAAAAGCGACTGCTTCTCTTTTAGCAAGTTACAAACAAAACTACGGTATATTACATAATTGGGAACAATACTTTTCATTTTTTAAATACAAACTCATGACGATGTCTCCAGGGGACTTACGACATATATATGAAATAGAGGAAGGTTTAGAGCATCGTATTTTATCAAAAATACAAACCAGCTCCTCCTTTCATTCATTTATGGAAGCATTAAAAACGAAACGTTATACGTGGACTAGATTACAAAGAGCTTGTACACACATTTTAACAAATACAACAAAAGAAGAAATACATAGCGCAAATATAGAACAGCATGCACCGTACATTCGTCTACTAGGCATGTCACAAAAAGGACAAACTTACCTTTCAAAAAACAAGAAAAAAATAGGGCTCCCAATCCTTACCCATACAAAAACATTTGATCATCCTACTTTACACATAGAGCGAAAAGCCAATTCTGTATATTTCTCCATCATGCAAGAACCATTACGAACACAACTACTAAAACAAGATGCAACACATCATCCAATTCGTTATGATGAAACAACTGCAAAATTCCTATAAAAAAACCTCTCTTTTTCAGAGAGGTTTATTTTTTCCCACCCATTTTTTCCAAATACTTCAATGCATCATCCAGTGTATCAACTGGCACAACTTTCATTTTTGTTTTAATATCTTTCGCAGCCTCAAGCGCATCTTTATAATTCGATTTCTCCGCACCTTTTTCATTTGGTGCAAAGAACACTTCAGCACCAGCGTCACTTGCGGCAACTACTTTTTGCTGAATACCACCAATTGGGCCAATTTCTCCTTTTTCATTAATCGTACCTGTTCCAGCTATTTCATGCCCTCTTGTTAAATCTTCTTCCACAAGTTGATTATATATTTCTAATGTAAACATTAGGCCTGCCGATGGTCCGCCTATTTCATGAGAATCAATTTTCACTTTCGGATCTACCACTAATTCTCTTTCCGTAACGATAGAAACACCTATACCAACACGTCCATTTCCATTTGGAATGTTCTTTACATTTAAATTTTCTTTTAATTGTTTTCCATTCCTCTTGTACTCAATATTTACTGTGTCTCCTTCCTTTTTCCCTTTCATATATTCAATAAATTGCTCTGTTTTTTCAAATGCTTTTCCGTCAACAGCTATGATAACATCTCCAAGTTTAAGCTTTCCTTCTGACGGCATCCCTTTCGCTACACCAGCAACCAATACACCTTGATTTTCAAAAGAAACAGTACGATTTGCACGTTTATAAGCATTATAGATCGCTGCATTTTGCGAATCTTTCATCGCATAATTTTGGCGGAATTGATATTCTTCATCACTCTCACCTTTTTGCAATATTTCTTCCGCTTTCGAAATATGTGTATATTTATTAAACTGTGCCGCTATTAAATTCACTACATTTGCCGGTCCCATTGAAACCGTAACAAGCATAAAATCACCAGATTCTTTTGTTCCCCCCTCAACTTGAACGTAAGGCTCTAGTTTGGCAGCCATTCCTGGTTTTGTTACATAATACGGCAGGCGTACGTAAACAAGTAACATCGCCAATATAACCCCTATTAAAATTGCATATATAAACCGAAAACGCTTAAACATTATGTTTCTCCTTCCACTGCTCAATTAATAAATAAATATTTGCAACATGTTTTTCTGCTTCTACCTCTCCAACTCGAATAATGTCTTCAATGTTTGTAAAAGCACGTGAACTAAACTGTTCTACAGCTGGTCGCATCATTAAATCAGATGCAATTTGCCGATTCATCACAAGCTCATGTTGCATAATTTCAATACTCTGCATAATCACATCATAAATAGACGTAACCTCTCCATTTACTTCAATTGGGGATACATCAACAGCAATTACAATATCGGCACCTAACTCTTTCACAACCGATACTGGAATGCGATCAATCACTCCGCCATCCACCAATAACCGTCCATCTATTTTCTCTGGTACAAACACTCCAGGTACAGATATGCTAGCTCTCACCGCCTCTGCAACAGGACCACTTGTAAAAACTACTTTTTCCCCCTTCAAGATGTCAGTAGCCACAACAGCCGTCGGGATATCTAACTCTTCTAAATTTTTATTATATGTAAACATTTTAATCATATCTTTGACACGTTTTCCAGCAATAAATCCCATTTTCGGAACCGTAAAGTCTAAATAATATTTCCTCTTAAAAACATTTGCCAGTTTATACAGTCTTTCAACGTTTGAGCTCGCTGCATAAAATGTACCTACTAAAGCCCCCATACTACTTCCTGCAATCATGTGAATCGGTATACCATTTTCTCTTAAAACTTTTATAACACCAATATGAGCAAACCCTTTTGCGCCCCCAGATCCAAGAGCTAAGCCAATTTTCGGTTCTTTCATTTTTCTCACCCTTTAATTTTTTTCATTCCTTTTTCATACTTATGGTCTAAATTCACTACGTATCCACGTATACTGAAATGAACGTTTTTTGGGACAAAGGGGGATTTACTTACATGTATGAAAAATGGAAAACGGCTTTCCTTACCATATCAACATTGTTTTTAACCTTTTCTCTTGTACTCCACCCCCAAGCTGCTTTGCAATCTTCCATTCGAGGGTTAAATATATGGTGGGAAGTTGTATTCCCTTCACTTTTACCTTTTTTCATCATTGCGGAACTTCTAATTAGTATTGGTGTTGTAAAATTTATAGGAGTTATATTAGAACCACTCATGCGACCACTTTTTCGCGTTCCAGGGATAGGTGGATTTGTTTGGGCAATGGGAATGGCTTCAGGATTCCCTGCTGGCGCCAAATTAAGCGCTAGACTGCGTAAAAGCAATCAACTAACACAAATCGAAGCAGAGCGCCTCGTATCTTTTACAAACTCATCTAATCCACTTTTTATTTTTGGAGCTGTTTCTATCGGTTTTTTCAATAATCCAAAATTAGGAATCGTATTAGCTGCTGCACATTATTTAAGTAACTTTGCCGTTGGGTTACTGATGCGTTTTTACGGCAATAACAAAATTTCCAAGAATGATAAACATACTACTAAAAAACGCCCTTTTCAAAACCCTTTTTCAATCCTACACGAGACACGCATGCAAGAAAAAAGGCCAATAGGAAAATTACTTGGGGACGCTATCGTTTCTTCTATTCAAACGCTACTTATGATTGGTGGATTTATTATTTTATTCTCTGTTTTAAATAAAATGATTACTGTATTTCATATTACAGCAGCCCTCTCTTTTATTATGCAACATATTTTATCATTCTTCCAACTAACTACCGAATTTAGTATTCCGATATTATCTGGCATTTTTGAAATGACTCTCGGAAGCCAAATGATTAGTCAAATAAATGAAACACCCCTCCTGCAGCAAGCTATGGTAACAAGCTTTATTTTAGCATTTAGTGGCCTTTCTATTCAGGCACAAGTTGCTAGCATATTAGCTGAAACAGATATCCGATTTAAGCCCTATTTTTTCGCACGAATTATCCAAAGTATTCTTGCCCCTATTTTTACTTTTATATTTTGGAAACCATTTTATGAAAAAGTAAGCTCTTTTTCACCTATTCAAAAAGATATCCCCGTCTTTTTATCGAATCATTCTTCTATACTACATGAAATTTGGACATCTTTTGTACACTATGGACCGATATTTACATTATTTTGTTTATATGTATATGTTATCTTATTATTTTTTCGTAGCCACAAAGAAAAACCCCGTTCACTTTAACGGGGTTTGAAACTTTTCTTTTAAAGCACGTTCTACAACAGGAGGCACAAGATCTACTACGCTTCCTCCATATCTCGCAACTTCTTTCACAATGCTCGAGCTTAAAAATGAATATTGGTTGTTTGTCATAATGAAAAATGTTTCAATGTTTTCATCTAATTTTCGATTCATAGAAGTAATTTGCATCTCATATTCAAAATCAGAAACCGCTCGCAACCCACGTAAAATCGCGTTTGCATTACGCATTTTTGCATACTCCACTAATAGTCCACTATGTGAATCTACTTTTACATTCGGGATATCCTTTGTTGCTTCACGAATTAAATCTAGGCGTTCTTCAACCGAAAAGAACGGTTTTTTTGATGAATTGTTTAAAACGACTACGTACACTTCATCAAACACTTTCGCTCCCCTTTTAATAATATCCAGATGTCCAAGGGTAATTGGATCAAAACTCCCTGAAGAAATAGCTATACTTGTCATTCTGTCTCCTCACCTTCATACTTATAAATCGATATTGCTGTAATCCCATAATTTTCAGCTCTTACTTTTACAAGATCACCTATAGAATCAGGTAAAACCACATCATTACCGTGCTCTGACATAATTAATCCATCTCTATGTAGCAATCCATGTTGATCCATCACACTAATTAAAGATACAATTTTTTGATCTTTATATGGAGGATCTATTAGTATAAGGTCGAATGACATTTCACGCTTTATGAGCGCTTTGACCGCACGCTCTGCATCATTTCGATATACTTCAGCTTGTTCCTGTATTCTGCAACTTTCTAAATTTTGATTAATGACTTTTATCGCTTTATTATCTCGATCAACAAAGATTGCTTTATCAATCCCTCTACTTATCGCTTCGATTCCAAGACCACCACTACCCCCAAATAAATCAAGAGCAGTACCACCATCAAAATAAGGACCTATCATATTAAAAATTGATTCTTTTACTTTATCTGTCGTTGGACGTGTTGTATTACCTGGCACCGCTTTAAGTGGGTGCCCTTTACATTTTCCTGAAACTACTCTCATCTGTTGTCACTACCTTTATTTCAATCTAACGAGCAATTATAGAAAACCCTTCTCCATTCAGTAACCGCTACCAAACCATACTAGTCTGTTCATCTTTCAACGAACACTAAGAGAACTTAGCTTAAAATAACCGCTCTGCATTTTTATGTATTCATCTCACCATTCGCTAACACGAATCCATTATGTATATTCGTTTCACTTTATCCCGCGTTAACGCCCAATTGGTGAAGGCTAATAATCAGCAAGGAATACCCCGTCGATTAAAGTTTCACTTTACCTTTTTTATCCTATCATAAAATAAAAAAAAGAAAAATAAAAAGCCCAACATAAAATTTAATTTGATGATGTATATCTTCATTTAGATTGGACATAAATAATTATAACAACATCACCTTCGATGTTGTTGCCAACCGCGGAGAAGACTTACGTTTCCCCATAAGTTCTTCCTCCGGTTTCTCCTCTCCCTTTGCCTTCTTACTAGTACATGCTAGTATAAGAAGGGCCCTGCTTTGCAGGGTTTTTTTTATTTGTCTACTTTTCATTTAAAAAGCGAGATGATACAGTAAAAGAAAGAGGAGGAAAAAATATGATTCAACGCTTTATAGAACTCGGAGAAGGCTACTCTGATTTATATGAATTACTTGAAATTGCCAAAGCAAATCAAGAACGTATAGCACATATGTTACAATTTGAAACGATTAAAAATGAAAAAAAAGTGTGCTCACTTGTTGTAATATTAAAACCAACTACTACTGGTGATTTCCAACCATTATACATATGTCGTGAAGGCATTCCTGTACTTGAAAATAAAAAAAGTAAACGCGTCATTTTATTTGAAGAAACGGCAGAACAACTAGGGAAAAAAGTAACTACCTTTACGGTAAAACCATCCACAACTTTCCCAGAAAAAGAACTGTTTTTCAACCATTTAATTGGTATTTTACGAATGAATAATTTCATTCCTCCAATGAAATAAAGTGTTATTTCAAGTAAAAAATCCCCCACTAAAATTAGCAGGGGATTTTTTCTATTAGCTATAATCGTATTCCTTTGCCCGATCAGGACGTGAATTTTCAAATTCCGTTTTTAAGTACGGGCGGTACGACTGTTCTATCTTTTTCACAAAAGGAAGTTTATTCAACTTTTGCATCATATGCTCAATTTGTTCCATATCACAATATACTACTGCGTATTTTAAGCGTTTTGATATGTAATGTATGTTACCATATTTCCTTAAAATCTTGGCATGTTTCAATGAATGTAAATAAACAATCATACTTTGTCGTTGCCCGAACATAATCTTCTCCATCTTCTCCTTTTAAAAACATATATTTTATATTTTATGAAAACCAATCAGAAATTTATAACATTACAGGACAAACTCTGTATACGTTTTCTTCTATCTTCTAAAAAACGGGGTAAATTACCCCGTTTTTTTACAGCCGCAACCTCCGCCGGTACCACAACCGCCACCACAGCCACCAGCATCAAAAAATGGATTTCCTGTTGGAACTTTGATGGAAGAAGACACCTCAGAACCGATTGCTACACTAACTTCATCTAACAACTTTTGCAAAGCCGTTTCTACTCGTTTAAAAGCTGCAATCTTATCATGTAAGTCTACAGAACGCTTTAACTCCCTCATTTTCGTCGAAACAAAAGTATAGTCAGGATGGTATTTACCGAAACGTTGCACTTCTTCATATCGTTCTTTCATCGCTGTAAATTGCTGAATTAACGTCTGAACTTCCATATCTTCATGCAATTCTTTATAACACTTACGATAATCTTCTGCTATATCTGAACAGATGATCGCTTTTGCAAGCTGCTCTGCCTTATCTAATATTAATACGCTTTCTAGCGTCGCTACAATCATGAGAGACACCTCCGAGTATTCATCATACCACATTTAGAATAGAACTACTAATTGAAGTGTCTCACTAAATAGAAAGACATCATTCTAACTATTTTTTATATAATGTCAGCACACACTTATACGTTAATATGTTCCGCAATATTATATTTAAGAACATCCCATTTCCCACTATTTTCGTTCACATAACTAATACATGCGTTTTTTAACGGTGTTTTAAACGTAATATCTTCTGGTGCAATTGCATGTAAAATTGCTTTTATCGCATGTGAATGGGCTACAATGATAATACGTTTGCCAGAATGAGTTTCTGCAACATCTTTTACCGCAGCAAAACAACGAGCTACAATCTCTTCATCTTGCTCCATACCTTCTACTTTACCTTCTGCAATTAATTCCCTAACAGTCGCAACCGGCTTCCCAGAAGCTTCACCAAAATTACGTTCAACAAATCGCTCATCTAATAAAATCGATTGTAACCCAGTAGCCCCTGCAATTTCCTTAGCTGTTTCTTGCGCTCTAATTAATGGGCTACTTATAATTATATCCCATGCCTCTGCTTGCAAAGCAGCCGCACTTTGGCTCGCTTGCTTCTTCCCTACTTCATTAAGTGGAATATCTTCACGTCCCTGAATAATCTCTTGAAAATTCCAATCAGTTTGTCCATGTCGTACTAAACAAATTTCCGTCATGCTCATGCTGCAACTCCTTTTTAAATAATCCGCTTCTATTGTATCAAAAGTTCTGCATGACGGACATAGTTTTCCCTTCCAATTATGTTGTATTTTGCTGCTTCATATACTGAAACATATCGATCATAATGGAAGCAACTGCCAATTGATTTTGAAATTTCTCAACTTTATCTGGTATCGTTTTTTTGAAATGTTGCATGGCCGCTAACTCAAATGCCTCTTTTTCTTCAGGGTTTCGCGTTAGTTTTCTATACCAGTACGGTTGCTCCCTAATATAGCGAGATAAATCCTCATCAGCCTTTATAAACTCCATAATTTCTGCTCTCATCCGCTTTCCCCCTAATCCTTCTGAAAGAAAAATGGATTATTTTCGGAAGTACTTTCTTCTTGCTGTGTGCGCTTTCCTTGAAATTGTTGAAAAACTTGTTGCACACTACCAATAGCACTCGTTACATTGGCTAAATGGTGTTGCATTTGTTCTACATCTAGCTTTTTAAAGAAAGAAAGCATTTGTCCCATCACATCAGCAGTTTTTTCCTCTTCAGTTCGATTATCTTTTTCTTTTTCTTTTTCTTTTTTATTTTCTTTTACCGAAGAAAAAGCAGGCGCTCCATCAGGTCTAAAAGTTGCCCATATCGGATCTTCTTCACCAAGTAAGTACCATTCCTCATAAAACTGTTGCCAAGTTTTGTGACCACTTCTAACTTCATGAACCATTTTAGGGTGATGGTTTACAAACTCTTTAAACTGTTGAACCGATGGATGTAACGGTCCTTTTGTTGTTGGCATAATCCTCACCTCTTCATGTATATCTACTATATAGTAAGAAAAAAAAGGCGCATGGTTCGCCTATTTTTAGACGATTCATGCACCTTTTTTTTCTTCTATTTGCATAGGATAAGTTTCGCACCTACAATTCATTGAATACAAAGCAATTATCCGGGAGGTGTCCCAGCCACAACTTACAATTTCACTTTACTTCCGAATAAAGTTTTGTGTATAAAACTTATCGTATACACCAACACCTAATCCTGTAAATTGTTCATTCAATAAATTCTTTCTATGTCCCTCACTATTTAACCAACCTTGCAACGCCGCAATTCCATCACTATGTTGCGCCGCTATGTTCTCACCAGCAAGTTGAAATCCTACTTTCCCGCGCTGCAAACGATCTCCTAACGTACCTAATGTAGGTGAATCGTGTGAAAAGTAATTATTATCCTTCATATCTTTACTATGACCAATTGCCACATCTGCTGTTTGTTGATCCCAAGCTAACAACGGTAACTTATGACGGCTTCGAATAATATTTGTTAAATCAAAAATTTGTTGCATATTCCCATTCTCTATTTGTTTCAGTTTATCTGGAGTCAATGGTTGCTCTGCTAGTAATTCACCTGAATAAACAAGCTGATACGGTCTTTGACGTAATAATGTTTCGTCATCCATATAACGAACACCAACAAGCTCATGTGTAAAATGATCAAAATATAATTGTGCCCAGCCATCTTCTACAGGTATTAATGGTTGTTCCATCACTTCGGTATCAGATAACTCAAATTGATAACTATTTTTCCCTCTTTTTAACGAAATCTCATGAGAGAGTGGATTCTTTTTATACACGTCTTCATACTTTTCATTTATATAATAGGGCGGCACCTTAACTTGCTCACCAGCAACATACGCCGTTACAACTTTACGTTCAGCAACCCCAAATTGAACATACTGAGCTAAATCTTGACTGTATACCCACCATTCATATCCGTAAGCAGATGGCTCTATTCGAGAAGGTTCGCCCCATTTTGCTAATAAATTTTCAGAGTCCCCACCAATCATATTTAAAACAGTATCGGAAGAGTCTTCATTTACTTGTTTTTTCTTTTTCACAATTTTATTTTCTTGCTTTGATTGAGATGGGGTTAATATATATTGTGAAACGAGTAATTTCCCGTATAAATCAACAGCTAAAATTAAAAATGTAATCATTACGATACGCAATAATTTCTTCAATCGATATACCTCCTGCACAAAACATAAAATTGAGATATACACAAATCCTTTTCTTTCCTTTTTTGTGTGTACCGTACTCTTTTCACTATATCATATTTTCGCAAAAAAAGTCTGGATTATCCCTTTTCTCTCAATATGAATTGCACTTTCTTATTATTCATACTATTATAAAAATAATGATGTAACATTAAAAGAGGAGGTATTATATGCAATTTACAAATACGAAATTTAATGGGGCAGTCGTTGATTTAACACTATTAACAGAGATTATGGAAAAGAACCATTTTGTACTTGCTGGACAGTGGGATTATGAACGAGTTACATACGATTATAAATTTGAAATATTAAATGATGTTTATTATTTGCGTGTACAAGGTTTAGCTGTTGAAGGTGACATTGGTAGTAGACACGCTGAAATAAAGCTACTTCCTCCCTTATTAGGTAAACATTATTATCCTCACGGCGTTGAATATGGTGATGGCGAAACTTTCCCAACGAATGTACTTCAAAAAAGTGAACAGCTCCTACAAAATATCGAAAAAGAGTTAAAAGAATTCCAAATCATTGAATAAAATAAAAGTGAGTGCATCAATATGATGCACTCACTTTTATTTCGTTTGTAAATACGGCGGTAATTGCTGCAACTGCTCTTTATCCTTTTCACGCTCTCGACGCGCCCATCGAAAGAATACATAGCCGATAATTGTACCATACACTATTTCCTGGACAATTTTCATGATGATGCCGCCTGTTTGTTGATCTTGTACAACTGGCATCCAGTGTAAAAATTCTGGTCCAGTTATATTTAAATCTGATAAAGTTCCTGCTGGTACACATAATTCCATCGCCTTCATCCAAGCAGCCGGATCCGTATATGTTGCAAACAACGGTGCAGTCGCAAAAATGATTAACGCGCAAGCTGGCGTTAATAATATACCATTAGCAAACATGTAACCAAGTTTCTTTATATCACTTAACGTTTGATATTCTGGTAATGGATTTAGCATCGGCCACCACATCATGATCGCCGTAAAGAACAATATAGCTAGACAAATAGGATGAGCAATTTGACTTTGTTTTACTGCATCAAAAACAACTGGTAAATGATAAAAAGAAAACAGGCCATTAAATACAAACAATGCAATAAGTGGCTTAGCAAATACCTTTAATATAATTTGAACGAACTTAAAGGAAGTAATATAACGATATAACCAAACTGGTATACCAAGCAACAATAACGGCGGAACTGCAATATACATAACTGCCATTTCAAACATATGTGCACTAAATATAATATGACCAATTAAATCAATAGGCCCTCCCTTTACAAAATACAAAAGAACAATACCGGTCGTAAAATAGAAAACTTGCTTCTTACTTACCTTCGTCGCATGTTCAAATCGCATTCTATATGGCCCAATAATTAAAAAATACCCAATAAGGATCGAAAGCATAAATAATAAAAAGATTGGACTCCATAGAGCTTGAAAACCAAATATCCACAAGTTACTCATTGTCACACCTACCTTCTTAAGGTTATCCTTTCACATAATATGAAGAGGGAGCTGTGACAACACAAGCTCCCTTATTCTTCACTTTTCAAATCCACACAATTGTCATAAAAGCTAAAATTGTAATTAACCCGATTAACAGACCAGAATAAAGAAAGAAACTTGCCGCTTCATGTCCTTTATGACTCATATGCATAAAATAATACAATTGAAAAATTACTTGTACCACTGCTAATAGTAAAATAAATGGTACTGAGAAAGTCGGACTAAACGTTTTCGGATATGCTACTGCTACAAACGCAACTAATGTTAAAAAAATCATTAATGCAAATGTAATAACTTGATGCTTCATTTCCTCTGCACTTTTCCTCTTCCGATAAACAAGATCAACTTTAGGATTATTCGTTTGCTTTATCGCCATTTGTTTATCCCACCATTCCCATTAAATATACTACAGTGAAAATAAACACCCAAACTACGTCAATAAAGTGCCAATAAATCGATGCAACATAAAACTTTGGTGCATTGTATAAATTTAGACCCCTCTTCGCATTTCTACAGATTAATGTTAAAATCCAACACAACCCAAACAATACGTGGAGTCCATGTGTACCAACAAGAGCATAAAACGCGGAACCAAAGGCACTACTTCTCATAGTATGCTTAAATTCATGCGTATAATGATAAAACTCATATATCTCAAACCCTAAAAACCCTAAACCTAGCAACACTGTTACTAACAGCCAAAGTTGCATTTTCTTAAAGTTAAAGTTTTTCATATGATACATCGCATATACGCTCGTTAAGCTACTCGTTAATAAAAGCATCGTCATAATGAAAACAAGTGGCATTTGGAACATCTCTTGAGATGTTGGTCCACCATTTGTAGAATTCTTTAACGCTAAATATGTGCCAAATAAGGAAGCGAACAATACTGTTTCGCCTCCAAGAAATAACCAAAAACCGACAAACTTATTTTTTCCCTCAAGGGTTGCTTTTTCAGGCTCTGCTGGAAATGTTTCATTCGTTAATTTTTCATCTACATGCATTATGCCTTGCCCCCCTTATCTTCTAAATCTTCCTTATGAATATGATATCCATGATCATCGATTACTGAACGTAGGAACATTGCGCCAAATGTGATAATTAAACCAATAATTGCTACTAATAACCAAAACTTATCTTTTCCACCCTGCATATACATTGCACCGAATGCCGCTATAAACAATCCTAAAGAAATGATAAATGGTGAAAATGATGGATTTGGCATATGAATATCACCAACTGGTTCCGCCGCTGTCATCTCTTTATTCCCTTCACGTTTTTCAATCCAAAACGGATCTAACCCGCGAACAAATGGTAATTGTTTAAAGTTATATTCTGGTGTAGGTGCTGGCATCGTCCATTCTAACGTTCGTGCATCCCATGGATCACGACCAGCCTTTTCTTTTGATACTGTTGTTTTAATTACATTGAATAGAAGAACAATCGTTCCAAGAGCCATAAACACCGCTCCAATAGAACTAATCATATTCCCCATTTCCAACCCTTGACCTTCAAGGTATGTGTAGTAACGACGCGGCATACCGATCAACCCAAGGAAATGCTGAATGAAGAACGTTAAATGGAAACCGATAAAGAATAGCCAAAATGTTATCTTTCCTAACGTTTCATTTAATACTTTATTAAACATGAGTGGCCAATAATAATGAGCTCCTGCAAGTAAACCAAATACAACACCGCCGACGATTACATAATGAAAATGAGCTACTACGAAATAGTTATCATGAAATTGATAATCAGCTGGTGCAGATGCTAGCATAACACCTGTAACTCCCCCCATTACGAATGATGGAATGAAAGCTACTGCCCACATCATCGGTGTCGTAAAACGTATACTTCCGCCCCACATTGTAAAGAGCCAGTTGAATATTTTAATACCGGTCGGAACCGCAATCGCCATTGTTGCAACTGAGAAAATAGCATTCGCAACTGGACCCAGCCCAACAGTAAACATATGATGCGCCCATACCATAAATCCTAAGAATCCAATTAATACTGTCGCAAACACCATTGACGAATAACCAAATAATCGTTTTTTCGAAAATGTGGCAAATATTTCTGAGAATATTCCGAAAGCTGGGAGTATAAGAATGTATACTTCTGGATGACCGAAAATCCAGAATAAATGCTCCCATATAATTGTATTCCCGCCCAGTGCTGGATTAAAGAAACTTGTTCCAAATAAACGATCTAACATTAAAAGTCCTAATCCTACAGTTAACGGCGGAAAAGCGAATAATATTAGTGAAGATGTTACAAATGTCGTCCATGTAAACATCGGCATACGCATATATGTCATCCCTGGCGCACGCATATTAATAATGGTTACAAGGAAGTTAATACCTCCAATTAATGTACCTATACCGGAGATTTGCAAGCCGAGTACATAAAAATCAACACCATGGCCTTTAGAGGCTAAAGCTAAAGATGCATAAGATGTCCATCCTGCATCAGGTGCTCCACCTAAAAACCAACTTAAATTTAAAAATACTCCACCAAAGAAAAATAACCAAAATCCGAGTGAATTCAAAAACGGGAACGCTACATCACGTGCACCAATTTGAAGTGGTACAGCGGCGTTCATAAATGCAAACACGAGTGGCATAGCTGCGAGGAAAATCATTGTTGTACCGTGCATGGTTAATACTTGATTATAAGCATCCCCAACAAGAAAAGCGTTGTTAGGAATCGCTAATTGAAGGCGAATAAATAAAGCTTCTATTCCGCCTATTATAAAAAACAATCCACCTGCAATTAAATAGAGAATGGCAATCTTTTTATGGTCTACTGTCGTTAAATAATCCCATATGACAGCACCCATCCCCTGTTTTTTTGCTACAGAACTCACGTTTTCAACCTCCCCTTCGCGAATAATCCCTCTTTACTTTTCAACTTTTAACGTTTGTAAGTATGCATTTAATGCATCAATTTGATCATCCGTTAAGTTGCCATATTTACCAGTCATTTTATTTCCTGGTTTCATATTTTCAGGATCTTTCAGCCATTTTTTTAAGTTTTCTTCATTGTTTTCGGCAATGCCGGCAACTGTATCGCGATCCGCAAAGTTTGCTAAGTTTGGTGCGATACGAGCGGAAGGTGGTCTACTATCATTAGATCCTACTGCGTGACAACCAATACAGCTTTTATTAAATATTTCTTGGCCCTCTTGCGCCTTTGTTGAAGCTACTTCTTTCTTCCCATCAATCTTCTTCATATCAGCAAGCCACTTTTTGTACTCGCTTTCATCTAAAGCTTTCACTTTGAATTGCATTAAAGAATGTGATGGGCCGCAAAATTCTGTACAAAAACCATTATAAGTGCCCGATTTATCTGCCTTTAACCACATTTTGTTCACATTGTCTGTATTTGTATCCATTTTTCCAGCTAAAGACGGAACCCAAAATGAGTGTTTAATATCGGCACCCTTCAAATTCAAATACACTTTCTTACCTGTGGGGATGACTAAATCTTGAGAAGTTACTATTTTTTCTGATTTATAAGAAAATTCCCACCAATAAAGATTCGCTGTTACATCAACAACGATAGTATCTTTATCAATATTCTTTTTCTCCATCGCACTTACATCAGCAAGTTTGAATGTATATGTAACCGTCGGAACAGCTAAGATTAGTAAAAGAATAATCGGAATAACTGTCCATATAATTTCTAGCTTGTGATTCCCTTCAACTTGCTCTGGAATATAATCTTCCTGACCTTTCTTTTGTCGGAAACGCACAATTACATACAAGAAAATAATAGTAACTACTAGTACTACTCCTACCATGATTGCACTCGCTAATAAGAGCAAATCATATTGCATTTTTGCTACTTCTCCTTGCGGAATTAAAGTAGATTGAAAGGCTTTACCGCATCCCCCTAACAGTAAAGCCAGCAGTGAAACGAACGAAAGCAGTCGCCACTGTTTCTTCATACAAACAACCCCCACTTTCCTTGTGAATTAGATTGTACTTTATAGTTAAGTAAAGTAAATCTCAACGTAAAGAAATCCAATTATGTCGTTGTCTTAGAAGAATGTAACTACAATCATTAATACAAATAAGATTGTTAAATAATTTAGGGAATAAACAAACATTTGTACAGACCATTTGATGTCATCTTGCTTACGGAAGCCATAAAATCCTAAAACGATCCAACCGATGTTAAGCAATGTTGCAATTACCATAAATGTTATCCCTAGTCCACTCATATAAAATGGTAGTGGTAATAAACATACTGTCCAAATCATAATTTGGCGTTTCGTAATTTCAAATCCATGAACTACAGGAAGCATTGGAATTCCTGCATTTCGATATTCATCAACACGTTTCATCGCTAATGCAAGGAAATGTGGGATTTGCCAAATAAACATAATTAAAAATAGCATCCAAGCAATTGGATGGCCTAAAGATGGATCGATTGCTGCCCATCCAATTAAAGGTGGAACTGCCCCAGATATACTACCTACAACAGTATTTAGTGTATACTTTCTCTTTGTCCATAAAGTATATAGAACAACATATGTGAAAGCACCAATAAATCCCATTAATACTGCCATTGGTGTTGTTAATAATAAAAATACAAACCCAAGAAGTAATATAACTAATCCAAATGTAAGTGCAAATCCTGGTTTATACTTTCCAGTAACCGTTGGACGGGTCTTTGTTCTTTCCATTAATGGATCGATGTCTCGATCAATGTAGTTGTTTAAACAACATACCCCTGCCATAACTAATCCAGAACCAACGATTGTAAAAAATAGCTTATCCAGATTATCCATTACACTTAATCCATTAAAGTGTAACGCCAACCAAAATCCTGTAAATACAGTAAGTGTATTTGAGTTTACAATCCCCATTTTAACGAGTGCTTTTAAATCTTGTAGCCGAGTTGTTTCCGGTACGCTTGTAACAGCAGACTCATCATGCAGCTCAGTTGTTGCATGGTTCATCACTTTAACCCCCTCTTAAAACTTTCATCTTTCTTTTTTGCGTCTATTTCGAATGAAATAATTCGCTTTTATATAGCAATATTATTACAGTAGAAATATTGTTAACCCATTCTACTACTAATCTACGCCCATACTCCAATATATTAAATCATATTTCCCGAACATTTTGTGAAGAAAACATGAACTTTTTGTGTCGAATATAAAAAACTGAATTCTGACTTATCCTTATCATAACATGATGTTACCTTCTATAATAAACTTTTTTGTCATATTTAACACGTATTCTCCCCATTTCTTTTCAAAATAGCCTGTTTTTCAACCAAAAATTCCCTTATACATTCTATTTCCACACCGATTTTCTCTCCCCTGTCTACACCCGCCATTTCTTTGCTATTTTATTATTTTTTATATATCATAGGAACTAGCGCGTTTTATTCTATACATAATGGAATGAAAATATTTCGCAATAACTTCATAGCAGAAAGATGGTGAAAGAGATTGCAACGCTTTATTAAATGGTTAGCAGTCATTACAAGTCTTGATTTATTAATAGTTTTATTAGGAGGCGCTTTAGTTACAAAAACAGGTTCCGGCCAAGGCTGCGGTAAATCATGGCCACTTTGTAACGGTGAATTTGTTCCATCTAATTTATCAATGGAAACTATTATTGAACTAAGTCACCGCCTTACATCAGGATCAGCAGGAATTCTTGTCACTCTCCTTTGTATTTTGTCCTGGAAATATTATAAACATGTGCGCGAAACAAAAACGTTAGCAATTTTATCCTTCGTATTTTTAGTTGCACAAGCATTAATGGGAGCCGCTGCAGTTGTCTGGGGGCAAATGCCAGCTGTACTTGCTATCCATTTTGGTATTTCCTTAATTTCATTTGCTTCTGTCATTTTATTAACGTGTCTCATCTTTGAAATTGACCAGAAATTTGATGCACGTTCACTTATTATGGACAAAAAAATGAAATTTCATATTTATGGTGTAACAATTTACTGTTATCTCGTTGTCTACACAGGAGCTTTAGTACGTCACGAACGAGCTAGCTTAGCCTGTCCAGACTTCCCTTTATGTAGCAAAAATAGACCTATGCCGACTCAACTACATGAGTGGGTTCAAATGGGACATAGATTGGCAGCCATGTTAATCTTTGTTTGGATACTATACGCGATGATTCTCGCTATTCGCCATTACAAGCAGCAGCCTGTCGTATACTGGGGATGGATCATTTCATTTATCCTTGTTACACTTCAAGCCATAGTAGGAATTTTAGTCGTATTTACAAATGCTAGTTTAGCAATGGCATTATTACATTCCCTATTCATTTCTTGCTTGTTTGCTGTACTATGCTATTTAGTTATGTTAGGAACAAGAAGTAAAGTGAATGCAAAAGAAGCTGAATCAACTTCTAAACAAACAAAATAAATTAAAATACCTTGCCGAATTGGCAAGGTATTTTTTTACAATAAAGAAAAAGAGCTGCATTTCCACAGCTCTTTTCTATTTTAGTGATCTAATTCAATGAGTAAGTCACCCGTTTGAATTGCATCTCCATCGTTAACATATACTTTTTTCACTTTACCATTGAACGGCGCTTGAACTGTCGTTTCCATTTTCATCGCTTCAGTAATTGCCATAGAATCGCCTTTTTTCACTTCATCGCCTTCTTTTACAACGACTTTAATAACCGTTCCTGGCATTGTTGCACTAATGTGGTTTGGATTTTCACGGTTTCCTTTCACACGTTGTGCAACTGTTGCTTTCACACTTTCGTCTTTCACAACAATCTCACGTGGTTGACCATTAAACTCCAAGTAAAGAATACGATTTCCATCTGCCTGAGGCTCTCCGATTGACACTAGTTTAACCATCAATGTTTTACCTTGCTCAATTTCCACATCGATTTCTTCACCAAGTCTCATACCATAGAAGAATGTCGGTGTATCAAGCACAGATACACTTCCATAAAGCTCAGCAACTTTTTCGTAATCCATAAATACTTTTGGATATAATGCATATGCAACGACATCAAAAATCGTCACTTCGCGCCCAAGTTTATGGAATAGCTCTTCTTTTAACGCATCGAAATCTACTGGCTCTAATAATTCACCTGGTCTTACTGTTAATGGTTCTTTCCCTTTTAAAATAATTTCTTGTAACTTTTTCGGGAAACCACCGTATGGCTGCCCCAAATCTCCTGAGAACATTTCAACGACAGACCCTGGGAAGTCCATAGAATGCCCACGCTCTAAAACATCTTGTTCTGTTAAGTGATTTTGAACCATAAATAATGCCATATCACCGACAACTTTAGATGATGGCGTTACTTTAACAATATCACCAAACATGTCATTCACACGGCGGTACATTACTTTCACTTCATCGAATCGATCTCCTAAGCCAACCGCTTTCGCTTGTTGTTGTAAATTACTATACTGTCCGCCTGGCATTTCGTGCATATATACCTCTGTATGAGGAGCATTCATACCACTTTCAAACGGTGCGTAGTATTTACGTACATCTTCCCAGTAATGAGATAGTTTTTCTAATGAATCTATATTAACATCTGGCTGTCTTTCGTTTCCACCTAACGCATAGTATAGCGTGTTCGCACTTGGCTGTGACGTTTGCCCAGCCATAGAACTTACTGCTACATCGACAATGTCAACACCTGCTTCAATTGCTTTCGTATACGTTAATATACCATTTCCACTCGTATCGTGTGTGTGCAGGTGAATCGGAATCGATACCGTCTCTTTTAATGCTGAAACTAAATCATATGCTGCGTTTGGTTTTAGTAAGCCCGCCATATCTTTAATACCTAAAATGTGAGCTCCTGATGCTTCTAATTCTTTTGCTAAATTTTTATAGTAATTTAAATCATATTTACTACGTAACGGATCATGAATATCCCCTGTGTAGCACATCGTTGCTTCTGCAATTTTACCAGTATCTCGTACAGCATCAATTGCAACTCTCATACCTTCTACCCAGTTTAAGCTATCAAAAATACGGAACACATCAATTCCAGCTTGAGCAGAACACTCCACAAACTTTTGAATTAAATTATCCGGATAGTTTTTGTAACCAACTGCGTTTGAAGAACGAAGTAACATTTGGAATAAAACATTTGGCATTTTTTCACGAAGATCTAGTAATCGTTCCCATGGATCTTCTTTTAAGAAACGATATGCAACATCAAACGTTGCACCGCCCCACATTTCCGCTGAGAATAAATTCGGTAACATTCTCGCTGTCGGCTCTGCAATTTGATGTAAATCTTTTGTACGAATACGCGTTGCAAGTAATGACTGATGCGCATCCCGGAATGTTGTATCCGTTAAAAGTACACGTTTTTGATCTTGTACCCATTTTACTAATCCGTCTGCTCCACGCTCATCCAAAATTTGTTTCGTTCCATTTTGGATCGGCTCTGAGTGTAATACATTCGGTATACGAGCATCCGGGAAAATTGGTTTCTCTTTTTTCCCTACTCCTGGGAAGCCATTTACTGTTACTGTCCCGATGTAATTTAACATTTTCGTTCCGCGGTCTTTACGTTTCGGGAACAAGAATAATTCAGGTGACGCATCAATAAATGAAGTGTCATATTCCCCTGATAAGAAGTTTTTATGTTTTACTACATTCTCTAGGAATGGAATATTAGTTTTAATACCACGAATACGGAATTCTTTTAAGTTACGTTCCATTTTTGCAGCAGCTTGTTCAAAAGTAAGCGCCCATGTTGTAACTTTTACAAGTAAAGAATCATAGTACGGTGTAATAACAGCACCTTGGAAACTATTACCTGTATCAAGACGAACTCCAAAGCCACCACCTGATCGATATGCCATAATTTTTCCAGTATCCGGCATGAAATTATTTAGTGGATCCTCAGTCGTTACACGAGATTGTATTGCAAATCCATGTACAACAACTTCCTCTTGCTTTGGAACACCTACCAATTTGCTATGTAATGCATGTCCATCAGCTATTAAAATTTGTGATTGAACGATGTCAACTCCTGTAATCATTTCTGTAATTGTATGCTCTACTTGAACACGCGGATTTACTTCAATGAAATAGAAATTATCATCTTTCACAAGGAATTCAACTGTTCCTGCGTTTAAATAATTTACATTTTTCGTTAACTTAACAGCAGCATCACAAATACGCTGACGTAAATCATCTGAAAGTGATACACTTGGTGCTATTTCTACAACTTTTTGATGACGACGTTGTACAGAACAATCTCGCTCGTATAAATGAACAACATTTCCCTCTTCATCTGCTAAAATTTGAACTTCTATATGTTTAGGTTTTTCAACGAATTTTTCAACGTATACTTCATCATTACCAAAGGCTGCTTTCGCTTCTGACTTCGCTCGATTATACGATTCTCTTAATTCTTCACTAGTACGTACAATACGCATACCACGGCCGCCACCACCAAGGGAAGCTTTAATTATAATCGGGTAATCATACTTTTCAGCAAATTCTTTAACTTCTTCTACCGAATCTACTGGACCATCACTACCAGGAATAACTGGAATTTGTGCTAGCTGCGCTTGTGTTCTTGCTTTTACTTTATCTCCAAACATATCTAAATGCTTACTTTTTGGACCGATAAAGATAATTCCTTCTTCTTCACAACGTTTTGCGAATTGAATATTTTCTGACAAGAAACCATATCCAGGGTGAATTGCATCTACATGATTACTTTTCGCAATCTCAATAATGCCCTCAATATCTAGATAAGCATCAATTGGCTTTTTCCCTTCCCCAACTAAATAGGATTCATCGGCTTTATAACGATGATAAGAACCACTATCCTCTTTAGAATAGATTGCAACTGTTTTTAATCCAAGCTCCGAACAAGCTCGAAACACACGAATTGCAATCTCTCCACGGTTAGCTACCAATACTTTTTGAATACGTTGCAGCTTTGTCATGATTTTCCCCCTCTACTTTCCTACCACTCTAGAGATAAAATATATACACACCCTAAAGAGCGTGAAGTTCTTCACTTTCTACATTATATTATACTTAGAAAGCTTCACTTTATTTTTATCCATCATACCTTATTTTTTAACAAATGATAAGTTTTCTGTGGAATTTGTTTCACAAAAATAGTATAGCATACCTCTTCCTTTTCTAACAACTTAATTGTATATCACATTTGATTTAATGTGATATATTTTTTATTATAAATACCAATTAATGTATCATATTTAATATTTCTAAAAAATAAAAAACACATCGCACTCTAAAGCACAATGTGTTTTTTATTTTACAACTACAAGACGTGGTCCATCTTGTTCTCTTTCTTTCATTTCCTCATTTTGCTGTTTCTCTTTTCGTTTTACATGACTAGCAATATTTAATAATATACCCATCGCGATTAGATTAGCCAATAAAGAACTACCACCATAACTAATAAACGGTAAAGGTACCCCTGTAAGCGGTATTAATCCAGACATACCACCAACATTAACAAATGTTTGTATTCCAATTAAACTTGCAATTCCGATTGCAATTAAACTTCCAAATGGATCTTTACATTTTTGTGCCACTCTAAACGAACGAATGATAATAAGTAGTAAACAGATTAAAATGATAGCTACACCTATAAAACCTAGTTCTTCAGATATAATCGCCATAATAAAATCCGTTTGCGGCTCTGGTAAGTAGCCATACTTTTGTATACTATTTCCTAATCCTCTACCATTTAACCCACCTGAGGCAATTCCAACAAATGAATTTATTAATTGAAATCCATCCTTTTGTGGATCACTAAATGGATCAAGGAAAACTGAAAATCGCGCTTTTTGGTATTGACTCAATTTATAGTTTCCAATAAAATACAACGCTGGAATCCACACGACAGATGTTAATAAAAATCTTTTTATCCACAAGTTAACATTAACTCCTGAACAGAAGAACATAATTAACACTGTTCCACCTATTAATATGTCAGTCCCTAAGTCATTTTGTAATAAAATTAATACCATCGATCCACCGACAACAAATAAGGGAGGTATTATCCCTTGAAAAAAAGGGGTTTGCCTCTCTTGTTTCTTAGCAAAAAAACTTGCTAGCGTAATAATAACTGCTATTTTTACAAACTCAGCTGGCTGTATACCTAGTATCCATCCTTTTGCACCATTGATTACCTTACCGAAAAGGAAAGCTGCTGTTAGTAAACCAATACTTCCTAACCCCATCGCTGCAAGAACTATTTTTTTCCTCCACAATTTGTAAGGGATTATAACTACAATCACAAGTATTACCGTTCCAATAGCAAGAGCAACTAATTGTTTTTTAAAAAAGTGATCTGCTGGCCAGTTATTTTTCGACGAAATCGCGACAATGGAACTAGAACTATATACCATTATAACTCCCAACACACATAAGATAACAAGAGGAAGTAATAATGAATAATCCATTGATTTCCATACTCTTTTCATTTCATTTCCTCTCTCTGTTTCAATTTAATTATTGTTGTATTCCATATGTACATTGATTCTTCCTGCTTTATTATACAAATAAAAAGCCCAAACTTTTTCAGTTTGAGCCCCCTTATTTGAACCCGTTATTGTTGTTTGTTTGTAAATGCTTCATGAAGTGCAGATAACTCACGTTCAAGCTCTCCTAACATTGCTTTCCCTTGTTCTTCTGCAATAAGACCAAGGCGAACTGCAAAATCGACTTCGCGGGATAGTCCAAACATTTGTGTGTCTAACACTTCTTCATATAATGGACATTGCGGCATTGTAAGATGGTCCATTTGCACCTTAATAAGTCTTAAAATCTTCTCCGCATCCGCTTGTAGAAGGGCTAGTGCCTTTTCCTGATGATTTGATACTGTCTCAGACGCCAAATTGATTCCCTCCGTTTCCGTCCTACTCTCTCCTATCTATTAATATTAGCGATAGTTTTAATAAATTGCAATAGAAACATTTTTTGTGACAATAGTGTCTAATACTATTATACTGAAAAGTGGGAGTATAACACAAATGGGGGAACAACAATGAGCGAAATTTTATTTATCAATGGAAAAGTTCGTTTTCCAATCACTATCGATCCAACCGTTTGGATCTTTGATGATCGAAAAGTAGATTTGACAACTTACTTTGATGAAACGAGAGAAAACACTTCAGAACTAGAAGCTTATTTAAAAAACACTTCAGAACATTGGGATCGCGAAATCCGTGATGGTGCTGCCTTCCCGCCGATACAACAAAGTGTAAAGAAATATAAAAAAGAACAGTTAATTACTGGAACGTTCGGTATACCATTCCATCCTTTTCTTGCTAACGCCGAAATTTCAGATGACGCTACGCAAGTCGAGATTGAAACAGCAGATCATACAATAACGCTTCCACTAGAAACTGTCAAAGATGCTATTCTTGGTTTTTCAAAAGAAGGAAAACCATTAAAAGAAGATGGACCTGTTCATTTATATTACAATGATGGATCTAATAGACAAAATCCAATCCGTAACATCCGTACATTTACAATTATTTAAAGTGTATACTTGAAAGAAAAAAGGAGTGAGCCTCGGCTCACTCCTTTTTATAATAAATCTGCAGCTAGTTGAGCTAAATTAGATCGCTCCCCTTTAACAAACTTTACATGACCACTAATACGTTGCTCTTTAAACTTCTCTACAACATATGTTAAACCGTTATTATATTCATCCAAATACGGATGATCAATTTGCTGAGGGTCTCCCATTAGTACGATCTTACTTTTTTCTCCTACCCTTGTTAATATCGTTTTCACTTCATGCTTCGTTAAATTTTGCGCTTCGTCAATTATTATGAACTGATCTGGAATACTTCTTCCGCGTATATACGTAAGAGCTTCTACTTCAATCGAACCCATTCCAGCTAAAATAGCATCTAACTCTCCTGGCTTTTTCGTATTAAATAAATACTCTAGATTATCAAAAATCGGTTGCATCCACGGTCTTAACTTTTCTTCTTTTTCTCCTGGTAAATAACCGATATCTTTTCCGACTGGAACAATTGGCCTTGCAACGAGTAGTTTTTTGTATAGTCCTAAATCTTCCGTTTGCATAAGCCCTGAAGCTAACGCTAGTAATGTTTTTCCTGTACCTGCTTTCCCTGTTAATGTTACTAGCGGAATATCTTCACGAAGTAATAATTCTAATCCCATAATTTGCTGCACATTTCGTGGTCGTATCCCCCATACTTGTTCATTGTGAAAAATAAGTTTCTTTACCTTCTTACCTAAGTGATCCACAATGCCAAGTGCTGAACTAGATCCGCCTAATGCATCTTTCATTACTACAAACTGATTTGGATAAAAAGGATGATTTGCAATTTCAGATAAAGGCAATTCACCTTTTTCATAAAAATAATCCAATTGCTCTTTTGATATATACCCTTCTAAAAATCCTGAATATATATTATCTATTTCAATTACACGATCACTTAAATAATCTTCCGCCTTCAAACCAATTGCATCAGCTTTTACCCTTACGAGCACGTCTTTACTTACTAAAATAACAGACTTCCCGTCCTCTTTTTCTTGTTCTTCTAAAGATAAATTTTTTGCTACAGCTAAAATTCGATTATCATTTGTTTTTTCTACAAAAATATCTTGTAGTTGAACAAATGAACGATGATTTAATTCAATACGAAATGTACCGCCGTTTTCTAGCGGAATACTTTCATGCAGCTTTCCTATTTCACGAAATTTGTCTATTAACTTAGATACATAACGAGCGTTTCGTCCTACTTCATCCATATAACGTTTTTTCGAATCAACCTCTTCTAATACAACTGCTGGAATCACTACTTCATTGGTTTCAAATGAAAAAATAGATAAAGGATCCTGCAAAAGTACATTCGTATCTAACACATAAATTTTATCCAACCTGTTACCCCCTGACTCCACTTTTAAATTTGTAGAACAAGGGTTTCATCCAAAAAATATGGACGAACCATTGTTATAATTATATGTACCGTATAAACGAGGTAGAATCGAAAATTATAGCCATTAAACCTTTTATTTATTTTTTATTCATTTCTATTCAATATATTACTTTTAATTATAATTATTAACATAAAATCACAATAACTAATTACAAAAGTTACTAACTGGCTTTCTTATTTATCACATTTATAATTCTTTCATTCCTACTAACACTTGGTTATCGAGCTTTTTTGCTGCCCGAAGATCATATGTTTTTTCATATGTTGGTTCAGTTGCAAGTTTTGCACCATAAAACATAACATCACGTACTTCTTGTACATTTACTTCTATTACAGTTAATTTTAGAGGAATGCCTTCCATTCTATCAGTCAAAATTTCACCTGCACCACTTATGGAAAATACGGAATCATTCGCCATTATAGTCAATACCACCCCTGTACTATGCCGCATATTTTCCACAATACGTGAACGTTGATCTACTGCAAATCGAATACTAGTTTTACTCACTGCATACACCCAAGAAATAGCACTTACGTTAGGAACTTGTTTTTCAAAATCTGTTGTTGCTACCATAACAATACACTCTTTACGTAACGATTGTACTAAATCATCTGTTAATGTAGGCTCTACTACATTCGCCATATTTCCACCTCCAAATATACTTAATATATCCTTATCATAACTTATTTTTCGAATTGCGAAAATATTATTTTTTCCCGCTATTATTCAAAAATATTACACTTCCATGATATACTTATACTGATAGAATTCGTATTGAGGTGACGACATGAGAGTCAAATGTATGATTTGTGATAAAAAAGATATGTTAGATGATGAAAATCCTATGGCAAAAAAACTGCGTAATCGCCCTATTCATACATATATGTGCATGGAATGTTCGGAACGAATTGCAGAACGTACGATGGAACGTCATGCAAGTGGTAGTTTCCGATTATACCGTGATAAAAAAGTCGAAGACGATTGGTAAAATATAAATAAGTCCTTAATCATATAGATAAGGACTTATTTATATTTTTCAGGCTCACGATTCATCTGATCCAAGAAACAATCAATAGCTTCTAACGGAAACCTTGCAGATTTTCTTTCTCCATTCATTTCATATGTAATCAAATACATTTCCTCGTTCTTTTTAACTTCCACATTCCTCAATTTGTGTTCTTCATATATCATATTTTGAAATAACAAATACGTTTCTTTTGCAGCACTATCATCCGGACGTGCTTCTGCAACTGTTTTAATTGTTAACCAATTATATAATGCATCTTGTACTGAACGCATAAAATTTTGCCTCCTCATCCTGCTTTTTGTTGTCTTGCTTGATGTAAACGCAACCTATAAATCCCAAGTACAATTGCCGCTACAACAAGCCCCTCCCCAACAGGTAAAAAAACTGCAAAGAAAGTTAACACTGTACATCCTATCGCTAACGATATATATATCACTATATTTTTTATTATTGATAGTTTTCTTGCAAAACCTAAATTATACACAAGTGCACTTAATATAATAATGATGCCATACAGTAACCACATCCCTAGTTCTGGGTTTTCATCAACTTTACATAATTTCGCAAAAAATGACATTCTTTCTAACACTATTTATCCCCCTTCTCATAAAAACAAAATTTCTTTATGTACTTAATACAAGAGTAACCCGCGAAAAAAATACTGTCCACTAAAAAGAGTAAATATTCTAAAAATAAATACAAAAAACAGCTACCTTAATTTAAGGTAGCTGTTCTATTCTTTACGCTTCTACAGATTTCTTTTTCTTAGCAGCTCTTTCACGCTCGCTCTTATCAAGAATCTTTTTACGTAAACGAATTGATTCTGGAGTTACTTCACAGAACTCGTCATCGTTTAAGTACTCTAATGACTCTTCTAAAGTCATTAAGCGTGGTTTTTTCATTGTTGAAGTTTGATCTTTCGTTGCAGAACGAATGTTAGTTTGTTGTTTCATTTTCACAACGTTAACTGTTAAGTCGTTCTCACGAGTGTGTTCTCCTACGATCATACCAGCATATACTTCTGTACCTGGTTCAACGAAGATTACACCACGGTCTTCAACTTGCATAATACCGTATTGTGATGCTTTTCCTGTTTCAAGTGAAACTAGAACACCTTGGCGACGTCCACCAACTTGTCCAGCGTGTACTGGTTGGTAGCAATCGAATGTATGGTTTAAAATACCGTAACCACGAGTTAATGTTAAGAATTCTGTTGTGTAACCAATTAAACCACGTGCTGGAACCATGAAAGTAAGGCGAACTTGACCGTTTCCGTTATTCACCATATCTAACATTTCACCTTTACGTGCACCCATAGATTCCATAATAGAACCAGTGTATTCTTCAGGTACATCGATTTGTACGCGCTCTACAGGCTCACATCTTACGCCATCAACTTCTTTAATGATTACTTCTGGTTTAGATACTTGTAACTCATAACCTTCACGACGCATGTTTTCAATTAAGATAGATAAATGTAGTTCCCCACGTCCAGATACGATCCATGCATCAGGAGAATCTGTATTATCTACACGTAAACTTACATCTGTTTCTAACTGTGAACGAAGGCGCTCTTCAATTTTACGAGATGTAATGAATTTACCTTCACGACCTGCAAATGGGCTGTTATTTACAAGGAATGTCATTTGTAGTGTTGGCTCATCAATACGTAATAATGGTAAAGCCTCTTCATGCTCAACCGGACATACCGTTTCACCTACGTTAATGTCTTCCATACCTGAAACAGCTACTAAATCTCCAGCTTTTGCTTCTTCAATTTCTTGACGTTTTAATCCAATGTAACCAAATAATTTCGTTACGCGGAATTGTTTTACACTTCCGTCAACTTTCATTAATGCAACTTGTTGTCCTACTTTCATTGTACCACGGAATACGCGGCCAACCCCGATACGACCAACATAATCATTGTAATCAAGAAGTGCTACTTGGAATTGAAGTGGCTCTTCGCTGTTATCAACTGGTGCTGGAATATGTTCAATAATTGTGTCAAACAATGATTTCATATTCTCTTCTTGATTTGCTGGATTTGAATCTAAGCTTGCTGTTCCGTTCATTGCTGATGCAAATACAACTGGGAACTCTAATTGATCTTCGTTTGCACCAAGTTCGATGAATAAGTCAACTACTTCATCAACTACTTCATCAGGGCGAGCGAAGTCACGGTCAATTTTGTTTACAACAACGATTGGAGTTAAGTTTTGCTCAAGAGCTTTCTTTAAAACAAATCGTGTTTGTGGCATACAGCCTTCATATGCATCAACAACAAGTAGAACACCATCAACCATTTTCATGATACGTTCTACTTCTCCACCGAAGTCAGCGTGACCAGGTGTATCTAAAATGTTAATTCGTTTATCTTCATAGTGAATCGCAGTATTCTTCGCTAAAATTGTAATACCACGTTCTCTTTCTAGATCGTTTGAGTCCATTGCGCGTTCTTCAATATGTTCGTTCGCACGGAAAGTCCCCGCTTGACGTAATAACTGGTCAACAAGTGTTGTTTTACCATGGTCAACGTGGGCAATAATTGCTATATTACGTAAATCTTGTCGTTTTTTCAACATGTCCAACTCCTAATGTCTTTTTAATCCTTCTCTATTATAAGAGCGAAGGGGATACAATAGCAATTAAAATAAAATCAAGAATGAAAATATAGTTGTATTCTTACTTTTGTGAAAGTAAAATGAGATTGGAGGGTGAAGAAATGGAACACATTCAATATCGCTTTTTATTAACTGCAATTATCGGTGTTATTTTCTTAATCGGTATCGGCATTATGGTTGCTGAAAATAGTCCCATCGGTATTATTATTTGCATTATCGGCACATTTGTTACAGTTGGATACGGTTTTGTAACAAAAAGAAAAATGCGTAAATCGCAATAACGTCAAAAAGTAAGAAGCGTGTATACAGCCTCTTACTTTTTTTGTTACTTAGATATAAATCGTAACACCTCTTCATACACCCCTGGTTTTGCAACTAATACGCTGCTTTTCTCTACGATAGAAAGCGGGGCTCCAGAAAATGTTGTCACCTTGCCCCCAACTTCCTCTACAATTATCTGTCCCCCGCCAAAATCCCACGGTGATAATCTCGGCGTTACATATGCATCTATTCTTCCTGTTGCAACGTATACCATCTCTAACGCTGCACAGCCATATGATCTCGTGCCTCTTGCTTTCTTAACAAGTGCCATCATACTTTCCATATTAAGCAATGGATTGTCGGTAAGCCATATCGCATTTAAAGCTACAATACCTTGCTCTACAGTCCCTTTTTCCAATAAAGTTATTGGTACTTCATTACAAAATGCTCCAGTCCCCTTTAACGCATGATATAATTCATCATGAACTGGATCATAAATAAGTCCAATCTTTCCGATACCGTTCTCATAAATTCCAATTGAAATTGCAAAATTTCTCTTTTGATGAACAAAGTTCATTGTGCCATCAATTGGATCAATTAACCAAACAACCCCATCAGAAGAAGTTACCTCATCTCCATAACCTTCTTCCCCTAAAATACTATGATTCGGGAATGTTTCTTTAATTTTCCCAATTAAAAACTGTTCTATTTCTCGATCCATATTTGTTACTAAATCAGCTGCATTGGATTTCGTTTCTATAATAAGTGCTTTTTTCATTGATGCCATTAAACGCTCTCCCGCATCTCGAATCCACTGCTTGGCGTGTGCATCGATGTCTTTCCATACTTCTTGCATGTTTAAACACTCCGATCTATACTGTTCACAGAAAAAACGAACCCTTTATAAGGTTCGCACCAACTAATTTTTTATACATATACTATTATTACGCTTCTAAACGAATCATTTCAAGTCTTAACACTTCTAACTTTTGTACACACTCTTCTTTTTTCTGTTTATCATTTTCCATCATCGCATCGTATAAAGTCGCTAATTCATAATCTAGCTCCAAACGTAGCACCGGTATTCTCTTTTCAGCATCTGTTCTCTTTAACGCATTAATCACCTGTCTCATATTATTTGCCTCCTCCCAATATTCGTCTGCCCTCGGACTAGAATTAATTTAATTTTCTGATTTTTTGTTTTATACTATACTATGTTGGAGAAATCATCTATGCAACAAAATTATATTTTTTTATTTAAATTTTTTTGTGCTGTTCTTTTTATGAATAGTACAAGCTATGCTAAAATAAAAGCAAAATAGGAGTTGGAGGAACAATCATGACACTAGAAACATTCAAATCAACTGATTTTGAGGTCTTTACAGTTGATGGTCTCGAAGAACGAATGAGTGCAATTAAAACGAACATTCATCCTAAGCTAGAAGCTTTAGGGGAACAGTTTGCAACGTATTTATCCAAACAAACTGATGAGAACTTTTTTTATCATGTAGCAAAACATGCACGTCGCAAAGTCAATCCACCAAACGATACTTGGGTTGCTTTTTCAACAAATAAACGCGGATATAAAATGCTACCACATTTCCAAATTGGACTATGGGGTACTCATGCCTTCATATACTTTGGTTTAATCTATGAGTGTCCACAAAAAGTGGAGACGGCTCACGCCTTCTTAGAACATTTAAATGATTTAAAAACAAATATTCCAAATGACTTCGTTTGGTCCATTGACCATACTAAACCAAGTGTAAAATTACATAAAACACTTGAAACAGAAGACTTACAAAAGATGGTTGAGCGTCTAGCTACTGTGAAAAAAGCAGAATTATTAGTTGGTATTCATATATCACCAGAGGAGTTTTCAGCAATGACCAACGAACAATTCCTTGCTAAGATTGAATCTACGATGCAATCACTCCTTCCTTTATATGCACTTTGTAATCGATAGTAGAAAACGGACAATTTATATTGTCCGTTTTTAGTTGTTATCACATTATATCACTTCAGTTTTTATTTTTCAAAATATTTTTACATTTTCACAAGCTTTTGTTCTTCGATTTCTTTAGCCCTTTGAATCGCACGGTATATAGAATACCCACTTACTTCTTGAAACTCTTTATCAATTTTCTTTTCTTCTGCTTTCGATGGAACAATCTCTTTAAAACGACGATATAATCCCATTAACTCTTCTCTTATAATTCCTTTTTCATATGCTTTCTCAATCGCTTCATAAAACTTCACAATTGCAACCATTTCCTCATTTGACCAATCATAATCTAACGGATATTGATATTCCATTTTGCACCTCATTTACCATTTCTTCTTATTTCAATACGCTATTTTAAAGAGATTTTTTCTTCTTCACTATAGCCACTTTGCATTATACACTATTTATTCATTCTAATGGAATTGTCTTCCTCTAGAAGTTAGTAGGGAACAACTATTTAACATACTCACCGTAAAAATATTTTTTGCTATACATCTATAATTATTGGTGATATAATGCTTTTGTTTTATAGAAAATAAAGTGAAGCTCCCATCTCAGAAAAGCTTTTGTGAATGGCAGAAAAACAAGTCTCATTCTAAAAAAGAACTTAACTTTTTTAGAACAAGATTATATAAAACAAACTCTAATAAATATAAAAAAAGAAGGGGTGTATAGATTGTCCCAATACGAAACACCATTGTTTACCGCTTTAGTTGAGCACAGTAAGCGAAATCCAATTCAATTCCATATTCCAGGTCATAAAAAAGGACAGGGCATGGATCCTGAATTTCGCGAATTTATTGGGCATAATGCATTAGCAATTGATTTAATTAATATTGCGCCGCTCGATGATTTACATCATCCAAAAGGTATGATTAAAGAAGCACAAGATTTAGCAGCCGCTGCATTTGGTGCGGATCATACTTTCTTTTCTATTCAAGGTACAAGTGGCGCAATAATGACAATGGTGATGAGCGTTTGCGGTCCTGGTGACAAAATACTAGTGCCACGAAACGTGCATAAATCAGTAATGTCAGCTATTATTTTCTCAGGTGCAAAACCTATTTTCATGCATCCTGAAATCGATCCAAAACTTGGTATTTCACATGGAATCACAATTCAATCTGTCAAAAAGGCACTTGAAGAGCACTCAGATGCGAAAGGCTTACTTGTTATTAATCCAACATACTTTGGCTTTGCTGCAGACTTAGAACAGATTGTACAATTAGCACATTCTTACGATATCCCTGTACTAGTTGATGAGGCACATGGTGTTCACATTCACTTTCACGATAAACTACCGATGTCAGCGATGCAAGCCGGTGCAGATATGGCAGCAACAAGTGTTCATAAATTAGGTGGATCTTTAACTCAAAGTTCTATTCTTAATGTAAAAGAAGGTCTTGTAAACGTAAAACATGTTCAATCTATTATTAGCATGCTTACGACTACATCAACTTCTTACATCTTGTTAGCATCCCTAGATGTTGCTAGAAAACGTCTTGCTACAGAAGGAACGGCACTCATAGAACAAACAATACAATTAGCGGAACAAGTTCGTGATGCTATAAATGCTATTGAGCATCTTTACTGTCCTGGTAAGGAAATGCTAGGTACGGATGCTACTTTTAACTATGATCCTACAAAGATAATTGTATCTGTGAAAGATTTAGGTATCACAGGCCATCAGGCTGAAGTATGGCTTAGAGAGCAATATAACATTGAAGTAGAACTCTCAGATTTATACAACATACTATGTCTTGTCACTTTCGGGGATACAGAAAGTGAGACAAATACACTTATTGCAGCATTACAAGATTTAGCAGCAACATTTAGAAATAAAGCTGATAAAGGTGTTCAAATACAAGTAGAAATTCCAGAAATACCAGTGCTAGCACTTTCTCCTCGAGATGCTTTTTATTCAGAAACAGAAGTCATCCCATTTGAAAATGCAGCAGGTCGTATTATAGCTGATTTCGTTATGGTTTATCCGCCAGGGATTCCAATCTTTACTCCGGGGGAAATTATTACACAAGATAACTTAGAGTATATTCGTAAAAACTTAGAAGCGGGTTTACCTGTACAAGGTCCTGAAGATATGACATTACAAACATTACGTGTGATTAAAGAGTACAAGCCTATCAGTTGATAGGCTTTTCTTTCACCCTTTTTCCCTTTTCTCATACGATATTGAGTAATGTAATGTATAGGTGGGGATACTATTATGATTGTAATAGGCCGTTCTATTGTACATCCTTATATCACAAATGAATATGAGCCATTTGCAGCTGAGAAACAACAAATTTTATCTATAATGGCAGGAAATCAAGAAATTTATTCCTTCCGAACATCTGATGAACTCAGCTTTGACCTAAATTTACGAGTTAATATTATTACTTCTGCATTAGAACTTTTTCAAAGTGGATTTCAGTTTCGCACATTTCAGCAATCCTTTTGCAACCCTCAGTATTGGAAAAGAACGTCCCTTGGAGGATTCGAGCTCCTTCCAAACATACCCCCTTCCATTGCCATACAAGATATTTTCAAAAACGGAAAACTATATGGAACTGAATGCGCCACCGCTATGATCATTATTTTTTACAAAGCTTTACTCTCATTGTATGAGGAAGAAACTTTCAATCGTCTCTTTGCAAATCTTTTACTTTATACGTGGGACTACGACCAAGATTTAAAGCTCATAACAAAAATGGGTGGCGATCTTGTCCCAGGTGATCTCGTTTATTTTAAAAATCCACAAGTGAATCCAGCTACAATTGAGTGGCAAGGAGAAAATACAATTTATTTAGGAAATTTCTTTTTTTACGGACATGGCGTAGGTGTAAAAACAAAAGAGGAAATTATATACTCGTTAAATGAACGACGAGTCCCTTATGCTTTTATTTCGGCTTTCTTGACCGATACTATCACCCGTATTGATAGCCGTCTCATGAGCCACTACACCTCTCCTAGCACTCCACAGACATCCATAGGATTTATTCCGATTAGAGATGATGCAATCGTTGCAACAATAGGTCATACGACTACAATTTATTAAAAAAAGCACCTACACATGTAGGCGCTTTTTTTCTTATTATTAAGCTTTTGTATGTTCTTTATGAGTACAGTCGCAATGAGATCCGCATTTCCCGTATAGCACTGTTGATTTTTCATCTTCAAAATGTCCGATTGTTCCTTCACATACTTGGCATACGATTGTTCCCATTTTTCATTTCCCCCTGAGTTTTTATAGTAATTTACTTATTTATCATTAAGCTTTCGCATTATCTCTATTAGCACAGTCACAATTTGTTCCACATTTTCCGTAAAGTACTGTCGTTTTCTCATCCTCAAAATGTCCGATTGTTCCTTCACATACTTGGCATACGATTGTTCCCATTTTTCATTTCCCCCTAAGTTTATGGTCCTAAAAACTTTTAGCTGTCCATTTCCTATCCATTATTGGGCTTTTGTATGCTCTGTGTGATCACATCCGCAAGATCCACATTTCCCGTAAAGTACCGTTACTTTTTCATCCTCGAAGTGCGCAATTGTACCTTCACATTCTTGACATACGATCGTTCCCATTTTTCATTTCCCCCTAAGTTTATAATCCCAAAAACTTTTGTAACCGCTTAACTTTCTGTCTTTATTTTAATATGTTATACTTTTTACGTCAATAGGTTTTTAGTATAACACATTAAATATTTTATTTTTTAATTAGTATGCGATATTCAAATAAAAAAACAGCCATATTTATACGTACGACTGTTTTACATTAATTATTCTTCATATTCCGCATGCAAAGAAGTAGATGGAACTAGGAATGAGAAAAACTGAGCTAATTCCGCCGCTTCACCTTCTGATCCTAATTTGAAAATTTCCTGCAAATATTGAACATTCTCTACATCATCTCGTCCAAGTAAAGTAGATCTTCCTGTTTGCATGCAAACAATGAGTGGCTTTCCAAAAAACATATTTGTATAAATAATACCAAAATCATAACGAGTATCATGTGTCATAAACCCCAAAAATCGTACCTTCACACTTTCATGCTCATCATACAATTTTTCAAACATTGGTTTCCACCTTTCCATATCACCTTTCATTAGTATATTAAACAAAAAAAGGAATACTCCTTTTAATTGTCAAAAAATTCAGTAGGATGTAAAATAATAGTATTCTACTAAGTTAGGGGGAACTTATATGCAACATGCCTTTATTACGCTTGTACCTAAATCCAATCAACAATCTGTTTCAATAGATGATATAAAACAACTTTTTCATTATTATAAAACAGTTACTTCCAAAACTGGTGTTCAAATTAATTACACTTATACAAATACCGCTTTTCCTTATGAAATTTTAGATACATCAGCAACAACATTAAAACTACAATCTACTCACGATCGATATGACTCCATTTATGTTGGTGTTGGTATAGAAAAGGAACAATCTTTTATTCAGATTTCTTTACCACCTAATGCAACATTTGGTGATAAAGGAAAAGCAAATGAATTTTGCCGTTTTCTAGCGAAGAAATTAGAAGGAGAGTTACAACTATTTAATGGAAGAACAATGTATTTCTATAAACGTTAATTTAAAAAATAGAAAATATTATTAAAAAGAGTATACAATTCGAACATGTAAGAAATAAAGCTTGCTTCCTTATGTGTAATACAAAACATGCTATCACATATGCTAAGTAAAGGAATACGAAAAAAAGAATAACTTTATAATGAAACTTATCACCATTCGATAACGTTAATACAACGGAAAAACCACTCCATAATAAAAAATGATAAAATATAACATGTAATATTCTCATGGAACCTTCTCCTTTGACATGCTCTATTTTATTAATATATGGGATTAAGTTTGAATCAATTACATATTATACGAAAGCATATATACAGCTTTTAGATTAATATATGTTCTAACGATTCATTTAAAGTATTATATATTCATTCGACAAGTACATATAAAGACCTTGCAAGCCATTTTATTAAAATAAAAAATAGCCCATCTCTTTAAATAAGAGATGGGCTATTTTCATTACTTAAATTATTTTACAATGTGAATTGGCATTCCAAGAGCAACTTCAGCTGCTTCCATTGTGATTTCACCTAATGTTGGGTGAGCGTGGATTGTTTGAGCGATATCTTCTGCTGTCATTCCAGCTTCGATAGCTAAACCAATCTCAGAAATAATATCAGAAGCGCCTGCACCTGCAACTTGAGCACCTACAAGAAGACCGTCTTCTTTACGTGTTACAAGTTGTAAGAAACCGTCAGTGCTGTTTAATGATAACGCACGACCGTTTGCAGCGAATGGGAACTTAGATACAGATACTGTCATTCCTGCTTCTTCAGCTTGTTTCTTAGTGTAACCAACAGATGCTAATTCTGGATCAGTGAAGCATACTGCAGGAATTCCGATGTAATCGATTGCTGATGCATGGCCACTAATTGCTTCGACAGCTACTTTACCTTCGTAAGAAGCTTTGTGAGCTAATGGTGGTCCAGGAACGATATCACCGATTGCATAGATGTTTGGTACGTTTGTACGACATTGCTCATCGATTTCGATGATGCCGCGGTCAGTCATTTTAACTCCAACTTGCTCAAGACCGATTTCTTGAGTGTTTGGACGACGACCTACAGTTACTAATACGTAATCTGCTTCTACAGTTTGGATTTCACCTTTAACTTCGAAGCTAACTTTTACGCCAGTTTCTGTTTCTTCAACGCCTTTAGCCATAGCTTTTGTATGGATATTTACGTTACCTTTCTTTTGAAGAGCACGTTTAACAACAGAGCTCATAGCTTTTTCGAAACCAGCTAAGATTTCGTCGCCAGCTTCTACTACAGTAACTTCTGTACCGAAGTTAGCATATGCAGTACCTAATTCCATACCGATGTAACCGCCGCCGATTACAACAAGTTTTTTTGGAATTTCAGGTAAGCTTAAAGCGCCTGTAGAGTTGATAACACGTTTAGAGTATTTGAATCCTGGAATTTCGATTGGTGTAGAACCAGTTGCAAGAACAGCATTTTTAAACGTATAAGTTTGAGCTGCATCTTCAGTCATTACGCGTAATGTGTTAGCATCTACGAAGTAAGCTTCACCGCGAATGATTTCAACTTTGTTACCTTTAAGAAGGCCTTCAACACCGCCAGTTAATTTCTTAACTACGCCGTTTTTCCATTCTTGAACTTTTGTAAAGTCAACTTTTACGTTCTCTGCAGTGATACCCATGTCATCAGAATGCATTGCATTCTCATAACGATGACCTGCATTGATTAACGCTTTTGAAGGAATACATCCAACGTTTAAGCATACGCCACCAAGGTTAGCTTTTTCAATGATTGCTACCTTTTGACCTAATTGTGCTGCACGAATTGCCGCAACGTATCCACCAGGACCTGCACCAACAACGACTGTATCTAATTCAATTGGGAAATCTCCTACTACCATTGTTATTACGCCTCCATTACTAATAATTGTGGGTCATTCAATAGACGTTTAATTTGGTTTAATGCTTTTTGAGCAGTTGCGCCGTCAATTAAACGATGGTCAAAGCTTAGAGATAATGCTAATACTGGAGCTGCAACGATCTCACCGTTTTTCACAACTGGTTTCTCAGCAATACGGCCGATACCAAGGATTGCTACTTCTGGGTGGTTGATAACTGGAGTGAACCATTGTCCACCTGCAGAACCAATGTTTGTAATTGTGCAAGAAGCGCCTTTCATTTCAGCAGGAGCTAAACGACCTTCACGTGCTTTACCAGCAAGATCATTGATCTCGTTAGAAATTGTGAAGATAGACTTGCGATCTGTATCTTTAACAACTGGTACTAATAGACCTTTGTCTGTATCAGCTGCGATACCGATGTTGAAGTAATGTTTATGAACTACTTCTTGAGAAGCATCATCTAAAGAAGTGTTTAACATTGGGTATTCACGTAATGCAGATGTTAAAGCTTTAACAACGTATGGAAGGTAAGTTAATTTAATACCTTTGTCAGCTGCAACAGCTTTGAACTTCTTACGGTGAGCAACAAGTTCTGTTACATCTACTTCATCCATTAATGTTACGTGAGGAGCTGTGTGTTTAGAGTTAACCATTGCTTTCGCAATTGCTTTACGGATACCACTCATTTTCTCACGAGTTTCTGGATATTCACCAGCTGGGATTGGTTGTGCTTTTGGTGCTTCTTCTTTCGCTGCTGCTGGAGTAGCTTCTACTGCTGCTGGAGCCTCAGTTGCTGCTACTGCTTGTCCACCATTTGCAAATGCATCGATGTCAGCTTTTACGATACGACCGTTCTTACCAGAACCAGCTACTGTATGAATGTCTACACCTTTTTCACGAGCATATTTACGAACAGATGGCATAGCGATTACGCGCTCATTTACTACTTCTGCAGTTACTGCTGGAGTAGCTTCCGCTGCTGGAGCTTCTACTGCTGCTTCTTCAGCTTTTGGAGCTGCATCATGGTCGTCACCTTTAAATTTAAGGTTTTCGTATCCAGGAGCATCAAATTTAATTAATGTATCTCCTACAATTGCTACTGTTCCTTCTTCTACAAGTACTTCAAGTACTTTACCTTTAACAGGAGAAGGGATTTCTACTACTGCTTTATCATTTTGTACTTCAAGAAGTACATCGTCTTCGTTTACTTCATCGCCTGGTTTAATAAACCATTTTACGATTTCACCTTCGTGGATACCTTCACCGATATCTGGTAGTTTAAATTCAAATGCCACGGAATTCAGCCCCCTGATTCATTTCATTATTATGGAATATGTACAAAAGAAACCAGCATGTGCTGATTTCTTTTGCACATGAAAAGCTAAAAATTAGAAGTTCATTACTTTGTTAACAGCTTCAACAATATCTTTATGGTTTGGTAACCATACACTCTCAGCTTGAGAGAATGGGAATACTGTATCAGCAGCTGCAACACGTACAACTGGAGCTTCTAAGTTTAAGATTGCACGGTCGTTAATTTCCGCTACAACGTTAGCTGCAATACCAGCTTGTTTTTGTGCTTCTTGAACTACAACTACGCGGCCTGTTTTTTCAACAGAAGCGATGATTGTTTCGATATCTAATGGTTGAACTGTACGTAAGTCAACAACCTCTAAAGAGATACCTTCTTTTTCAAGTTCTTCAGCAGCTTTTAATGCAGCGTGAACCATAGCACCGTAAGCGATAACAGATACATCTGTACCTTCACGTTTGATATCAGCTTTGCCTAAATCAATTGTGTATTCGCCTTCTGGTACATCTTGACGGAATGAACGGTACAATTTCATATGCTCTAAGTAGATAACTGGATCGTTGTCACGAATCGCAGAGATTAAAAGACCTTTTGCATCGTATGGAGTTGATGGAATAACAACTTTTAGACCAGGTTGTTGAGCCACTAATCCTTCTAAGCTATCAGCATGTAGTTCAGGAGTATGAACGCCGCCACCGAATGGAGAACGAACTGTTACTGGAGCAGTCCAACGTCCACCAGAACGGTAACGCATACGAGCTAATTGACCAGAAATTGAATCCATTACTTCATAAACGAAACCGAAGAATTGGATTTCTGGAACTGGACGGAATCCTTCAAGTGCAAGTCCAACTGCAAGTCCACCAATACCAGACTCTGCAAGTGGAGTATCCATTACACGATCTTCACCGAATTCAGCTTGTAAACCTTCAGTAGCACGGAATACACCGCCGTTTACACCAACGTCTTCACCAAACACAAGTACGTTAGGATCATTTTTCATTTCAACGCGTAAAGCATCAGTGATTGCTTGAATCATTGTCATTTGAGCCATGGCTTACTTCGACTCCTTTTCTTTGTAAATTTCATATTGTTCAGCTAAGTTGTAAGGCATTTTTTCGTACATGATTTCCATTAAATCAGTAACTTTTTGTTTTGGAGCTTGGTCAGCCTTAGCGATTGCTTGTTTGATATCTTCTTTCGCTTCTTCGATTACTTTCTCTTCAACTTCTTGAGACCATAGGCCTTTGTTTTCTAAGAAAGCACGGAAACGTACGATTGGATCTTTTTGTTCCCATTCGTTTTCGATATCTTTTGTACGGTAACGAGTTGGGTCATCACCAGCCATTGTATGTGGACCGTAACGGAATGTTAAAGTCTCGATTAAAGTAGGACCTTCACCATTTACTGCGCGCTCACGAGCGAAAGCAGTTGCTGCGTATACAGCTAATGGATCCATACCATCTACTTGAATTCCGTAAATACCTGCTGCTACTGCTTTTTGAGCTACAGTTTTAGCTGCAGATTGCTTTTCTACTGGAGTAGAGATTGCATAACGGTTGTTTTGTACAACGAAGATTGCTGGAGCTTTGAATGCACCCGCAAAGTTCATACCTTCGTAGAAGTCACCTTGTGAAGCACCACCGTCACCAGTGTAAGTAATTGCAACAGATTTTTTACCACGTAGTTTCATACCTAACGCAACACCAGCAGTTTGGATGATTTGCGCACCGATAATGATTTGTGGAGCAAGTGCATTTACGTTCTCAGGCATTTGGTTACCCATGAAATGTCCACGAGAGAATAAGAATGCTTGGTATAATGGTAAACCGTGCCATACTAATTGTGGCACATCACGATATCCTGGTAAGATGAAATCTTCTGCTTCAAGTGCGAAATGACTTGCTAATTGAGAAGCCTCTTGTCCAGCTGTTGGTGCGTAGAAACCTAAACGTCCTTGACGGTTTAAAGAAATAGAACGTTGATCTAGTACGCGAGTATACACCATACGGCGCATTAATTCTTTTAATTGATCATCAGATAATTCAGGCATAGCTGCTTCATTCACAACTTCGCCTTTTTCATTTAAAATTTGTAATGTTTCAAATTGAGCTGCGATAGCTTTCATTTGCTCATCAACATTAAATAGGGTCTTTTTTGTTTTAGTACCCATTCCGTTCACCTCTTCCTCTCTTGAACCATATTCTGAAACGCTTTCACTATCTATTAGCTAGACTGAAAACGCAACAATGTAAACCAACAAATTTATTTGTCGGTTGAGAATAATTTTGTGTACCTAACAATCTGTACTAATGTTTTTTCAGAAACATATTAATACAATCTTGATCACGTTTTTTAGTTTACAACTATTCTAATTACGATGTCAATTACTTTGAATACGTTTTTTTATAAATAATCTGCAGGTTTCTTCTACACAAACGTGTTTTTATTTTTCACATCTGTATTAGTAAGCATTGACCTACTGTTATATTATTCCCTTTTTAACTTGTTTTTTCTCTTAGAATAATATGTAAACGATTTAATTCTCTTTAGTTTTTCTCTCTTCTTAACAAAAATATACAAACTCTTCTTCCTTTTATAGGTAATTACCCATACATTTCTCCCTTTCCCTCCATACATTATAGTAACCGCAGTATTAGCGGGAAATGATAAAGGAGGTCATCTCATGTACGGATACTCTTATTGCTATCCAACTTGTTCATATCCTTCCTACGGTTATGGCGGTTCTTGTGGCGGGTCTGGACGCGGCTTCGCCTTAATTGTTGTGTTGTTTATTCTTTTAATTATCGTTGGTGCTGCTTGCATTCGCTAATGTAAAACGAAACAACTATGGAAAGAAACAGACGGCTTTGCCGTCTTTTCTTTTTATTACATACATATTCTATAGTAGAACGCTTTCCAAAGCGCTTCCCCTTACTTGCCGATGACTTTTTCCATCTCCTTTGGTAGACTAAGGGGGAAAGGAGAGATTACATATGCTTACAATGAAAGATGTAATTCGCGAAGGAGATCCTATTTTGCGAAACGTTGCAGAAGAGGTAGTAATGCCAGCGAGCGAAGAAGATTCAAATACACTTAAAGAAATGATTGAATTTGTAATAAATAGCCAAGATCCTGAAATGGCTGAAAAATATAGTTTACGCCCTGGAATCGGATTAGCAGCTCCACAAATCGGTATTTCAAAGAAAATGATTGCGGTTCATGTAACAGATACGGACGGTACGTTATATAGTCATGCATTATTCAACCCAAAAATCATTAGTCATTCTGTTGAACGTACATATTTACAAAGTGGTGAAGGCTGTCTATCTGTAGACCGTGAAGTACCTGGTTATGTCCCTCGTTATACAAGAATTACAGTGAAAGCAACATCTATCAGCGGTGAAGAAGTAAAATTACGTTTAAAAGGTTTACCAGCAATCGTATTCCAGCATGAAATTGACCATTTAAACGGTGTTATGTTCTATGACCACATTAATAAAGAAAATCCATTTGCTGCTCCTGACGATTCAAAACCTCTGGAGCGATAATAAAAAAAGGCGGAGTTAATCTTCCGCCTTTTTTTATATGAAATGGGTTTCATATTTATTTATAACAATCCAGCCCATTTTAATCCATGATATATGCCGTCTTCACTAACATCTTTTGTCACGTGATTTGCCAGTTTTTTTAAGTCCTCATGACCATTCCCCATGACAATACCTGTCCCAACTGCTTCAATCATTTCTAAATCATTTAAGCCATCTCCAAATGCATACACTTGGTCACGGTTAAACCCTAACTTCTCAATGAATTTCTCAATCCCTTTTGCCTTAGATCCACCATTTGGAATGATATCCATTGAATACGCATGCCAGCGAATAAAATGAAAGTCCGGGTACTCATTAATAAACTTTTCCTCTTCATTGACTTCACAGAAAAGCAGAGTTTGATAAATATTACGCTCCTCATAAAAATCAGGTTCATATGCCGGATGTTCAAAGTTTAAACTCCCAAAACCTTCTTTCACATAATCATGATATTCTACTGACGCTCTCATTTCTTGATGATCAAGATATACAAGTGGATATCCTTCTTGTTTTGCAAACTGAGTAAACTTATGCAGGGCAGCCGGATGTAACGGATTATTAAATACTACCTCATCCTCAAATACAACGTATTGTCCATTAAAACTAACATAATTATGTATATTAAGTTCCTTACGAATATCTTCAAACATAAATGGCGCACGTCCTGTCGCAATTGCTACATGCACACCTTTTTCTTGTAAATGTCTTACTGCATCTCGTGTAGATTGCGGAATTTTTTTATCATGATCTAATAATGTTCCATCAATATCAAAAAAGACAATTTTATCATTCATTTTTCAAAATCCTTTCTGTTACTCTATATTCCTATTTTGATTATCGCTTTTCAAATGCTAAAAAAAAGTATAACATATTAAACATCTGTGAAGAAAGCGTTCACTTTCTGACCTTATTTACGAAACCTGCATATATATATTAGTAAAAAATGTGGATACTTGTTCGTATGAATTTTCTTTTCTATTCTTTCTCATACTATACCTATAACTAACGGCTACTAATCGTTACTATAGAATAACTTTCCCTGTATGAGGAAGGACAAGATTCAACATTCACTTTTGTCCTCTTTCTTATATCAGAGACGGAGTTTTCACTAGTAATATGCATGTTTAAAATAAGGAAAGGAAGGAGTAATCATGCTGAAGAAGCTGAAGAAAAAGCTCAAGCGTTATTTAAATGATCTAGTCCGTAAAAAGACAATCGCTTAAATTGTGCCCATTTCGGGCTTTTTCTTCATTCTCATTCGAAAAAACATGAAAATCGTGACTGTTTGCTTTATAATAAGTAACAGATAATGCAAAACATAGACAAGGAGAGGTTTTCCAAATGATTTTTAAAGTATTTTATCAAGAAAAATTAACTGAGGTTCCAGTACGTGAAAATACAAAAGTTTTATACTTAGAGGCTACGTCTCAAAAGGATGTTCGTAAAAAATTAAATAAGTTCGCATATAATATTGAGTTTGTTCAGTCTGTTACTGGTAATCATCTTGAATATGAAAAACAAAACGCTGATTTAATATTAGCGGAAATCGTATAGTCATATGAAATTTCTAAAGAATGATCAGGCTGCCGTTTTTGCTTTAGGTGGACTTGGTGAAATCGGTAAAAATACATATGCTGTTCAATTTCAAGATGAAATTATTATAATTGACGCTGGAATTAAGTTTCCAGAAGACGAACTCCTCGGAATCGATTATGTAATACCAGATTACACTTATTTTGTGCGAAACGAAGATAAAATTAAAGGATTATTCATTACACATGGTCACGAAGATCATATTGGTGGAATTCCTTACCTATTACGTCAAGTGAACATTCCGATTTATGGCGGAAAATTAGCAATTGCACTAATCAAAAACAAATTAGAAGAGCACGGATTACTTCGTAAAGCAAAACTTTATGAAATTCAAGAAGATGATGTTATTAAATTTAAAAAGACATCTGTTTCCTTCTTCCGTACAACTCACAGTATCCCAGATTCATACGGAGTTGTTGTGAAAACACCTCAAGGACAAGTGGTTCATACTGGCGATTTCAAATTTGATTTCACTCCAGTTGGTGAACCAGCGGACTTAACAAAAATGGCTGAAATTGGAAAAGACGGTGTACTTTGTCTCTTATCTGACAGTACAAACAGTGAAGTTCCAAACTTTACAATGTCTGAGCGCCGTGTTGGTGAGAGTATTCAAGATATTTTCCGCAAAGTAGAAGGACGTATTATCTTCGCAACCTTTGCATCAAATATCCATCGTCTACAACAAGTTGTTGAAGCAGCAGTTGAAAATAATCGTAAAGTGGCTGTATTTGGTCGAAGTATGGAAGCAGCGATTGAAATTGGACAAAACCTCGGTTATATTCGCTGTCCAAAAGATACATTCATAGATACTTCCCAACTAAACCGCCTACCAGCTAATAAAGTTGTTATTTTATGTACAGGTAGTCAAGGCGAACCAATGGCAGCACTTTCACGTATTGCTAATGGTACTCATCGTCAAATTCAAATCATTCCTGGCGACACAGTTGTTTTCTCTTCTTCACCAATCCCTGGTAATACAATTAGCGTAAGCCGTACAATTAACATGTTGTATCGTGCTGGTGCCGATGTAATCCACGGAAAACTGTCAAACATTCATACGAGTGGACATGGCGGACAAGAAGAACAAAAGCTAATGCTTCGTCTAATTAAACCGAAGTATTTCATGCCAATTCATGGTGAATATCGTATGCAACGTATGCATATGAAGTTAGCAAATGATTGTGGTATTCCAGAAGAAAACTGTTTCATCATGGATAATGGAGATGTTCTTGCCTTGCGTTCTGATGAAGCAAGTGTAGCTGGTAAAATACCATCTGGATCTGTCTATATTGACGGAAATGGTATTGGAGATATCGGTAATATCGTATTACGCGATCGTCGTATTCTTTCTGAAGAAGGACTTGTTATTGTAGTTGTAAGCATTGATATGAAAGAGTTTAAAGTTGCAGCAGGACCTGATATTATCTCACGTGGTTTCGTTTATATGCGCGAAAGTAGTGATTTAATTAACGATGCTCAAACATTAATTACAACTCATTTAGAAAAAGTAATGGAACGCAAAACAACACAGTGGTCTGAAATTAAAAATGAAATTACAGATACATTAGCACCATTCCTATACGAAAAAACGAAGCGTCGCCCAATGATTTTACCAATCATTATGGAAATATAAGAAAAAGGACAATACCTTCATGGTATTGTCCTTTTCTCTTATCTTAAAAAGTGTTTAAAACGATCCACTTCATCATCATGACCAATTACAATTAATATATCTCCCGCTTGAATATTTTCCGTAGCTCGAGGAGATACAATAACTTCTTTACCACGTTTAATTGCTACAATATTCAATCCAAACTTCGCACGAATATCTAATTCGATTAAAGAATGACCATCAATTTTTTTATTTGCAATAATCTCTACAATACTATGCTCATCTGAAAGCTCAAGATAGTCTAATACATTACTTGATGCAATATTATTAGCAATCCTTTTTCCCATATCACGCTCTGGATGCACAATGTGATCTGCACCTATTTTACTCAAAACTTTTTCATGATAATCATTCTGAGCTTTTACAGTAATATTTTTTACCCCTAACTCTTTCAGAATTAACGTTGTTAAAATACTTGAATTTAAATTATCTCCAATAGCAACGACTACATGATCAAAATTACGAATACCAAGACTTTTTAATACCATCTCATCTGTTGAATCTGCAATTACAGCATGCGAAGCTATATTTGCAAACTCATTAATTTTATCCTCATCTGAATCAATTGCCATTACTTCCATACCTAATTGAGCGAGTTCCCGGCAAATACTTCCACCAAAACGTCCAAGCCCAATGACAGCAAATTCTTTCTCTTTTTCACCCACAGGAATTCCTCCAATAACATCGAATACTATGTATTTTTATTGTAACATACTTTATATTTGCTACAAAAACCTGTATATCATGCTTATTTTTGTTTTTGCATATAAAAATACTGTTGTAAATAAAATGCGATACTGAAAATTAACATTCCAAATACAAATATGTTTCCAAATGAACTAAATGTTTCAAAAACGAATAATAACGTTTCTTGTCCGAAGAAAGCAAACAATAGTTGTATAAATGCGAATAGCAATGCCAATATATAATGATGTTGATGGAATAAATAATGCGTTGCGCCTAAAAAAGCAATAAACGAAATGATGAAAATCCACCAACTTTCTAAAAACAGTTGCCAATTAGTAAATTGATATCCATTCACTAATATTGCAATAATTCCTATAACAGCCATCGTTGGCACACTCCATAACAATGCACGCCCTCTAAAAAATTGCGTACCTTTTACATCTCCCTTTTCATTTGCAATGTATGTTAGCACGACAGTACTTATATACAAAACAGAGAAAATTGTTAAAACAATTATGAGCCAAAAATGCAACTGATAATATTCATGTTCTATATTCGTCACGATAGCAGCTAGCATACACGGTATTAGCATTCCCGTCCAACCATCTACTTTTCTTTCATTCCAAAATACCGTGTTACCGATCCGTATTCCTAACAACATAAAAATAATGATACCTAGTACAAATAATGTCGTTTTATTCCCTACTAAGCTCGTTGAGAAAGCAATTAATCCAATAAATAAAAAGAGAACAAATCCATTCATAATTTCTAATACAGGTGATAAATATCTCTTCACCCATTTATATGTTTCGTCATATTCATGATTATCTACTAAACGGTAGGCATAAAAACTTATCCCAAAATACACCGCCGCAATAATAACATACGCATATAAGACGAAACACAACATTGCACTGCTAATTTGCACGTAATTCCCCACCCTTTTTTCTATGTTTCACCTTGATTTTACACATTTTCCACACGAAATGTAAACATATATAAGCTAGTTAACTAATCATCTTCTCAATAAGCGATAATGAATAATGAGCAGCGGCTCAAAACCACTGCTCATTATTTTATCCATTTGTATGCCGATGTCTATGCGAAGCAAATATGAAAGATGTTTTCGCCTTGAAACTAACACGTACCCACTTTAAATTTTTGCAAAGTTAGTGAGCAAGTTCACTTTCTAGTTCCTTTCCACTTCACATATTGATCTAAAAATACAATAGCTTTCTCAATTGCCTCTTCATCTGGTTTTAATTTTGCGTGGTGTAAACCATATTCTGAATTTACCCCAAGCCAAAACATAAATCCAGGAATCTCTTGAAGCATATAACCAAAATCTTCACCTGTCATTGCCTCAGTACATGTAATTACATTCATATCAGTTTGTTCACTTACAAATTGCATAAACTCTCTCGTTAATGCTTCATGGTTATATACTTGATGATACATTGCTCCGTAATCAATAACCGCTTCACATTGGAAAGAAGCTTCTATACCTGCAACAATCGCCTCAATCCTACTTTTAACACGACTCATTGATTCCACTGATAACGTTCGGATCGTTCCTTCTAACCGAGATTTTTCTGCTATGATATTTTGAACTGTACCGCCTGTTATTTTTCCGATTGTAATCACTGCACTATCAAGAGGATTCACATTACGACTAATAACGGATTGAAGTTGTGTAACAAGGTGACTTGCTGCAACAATCATATCATTTGCAGTATGCGGGTAGGCTGCATGTCCACCTTTCCCTTTTAAATCAACATATAACTCAGATGTATTCGCAAATAATAGCCCCTCTTTTGTGGCAATTGTTCCTACAGCGTATTCAGGTGCAATATGGAGACCAAGGATGATATTCGGCTTCCATTCTTTTAACTCTTCACTCTCTAACATAGGAAGAGCCCCTCCTGGTCCTTCTTCAGCTGGTTGGAATAGAAACACAAGGTCATCATCTATTCTTTCTGTTACAGCTGCTGTCAGAAGGCCTAAACCGATTGTTGTATGCAGATCGTGTCCACATGCATGCATCATTCCTTCATGAATAGAAGCAAATTCATATCCAGTTTCTTCTGTAATTGGCAAACCGTCTATATCTGCTCGATAACCTATAATTTTTTCTGGATTTTTTCCATTTACTTTAACAATGACACCCGTTTTCCATACTTTCACTTCCACATTTTCATTCGAAAGCGTTCCTATGTAATCTAAAATATACTGTTGTGTTTTCCACTCTTTAAATCCAATTTCCGGTATTTTGTGTAGGTCTCTACGAATTTGAATGAATTTGCTTACTGCCATTTTTGCACCTCTATCTATAAAAAGCGTAAGAGCCTTTTTATGCTCTTACGCTTTTTTGTTTTTATTTCTCTGGGTTTAATTGACGAAGCTCTTGTTTAATTTCAGTTTTTGCTTTTGTCTTCTCATCAATCTCTTTAATTACGCGTGCTGGAGTACCCGCAACAACTGTATATGGAGGTACATCTTCTGTTACAACAGCTCCTGCTGCTACAACTGCACCTTTACCTACTGTAACTCCCTCTAACACAACTACGTTAGCACCAATTACAACATCGTCTTCAACGATAACTGGTTTTGCTGAAGGTGGCTCAATAACACCTGCAAGTACTGCACCTGCACCTACGTGACAGTTCTTACCAACAGTTGCACGTCCACCAAGTACCGCGTTCATGTCAATCATAGAACCTTCACCAATTACAGCACCGATATTAATTGTTGCATTCATCATAATAACAGCGTTGTCGCCGATTTCAACGTGGTCACGAATAATCGCGCCTGGCTCAATACGAGCTTTAATACCTTTTAAATCAAGCATTGGAATTGCAGAATTACGACGGTCATTTTCAACAACGTAATCAACGATGTTCTTGCTATTTTCATCAAGAATTGTCTTAATTTCAGACCATTCTCCAAATAATACACCAGACTTTTTATTTACAAATGCTTGTACCGTTTCAGGGAATGTTACTTCTTTTAAATCCCCTTTTATGTATACCTTTACAGGAGTTTTCTTTTCACTTTTTTGTATAAACGAAATAATTTCGTTAGCGTCCATCATTTTCATTCTTGTTGCCTCCTAAATCCATTTATAATGTTACTCTACCAAACGATAGAGCGAGTAGCAAGATAATAATCCTATTTTTCCATTTGAATTTCTTCTATAATTTCTAAAAATGCTTGTACTTGCTTTAATTGTCTAGCTGATTCACTCGTCAATAACCATGTTTCTCTCGTTAATTGAACAGGTGTTTTATACATATTTTCCTGTACCTCTTTTAAAACAGTAGAGGGTAAAAGGGCATAACCTATACCATTTAAAACGAGTTGTTTGCACGTCTCAATTTGATCAACGACAATTGTTCTCTTAGGTGGATTAGAAAATAAACCATACCACCAATTTTGTATTTGTCCATAATAAGTCGAATCACTTTTAAATTGAATAAATGGTCTATTTGTTTCTTTTAACATCGAAATATCTTTTATTTCTTTATCCACTAAATAAAGTTCATCTTCAAATAATTGTTGCTTCTGACCTTTATATTCTTGTGTTCCTCTCAATATAGCAACATGAACGTCTCCTTCATAAAATTGCTTTTGCACTTCACTACTCCAGCCAGTAAACAGCGATATTTTCACAGAAGGATATTTATGCACAAACTTCTTCAAAACAGGAGGAAGCCAATATTGACCAATAACTGATGCAACAGCTATTTTTAACGTTCCGTGAGTTTCTGTTCTAAAAACAGCTAGCTCACTTTTAATATCCTCTTCCTTTTGTAACATTTCTTTTGCATAATTTGCGACTTTTTCCCCTTCAGGTGTAATTGTCAATCCTTTTTGCGAGCGAATAAAAAACTTCATTCCCCATTGTTTCTCCATAGATTGTAATCGTTGACTAAGCGCAGGTTGTGAAACAAATAAACGTTCCGCCGCTTTTCTCATATTTGATTCCTGAGCTAACACAACCATCATTTGAAAATCATCAATTTGCAACTTTCTCCCTCTTTCCTTAGCTTCCATACACCTTATCTCAATAAGCTTTTCATCCTTAATTTAACTACATACTCTTATATTTTTTATCTTTTTAAATATAATACATACACAACTGATATGCACGAAAAAAAGTGACTTCTCAGTTTCTATGAAGTCACTTTTCTCACATTATCGATTATGTTGCCTTACTTTTTTATTCAACAATTTTAAAATAGCTCGACGTGTTAAAATTCCCTCAAAATACCCCTCTTCGTTGACAGCGCAAATAAAAGGATGATCAATTGTCATTTCTAAAGCTTTTGCAAACGAATCTTCTAACTTAAGTACCGGAATGTCTTCCTTCATCACCTGTTCTACTTTCATTTCTTCAAGTCTTTCAAACTCAATGCGTTCTAGCCCTAACATACCGTCTAAAATCATAGCAGTACTAATTAATCCGTGCAATTTATACATCGGGTCCAAAACAGGTATCGCCGAATATCCAGATTTCACAAGTACGAGTAACGCATGCTCTAAACCATTCCCTATTTGGACATGTGCTACTTTTTCTGATGAAATGATTAAATCTTTCACAAAAATTTGTTGAAACTCGTCTTTCGGAATACTAATCATGTTACATCCCCCATTTTTCCTTTTTCCTGCTTATAATCACCGGCTCTATCCATATTTTATGACAGCGTTTTCATATTATTATTTTGTCCTTACATTATTTCAATAAAAACAAAATTACACAGCTATTTTAGCATACAACACAAAAAAAAGACTACCATTTCGGTAGCGCTTAATACCCTTTATTTTTTAATCTGTAAAATAACCTTGTGATTTTTTTATATTGCATCACATCTGTCTTTTTTAAACCATTCTCAATATCTGTAAGTTCCACAGATAAAATTTCACTCGCATAATTTTGCTGAAATAAAATATCTAGTAACAAACTTTCCTCTTCTTCAGTTAAAACAAATTCCCTTTTCATATACCCCTCTCCTTATACTCGCATCGTTACTCTTATTATATAAAATTTCCAGCCTATTTAATAGATGTAATATTCAGTTTTTATTGAAAGATATATAAAAATTGTTTTTATTTCGTATATCGATTTGCATAACTAAATGCCGCGTAAGCATCCGGCTTAATTTTTGCAGTTAATCCCATCGCTTGAATTTTCGTTGTCATATCTAGAATAAATTCTTTTGTTAAACCATCATTTCCGATATCCAAGTGAATTTCCATTATAAATCCAGCACCATCTTGCGCATATGGATGCAATAAATCCCATATTGTTTGTATATGGTTTGGAGTAAATAGACATGCGATTTCTTGACTAAATTGCGTCTCTAAATATATTTTCTCACGTAAAGTTGCTGGCTTATCTTTTACTGATTTATGGTGTAAGCACCCCCAAGCTCCTTTTCCAACGCGATGAATATGAATTGCCGTAATAAACCTCGTATCCTTTTGATGTGCTTGTGAGTCTGTCCCAATGGATAAGCGATATAAATTTCGTGGATCCTTTTCAATGAAATTACAAATACGGGTAAAGACCATATCAAAATTTAAATGTCTCTCTGAAACATTATAAAATTTATGTTCCCCGGCCACATAGTCACGTCCTTTCAATTAGACAGACTTTTCGTATTCTCATTGTATGGGACAAAAACAAAAATTATAACTTCCTACCCTTTATTCGTTTCAATATTCCGAATTACATAATGGCAAACCTGGCATGTATAAATTACATTTTGATTAGATTGAGCCGTTAATACATGAATAATCTCAGTAGAATTGTGACAATTAGGACAAATCACCACTGGTAAACGTTCCATACAGCACACCTCCTCATTATTTTCATCCCTCTATTTACTATCCCATTAGTGATGGCTAATAAACATTATAGGACGAAGATTCTCCACTGATTACAATTTCACTTTATTACCATTGTAGGAAAAATTAAAAATCCCTATACATATATACTAAAAAGTAATAGAACTAAAAAAGGTGCTGCCATATGGCAACACCTTTTTTATATGTATCAAGAAATGATATCGTAAATCTCAATTGCAACCATGTCGATATTATCGAATTGATACACTTGAGGTTTTTCACCTTGTTGATACACTTCTAACTCATACATTTCACTTTTATCGAAAAATTTCACGCTACATTTGCGCTCACCGTTCACTTCAAAATAGCGTTGTGCTACTTCACCGCTTTCAGCTTGTTCTTGTAGACTAACAAGTCGAGTTAAAATTCCTTGGAGTAGAGACATGAAATCTCTCCTTTCTCTGATCTTCCTAACAATAGGTTTTACAGCTATACTCATTCTATCCGTCATAACAGAAAAAATGTTCCACACTCTAGGATAAAGGTTATTGGCCAGAAACTCAACTAAAAATTTGTCGAAATACAAAGGAAAAAAACAAAAAGAACATCTTTTCCCTTCTTTATTGCGATTTTTATACTGGAAGAATATAATAAAAAACAGAAAAAAGGAGGAATTACAATGAAAAAAATTGAGGTTTACACACAACCTGATTGTCCGCCATGTGTCATTGTGAAAGAATTTTTAAAGCATAATAATGTTGTATATGAAGAATTTGACGTAAAAAAAGACGCCGCTGCACGCAATCGTCTTTTATATGACTATGATTCTTATTCAACTCCAACAGTTGTAATTGATGGCGAAGTTGTTGCTGGTTTTCAAATTGAAAAATTACAACAGCTACTCAATATAGAATAGGAATAGGTGTAAAGACCTATTCCTATTCTTATCCCGCTATTTTCGGAAAATAAACACCCGATTGAGGCGGGATAATAATCAGCGGGAGATGAACCCCACTGATTAAAGTTTCACTTTATAATTGTTGTAATCTTTTTATTTCAGTTAAAAGTTCTTGGCTCTCATGATATCCGGCCAATTTCCATTTCCCTTGATCTCTTTGCAATGTTACAATTTGATATTGTCCACTTTTCGCCCGCTCATATACATATAAAATTTTATGCTCTTCATCATATGACATTTTCGTTTCTGAATTAAAAGAAAACGGCGCTTCTTTTGCTGGAAGTAAATATTCACCACTTTGTTTATCACTTCTACTATTTTCATCTGTAAATACTTGAAGGAAATTCTCTGTAAAATACGGTGATAACGTTTCTATCATCTTATTCATCGGCAAATGCTTCCCACGAATTGAAAATTGGGTTTCATAGCCATTTTGTATCGTTGTAAACACTTCTTTCCGATCGACCTTCACTTCCTCTTTTCCTAAAACAGTTGTAACACTATAACCAACTAGAAAGGCAATGCATACAAATAGAACTAACCATATTCCATATTTCCTCATTTTCTCACCTTCCTTTTAAGAAAACTTGTCTTTGTAGTATTCATTGTAACAATGATTATGCACAGACAGGGCTGGTTTCGTTCGTAAAATCTTTACAACGATAGACAGCATTTTCATCACCATTTTCACTATTTCCAATTTATGATAAAAACAAACAAAAAATGCACGAATTTCTTCGTGCATTAAAATAAAACATCTTCTTCATATAAATATTCATACGATAAATCTATAAATAAAAAGTTTTCATCATCAATTGGGAAAGAAAATGTTCGTACCATCTCACCAGTTTCAATATCAGCATATAAATCTGATAGTCTTGCCTTATTCTCAAAACGCATTTTCATAATATTTTCTAGAAAATACGGACGCCAACTCCAGTTCTTCATATAATACTCAGGCATCACAATCCATTCCCCATCTTTTTTCATAACGTTTCCTGATTGTTGGAAACCATCTTCGTTACAAATAAATATGCGAAAACTACACTGTGATACACTTTGGCTAAATTGTAATAACCAATCGTTTATATCTTCATTCTTTTTCTGTTTGGCTAGAACATCACCAATTCGATCGCGTAACATTTCTGTTAAATTATAAATTTTTTGTAACTTCTTCTTCTCATGTTGAATAAATTGATGACACTCATTACCAAGTCGTTCTTTCAAAACGTTCGTTTCAATAAAATCAGGCAAGCATTCTTTCAAATAATTCCCTTGATAGTATCTACCACCGTTTTTCCAAGCATATTGCAGTTGATAAAAAGCATCTATTTCTTCATATAACAATGTCGCACCAATTCTTCTAGCAAGTAATGATAAAGAATATAAAATATCTTGATAAGATTGTAAAAGTGCAGTTTGCCTTAAGTTTGTTAAATCTACTTTTAAAATATCCGGTGCTAACACGCTAATACGTTCTAAATTACTTGTACCCGTTCCGACTTTATTAATCGAAATTTGAATACCATATGTACGATAATACATAAGTAAATGATTAAATTGCTCTATATCTTCTTTGCATTCATGTTCTGTAATCTCTAAAACAATGTGTTTCAAATTTAAACCTTGCTCTTCATACATCAATAAAAGTTGAAGCAAACTTTCATCATCATCGTTCATTAATACGTTAGCATTCCGATGTATAAATAATAATAATTTTTGATCACTTTCTAAATAACGATTTAAAGCTTTTTCTACTATAATGTTATCGGCTTCCAGTTGAAACTCACTCGGAATAGAATCATCATGAAAGAAAGAAGCTAAACTTTGTATGCCCTCTTCTGTTTGAATACGTCCTACTACTTCATATCCAATTACAGTATGCTCATCAGCACTAAAAATAGCTTGATAATAAGGAAGGACTTTATCCAAGTTACTCATTACATCTAATGCATCTATCAACGTGCTTCCCTCCCTTTACTTTTCAAAAATTATAACATGATATTTACGGAAAAATAATAAAAAATCCCTTCAGTTTTCCTGAAGGGATTAGAGGGGTAAAATGCTAAGGGGAATTAGCAATTCTACTATGAAGAAAAAAGAGGTCTTAAATATAACGTACATATGGCCTCTTGTAAATACTTTTCTTTCATATGTCACAATTCCGTCACATTTAACCGTAAAAAAATGAATCAAACATTCATTTTTTTACCCCTTTTAAAATGGATATTGATGCAAATGTTGTCCTCCATCCATTGTCATGCAAGTTCCATTTATGTAGGCAGCTTCATCTGAACATAAATAATAAGCTAGACCTGCGATTTCTTCTGGCGTACCCAGCCTTCCAAGCGGAACACTTTGTATCGTACGCTTAGCCATTTCTTCTGAAATCCATAATTTATCAGCACCACCCGTACGTTCAATTGGTCCTGGCGCGATAGCGTTAACTCGTATTCCATATTTACGTCCCCACTCAACAGCAAGCGTCTTCGTCATTGCTAACACTCCAGCCTTCGCTGCAGCCGAATGAATAACTCCCGGACCTGCATCCCATGCATATGTTGCTACCATGTTAATGATATTCCCTTTTATACCTTTTTCAATCCAATATTTCCCGACAGCTTGGCTACAGTAAAATGTACCATTTAACACAATATTAATTACCGAATTCCAGCCATTCACGGATAAATCTTCTGCTGGACAAATAAAGTTTCCAGCTGCATTATTTATTAAAATATCAATTCGCCCAAACTTCTCATCAATCTGTTCAATCATTTTCTGAATATCTTCCGTATTTCTTACATCCATTTGTACAGGTAATATTTGTCCTGGAAATTGTTCAATTTCCAACTTTGTTTCTTCTAGTTTTTCCTTTGTACGTCCTGTAATAACTACTCGTGCCCCTTCTTTTGCAAAGCGAGTCGCCATTCCTTTTCCCATTCCGCTTGATCCACCTGTTATAATAACTACCTTTTCTTTCACATACATCCCCTCCAAAAAATGAATACACATTCATTTTATCATTTTATTTAATAGAAATCTTTATATTTTTAAACTTTTCTGATATTTTAACGTAAAGAGGTGTCTTTTCATTCATTTTTTTCGTAATCTATACTACTTTTTTATTATTTAAAATATATTTTTAATAAACTGAAAGGAGATTTGAGTAACCTGTATATGTAACAAAAACATGCGCTATAAATCAAATAGGTATACTCATATTTTTATGAAGAAAATTACAAGAAGAGATTTTTTAAAAACTGGAATGCGCACTTGTCTATATTCACTTATAACCACTAGCATCGGATACTATTACGCTAAATATATTGAGCCACATCTACTCTCTTTTACAGAGCATACACTTAAATCACAACTCATACCAAAAAGTTTTCACGGTATGAAGATTCTTCAATTCAGCGATTTACATCTCGGATACTATTTCTCTCTCCACCATTTATCTCAAATCGTTTCTAAAATTAATGCTGTAAAGCCCGACATTGTTCTTTTCACTGGTGATCTCATTGATAATTATCAAACATATACTGACACTCCTTTCGTTGCATCCATTTTAAAAAATATACAAGCACCCTTCGGTAAATTTTATATTTATGGTAACCATGATCACGGCGGATATGGAACAGAATACTACGAACACATCATGCGTGAATCTGGATTTGAACTATTACTAAATGGCGAAAAGAGAATTCGTCTACTGGATAATAGTGAAATTTCAATTTTCGGTCTTGATGATATACTACTAGGCAAACCAAAAATAGAGGAGACACTACAACACGCGAGGCAAAACACTTATAACATTGTTCTTGTTCACGAGCCAGATATTGCACCGCAAATTGCTAACTATCCAGTTAACTTACAACTTTCTGGTCATAGCCATGGCGGACAAGTACAAATTCCTTTTTTAGGCGCTATTATTACCCCAGCACTTGCTAAAAACTATGTTGAAGGTTTCTATACGATTCAAGATTTAACTCTCTATGTCAATCGAGGCCTTGGAAGAACACGTGTCCCATTCCGATTTATGTCAAAACCTGAAATTACGATTTTCACGCTCCAACATGCGTAATAATCCGCCTATTTTCTTACATATCCTTTCTTGTACGCGCTCATCCACGTTTCATTTACCATATGATAAAAGTGAGTCCAATAAAGGAGGTTTGTTCATGTATCCATATTATCAACCAATCCCAGTCCGTTCAGCACCTATTGGTCCAGTAGGCGACTCACGCTTCTTTCCATTTTTTGGCGTTCCATTTCTAGCTGGCATTGCTGGTGGACTGCTCGGCGGAGCATTAGCTTTCGGTCCTAGACCGTATTACCCACCATATCCACCACCTTTCCCACCGCCAGCACCTTATCCTTGTTATGGTGGACCTTGTCAACAACCATACTATTATTAATGTACCGCAACAATTCTACCAATGTTATTCCCTCTCTTAACCGATTCATAATCCATTAACATGCTTACAATAAAAACTATTCTCTCTACTCATGCTTCTATTTTGAGAACATACAATAAGTAGAGAACGAAGTAAAAACCTCTTTTTAAAAAGAGGTTTTTACTTCGTTCTCATTATTCAGCATCTGTGTTTTGATACGCCATCTTAAACAACTTCACTTGGCTATCAATCTCTTCTGCACCATTATTAATAACATAATAATAGTCACCGTCTTTATTTTGTTCACGCGTTTTCACATTATCAGCTAAAGTAAGCTGTAAAATCGCCTTAATTCGCGCCTTCATTTCAATATCTAATATCGGGAAAGATATTTCTACGCGCTTCTCCATATTCCGCGTCATCCAGTCAGCTGAAGATAAGTATATTTTCTCTTCCCCATTATGATGGAAATAATAAATTCGGCTATGTTCTAAATATCTCCCGACAACACTAACTACCCGAATATTTTCACTTACATTTGGAATACCAGGTCTTAAACAACATGTTCCTCGAACGATGAGTTCAACCTTTACTCCAGCTTGTGATGCTTCATACATTTTTTTAATGAGTGGTTTATCAGTTAACGAATTCATCTTAGCGATAATATATCCATTTCCATATTGTCTATGGTAACGGATTTCCTCATCTATTAAATCCATAAATTGCTCTCTTATATCAAATGGCGCAACCGATAAATGATGAAAATGCGGTTTTGTTGTATAACCACTCAAATAATTAAAGAAATTTGTTGCATCGACCCCAAAGTCTTTTCGTGATGTAATATAGCCAAAATCAGTATATAGCTTTGCGGTTGCATCATTATAATTTCCGGTCCCAAGATGTACGAACCTTTCAATTTTTCCGTTTTTTCTTCTTACAACTAGCGTAATTTTACTATGTGTTTTCAAATGACTTACACCGTAAATAACATGACAGCCTGCCTTTTCTAACTCTTTAGCCCAATGCACATTATTTTCTTCATCAAATCTTGCCTTCAATTCAACTAATACTGTCACTTGCTTCCCTTTTTCAGCCGCTACCTTTAGCGCCTGAATAATCGGCGAATCCCCACTTACTCGATATAATGTTTGTTTAATTGCAAGTACATTCGGATCGTCTGCCGCATCACGGACAAAATCAACTACTGGCTGAAACGATTCAAAAGGATGATGTAATAAAATATCATGCTCAATCGCTTTTTCAAATACATCTTCCGCATCACCTAAGTCTTGAGGCCGTTGCGGAATAAGAGCCGGATATACTAGATGTTCATATAAAGGAGCTAGTTTTTTATATAAAGAAAATAGACATGTTAAATCTAACGGTCCATCCATTATATACACATCTTCATCCTTTACTTCCAACACCTCATATAATAATGCTAATACTCTTTCATCAATATGCTCTTTGCCAACTTCTAAACGTACAGCAGCTCCCCACTTACGCTTTTTTAATTCTTTTTCAATTACCTTTAATAAATCTCTCGCACCTTCTTCGTGAATTGTTAAATCCGCATTGCGTGTAATACGGAAACGAGTAACAGATGATACTTTATATCCTGTAAATAATTTATGAGTAAAACTACTAATTACGTCTTCTAATAAAATAAATTTATGCTTTTGCCCTTCACTCGGTAAAAATATGAAACGTTCAAGTAGTGAAGGAACTTGTACAATTCCTAACTTCGTGCGGTTTTCTTCTTCCACTTGTTTCTCATCATATAAAAGAGTAGCTAAATTTAAACTTTTATTTAATAACATCGGAAATGGACGATATGCATCGATAGCCACAGGTGTTAAGACTGGGAAAATTTGTTCATCAAAATACTCTTCTATAAATTCTCTCTGTTCTTTCGTCAAATCATGGAACGTTAAACGCTCAATCCCCTCTAGCTCCAACGCTGGCAACACATAATTTTTAAACGTACCATATTGTACGGTCATTAATTCATGTGCTTTTATCGCAATTTTATTTAATTGCTTTTTTGGTGTTAAGCCGGCCTTATTTTCTGGTTGGTTAAACCCAGCACTCACTTGATCCTTCAATCCTGCCACGCGTACCATAAAGAATTCATCTAAATTTGAGCTGAAAATGCTAATAAACTTTAACCTTTCTAAGAGCGGATTCGTTTCATCTTGTGCTTCTTGTAGTACACGTTCATTAAATGCTAACCAACTTAATTCTCTATTATTGTAATAAGCTGTATCATTTAAATTTACTGTATTCCCCTTCAATAATTCCATCCCCTTCACACTTCCCCTTGAAACTTTTTTACTATAATTTAGTTACTTTCATTTTAGCAAATTACAATATTCCAAAGTGTTAATTTTTCGTAAAGACATCCGTACAACTTAACGTTTTGATTCGAAGGATAAGTTAATAGTCGTTTTCAATACTCTTTCTAGCTGCTTTTTTTGCTTTTCAGCTTGCACTTTTTCCGCTAATGCTGATTGCTCACATACAATTTTAAATGTTAATCCTTCTTTATTTTCTGTTATAGATATTGATTCCACAAGTGATCTTTGTCTTATATTTAGAGCTGCTGAAAATTGTAAAACAGCCCCTAATAGGCGAATTTTCTTTTGTTCGTTTTTATCAAACCATCCTTCAAATGGAGACAAATGTTGTTTGAATAGCATTTTTGATTTATAAGACGCAATAAGCGCTAATCTAACTCGCTCTTTATGCATCATACCATCAATTGTTTTATTCGCTAATAAATAAAACGTATGTAAGCGGCTCGCTTCTTCGTCTATATATTTACCTATATTAAATACTTTCGCTGCTTGATGGAATACTTCCCAGTCTTTTACCGACATTGAAATCAATCCTGTTTCTTCAAGCTGTTGACAAATCAATCTTCCCTGCTTTATAAGCTGCATTACAAATTCCATATCCATTTCATATTCATGTGACAATAAATACAAACTTTCTTCAACTACGTTCGGATAATATGAAATCCCCAAATTTTTTGTCAACTCTTCATAGAAAACACCTTCTCGTAACCCTTTTCTACTTAATACAAATGCTGGTGCCTTTATAACATTAACAAGCGTATGAAATACTTCGACTGCTGGAATAATTGTATCTGCTCGATCTTTTGCCAATCCTTCCATTTTTTGAAGTTCTATGAACGACAATGCTTCCAATTCTTCTTTCACATTTTTAATATCTTCTTCTTTCATCTTGTATAAATGTACCCCTGCTATAGGATAACAAATTAAATTTTGATGAATTTTTACTAAGTTCCTCGCACTACCACCAATTGCAATAAGAGGCAATTTCTTATCAATTAACCATGGTAATGTTCGAAATTGATGTTCTAAGTACGTTTGAATCTTTTCCAACTCTTCTTCAGTAGGTATATCCTCTTTAATAAATTGTTGCTTTAAAGAAAGTGCCCCAAAAGGAAAGCTATGATACTCTAAAATCTCTCTATTACGAAAGTATGTAACTTCCGTACTCCCTCCACCAATATCTACTGTAATCCCTTCAGAGAACGAAGTTGAATTCATAACTGCTAAATAGCCGTAACGTGCTTCTTCATATTCTGATAATACTCTAAGAGTAAAGTCTGTTTGTCCTTCAACAAGTTTTTTAATTGCATCTTGGTTCTCAGCCTGTCTGATTGTCGCTGTTGCAACACAAAGTACATGATGCAACTGATGGAATCGTGTACTTTCTTGAAATTGAAATAATGTTTGTAACAATACCTCTATTCCTTCTTCAATTAACATACCATCGACTAAGTAATTTCTTAACCGAGCGACCACTTTCGTATTTTCAATCTCTTTATAAAAACCTCCATTTTGCTTTTCATAAATAACTAAACGCATTGTATTAGATCCAATATCTATAATGGCATATTGTTGTTTTAATATTTCTTTCAAACTTCTCACTCTTTCATTATCAAATTTCTAAAACACATTCTATTACTATTATACAAAATAGTTGTTTTTTGTAACAATATTGCTTTAATATTGAAAATATATACAATCACTTTTTGCATATAATAAAAACCTATTTTATTTATGGTATAATAATGAAAAATTGAAAGGAGATTCAATATGAAACCTTCACAACCACAATCTCAATTACAAAACCAACATTCTATTAATCGACTAGCTCAATCTATTTTCGTTGTGAATCGTCATGCTAAAGCTGCAACTAACCCGAAGTATTTATACTGGTTAAAAAAGACTGCTTTAGAACGCTTAATTGCTGAAAAAAAAGCTATTAAAGAAGGATTGCATTTTTCTAGAAATCCACGTTTTAGCCAACAACAATCTGATGTTCTTATACGTTTAGGTGATTATTTTTTCCATATTCCTCCTACAAAAGAAGATTTTCGAATCCTACCACATCTTGGCCATCTTGAATCCTCCTATCGAAATCCGAAAACAACCTTATCTTTAACAGTAGCAAAAAAGACACTTCAAGATTACATTGGTCCTGAAGCACTGAAACAAGAAAAAAAATTAAGTGAACCTGTTCCATGGTATAGTCGTACTTATACAAAAAAATAAAACAGTTTGGCCCATTGTAGGCCAAACTGTTTTATTTTTTCTCTTCTTTAATTTTAATATTTGCTTGTTTATAAAAAGCTATTTTTTCTGTATTATAAGATTTCGTGAATTCATTAAACTTATCTTTTTCTGATTCAATATCCTTATAAGATTGATTTACTACTTTTACTTTTTCACTTATATCTTTTAATTTTGTACCTTTATCTTGTAACATTGTATATAATTCTTTTTCTTGTTTTAATGATTTATTATAACTATCATACATCTTGTTAAATGAATCGTGTCGTTTCTCATATGTGCTTTTCACTTTATCCGCTTGCTCTTTCAATTTCTTATCTTCAATTTTCTTCACATATTTATCTGCTGATTTCACTTCTTCTTGTGCCTTATTTAAAGATTCTTTTTCTTTTTTAAGCACTTTTTCTCGTTCATCTGTATTTTTCACTGCTTGGTTCAATTTTTCCTTAACAGTTTGATTATTATCTTTTCCTTCTTGAACAATCTGGTTATATAATTCTTGTCCCTCTTTTTCTAAAGTTTCAAGTTTCTTTGCATCTTCAAACATTGTTTTTTCTTGCTTTGCAGCATTTTCAAAAGCAACATATAATTCCTCTTCTGGTTTCGGTCCGAAACAACCTGCTAGTAAAGTCATTGATAATGCAGTTACAATTGCTAATTTACTATATTTCAACATCTTTTTCCTCCTACTTATATACGATCATCGTGTAAAAAGCTATGAAATTATATATCCTTCTATAAACTCCACACTCGCACCTTTTTTACGAAAATCATTTATATTGTTTGTAATGCTTGTACAAATTGTATTACTTAAAATTACATTTTACGTTTTTGAACTCAATAGCAGTTTCATATCCATCTTTTACTAGGCACTTTTTAAAACCTGTTCATACTATGTATTACATAAAAGTACAACGGAATTCATCACAGCCATCATAATTTGAAGAACAACAGTAATCATTCACCTGATAAAAGATGATCGTTGTTCTCTCACGTCTATCATTCTATCATTCCCTTTCCCGCTTTCTATCAAATAATCTCTTCGTTCATTTTACACAGTATAAACGCTATCTTGCAACAACTTACAATTACTCTTGTCATTCCCTAAAAAGGAAAAGTGTAGAGTATGTTTTCCTCTACACTTTTAAAATGAAACACATTGTGCAAAATGCATTGACACATCCATCATAATTATATGCTTATTCCATATATTTTTAAAGACTTTTATTACAAAAAAAGTTGTTTTTGTAATAAAAGTCAAAAAAATGTTACATTCAAAACTTCTTCATTTCATATTTCTTTAAATCAAAGTTTTTCTTATTTCCTTACAAATTCCTATGCTGGTACAATTGATTTTGTGCCTTTCTTAACAATTCTTCAAAAGTTTTTCCTTCTATTGGATAACTAGCTGCTCCAAATAATAGAGTCATACTTAACAAGCCATTTTCTATTTCACTTTCAATATTTTTCATTAAACGATTTGTTATTGTCGACTTTTCATGTCCGTTATCAATCGCCACAATAACATACTTATTTTCATCCCACCTAGTAACGACATCCCCTTTACGAATTGTCTTTACAATCGCACTCTCCAATTTTTGTACTAACACCTCCAATTTTTTTTCTTGCACTGTTTCTTTTAGTTCTTTCCATTCTTTCACAGAAAGAATGTACACTGTAATATTATGAGAATCCCGTTCTGATAACGCAGCTACTTTCTCAAAGAAATCAACTACAAAATCATTACTCGCCATTCCCCCTACTTCCGTATCCATGCGCCCACTCGCTCTTTTATCATACCAATGTCCAAAATAATAGCTGAGTATCATTTGCAATATATAAATAATAAAGACGGTATAAAACGATCGCGAATCCAGTTTTGTAATTACATCCTGAAGCGCAATCCATTCTGTAACTGCCACTGTATTCCCAAGTAGTAATCCACTAATTTTTCCTTTATGTTTCATACTTCTCCTCCCTTCTATACCAATATATGTTTCTATAGCAATTATGTTTTTCTACAAAATAAAAAATGTACATATTGGGTGTACATTTTCGCTTAAACTTGTCTACCATTTCTATTCTATTTCATATATATACTATATATCGTTTTTAGAAAGGGGTGACCTATATGCTGCAAAAAGAAAATCTATCAGATATTATGCGTTTACTAGCAGGTTTTCTGTTATCATTAAAATTACTATTTAACTCTTTCGGAATAAACTTTATTACAAACGATCAAATTGACGCTATTGTAAATGTTGCTTCCTTCCTTTTCATTCTATATTTTGGTTATAAAAATAATTATGTAGGAAAAAAAGGAATCGAGCAAAAAAAAGTACTCAAAAAGCACAACCTTCACTAAAAAAGGAACCTTTCATACAGGTTCCTTTTTATCATTGCCGCACAACAACTTCATTGGTTTGCAGCGGACCATATGATAATCCTTTATATTGAAATGTATATGTAGCCTGAAATAATGCGTTTTTGAGTGCTTTATCTTTATTTGCTTTTATTTTACAAATTAGTTCTACCTTCTCATTCGGTAATAAATTATCGATTCGCCACCTTACAAGCTGGAACAGAAACTCGCTCATCCCCTTATCAACCTTTAATGAATTTGGAATATAGGCAAAATAATCTCGAATCATATGACTTACTACAACTCGTGAAATCATTTCCATCCCTTTATTTTCGACTTCAATTCGAATAATAAGTATGTCGTTTACATCATAGGTCAGTTCATATGAAAATTTTTCTTTATACATACTACGGATTTGTAATGTAACTTCTAGATTAGGACATTCGTTTTCCTTTTTTGAGCCATCAATCCATAATACCGGTTGTAGCGGTATTGAACGCCTTCCTTGATCCGAAATTCGTTTCCATATTTTCATAATAATATTCACCTCATTTCAGATGCATCATCCATACGACCTTATTCTGCCTCTCTACACGATATTAATAAAGCTTGTTACAAATTGTATATAGTTATTACTCTTCCTTTTATCCTATTCGACAATATAAAGAAAAAACCATTTTTCCTCTGTTAACAGAAGGTATTCTTACTGAAATATTTTTTTACAATTTCCTTCATTGACTTTATCCCACTATTTGCCGAGCAGTAAGACCCCCATCTCAAAACTCAGAGAAAGTAAAGAAGCTAGGTGGGGGATGAACAAAACCTCCACTGATTAAAGTTTCACTTTATACCAATAATAAGTATTACTCAGTCTTTCGCTGCCCATACAACAGAATATTTTGACGGAAGAAAAAGTTTGCCTTTTAGTCAAATTTGACTATAATATTCTTTATGGCTTTGTCAGTGCACTTGTGGCAATTGATTTGAAAGAACTATATTAATTTTTTATGCACTGCACTCAAAACTTAATATAGTTTACTTATTATTAAAGGAGGGTTATATTTGGAATCTCAATTATCAAAAAAAGACTCCAACAAGACAAAATTTGTTGTTGCTGGTTTACTACTTGGTATTTTAATGGCGGCAATGGATAATACAATCGTTGCAACAGCAATGGCAACGATTGTTGGAGACCTAGGAGGATTTGACAAGTTCGTTTGGGTCACGTCTGCATATATGGTAGCAACAATGGCAGGGATGCCTATCTTCGGAAAACTTTCTGATATGTACGGACGGAAACGCTTTTATATTGGTGGCCTCATTCTTTTCTTATTCGGTTCTGCACTTTGCGGAACAGCATCTAGTATTGAGCAGCTAAGTATTTATAGAGCAATTCAAGGAATCGGTGGCGGCGCTCTTATGCCTATCGCTTTCACAATTATGTACGATATATTCCCACCAGAAAAACGCGGAAAAATGACAGGGCTATTCGGTGCGGTTTTTGGGACATCTAGTGTATTTGGACCTTTATTAGGTGCTTATATTACAGACTATATAAGTTGGCATTGGGTCTTCTATATTAATATTCCATTAGGACTTATCTCCTTCTTCTTCATTACGAAATACTACAGTGAATCTCTAGAATTTAGAAAACAAAAAATTGATTGGGCCGGCGCTATTACACTTGTTATTAGTATCGTTTGCTTAATGTTCGCCTTAGAACTTGGTGGTAAAGAATACGCATGGAATTCCACTGTAATTATCGGTTTATTTACAACAGTTGTTATTATGCTTATTATTTTCTTCTTCGTCGAACGAAAAGCAACTGAGCCTATCATTTCGTTCCATCTATTTAAAAAACCTTTATTCGCAGCTAGCCAAGGAGTTGCCTTTTTCTATGGCGCCGCTTTTATCATCTGTACCGTATATATTCCGATCTTCGTTCAAGGTGTTCTCGGCGGTTCAGCCTCAAATGCTGGATTGATTTTAACACCTATGATGGTCGGCTCTGTAATTGGAAGTCAAACAGGTGGACAGTTAGCTTCTCGAACAAGTTATCGTAACATCATGATGGCATCTGGCGTTTTCTTCGTTCTTGGTATTTATTTACTAAGTACTTTAACAATGGACACACCACGTCTACTCGTAACGCTATTTATGGTTCTCGCTGGACTTGGAGTTGGTTTCTCATTCTCAGTTTTAAGTATGTCTTCTATCCACAAATTAGAAATGAGAGACCGTGGTTCTGCTACATCAACAAACTCATTCTTCCGTTCACTCGGTATGACTCTTGGTGTAACGATTTTCGGCACAATTCAAAATCATATTTTTACAGATAAACTAAACACTTTGTTCCCTCCTGAACTAGCTAAATTAGCTCCAAAGGGCGGAGACACAAGTTTCTTATTATCACCAGGTGCTACTGATAAAATACCAGCTGAAATATTAACTGGTATTAAAGAAGCTCTCGCTACATCTATTGCCAGTACATTCTTCTGGGCACTTATCCCGGCTGTACTAAGCATTATTTGTATTTTACTTATGGGAAATGAACGCCTCTTTACAGGTCCAAAAACGAAACAAAAACAAAAGCAGGTAAGTTAGTATAGAAAAAAGAAACGGCATATCCTTTATGAAAAAGGGTATGCCGTTTATAATATATAAAGTAAATCTTTAATCAGTAAGGAACCATTCCCACTGATTATTATCCCTCACCAATCGGGATAAAGTTTCTATATACAGGAGTTGAGACAGAATGAGCATGAAATTAGTCATTCTCGGCTTGCTACTCGAAGGGGATAAACATCCATATGAAGTGCAACACATCATGAAAGAAAGACAAATGGATTGTTATATTAAATATGCAAAAGGATCACTTTACTACGCCTTCGAGCAATTAGAAAAGCAAGGTGCAATTAGTATTACAACTATTGTTCGAGATACGAATAGACCAGATAAAACAATCTTTCATATAACAGAAGAAGGTAAACGGTTATTTCACACGTTACTATTAAAGCAATTCGAAGCAAAAAATCAAATATATAAACCAATTTATTCAGCACTCTCTTTCGCTCATTTTGGTGACGATCAAGAGTTAGTTCCTATTTTAGAAAAGAAGAAAAATGATACCATTCAATATTTACATAATATGCAAACTATTTATGATTGTAGCAAAGGACAAATTCCACGTGCTCAATTATATATTTTACAAAGCGTTATTGAACATATTACAGTTGAATTACAATGGTTAAACACCCTCCTTACAGATGCAGTTGCAGGGCGGCTTTCAGAAATTGATATAGATGAAGATAAAGAAAAAGCTGTAAAAAGACAATAAAGTTATTTAATTTTAAAACCTAAAATAAGCATAACCCCGTTCTAATTTAGGACGGGGTTATCATATTATTGTTTAATTTTCGATATAAGATACTATTTCGAAATGAACCATCCAATCCCCTTCCTTATTCCAGAATACGGACTAATTGTTAAACAACACAACTAGCGTCTTATCTCTGTACAAGTACACACTTTTTTATAAGTTTAATCCAATCCACTCCTCTTCATTAATCAGAAAAATAAAAATGAAAAACTTTAGAATTTTCTTATTTCAAAACAGTAGACAAAATTCCAAAAATTGTGTTAGAATTTGTTTCAATATCATATTGCTTGTTAACTTCCTTTCAAAAGGAAAATAGGTACACGAACATTTCGTTTCGTGTTTAAAAGGGAAGCTTGGTGAAACTCCAACACGGTCCCGCCACTGTAAATGCTGAGATTTCTTTTTTAGAGCCACTGTGAAAACGGGAAGGTGAAAGAAATTATATGACGCATAAGTCAGGAGACCTGCCTGTTTTAACAACACTGATAGATTCACGGATGATGATGAGGTGTTAAAACAAAAAGGAAGGCTTATTTTCTGTGCCTTTGTACTTTTTGTTATAGGTATTTCCTAGTAAACGGAAATGCTTACTTTCAATTAGGGAGGAATTTGAAATGGCAATTCAAACAAGTAACTTAGGTTATCCACGTATCGGACTACAACGAGAGTGGAAAAAAACATTGGAAGCTTTTTGGTCCAATAAAATTGATAAAGAACAATTTTTAACAACGATGAAAGAAATTCGCCTTCAACACGTAAAAGTACAGCAGGAAAAAGGGATTGAACTCATTCCAATTGGCGATTTTACATATTATGATCACGTTTTGGATACTGCTTATATGCTAGGATTTATCCCATCACGTTTTTCTGAGTTTACATCTTACCTTGATGTATATTTTGCAATGGCGCGTGGCTCTAAAGATCACGTAGCTTCCGAAATGACAAAATGGTTTAATACAAACTATCATTATATCGTTCCTGAATATGAAGAGGGATTACAAATCTCTTTAAAAGATAACCGTCCACTTCGCTTATACGAAGAGGCAAAACAAGAATTAGGAGTAGATGGAAAGCCTGTTATTTTAGGACCATATACTTTCTTGAAATTAGCTAAAGGTTATACACAAGAACAATTTGCTACTATTTTAAAACAGTTAGTTGCACCTTACGTACAACTGCTTTCAGAACTACATGCAGCTGGTGCACAAGTCATTCAAGTTGATGAACCAATTTTCGCTTCTTTAACGAAAGAAGAAATTCAACAAGCAAAAGAAATTTATGAAGCTATTCGTAAAGAAGTTCCAAATGCGACTCTTCTTTTACAAACATATTTTGATAGTGTAGAAGAAAACTATGAAGAAATTATTACATTCCCAGTATCAGGTATTGGATTAGATTTCATTCATGGTAAAGAAGGAAATCTACATGCTATTTCAAAATATGGATTCCCAGCTGATAAAACTTTAGCTGTCGGTTGTATAGATGGCCGTAACATTTGGAGAGCTGACCTTGATGAAGTTCTTACGTTATTTACAACGTTACAAAAACAAGTCCAAACGAAAGATTTCATCGTTCAGCCTTCTTGTAGCTTATTGCATACACCAATCGATAAAACAGAAGAAATTCACTTATCGACCGAGCTATTTGATGCGTTAGCATTTGCAAATCAAAAATTAGAAGAGCTAGTTCTCATTCATTCTGCTCTGACTCAAGGTATAGAAAGCATTAGTAATGAGCTGGAAACATATCGAAACGTACATCATACAATTCGTTCATCTGCTGCACGTAACCGAGAAGATGTTAAAGCAGCACGAACAGCACTAAAAGAAGAAGATTTTTCACGTCCTCTTCCATTTGAAAAACGATATGAATTACAACAAGTTGCCCTAGAGTTACCGTTGTTACCAACGACAACTATCGGTAGCTTCCCGCAAACAACTGAAGTTCGTCAAACGCGAAAAGAATGGCGTAACGGTGTTATTTCAAATGAACAATATGAACAATTTATTGAAAAAGAGACAGAAAAATGGATTCGTTACCAAGAAGAAATTGGTCTTGATGTTCTTGTTCATGGCGAGTTTGAAAGAACTGACATGGTTGAATATTTCGGCGAGCGCCTTGCTGGTTTCTCATTCACTAAAAACGGTTGGGTACAATCATACGGTTCCCGCTGCGTAAAACCACCTGTTATTTATGGTGATGTAGCCTTTATTAACGGAATGACTATTAAGGAAACTGTTTATGCACAAAGCTTAACAGAGAAAGTTGTAAAAGGAATGTTAACTGGACCTGTTACGATTTTAAATTGGTCCTTCGTTCGAAATGACATTCCAAGAAAAGAAGTTTCGTATCAAATCGCATTAGCTCTTCGTCATGAAATTGAACTACTTGAATCTTCCGGAATTCGAGTAATCCAGGTCGATGAGCCAGCACTTCGTGAAGGAATGCCACTAAAAGAAAAAGATTGGGACGCTTATATTACATGGGCAGTACAATCCTTCCTTTTAGCAACTTCTTCTGTAGCAAATGAAACACAAATTCATACTCATATGTGTTACAGTAACTTTGAAGATATTGTTGACGCAATTCGCGCATTAGATGCAGATGTGATTTCTATTGAAACATCAAGAAGCCATGGCGAATTTATTGATACATTAAAACATACAACATATGAAAAAGGCATCGGTCTAGGTGTATATGATATTCATAGCCCACGTGTACCAAGCAAAGATGAAATGTATAAAATCGTAGAACAATCTTTAAAAGTATGCGATCCTAAATATTTCTGGATTAATCCTGATTGTGGTTTAAAAACGAGAAGAACAGAAGAAGTTATTCCAGCTCTAGAACATATGGTGCAAGCAGCAAAAGATGCTCGTTCCCTACTAAAAACAAACGCATAACAAAAATGGGTTATCCTCAAAAAGGATAACCCATTTTTTATTCTTTACTTTCAAAAAAGAATTCGTATTGTATTTTATATAATTCATCATCCGTTGGTTCTTCAAGAGGAGTTGCTTGTAAGACAACTGTATACTCACCATTTGGAATAGGGATTTGAAATTTATTTGAAAGAATACTTGTTACAACGATACATTCATTTTCAACTGTAAAAGGAACTGTAACTGTTCTAACCACTTCTTCTTTCTCAATATGTTTCCCGCAAGTTACTTTTATTTCACAAGTATAATCAGAAAGTGCTTCAAAAATAACAGTTCCATCCGCCTTCGCATAACCTCTTTCAAAATCTTCATCCGTCCAGTCAACGTAAGGCTGCTCACCGTCATAGTTCATCAACATTAATTGCGAATACGAAATTGTTAACTCCATCGTTCCCCTTCTCCTTCATTATGAAATATACAACTACTACTTTACGTCAAATTTCACACGCGTACCATCTGGGTATTTATCTAGCTTATTCCCTACCCAAGACCCTGCTCCGCGGTTATCTGCTGGACTTATATATTCGATATGTGCTCCTTTTCCGCCTTCTTTACACATCGCCATTGGCCATTCATCACGATCGTACCCTTTTTTTGATGGGTATGGAGCTAACGATAATTTTCTTCTATCCGCAGCACCACCACGGTCGATTGTACAAACTTCTGAATGTCCTTCTTTTATCGCATCCGTAATATGTTTCCCGGTTTCTGGATATCTCTCTTTCGGAAATTCTAGAACTTGATCATACGCATTTGTTTTTTTTGTACTTGTTTCCTCTGGAATAAGTACTTCATAAACCGCTACTACAATAGAAAGAATTGCAATAATTGAAATGATAATACCTTTTAATTGCTTCATGTATACCTCCATGATTCTACCAGTTTCTTTTCCTCAGTTATTATAACAAACTTCTCCCGTATATGTTTTCAGACATTATTTTAGCTCTTCTCCGCTATTCCGCCAAAAACTCTCATTTTTCTTCACCTTTTCACTAATGCTGTAGAAAACTAATAACCTTCCGACATTCTTTTTCAAAGGAAGTCCTCATAAAAGATTGAAATGATATATACGATACTTTTTGGGGAGGAAATATCATGGAAGCTATCTATAAAACGAAAGATGTCACGAATAAAACAGGCATCCCAAAACATATAGTTCGCAAATATAGTCAACTGTTAGAGGAACATGGTTATATGATTTCCAAAACAGCTGATGCCCGTATTTATAAACTGGATGATTTAAAACTATTGAAATCTATACATGAAAGAGCTGCTACATTGCAAGAAGATATTTCAGAAACGATACCAATTATTTTAAAAGAAAAAGAGGCCCCACCTGTACCAGTTATACAAGATAAGCAAGAAATACAACCGAAAGAAAAAGAAGATGGGCGTAACTTTGAGGAGTTCATGTTAAAACTTGAAATGCTCGCTCAATTAAATGAAGCAATTATTCATCAAAATTCTACCCTTATTACCCAAAATCGTTTAAAAGATGAAAAGCTAGATGAATTAATGCAACAAGTTTATGTAAAAGAAGGCTCTCAAGAAAAAATGCTACAAGAATTAGTGGATCATGCTGCTCAAACAGATGCCCTGCAGAAAGAAAAGATGGACTTATTAATGAATCATATGTATAAACGAGAATCTAAGCAAGAAGAAAAAATGAATAAACTCGTAAATCAAATTTATAACAAAGATAGTAATCGTGATGCACAACTTATGCAAGTTATTCGTGAAATTCAAGAAACAAAAAGAATGGTTGCTGCCTCAAAAGAGCAAGGATTCTTGCAATCATTTAGAAGCTTATTTAGCCGAACAAAACAAGAAAAAACAAATGAATAAACAATATAAAATAAAAAGTTACCTTTCAACGGTAACTTTTATTCCTTATTTCTTACAGCTGGCAATATAATAATCGCTTCAGTGCCTTTCCCACTTTCGCTTTTATATTCCAGCGTACCATTATGCGCTTGTAAAATACTAAATGTTACCATAAGCCCTAATCCTGTTCCTTTTTCTTTTAAAGAATAATACGGTTGTCCCAGCCTTGCTAACTGTTCTTTCGTCATTCCAACACCACTATCTTTAACTCTTATTACAATCGTTTCATCTTTTTGAATAGCCGTTACTTTTAAATATCCTTTATTTCCTTGAATTGCTTCAATACCATTTTTAACAACATTCATAATTGCTTGCTTTAATTTCGTCTTATCACCAATCGTATAAAGGCTTTCAGAAATCTCAACTTGCAAATATACACCTTGCATCGCTGCAAATGATGACATAAGTGTAGTCATTTCTATTAATTGTGCTGATAAACAAATGTGTTCCTTTTTCTCAATTTGTGGCCTTGCTAAATTCAAATAATCTGAAATAATTTGTTCTGCTCGGTCCAATTCGGCTAATACGAGACGCATATAATCCTTATTCTTCACATCTTCCGTACTTTCTAGCAATTGAATAAAACCACGAACAACAGTGAGCGGGTTTCGAACCTCATGTGCAACACTTGCTGCTAACTCACTTACAATATTAAGCTTTTCTGACTTTTGCATCTCTGTACGTAGTATTGCATTTTCATTTAAATATTCTGTTAAGTACACCTGAAATACCATTGTCATAACCATAATAAGCGAAGCAAATATATATCCGCTATATAGGTGCGAAATATACGGTGTAAACCCCGTTTCTAACAGAACGGTAATCATTCCAATTACTAAAGAAACAAGTACGTACAATGATGAAATCATAAATGCAAAAATTAGTTTCTTCTCCCTTGAAAATAGAGACCATTTCTTTGATAAAAATAATGGGACTATCAATAGAAATATTACTTCTATGATTGGAAGAAGGCTCATTCCCTTTAGTGCCCATTCATATGCAACAAAAATCACGGCCGGGACTAAACCAACAATCCCACCATATAGAAAACCACTAACAATCGGGATTGGGTGAAAGTTATACCCACAAGCGTCACCAAAACAAATAGAGTATGTCATGGAGAGAACGAGTGTAATACTGGATAAAAACATAATAAAGTAGCGGTTAGGCTTCGGAGGCATTTCTTGATAACGATTTAAACGAATCGCTTCATATAAAAATAGCGGCAAAATAATGATGGCAATTTGGATCATTAAATCACGGATCAGCTCCATAGCCTTTCATCCCCTATATGTATTTTGATATGATTATATCATTTTACGGGTTTATTTGTTTTAAAATTTTGATTTTTCTTAACATATTTGTTAATTCTTTGTTAACAACACATAATAATTGTTACAGATTTTCGAAATGAATGTAAACCCTGTACCAAATTTCTGCCCGGCAGTATACAATGAATACGGATTACAAAGAAAATAAAAAATACTTCATGAGACGGACAACTATAGCAAAATACAGCATATAATCCATACTATCTATGTTTACAAATAAGTGATCATTATTTTAGTAGGAGGAAGATAAATATGGCGGGTACTACGCTTGTTTTAAAAGAAGAAAATTTGGTCGTTCTAGAAAATGTTGAAAAATCAGTATATGAAGAGTTACAGCATAAAACGGGAGAAGAAAATTGCACATGTGCTGTTAATGAATCCGTTGTTCACCTTGGCAAAGTATCCTCTGTACTTTGGAATGAAGATGAAATAGATTGGGAGTACGGATATTAAAAAGTCGCTTACAGCGGCTTTTTTTCTATTATCCCTCTCTTTCTACATAACATATACGCAAGCGAAATTATAGAAAATATGATAAAATGGACTTAATTTTCAAACGGAAGAAAGGGAGATACAATGGAACAATTCATTAACCCTAGAGTGAAGGACATCCAAATTTCTGGAATCCGTCAATTCTCTAACATGATTCAAAACTATGATAATCTTATCTCTTTAACAATTGGTCAACCTGATTTTCCTACACCTTCTCTTGTAAAAGAAGCGGCAAAACGGGCTATTACAGAAAATTATACAAGCTATACACATAACGCTGGTTTACTAGAATTGCGCAAGGCAGCTTGTAACTTTGTAAAAGATAACTACGATTTACATTATTCACCTGAAAACGAAACCATCGTTACAATCGGTGCCAGTGAAGCAATTGATGTTGCATTTCGAACGATTTTAGAGCCAGGAACAGAAGTCATTTTACCTGCCCCTATTTATCCAGGATACGAACCGATTATTCGCTTATGCGGCGCTACACCTATTTTTATCGATGTTCGTGAAACTGGCTTTCGTTTAACAGCCGAAGCACTAGAAAATGCTATTACTGAAAAAACAAGATGCGTCGTACTGCCGTATCCTTCTAATCCAACTGGTGTAACTTTATCGAAAGAAGAACTGCAAGATATTGTAGATGTTTTAAAAGATAAAAACATTTTCGTCCTTTCTGATGAAATTTATAGCGAACTTGTATATGAACAAACGCATACATCTATTGCTCATTTCCCAGAAATGCGTGAAAAGACTATCGTCATTAACGGTTTATCAAAATCTCACTCTATGACTGGCTGGCGTATCGGTCTATTATTCGCACCAAGCTATTTAGCTGGACATATATTAAAAGTTCATCAATACAACGTAACGTGCGCTACTTCAATTGCTCAATATGCTGCAATTGAAGCATTAACAGCTGCTAAAGATGCACCAAAAATGATGTGCCACCAATACAAAAAACGCCGTGATTACGTATATAATAGACTCATTCAAATGGGCTTAACAGTTGAAAAGCCAACAGGTGCATTTTACTTATTCCCATATGTTGGACATTTAACATCTTCATCATTTGATTTTGCACTTGACCTTGTCAAAGAAGCTGGACTCGCCGTCGTTCCTGGAACAGCATTTTCTGAATATGGTGAGGGTTATCTTCGCTTATCCTATGCGTATAGTATCGAAACTTTAAAAGAAGGCTGTGACCGTTTAGAAGCCTTCCTACAACAAAAAGCTAAGAGTTAAACTCTTAGCTTTTTTATGCATAATGATCACAAGTTTGACGCTTCAGTAATTTATGCGGAATAATAATACACTTTGCAGTAGATTCTGCATTCTCTACTTTATCAACTAAAGCTTTTGCTGCTTCATATCCTAGTTGATATATATTCACATCAACTGTCGAAAGTGGCGGACTCGCAATTTCTGATAATAAAGCATTGTTGAAGCTTACAATAGAGACATCCTTCGGTACAACGAAGCCTTTTTTAGAAAGTGCACTTAACACACCAAGTCCAATCAAGTCATCCGTTGCGATAATTGCTGTCGGCGGTTGCTTCAGCCCCATTAATTCCTCCACGGCTTGTTGACCACTTTCTCTTGAAAAATCAAAATGTAAAATATACTCTTTCGGCAATATAATATCAGCTAATTTCAAAGCATCACTCATTCCAGCCAAACGATCTCTCGTTACAAGTAAATCAGATCCACCGCCGATGAACGCGATTTGTTTATGACCTAATGAAATCAAATATTCTGCTACTTCTCTTGCAGCTGTATAATTGTCATTATCTACATATGTAATTTCTTCTTTTCGATCATATGGTTTCCCAATTAATACAAACGGGAAATTTTGTTTATGCAAATATTGAATAATCCGATCATTCTCTCTTTAATATAAAAGAATAATGCCACCAATTTGGCGCCCCTGCACCATCTTTACAACACCATTAAAAATTTCATCTTCCGTTTCACCTGTCGACATATAAAGTGCATACCCTTCCACATGTGCAAATGAACTAATCCCTCTTATAACTTCTGGGAAAAACGGATTTTGAAAAGCTTTACTTGCAGAACTTGGCATAACAAGACCAAGTGTTTTTGTTGTTTGGTTAGCTAGGTTTCTTGCGTTTAAATTGGGATGATACCCTAGTTCACTCATTACTTTCCGAACACGACGCTTTGTTTTTTCACTTATACTTGGATTATCAGCAATTACACGAGAAACGGTAGATGGTGCTACATTCGCCTTCTTCGCCACATCTTTAATTGTAACTGTCATAAAAATCCCCCTCCTCTCAATTCTCTGCCATTTTTCATATATTTTTATCTTGCACCCGTTGCAAGTTATAGGAGAAGTCATAAACTTTCATTAATTCTATCTTGCAAAACCTATCATATTCTCCCTCTCCATGTATTGTAAGGGATATAGCTCTTTTTTCCTATACTATAATATACTATTTATTTCACTTCTTTTCACATATGATGTCAAATCTCTTTTCATCTCCCTATAAAATATTTTATAGGGAGATGAAAAGAAAAATGGGACGTAATGTCCCATTTTTCATCCTTTCGTACCTCCAGCAGTTAAACCAGAGATAAAGTATTTTTGTAGTGATAGGAATAAAATTGAAATTGGGATTGCAATCAATACTGAACCCGCTGCAAACGTTGTAAATTCATTACCAAATTTCTTCGCTACCATTTCATATAATCCAACTGCTAAAGTATAATTTTCTGGTGTGCGCAAAATAATACTCGCTAAAATGAAATCTGTAAATGGACCGATGAAAGTGAATAGCGCTACAACTGCTACGATTGGCTTTGCAAGTGGCATAATGATTTGCCAAAAAATACGGAAATGTCCTGCCCCATCCATACGAGCTGACTCATCCAATTCTTTCGGAATTGTATCAAAATATCCCTTCATAAGCCATGTATTCATTGGGATTGCCCCGCCTACATAAATTAAAATTAATGCAAGGTGCGTATCAATTAATCCTGTTAACTGCGCTAATACATATAGAGCGATTAACGCTGCAAAGTTTGGAATCATTTGCAGAATTAAAAATGATAATAAACCATTTTTTCTTCCTACAAAACGGTATCTTGAAAATGCATAAGCAGTAAAGCTAATTGCTAACACTGAGAAAATCATCGTTAAAACACTTACTTTTAATGTGTTTTTATACCATAGTAAATAATTACTATTCTCTAAATCTAATAACTTACGATAATGATCTAACGTTGCATTTTGTGGGATAATACTTGATCCAGATAAACTATCACCCGGATTAAACGATGAGCCAATAATCCATAATAATGGATAGAAAATGATGGCACACATTACGAAAATAACGAAATAACTTAATGAGAGACGTAACATCTTTTGTCTTTTAATATTCATTTACATCATATCCTCTTCTTGGAATGATTTTGTTCTCTTAAATTGCCATAACGCAACTGTAATAACGATTAACGATAATATCATTGTAAGAGCTGCTGCTTTCCCATACTGCGCTGAAGTCATCGTTAACTTATAAATCCATGAAATTAAAATATCCGTTCCACCTGCGTCTTGTCCAGCTACAGCAGGACCTCCGCCGTTAAATAGATAGATGATACTAAAGTTATTAAAGTTAAACGTATATTGCGTAATTAATATTGGTGCTGTTGCATATAGAACAAGTGGCAATGTAATTTTTCGAAACTGTTGCCAAGCTGTAGCTCCGTCTACTGTAGCAGCTTCATATAATTCTCCTGGAATCGATTGCAATATACCTGTCGTCATTGCAAAGACGAACGGGAATCCAAGCCACGTTTGAATCATAATTAAAGCTACCTTCGCCCAAAATGGATCTGTCATCCAAGCAATCTTTTCAATTCCGAATAAAGCCAATACTTGATTGTTAATTGCTCCAAATGTCTCATTAAACATACCAGAGAAAACAAGAATAGATACGAATGCTGGGACCGCCCACGGTAAAATGAAGATTGTTCGAATAATTGCCTTCCCTTTAATACCAGGCTGATTTACGATAATCGCTAAGAAAATACCAAGCGCAACTTGTAATGTCGTTGCAACGAATGTCCAAATGACAGTCCAAGAAAATACACTTAAAAACGTCTCTCTCCACATCGGTAATGTAAAGATATCAATAAAGTTTTTAAACCCTACCCAATCTACTAGTTTAGCTGGAGGAGAATGATATAAATCATAGTTCGTAAATCCAATTAAAATTACGAAGATGATTGGGAATACAACTACAAAGATAAGTAATAGAAAACCTGGTGAAACCATTAAATATGGAAAACCTTGATCTAGTAAATTACGGTATTGCTCTTTTACAGAGTTTAACGGTGTTCCTATATCACGTTTCTTCCCGTTTTGGTATGCATCATATAAATTAAACCCATATATTCCGAGGCCAAACACGATGACGATGAGTGCTAAGATTCCTTCTACTAATAGAAAGACAGAATGGTCACGTGGAACTTCTGTACCAAGCGTTACAATTCCCCATAATCCCATATTTAATAAATCAGCAAAGGCTACAATAAATGAACCTGTTAATACTAGAAAAATAAGACCTTTTACAAATTGTTTATTATACATTTGGCCCACGCCTGGAATGATAGATAACATGGTTGCCATTTTCCTATGCTTTGAACCATTTAAGCCGTTTGCTGGTTCCATAGATGTTTGCATGTTCCTTCCCCCTTTTTTCTGGGAGAGAATTCGTGCCCCTCATATTAGAGGCACGAATTTCACCTTATTTTTTCTTACTATGATTTGCCTCAATATTACCTTTAATTTGCTTCACTGCATTATCAAGCGCTGCTTTTGGTGCCTCTTTATCCGTAACAACTAATTGAAGCGCATCTCCAGCTGGTTTCCATACTTCTTGCATTTCTGGAATGTTCGGCATTGGAATCCCATTTTCAGATTGTGTCGCAACTGCTTTTGCAGCTTCATTATCTTTAATAATTGGATCTTCCATTACTGCTTTTACTGGAGGAATTTCTTTTGTTTTCTCAAATCGAATTTTTGCGTTTTCTTCATTCGTTACCCATTCAGTGAATTTTGTAGCTAAATCATTTTCTTTAGAGAAACTTGTTACATGCCATCCTTTAACCCCAACAAACGTTTTCATTGGTTGACCATTTGGTAATTTCGGCATTGGAGCAACCCCATAATCAATTCCGTTCTTTTCCATCGCTTGGAATGCCCATGGTCCATTCATAATAGATGCTGCTTTCCCTTCATTGAATAGTCCATCAGCAGCAGGTCCACCAGATTCACCGATAATACCTTTCGGGAATAACTTTTCTTTGTACCATTTTTGAAGGTATTCAGCACCTTGCACTGCTCCGCTATTATTTAATCCAACATCACTTGCATTTGGCTTTCCATCTTTTTCACCAAACACATAACCACCCATACCTGCCATGAATGCATTAGCAAAGTAGAAGTTATCTCCTAATGTTAAAAATCCGTACTTGCCATCCTTGGTAAATTCTTTTGAGAAGTTAAACAGCTCGTCCATCGTTTCTGGTGCTTTTGGCATTAATTTTTTATTGTAAATAAAGATTGGTGTCTCAATTGCTTTTGGTAAACCATATAATTTTCCGTTATATGTCTGTGCTTGTATTGATAAATCAGTAAATTTACTCTTTACAGCATCATCAGCTTTCACTTCAGAAAGTAAACCTTCTGTTACTGCGTTTCCGATTTGATCATGTGGTAATGTTACAACATCTGGTCCCGTCCCCGCTGGTCCATCAAGACGTAACTTCTTCACTTGATCCGTCATTTGCATTTCAACAACTTTTACTTTTACTTTATATTTTTCCTCAAAGCTTTTTACTGCTGGTTCTAAACCAACGCCTTTTTTATCATCTTCCCAAACAAGAAGATCATAGTCTTTCTTCGCTTTACTTTCCTCTTTTTTCCCCGAATCTTTCGGCCCACATGCAGATAACATACCAATTGATAATGCCGAAACCGTTAATAATGATAATGCTTTCTTCATCCCAAAAACCTCCCTAAATTGTATATGTACCTTAATAATTGAAAACGTTTGCATTGAATAGTTTAATAGAAGCGCAAACAATATCTCAATCTATGAAAACGTTTGCGCTATTTGTCTATCATTATACATTCTTTTATTCATTTTGCAAATATTAATTTAAAAATATTATTTACTATACTCTTTATATATTGACTTTATATGAAATGAATACTACTCTTATAAGCAATATTAAAGTTATGCAAAAAGCAATCGTTTGCAACATATACTTTATTATTATACTTAAGGGAACAATATGCATGGAGATAGTAAAGGGGGATTTTCTATATGCTTAAAGAAGCCATTTATCATAGGCCAAAAGATAATTATGCATACGCTTACGATGAAAAAACGATTCACATCCGAATACGTACTAAAAAAGACGATGTTCAAAGCGCCACTCTTATTTACGGTGATCCTTATGAATGGAAAGACGGGAAATGGATTACATCAAATACACCTATGAAAAAAACTGGTTCTACTACATTGTTTGATTATTGGTCCATTTCCATTGAGCCAAAATTTAAGCGCTTACGTTATGGATTCGAATTAAAAAACGATGCAGATACTCTAATTTATGCAGAGCGAGGATTTTTTTCTACCATTCCAAATGATGACGTTGGTAACTTTTTCTGTTTTCCATTTATTCATGCAAATGATGTATTCAAAGCGCCTTCCTGGATTAAAGATACTGTTTGGTATCAAATTTTCCCAGAACGATTTGCAAATGGAGATCGTGTACTAAATCCAGAAAACACCCTCCCTTGGGGCAGCACTGAACCAACTCCAACTAATTTTTTCGGAGGAGATTTTGCTGGTATTATCCAAAACCTTGATTACTTTGTTAATCTTGGAATTTCCGGAATATATTTCACACCTATTTTCAAAGCACATTCAAACCATAAGTATGACACAATCGACTACATGGAAATCGACCCACAATTTGGCACAAAAGAAACTTTCAAAGAACTCGTTCAGGCATGTCATACACACGGTATAAAAGTAATGCTCGATGCCGTATTTAATCATAGTGGATACTTTTTCGATAAATTTCAAGACGTACTAGAAAATAGTGAGCAGTCAGCATATAAAGAGTGGTTCCATATTCATGAGTTCCCAATTAGAACTGAGCCACTTCCGAATTATGATACTTTCGCGTTTACACCGTATATGCCTAAATTAAATACAGCACACCCGGATGTAAAAGAATACTTACTTGAAGTTGGGCGTTATTGGGTAAGAGAATTCAATATAGACGGTTGGCGCCTTGATGTGGCAAATGAAGTCGACCATAGCTTTTGGAGAGAATTCCGGAGTGAGATCAAGGCATTAAATCCTGAAGTATATATTTTAGGCGAAATTTGGCACGATGCACTTCCATGGCTACAAGGGGATCAATTTGATGCTGTAATGAGCTATCCTGTTACAAATGCTCTACTGTCTTACTTTGCTAACGATTCCATTAAAGCAAATGAATTTATGAAACAAATTACAGAATCTCTACATTCCTACTCTATGAATGTAAATGAAGCAGCATTTCATTTATTAGACAGTCATGATACACCGAGAATATTGACAACATGTAATGGAGATAAAAACAAGTTAAAGTTACTTTATATATTCCACCTTTCTTTCATCGGCTCTCCTTGTATTTATTATGGAGACGAAATTGGTATGGACGGCGGTATGGACCCAGATTGCCGCAAATGTATGATTTGGGACACGAAAGAACAAGACCATCTATTATTTACACATGTACAAACATTAATTTCATTACGAAAGCAATATAAAGCATTTGGCGGACATGGTATTTTCCAATTTATCGAAGCAAATGATGAACATAATTATATTTCTTATACGAAAACATATGAAGATGAAACTATCTTTTTCGTTTTAAATCCGACTGGTAGTGATATTACAACTTCACTACCTCTCCATGTCACCGGAAAGAAAATCATTAACATTTATACAGACGAAGAATTTTCAGCGGAAGCAAGTGTATTACAAGTTACACTTCCTCCATATGGATTCTCCATATTAAAATGGTAACCAAAAAATCCTTATACCGAAGTGGTATAAGGATTTTTCTTATTTCAATTTGAATACCATTGCTTCATACGGGCGTAATGGTATGCTTTCTACCGGTCCATTCTCTACATCGTAATTGTGTATTAATAACTCTAATTCACTATAAACAATGTCCTTAGGTAATTCAAATACACATTCATCCGCAGTAAAGTTTGCAATAACAAGAAGTTTTTCTTCTCCATATGTTCTTACGTATGCAAAAATAGAAGGACTATTCTCTAATATTAAATCATATGATCCATACACAACTATTTCATTATTTTTGCGTAGCTCAATTAATTTCTTATAGTAATAAAAAATTGAATCTTCGTCTTGGAGTGCTTGTTTCACATTAATCTCTTTATAGTTAGGATTTACAGTAATCCAAGGTTCACTTGTTGTAAATCCAGCGTGTTTCTGATCATCCCACTGCATCGGAGTTCTAGCATTATCACGACCCTTTATATAAATAGATTCCATTACTTTTTCTATATCTTCACCATGGTCTATCACTTTTTCTTTATACATATTTAATGTTTCAATATCTCGATATTCATCAATTGATTCGAATCGAACGTTCGTCATTCCAATTTCTTCTCCTTGATAAATATATGGCGTTCCCTTCATCATATGTAGAACTGTCGCTAACATTTTTGCTGATTCAGTACGATAGATTCCATCATTACCAAAACGAGATACAACGCGAGGCTGATCATGGTTATTCCAATACAGACTATTCCATCCTGCATGCTCTAATGCTTTTTGCCACTTCGTTAAATTCTCTTTTAAAGTAAGGAGTGAACATGGTTTTACATCCCACTTTCCGCCTTCTCCTGAATCTAAATCCATATGTTCAAATTGGAATACCATCTGCAGTTCTTTTCGTTCTTCCCCGGTATACAATTTCGCTTCTTCTGTCGTTACACCAGGCATTTCACCCACCGTCATAATATCATAATGAGACAATACTTCTTCATTCATTTCATGTAAGTATTTATGAATGTTTGGACCGTTCATAAAATGCTTATGACCTGAAACATACCCCTCTTCTTCTGTTTCAACAGCAGGTAACCCCTCTTCTTTAGAAATAAAATTAATAACATCCATGCGGAAGCCATCAATTCCTTTTTCTAACCAAAACTTCATCATTTCATAAACATCTTGTCTTACCTTTTCATTATCCCAATTTAAATCTGGCTGTTTTTTAGAAAACAGATGTAAATAATATTCATCTGTCATTTCATCATACTGCCATGCTGATCCACTAAAGGCTGCTCCCCAGTTATTCGGCTCTTTTCCTTCTTTTCCAGGGCGCCATATATAGTAATCTCTATATTTATTATCTTTTGATTTACGTGATTCAATAAACCAATTATGTTCATCAGAAGTATGATTAACAACTAAGTCCATCATAAGTTTCATATTACGTTCATGCATTTCATGTAATAGCTTATCCCAATCGTCCATTGTTCCGAACTCATTCATAATTTTACAATAATCACTTATATCATAACCATTATCGTCATTTGGAGATTCATAGACTGGCGATAACCAAATTACATCAATCCCTAATTCTTTTAAGTAATCTAACTTTGAAATAATACCGCGAAGATCACCAATACCATCACCGTTGCTATCCATAAAGCTACGAGGATAAATTTGATATACTACACTTTCTTTCCACCACTGTTTTTCCATTATGCTACCCCATTTCATTAATAATTCGATTTTCTCTTTTTAAGGCGCAAACGTTTTCATTAATGAATGATAACAGATTCTATCTTAATTTAAAATAGCGCTTACAACTTTTATTCTTATTTTTCTAAGAAAACATAAGAAATTTACTAATATTCTTCTAATGTATGAAAACGTTTTATTTTTTTGTTTATTTTTTGAATCTATTAGTTTATAATGAACTCAAAGAAAACGTTTGCATAATTATTTCTAGGAGGAAATACCATGGCAGAACTGAAATTAGAAAACATTTATAAAATATATGATAATAACGTAACAGCTGTAACAGACTTCAATTTACACATTCAAGATAAAGAGTTTATCGTATTTGTCGGTCCTTCTGGATGCGGAAAATCTACAACATTACGAATGGTAGCTGGACTTGAAGATATTTCAAAAGGAGAGTTTTCAATTGATGGTAAGCTAATGAATGATGTCCCTCCAAAAGATCGCGATATCGCAATGGTCTTCCAAAACTATGCTCTATATCCACATATGAGTGTGTATGATAATATGGCGTTTGGATTAAAACTTAGAAAAATACCAAAAGATGAAATCGATCGTCGTGTGAAAGATGCAGCAAAAATTTTAGGACTGGAACAATATTTAGATAGAAAACCGAAAGCGTTATCGGGTGGACAACGTCAACGTGTTGCGTTAGGTAGAGCAATTGTTCGAGACGCGAAAGTGTTCTTAATGGATGAGCCATTATCAAACTTAGATGCAAAACTCCGTGTTGCAATGCGATCAGAAATTTCTAAGTTACACCACCGCCTTGGAACGACAACAATTTATGTAACGCATGATCAAACTGAAGCAATGACAATGGCTTCTCGACTTGTTGTTATGAAAGACGGAAAGATTCAGCAAATCGGTACTCCAAAAGAAGTATATGAAACACCTGAAAACATTTTCGTTGGTGGATTTATCGGCTCTCCAGCGATGAATTTCTTCCGTGGTAAATTAACTGAAACCGATTTCGTTATAGACAATGTAATAAAAATCAAAGTAACTGAAGGAAAAATGAAACTATTACGTGAACAAGGCTATGTAAATAAGGACATCGTTTTAGGTATTCGTCCTGAGGACATTCATGATGAACTATTATTTTTAGAAGCTTCACAATCTACTGTTTTCACAACAAAAATCGAAGTTGCTGAATTATTAGGTGCTGAATCTATTTTATATATGAAACTTGGAGACCAAGACTTTGCAGCACGTGTTGATGCAAGACATACATTTTCACCTGGTGACCAAATTAAACTAGCATTCGATATGAATAAAGCACATTTCTTTGATAGTCAAACTGAACAACGTATTCGTTAAAAAATAATTTCCTTCTACAATAACACACAAAAAAACCGTCCACATTTATACTGAGGGCGGTTTTCATTATTATACTAGGGCTTCAACTGTATGAAATGATTGTCCTTTCGTGCTAATAATGCCGAATATCGGTAAATCACTTAGCACCACTTCTTCTTGCTGTTTCATAAAAGATGACGTTAATTGTTTTATCTCTATCCATACGTCATTAATACAAAGTACATTGGAATCGTTCTCTTGTTGGCGTGAAAAAATAGAATCTATTTTATATAGACCAGCATTTTGAAAAAGCATATCAATACGGCTGAATGCATCCAAAGTAATACTGATAACGCGTTGCCAATCTCCTTGCTTTCCCATATCATAGGATACAAAAAGTGCTTCTCCGCCTAGATTCGTAATTTCCTCCACTGTTGCTTGTCCACTTTCTTGATCAATGTCCGTCACAATTACTTTTGCGCCTTGTTTAGCCAACAAAAGAGCTGTATTACGTCCAATACCGATGCCGCCGCCAGTTACGATGGCAACTTTTCCTGCAAGCTTCATTTTCATTACCCCTTCTATAAGTCTTACCGTCATTCAGTATACTCCTTTATGAGATTAGTCTGCAAGCAAGAAAAGTTGCGCATCCACTTGTAAGCGGTTACTCTTTTACTCCTTCTTTTTTCTTACTATTACGCTGATCGAAAACTAAACCGATGAAAATTAAAATCCCCCAAAAGATTACGCTACCTCCAGTCATTTCGATTTCCCCCTTATTATATAAAGATATTATTTCAATTATTATAACATTTTCTTAATTTTCAATCTATTAAATTCAAAAATGATATGGATTAACTTTTTCCTTATTATATATCAATTAAAATATATTTGTATAATAAAGAAAGACCTTCTTATTTTATATATAAAAAGGTCTCTTTTTTGTTATACAAGACTTATTACTTTCGTTTTTGTAATTAAATCCTGAAAACCACAATTATCTTTGCGGAATAACATCATATATACGTTACATAATATCGGAATTCCAAGTAGTAATATGTTTGGTAATAACAATACAAAAAATCGTATTGTTAATGTTTGTAATGTTAACTTTTCACTCTTCAATGAAATTAATTTTATTCTCGTTACCTTTTTACCAAGTGTAACACCGTTCCAAATAAAGGGTAGCAAAATAAAATATATCGCCATTAATATAAAAACTACTGCAAGATCATATCTATAATCACCAAAACTAATATTAAAGCGATTAAAAATAGCACTATAATTTCCGGTCATAATAGCTACTACTGCACCATACATAACCGAGATTAAAAACATGTCAATTAGGGAAGCACCTATGCGATTCATTACAAGCGCTGGACGATGCATCTTTAACTTCATTTTTATGTCGACTCCTTCATATCCTTCTTTACCCGTCTCATCGTACCACTTCTAAAAAACATTGTAAACTAGCGTTTCTCTTACTTTTCTTGTACAATGTGTTACAACAGCATTGTAAAGGAGGTTCCCATATTGAAAAAATGGATAATCCTATTCGTCGCATTCCTATTAGCCGGTTGTGCTGGAAATACAAATCATATAACTTATACGATTAACGATGAATACGAACTCATACGTACTTCTGGAAATGCATTTGAACTTTTCCCATCACAAGATGCTGTATATGCCACACAATACATTCCTGCAAAAATTACAGACATTGCTTGGGATGATAAATACATTATTGCAAAACAAACCGAGGAAAAGTCAGATCCGAATAACCCTGACGCTGCAATTGCAAATAAAAAAAGTGAGCATTATTGGATTATTGACGTAAAGCATAATAAACGTTTCGGCCCCTATAATGAAAAGCAATTTAATGAACAAAAAGATGCGTTTAAAATTAAGGTACCTTTTCAAAATGTAGATTCATACATAAAAGAACAGAAAAAACAGTCAGCATAACATTTTAAGTGCTGACTGTTTTTTCTTACATGTTTTTAAAAACATCTTACTCAGAAAGTGAGATGTTAAAAGTTTCTGGCTCTTTTACAACATCTTGTGTTTCTGTATCTCCTGCCACTGCACCATCTGTTGTAAACTTAATATCCTTTACCTTTTCTTTTCCATCATCAAGTATTAAACCGACAATACCATCTCTTGTTTCACCAGGCTTATAGTCTTCTCTTGATACATTTTTCGTACCAACTAGCGTATCCTCATCATATAAAAAGTTTTGAGTCGCTACTTTAAAATGTTGCTTATCGTTAATCGCAACATCATTCATAGAGAAAAATTGCATATTTTTATTCCCGCTATTTTCCACCTTATATGTAATTTCAACGTAACGAATCGTATCACTAATCTCTGTTCCACTTAGCGATGCATATAATTCTGCATCTTCTTGACTTACTTTATCTCCTAATCTACGCTTTACTTCTTCAGGAGTTAATGCCGTATATACTTTTAATGTATTTTTTGCCTTTTCACTCATCTGTGATAAAGAGATTACTTTCACCTCTTGTACATGAATTTTCATTGGTGCTACTTCAAATGTTTGATTTACAGAATGAATCTGCTCTAACTTAAAAGTACCCCATCCTGTTTCTTTCACTTTTTGTCCTACTTTTTTCAGCTCACGCCCACCATATTCTTTCGTCTCAGGAATAGATTCTTTCTTCTTCGGTTCAACTTTCTTTTCTTCTTGATGGAAGCAACCACTTAACATAAGAAGAAAACTACATAAAACAAAAATACTTTTCCATGCTTTCATCATTTAATTTCTCCTAACACTATCATTCATTAATATAAAATTAGTCCCTAGCCTTGTAAACTATAGAAACAATAAGAAGTCCACAAAACGAACTTGTCAGTCCAGATACTATTATACCCCCTATTTGGAAAATATGAAAATAGGGATTTACGAACGCGTGAACGATAAATGTAATAGTTGCCACAATGATTGCCGAAATCCAATACTTCCTTTTTTCTGAAGCTATAATAATATCTTTCCCTGTTTCATCTTTATACTTCCATAGTACGTATACTAGTAATAATAAACCAACACATGTACTCCCGTGTTGCATATATTTATACACTGGAATACTATGTAATTCTCTTTGTAAAAATGGTATTTTCATAACGAAGTAGCCCATGTTATGAGTAAACGCATCCCAAACGACATGCGTAAGCATACCAAATAAAGCGGAATAGCAAAATACAAAGAAATCCTTCCATGTATGAAGCCCCCACCTTTTATCTACTGCATATATATAGTAGCCAGCAAATGGTTTAGGTAAATGCGTTATAAACGGCTTTTTTAAAATGTAATGATATATGTATGTTAACAAAAATACGAGCGGTAAATTTAAATATACGAACCCAAGCCATGTATGGCCAATAACACCATACGGTCTAAAGTGTAAAAAATATTCAAAGTCAGGCGCCATACTCCCTAATATAAGAGCCGTTACTGAAATATATTGAGAATGCTTTTTCGCAAAAGGAAGAATTGCTGCTGGATGTGCAAATGTAAACGGCATGTTGTAACTCCTCTTCATATTTTCAATAGAATACCATCTATCATAACGAGAGAATTGATCTTGATGCAATATTTATTTTCACATTGGAATATGATAGTTTACATGTTATAATCCACATAAAATATTCAGAAAATAAGGCGTTGCATATTCTTAACACTTGTCTTTTTTCCTGTTCCGTTTATCTTCTATGTAAGTACATACATCGGCTTTTTTCTATGGAAGCATTTTAAAGTAGTAGTATACATTCCGGACTTAGTCGGTTTCATTATTACCCTTGTATTTGTTGCTTTGTTACAATCAAAATCCGTTATGAATTGAGGTTTTTATATTGATTGACGTACCCTTTTTAAGAAATGTCACATTAAAAAAAGAAAATATCCCTAGTTTCTCCGCATATCCTTACTGTTTACCCGCTATCCGAACATTACAGTCACTAGCTTTCCATCCAAATGTAACATTCATTATTGGAGAAAACGGAACGGGTAAGTCAACATTACTCGAAGCAATTGCAATCGCTTTAGGATTTAATGCAGAAGGTGGAACGAGGAATTTCCGCTTTAGCACGAACGATTCACATTCATCTTTACATGAATACCTTCGAATTTCCAAAAGTTTCAATACACCAAACGACGGTTTCTTTCTTCGCGCTGAATCATTTTATAACGTTGCTTCTTATATTGATGAAATAGACGCTATAAAATCTTATGGCGGTGTTTCACTGCACGAGCAATCCCATGGTGAGTCATTCTTCTCCTTATTTATGAATCGTTTTTCAGGACAAAGTTTATATATTTTAGATGAGCCTGAGGCAGCTTTGTCACCGATGAGACAACTTTCCATGCTCATTCGAATGCACGAATTAGCGGAACAAGGTTCACAATTTGTTATCGCGACTCACTCGCCTATTTTAATGGCTTATCCTGAATCCACTATATATTCTTTAACACAAGAAGGGATTCACGAATCCACATTAGAAGAAACAGAGCATTACCAAACGACGAAACTTTTCTTTGAAAATCGCGATCGATTATTCCATCATTTATTTGATTCTTAAAAAAAAAAGAAGCAGCGATTGCTGCTTCTTTTTTATAGTGCTTCTATAAATAATGCTACCCCAATACCGCCGCCGACGCATAGAGAGGCAATTCCTTTTTCTAACCCGCGTCTCTTCAATTCATGAATTAAACTTACAGTGATACGAGCTCCTGTACAACCGATTGGGTGCCCAAGTCCTACACCACTACCGTTTACATTTACTTTCTCACGGTCTAAACCTAATTCTTTCTCTACAGCTAGGTATTGTGCAGCGAAAGCTTCATTAATTTCAAGTAAATCTGCATCTTCTAATGACCAATCTACTTTTTCTAATCCTTTACGAATTGCTGGTGCTGGTCCAATACCCATAATTTTTGGATCTACTCCAGCTACTGAATAGCCAACAATTCTAGCTAACGGTTGTAAGCCTTTTTCTTTCGCTTTTTCTTCGCTCATTAATACTAGAACCGCACTTCCGTCATTCAGACCAGATGCATTCCCTGCCGTTACAGATCCATCTTTACGGAAAGCTGGTTTTAACCCTGCTAATTTTTCCGCTGTAATGTCAGCACGTGGATGTTCATCCTTCGAAAATACTACTTCTTTTCTACGTTCTTTTATCGTAATAGGAACAATTTGATCGTCAAAGTATCCAGACTCGATTGCCTGCAGTGCCAATGTATGACTGCGAAGCGCAACTTCATCTTGTTCCTCTCTTGTAATTTCATATTGGTCAACCAAGTTTTCCGCTGTCTCCCCCATCATAATATGATGAATCGGATCTTCTAACACTTCCCACACCGTATCACGAATTTCTCCGTGCTGTAGACGTTGTCCCCAGCGGTGCTGTTTCAATGCATAAGGGCTTGAACTCATTGCTTCTACTCCACCTGCAATAACAACATCACTTACACCTAATTGAATTTGCATTGCAGCTGACATAATTGCTTGCATACCTGAAGAACATTGGCGTTGGATTGTATAACCCGTAACTGTGTCAGGAAATCCTGCCGCTAATGCAGCCGTTCTCGCCGTATTTGCTTCATCAGTTCTTTGAATACAATGACCTAAAATCACTTCATCAACTTCATGTGGTTCTACCCCGCCTCGTTTTACAGCTTCCTGAAGTACAGGAACCGCTAATTCTACTGGCGTTACATTTTTTAGCGCTCCTCCAAAAGTTCCAATTGGCGAACGAACTGCAGCTGTAATAACAACATTATGCATTTTGCACTTGCCCCTCTCTTATGTACCCTAGTCAGTTTTTAGGTGAAATTCCATAAGATGTATGTCTACAACTATCATACTATAAACATACTAAAAAATCAAAATATTTAATATAATAAAAATAGAAGGAATTACCCTTCTATTCTGTTAATGCATATAGGAATTTTTGTAAAATTTTCTCAGTTGTTTTATTCAAATTCGGTAACTTATCTACTGGAAAATATTGAAGCTGTAATCCTTCATGATCAAGTTTAACTTCCCCACTCACATGATGCCCCTGATACAGATGAATGACATTAAAAATTTCATCTCCATTTGGATATTGGAAGTACACTTCTTTTCCCGAAAGAACCCCGATAAATTGCATAATTTTCGCATTTAGTCCCGTCTCTTCAAATAGTTCTCTGCGAGCAGTTTCTTCTGTCGTTTCCCCTAACTCCATCGCCCCGCCAGGTACACCCCAATCATATGTATCTGAACGATATTGAAGCAATACTTCTTGATTATCATTTAAGATAATAATTGCTGACCCTACTAGAATAAGTGGCCTTGTACCAACGACTTTACGTAACTCTTCAATATACCCCAATATGTAAACTCTCCTTTCCTCACCCTCCCTTATCATAACAAAATTTTTCTCCTTTTGTTGATGTAATTTTAAAGAAAAAAAGGAAGCTTCCGCCTCCTTTTTTTACCTTTATTTCTTAAAACTTTCATATTTTACAGCTTCAAAAGCTTCTTCTATTTCATCATTACGATAATGGACATATGTAAAACGACCTAATTCTACTAATCTTGCTATTTCCTGTAAAACTTTATGCTGCTCATACGTTTCTTTCAGCTTAATATGTACATAAAACTTCATTAAAGGATGTTCATATAAAGGTTCTCCCACCTCTACATATACATCTTCAACCCCTTGTACAACTCTTACATAACTTGCAAATTGATAAAGTGCTTCTCTGTCTGAAACGATTTTTAATGTATACATATATTCTCCCCCTTTCCTTTACTATATCAAAAAGACAGCCACACCATGTTATAGAACTATGAAAATTTTTCGACTTGTCATCTATATATTCATGTAATAAAAAAGGCGTTTATCCATACATAGCACCTTTTTTCCACATATATTATAGGAAGAATTTTTTCAGTTGAGGTGTTCCTTATGGATCCATACGTCAATATATGTATTTGCATTACTCCAGGCGCCGATATTTCTGATGATCGTATTGCAAAAGATTTAGCTGTTGCAGAATCAATTTGGCACCCCATTACATTTCAAATTCAAGAAGTAATTGTTTTAAATGAGCTTTTCCGTTTTTCTGACCGTGAAATTAGTTATAAAAATTCTATTCAAAGTCAGGAAAAATTAGCATCCTTTTTCCAAACATGTGTAAATGAAGCTCCTGAATGCGACCTTTACATTTGTTATATTGGCAGTGATTATTTTAAAGAAACAGCAGTAATTGCCTGTGCTTACTCTTTAGCAAAACAGCAGCAACTTACAGGGTATATCGTTTTAACAAACTCGGCTGCTCCCATAAAAAATATATATACGCTCGCTCACGAAATCGGTCATATTTTATTTACAAGACGTGTTCACGGAAAACTTACTCACGCTGATCCTCATTCCCCAATTGGTTCGGAGCACCATCCTTCTCCAACAAATCTTATGTATCCGATAGTCCCGCGCCCAGAAAATGTTCATATTCAGTCTCTATTAACGAACGAACAAAAAGCACTCTCTTTACAAAGCTCTTTATTGCAAAGAAAAAAACAGTAACGACATTGTTACTGTTTAAAACAATATATTCCAATCAATAAACTAAATTCCGGCTGCAACGGATGCAAATATACAACTAAACATAAATACAATTACTCTAAAAATCTCTATATAATATTTCTTTGGAAATAATTTTTTTGCATATCCAGAGCAGCCACTTTTTATTGAACTTCTAGTTTACACTTTTTCTCTCTTCAATTCTTAAAGACCATCTCATCAATCCATATATACTTCCATACATAAGTAATATCTTTGCAATTCCCCAAAATACATTTTTTCCTTCTAATTCTTTAAATATAAACATAATCGCTAAAGGAACAATTAGCACTAAAACACCCATCCAACCAAGAACGTACACTTCTCCAACGAAAAGTAATAAAAAGATACTTGCTGCTAATATATATGTTTGTATTGTCGACAATTGCAAAATAGGTACACCGTACCATTTATCAATAAACATCAATAATACTAATAATAAGATGGGAACCATTACTATTACGTAAATAATCCCGAACTCTACAAACTTATTTTTAAAAGAAGACATTCTAAATGCAACAATTGTTCCAATAATTGTAATGATTAAGACGATAGGATAGCCGATTAACTGTATATTTGTTAGTGTGAATTGCTGATTCGGATTATTAAATAAAATATGAGTTAATATCCAATACCCACCAATACCAATTATCATCGCAAGAATACTCTTTATACTCCCGCCTTTATCCTTCTCCATCTCTTTCGCTAATTCTTCCGCATACTCTTTTGGCGAATCACCAAATATATCACTTACCGTCTTTCCCTCTTTTTCGCCTTCTATTAAATGAAGTTCTGCATCTTCTATAAAAGCGTCCACATCTTCTTCTTTAATTCCTTTTGTTATTAAATACACTTTCGTATCGATTAAAAACTTTTCTCCTTCTTTAGAAATCTGCATGATAACCCCTCCCTTATTTAACCGCTTCTCTTCTATTTGTCTTCATCATAATTTCAAAGAAAATTAAAATAAACAAACTTCCGTATAAACATATAATTTGAAATAATATTGGAACGAGGTCTTCTGATGTAAATGTTTTAAACACTAACATAATCGAAAGCGGAATGATTAAATATAAGTTTTTAAACCATCCTTCAAAATACATATTTATCGCCACTGTGATAATAAAAATCCCACCAGCTAATATATAACTTTGCATTTCGGTGAATGTAAACATTTTGGTAGGATATATTACATCTAATATCGTAACAACTCCTATTAAAAACATTGGCGCAATCATGACTAAAAACCACATAGAAAACCATGTTTTTGTAAAGCTTGTTACGAAGGTCATTTTACGAAGTAGAAAATTAGGCCCCATTACAGCTACGATCAATGTAAAGCTATAGCCAATGCACTGAATAAGTGAAATCTGTAGAATTCCGTTATTCACTATTAAGATAGAAGCAATAATCCAAAAAGATACGATATTCATTACTGTAAAACCAATTTGCTTCCACGTTTCCTGTCTATCTTTTTCCATCACTTTTACAAGTTCATTTGCATATTCTTTCGGTGAGCTTCCGAAAATATCTTCTACTCTTTTCCCATCACTTTCACCTTCTATTAAATGAAGTTCTGCGTCTTCGATAAAGCTCTCAATGTCGCTTTCTTTCACACCCTTTGCAGTCAAAAATAATCTCATATCTAATAAAAACTTCCGTGCTTCATTTGATAACATTATTTTCTTCTCCCCTTCCCTTCAAGTAGACGTTCCACACTACTTTGCATCGCTTCCCAGCGATCCATAAATTCATCAAGTGCTTCCTCACCTTTTTCTGTTAATGTATAATATTTTCGCTTAGGACCAGATGGAGATTCCTTCATTACACTTGTTATTAATCCTTCCTTTTGCATCCGTATTAATAACGGATAAATACTTCCTTCACTTGCCATGGTAAAGCCATACTTCGCTAGCTTTTCACTCATTTCATAACCGTATATTTCACCTTCAGAAATAATAGCAAGTAAACATCCTTCTAAAATCCCTTTCAGCATTTGACTTGTCGACATAATTCAAATCCTCCTACTATCTTGTTTTACAAGATAGATAAGCGTAAGTATCTTGCTTTACAAAATAGTATAGCAGAGACTATTTTGCAAAACAAGATAGCTAACAATATTTTTCCAAATGTTTGCAGGAATTTTATTATACCCTCTCTAAATAGAGCAATATGAAAACTTTATTATGAAGGGATGTTTTTCATCATGGTTACAAATCGAGTTGTTTTTCTAACAGGCGCTGCAAGTGGTATTGGTTATGAAATGGGAAACGCTTTTGCAAAAGAAGGTGCAAAAGTTGTTATTACCGATCGTCTTGAAGAACGTGCAAAAGAAGCTGCTGAACAATTACAAAAAGAAGGCTATCAAGCTATCGGTTTAAAATGTGATGTTACATCTGAAGAAGAAGTTACAGCTGCCATTTCTCAAACAGTTACTCATTTTGGTTCATTACATATATTAATTAATAACGCAGGAATGCAACACGTTTCACCGATTGAAGATTTTCCAACCGAAAAGTTCGAACTACTTATTAAAATTATGCAAATCGCTCCTTTTATCGCAATTAAGCATGTCTTCCCAATCATGAAAAAACAAAAGTATGGCCGAATTATTAATGTCGCTTCCATTAATGGCCTCGTTGGATTTGCAGGAAAATCCGCCTACAATAGTGCCAAACATGGCGTAATTGGATTAACAAAAGTTGCTGCTTTAGAAGGCGCTACGCATGGTATTACTGTAAATGCCCTTTGTCCTGGTTATGTCGATACCCCTCTCGTCCGTAACCAACTACAAGACTTAGCCACGACTCGAAATGTACCACTTGAAAATGTTTTAGAAGAAGTCATTTATCCACTTGTGCCACAAAAACGCTTATTACAAGTACAAGAAATTGCTGATTATGCGATGTTTTTAGCGAGTGAAAAAGCGAAAGGTATAACCGGGCAAGCCGTTGTTATCGATGGTGGTTATACTGCTCAATAAAAATAAAGTTTGCTCACGAAGAGCAAACTTTATTTTTTATCCCGTGGATCGTCATACTGTAGTAATTGCCGCGGCAACTTTTCTATTGCAACAATTACCCCATCTAATTTACTTTCAATCCGATGGAGTAAATATAATGTTACAACAATTGGAAACCCTACATTACCTATCATCTTAATCCACTCTTCCATCTTTTTCGCCTCCTTTCATTATATAAATAAGAGAAACGAACACATTTAGGCATAAAAAAACAAGCTATTATGTATTAGCTTGTTTTTTCAAACAATGATGCAATTTCTTGCTTATAATTTCCACGTATAATACCTTTCTCAGTAACGATACCTGTAATTAATTCATTCGGTGTTACGTCAAATGCAGGATTATAAACATCAGTTCCAATTGGTGCCACTTGTTTGCCAAAAATTTTCGTAACTTCTGTCTCGTCTCTTTCTTCAATAACAATTTCAGATCCTATTTGTTTCGTAATATCAAATGTAGATAACGGAGCTGCAACGTAAAATGGGATATCAAAATACTTTGCTAATATAGCTAAATTCATTGTTCCGATTTTATTTGCTGTATCTCCATTTGCAACAATTCGGTCCGCACCCACAATAATCGCATTTATTTCTTTCATTTGAATAGCATGAGCTGCCGTATTATCTGTAATAAGTGTTACATCAATATCTGCCTGTTTTAATTCCCAAGTTGTTAAACGTCCGCCTTGTAAAACTGGTCTTGTTTCACACGCATACGCATGTAAACGTATACCTTTTTCTTTCCCAATATAAAACGGTGCTAATGCAGTACCATATTTAGCAGTTGCGATACTGCCAGCGTTACAAATTGTTAAAATGTTATCACCGTCTTTAAAACATGTTAAGGCATGTTCTCCAATACTCCGGCATACCGCTTCATCTTCTTGCTGAATGAGAAGCGCTTCTTCTTCTAATATTTTTTGTGCTTCTTTTATTGTAGTAATGTCTCGAATAGATTCTCTCATACGATCAATTGCCCAAAATAAATTGACTGCTGTCGGGCGTGACGTTCCTAAATAATTACAATCTCTATTAAACTTCTTTTGAAATTCTTCAATATGTAAAGTAGTATATTTTTTTGATGCAAGCGCCAAGCCAAATGCAGCTACAATTCCAATTGCAGGTGCTCCTCGTACTTCTAGCATGACAATGCTTTTCCATACCTCTTCAATCGTCGTTAATGTTTTATATTCTGTGCTATGCGGCAACTTTGTTTGATTTAATATTGCAATAGCATCCCCTTTCCAACTGACAGACCTCGGAATAGTAAAAATTGTACTCATGCTTTTATCCCTCCAGAAACCGTCTGTTGAAATAGTGTTCGGAACAGTTGAATATCAGCACTCTTAGATTCATACTTTATTAGTTCTTTACCTAAGGATAGCGCTTGTTTCTTAGCTTGAATTCTCGCTTCTTTATTTGCTATTTCATCTAAATCTGCTACATGAGCTAAGCCAATTGTTCTACGAATTATTTCACATCCCGCAAATCCGACAGCATCCGTAAAAATATTTTGCAAAATAATTGGTAGCCATTGCTTTTCTTTCGTATATACCTCTACACCTTCTCCAATCCATAACCTCGTAAAAGTTTCTACAAAATAACTCCACGTCTTCTCTATATGGAAAAATAGTACCCTTCTCTGTTCTTCTTCTCTAGATAAAGCATTCAATAATAGATTTGCAATAAATTGACCGATGTCAAACCCAAATGGACCGTACGTTGCAAATTCTGGATCAATTACTTTCGTTTCAGAAGGTGATGAAAAAATACTTCCAGTATGTAAATCTCCATGAATGAGTGCCTCTTTTCTCGTTAAAAATTTATATTTATACTGAGCCACTTTTAGTTTGACCGTTTTATCACTCCATAGTTCATCTACAGCTAGCTGCAAATCTGGCTCATAATCATTTGTATCATAATGGCCAAACGGATCTGTAAACACTAAATCTTCTGTAATTTTGCAAAGGTCTGAGTTTACAAATGTACCTTCTAGTACCCTTTTCTCTTCTGACTCTAACCCGAAATCTGAAGTATAAAATAAAACATGCGCTAGAAAACGACCGATATGTTGGGATAAAAGTGGATAATCTTCTCCATCTATTAATCCTTTTCTTGTAATTGTTAGTCTTGATAAGTCTTCTATTACTGTTACTGCTAACTCTTCATCATGACTGTGCACTACTGGAACATAATCCGGTACATACTTCGCAAAAATTTGTAATGCCTTGCTTTCAATCGTCGCTCTTTTTATAGATAACGGCCAGCTCTCACCAACTACTTTTGCGTATGGCAGTGCCTGTTTTATTATAATAGACTTCTCTCCATCATCTAATTTGAACACGTAATTTAAATTTCCATCTCCAATTTCATGACAAACAACATTTGCTTTCTTTTCAAAATAACCGTGTTCTTTCGCATATTGTATAGCTGTTGTTTCAGTTAATGAATAATATCCCATCGTCTTCTCCCCCTTTTTTAAATTCAGAGGTTTTTCTGACGTAGAAAAACCTCTTTCCACTAAGAAAGAGGTTTGAAGTTTATCTTCTCCCCTCTTATCTGCCAGAAAGTTTTACTTTCTGCTGGAATTAGCACCGTGCCTTTTGGCGTAAACGCCCCATTTCACAATGGTATTACGGTCGGTTGCTGGGCTTCATCGGGCCAAATCCCTCCACCTGCTCTTGATAAGAGTTGTATAATTTTTTGAATTTTTAACTTTATGTTGAAGACTATACCAAGAATAAAAATCACTTGTCAACATTTTATTTGTATAATTCTGGACGACGATCTGCAAAAACTGGAATTCCTTTGCGTACTTCTTTAATTTTCTCGAATGTAAGTTCTCCAAATAAAATTGATTCTTCTTCATTCGCTTCTACAACAACTTCGCCCCAAGGATCGACAATTAAAGAATGACCGGCAAACTCATTATTCGGATCTTTTCCTGCCCTATTACATGCAACAACATAACACTGATTTTCAACTGCTCTTGCTTGCAATAACAAACGCCAATGTGCTAAACGAACTAATGGCCATTCTGCTACAACAAATAAAACTTTTGCACCTTTAGCAGTATGAACGCGCATCCACTCTGGAAAACGAATGTCATAACAAATTGTGCCGGCACACTCTACATCATCTAACTTAAATTCACCTGTACTATTTCCAGCGATTAAATATTTATGTTCATCCATAAGCTGAAATAAATGTACTTTACTATATTCATTGACTAGTTCTCCTTTATTAGTTACAACATACATTGTATTTGTAACACCTTGTTCTGTTTGCTTTGCTATAGAACCACCAACAATATGTACACCATATTGTTTCGACCATTCTATCAACTTTTCTTTCGTTTCCAATCCATCCCTATCTGCAATTTCAGAAAGTCTCATTAAATCATAACCTGTTGTCCATAGTTCTGGTAAGACGATAACATCTGGTCTTTCCTTCATTGCTTCGCTTATTTTATTTTTAGCATTCTCAATATTTTTTTCTACATCTCCAAAGACAATATCCATTTGAATACATGCGACTTTCATTTTTTCAGCCCCATTCTCATTTTTTTCTTTACAAAATACTGGAAAGATTATATCATTTGTCACTAGAATTGTAACAACTTTCAAAAGAGGTGGAAAGTATGAAATTATTTCAACCTTCTGAGATAGTAACATCATTGCCAACACAATTTTTTGCTTCACTTGTTGCAAAAGTTAATAAAGTCGTTGCAGCTGGTCACGATGTTATTAATCTAGGTCAAGGTAATCCAGATCAACCAACGCCGCAGCATATCGTAAAAGCTTTACAAGATGCTGCAGAAAAGACCATTCATCATAAATATCCGCCATTTCGCGGACATGAAAGTTTAAAAGAAGCCGTGGCAACATTCTATCAACGTGAATATGATGTAGTAGTAAATCCAAAAACTGAAGTTGCTATTTTGTTTGGTGGAAAGGCTGGATTAGTAGAATTACCAGTTTGTTTTACAAACCCTGGTGATTCTATTCTCGTTCCCGATCCAGGCTATCCAGATTATTTATCAGGAGTTGCTTTAGCAAAAGCACAATTTAAAACAATGCCGCTTATTGCAGAAAATAATTTTTTACCAGATTATACGAAAATTGATGACTCTATTGCCGAGCGTGCAAAATTAATGTTTTTAAACTATCCAAATAATCCTACAGGTGCTACTGCATCAAAAGATTTTTTTGATGAAACTATTCATTTTGCTAATAAACACAATATATTAGTTGTTCATGATTTTGCTTACGGTGCTATTGGGTTCGATGGTCAAAAGCCTGTTAGTTTCTTACAAGCAGACGGTGCTAAAGATACAGGAATCGAAATTTACACATTATCGAAAACTTTCAATATGGCTGGCTGGCGCATCGCTTTTGCTGTAGGGAATGAAAGTGTGATCGAAACAATTAACTTATTACAAGATCATATGTATGTTAGTATTTTTGGGGCAGTTCAAGATGCTGCCCGCGAAGCACTATTAAGTTCACAGTCTTGCGTAATAGACCTTGTAAATAGTTATGAATCTCGAAGAAACGCTCTTATTTCAGCTTGTCACTCAATTGGTTGGAATGTAAACATTCCAACAGGATCATTCTTTGCATGGCTTCCTGTACCAAAAGGTTATACATCTGAGCAATTTTCTGATATTTTACTAGAAAAGGCACACGTTGCAGTTGCTCCTGGTGTTGGGTTTGGTGAACATGGCGAAGGGTACGTCCGTGTTGGTCTCTTGCATACAGAAGATAGATTACGAGAAGCCATTAATCGAATTGATAAATTAAATTTTTTCAAAAAATAATTGACAACACGAATAATATCTGACAAAATTCAGTTATCTTAAAAATTTAAACATTTCTAAATACTTCTTATCAAGAGCAGGTGGAGGGACGAGCCCGACGAAACCCGGCAACCGATCTACATAATTGTAGACACGGTGCTAATTCTCGCAGCATTACGCTGACAGATAAGGAGCTGGTTGTAAAAAAACCTCTCCTTAGCTGAGAGGTTTTTTTATTTAACTAGGAGGTTTTAACAATGAGCGGAATAATAGCGACGTATTTAATCCATGATGATTCACATAACTTAGAAAAAAAGGCCGAGCAAATTGCACTCGGATTAACAATTGGCTCTTGGACCCATTTACCAAATTTATTACAAGAACAATTAAAACAGCATAAAGGCAATGTCATTCATGTTGAGGAATTAGCTGAACAAGAACACACCAATTCGTATTTACGAAAAAAAGTAAAACGCGGGATTATTAAAATCGAATATCCGTTATTAAACTTCAGTCCAGATTTACCAGCGATTTTAACGACTACCTTTGGAAAGCTATCACTTGATGGCGAAGTAAAATTAATTGATTTAACTTTTTCAGATGAGTTAAAAGAGCATTTTCCTGGTCCAAAATTCGGGATAGATGGTATTCGAAACCTTTTACAAGTGCATGAGCGTCCCCTTTTAATGAGTATTTTTAAAGGAATGATTGGACGAAATATTGGGTATTTAAAAACGCAATTACGCGATCAAGCAATTGGTGGTGTAGATATAGTAAAAGATGATGAAATATTATTTGAAAATGCATTAACACCTCTTACGAAACGCATTGTATCGGGAAAAGAAGTTTTACAATCCGTATATGAAACATACGGACATAAAACGTTATATGCCGTAAATTTAACAGGACGAACTTTTGATTTAAAAGAAAATGCGAAACGTGCAGTGCAAGCTGGAGCTGATATTCTATTATTTAACGTATTTGCTTACGGACTAGATGTACTACAATCACTTGCAGAAGATGATGAAATCCCAGTTCCTATTATGGCACATCCTGCTGTAAGTGGTGCTTATTCAGCATCCAAGTTATATGGAGTTTCATCTCCATTATTACTCGGAAAGCTACTACGTTATGCTGGGGCTGACTTTTCATTATTCCCATCTCCATACGGAAGTGTTGCGCTAGAAAAAGAGGAGGCTCTTGCTATCTCAAAATATTTAACTAAAGACGATGCAGTTTTCAAGAAGAGCTTTTCTGTTCCGTCTGCTGGTATTCATCCTGGTTTCGTTCCCTTTATTCTACGAGATTTCGGTAAAGATGTTGTTATTAATGCTGGTGGCGGAATACACGGACATCCAAATGGGGCGCAAGGCGGCGGTAAAGCTTTCCGTGCTGCAATTGATGCTACTTTGCAAAATAAACCACTCCATGAAGTAGATGACATAAACTTGCATAGTGCACTACAAATATGGGGAAATCCCTCTCATGAGGTGAAATTATGAGTATTCAAGTATTTTGTGATTTTGATGGCACGATTACAAATAATGATAACATTATGTCCATTATGGAAAAATTCGCACCACCAGAAGCCGAAGAAGTAAAGAATAGAATTTTATCACAAGAGCTATCTATTCAAGAAGGTGTTTCTCAATTATTTCAATTAATACCTACTAATCTGCACGATGAGATTATTCAATTTTTAATAGAGACTGCTGAAATTCGTAATGGTTTTCATGAATTTATACAATTTGTAAATGAAAATGACATTTCTTTTTACGTTATATCAGGTGGAATGGATTTCTTCGTCTATCCACTCTTACAAGGACTCATTCCTAAAGAGCAAATTTACTGTAATGAAACTGACTTTTCAAGTGAATACATTACCGTTAAATGGCCTCATCCTTGTGATCATCATTGTCAAAATCATTGCGGATTATGCAAATCATCTTTAATCCGTAAATTAAGTGATACGAATGACTTCCATATTGTGATTGGAGATTCAATTACTGATTTACAAGCTGCAAAACAAGCAGATAAAGTATTTGCCCGTGACTTCCTTATTACAAAATGTGAAGAGAATCATATTGCTTATACACCTTTTGAAACATTTCATGATGTTCAATTTGCATTAAAACATTTGTTGGAGGTGAAATTATGAAACAACTGTTTCGTCAATGGTTTGACTTAAGCGAGATAAAAAAAGAATTAACAACACGAAATTGGTTTCCAGCAACGAGTGGTAATATTTCTATAAAGGTTAGTCATGAGCCACTTACTTTTCTTATTACAGCAAGTGGTAAAGATAAAACAAAAACGACTCCAGATGATTTTCTCCTAGTAGATCATCTAGGGGTTCCCGTATTAGAGACTGAATTACGCCCTTCAGCAGAAACAATCTTGCATACGCATATTTATAACAATACGAATGCTGGATGCGTACTTCATGTTCATACAACTGATAATAATGTCATCACAAACTTATATAGTGATACCGTCACCCTTCAAAATCAAGAAATTATTAAAGCTCTCGATATTTGGGAAGAAGGTGCAACAATCCACATTCCTATTATTGAAAACCATGCCCACATCCCAACGCTTGGAGAAACCTTCCGAAAGCATATACAAGGAGATTCGGGAGCAGTATTAATCCGTAACCATGGTATTACCGTATGGGGCCGAGATAGCTTTGATGCAAAGAAAAGATTAGAGGCTTATGAGTTTTTATTCCAATTTCATATAAAACTATTATCAATTCAAGGAGGCGTTTCTAATGGCGCAAATTCGTATTCATGAAGTAAATACTCGCATTGAAAATGAAGTGGAAGTATCTAAATTTTTACAAGAGGAAGGTGTTTTATATGAGAAATGGAATATTTCTAAACTTCCTCCTCATTTAAATGAAAATTATTCGTTAACAGATGAAAACAAAGCTGAAATATTAGCTGTGTTTTCAAAAGAAATCGCTGATGTTTCAGCACGTCGAGGTTATAAAGCATATGATGTAATTTCACTTTCAAATAGCACACCTAACCTTGACGAATTATTAATTAATTTTCAAAAAGAACACCATCATACTGATGATGAAGTTCGCTTTATTGTTAGCGGGCATGGCATCTTTGCTATTGAAGGCAAAGATGGGAAATTCTTTGACGTTGAACTTGAGCCAGGTGATCTCATATCTGTTCCTGAAAATGCAAGACATTATTTCACCTTGCAAGATGATCGTCAAGTTGTAGCTATTCGTATTTTTGTTACAGCTGAAGGCTGGGTTCCAATCTATTAAGGTAGTTAGTTGAATAAAAGGACTTGGATCCCCTTTTCCAACCTTTTATTCACTCTACATATATACATCCTCCTATGGAACAGGCTTATTTCAAAAAATGAAATAAGCCTGATTTTTTATTTTCTCAAACGTATGAGTCCTTCTGTTCAAAAACAATCTTCTCCTTCTATTTTTTAAGGGTATTTCTTAACACTTTTTGAACATTTATTGAACTTTTTTTGAATTTTTTCTGAAAATTCTGTTTTGTATATGATATACTACAAATAACTAAGAAGGAAAAGAATATCGCAAACAGAGGGGGATAATCATGAGTTTACTTATCGCACTTATACTAGGGGTTACGTGTGGAGCACTTCCTGTTATTCTAGGAGCTATTATGGAAGAGTTAGAAGTTGGTGTTTTAGGTTTTGTCGCATCTTGTGTAAGCGCTTTACTTTTTGGTTTGTTCGGCGCTATTCCTGTTTCAATTCTGTCTGCATTTTATATAATACGCCATGCTCGTGCAAAACAATTTGGTCCTAATCACATCGCGCAAGTTATTCCATTCCCAATTGAACGATGCCGCCGTGCTTCTAGCTTATAATTATAAAATTAAATATAAATAAATAAAAGTCCTCAAATGAGGACTTTTATTTATTTTCTTCTAGAAATTGAAACAATTCTTGTAAATGTAGGACATCTTCACTATAGCTAACAGATACGTGGCATATACCATCAATCTCTGCTTGCATATAAAGATCAACTCCATCTTGATCATATTTCAATGCCAAATAAAACTCCATTTCTTCTAGCATCTTTTTTGAAGTTCGAATAACGTAATGCCCTTTCTCATCTCTTCCATATTCGAATTTCGGTTCAAAATCATATTTTTGTTTAAAAGCTTCTTTTTGTTTTTCATTAATTTGTACACAAGTTGCTCGTTGTACAGCATCAATCATCTCATCAAATTTTTGAAGATCCATCTCACTTACCCCCTATGTATTTTTTGTATAACACTTGTGTTCCGCTATCCTCTTCCCCGTCTTTCATTAACTCTTCATACAATTCCTTCGCCAAACTTAAACCCGGTACTGGTAATTTTAATTTTTCAGCCTCATCTAAAGCAATCTTCATATCTTTCATAAAATGCTTTACATAAAATCCTGGTTCAAAATCTCCCTTTAACATTCGAGGAGCTAAATTACTCAATGACCAACTACCCGCTGCCCCAGTAGAAATACTCTCTAATACTTTATCTGGATCTAATCCAGCTTTTTTCGCATAAGCAACAGCTTCACATACCCCAATCATATTAGAAGCAATCGCAATTTGATTGCACATTTTTGTATGTTGTCCACTTCCAGCTGGTCCTTGCAACTGAATATTTGTTCCTAGTTTTTCAAATAACGGTAAACATTTTTCATATATTTCTTTCGCGCCACCGACCATAATTGCGAGTCTTGCTTCTTTCGCACCGACGTCTCCTCCAGATACAGGCGCATCTAACGTATATACATTCTTTCTTTTACCAGCTTCATTAATACGCTTTGCCAATGTTGGTGTAGATGTCGTGAAATCAATTGCGATTGTTCCTTCATTTGCATTCTCCAAAATCCCATCTATCCCAAAATACACTTCTTCTACATCATGTGGATATCCAACCATAGTCATTACAACATCAACTTGCTCTACTAACTCTTTCGGTGTATCACACCAATTTGCACCATCTTGCACTAAAGAGTCTGTCTTCGCTTTCGTTCTATTATATACATATACTTTATGACCATCTTGCATTAAATGATGAACCATACTTTTTCCCATTACTCCAATACCGATGAAACCTATTGATAAATTTTTATTTTCCATTTTCTCATCCCCTTTGTTCTAATAAATCACTTACCATCTTTCGGAACTCTTTATTAAAATCATCATCCATACTATTTTTCACATTTGAAAATAAAATAACAAAAGTCCCTTTTTCTTTATTAAAATTATTGAAAGTGTTCCAACCAGATAGTACACCATGATTATGAAAATAATCCGGATATATGTAAAAACTAAATGCATATTTCCGTTCTGTTGAAGGTGAAAACATCACTTGTATACTTTGTTCAGAAAGAAGTTTCCCATTTATAATCGCTTCGTCTAACTTCTTCATATCGCCAACTGTTGTATACATCTCACCGCATCCATATAACCAATCCATTAACAATTTTTTTGCAGGTTCAAGTACATTCTCTTTCTTTACATATCCTTTAGTAAAATGCTGATCTTCCTGAGCCATATTTCCCATACCGGATTCATGCATTTCTGCTTTAGTAAATATATTTTCTTTTATGTAATCTCCTAAAGGTTTTTTTGATATGCTTTCTATAATGTAGGCAAACACAATATAATTATAATCTGTATATTTCCAACCTGTGCCTGGTGGAAATTCTAATTTTTGGCTTCCACTCCAATTTACTAAGTTTATACGAGAAGCGGCATTCACTTTCCCTTTTCTGCTTTCTGGTAAACCTGATGTGTGTGTTAACAAATGATATAAAGTAATATTTTTATCTACTGGAAAAGAGGGAATATATTTATTTACATTATCTTGAATATTTAGCTTCCCTTGTTCCTGTAGCTGCAAAATAGATGTGGCCACAACTGTTTTCGTAATAGAACCGACACGATATTTCGTTTGAGGTGTATTCTCTATCTTATTTTGAACATCAGCATACCCATATCCTTTATTCAATATAACATGCTCTTTATCTGTTACTAAAACTGTTCCATTAAATTGCTTTCCTATTAAATATTGATCTAACTTTTGAGATATACTAGCATAATCAATTTGCTGTTCTTCTTTTTCTTCTATATTCTCTTGTACTTCTGATTCAATAGTAGGATTCACCTTAGTGGTTAATACAGTGCTTTCCTTTATATTGGGGTTATAGAGAAAATAGTATACTCCACCACAAACTACAACTGACAGCGAAGCCATCGTCATTATTTTTTTTATCATGTTGTTCCTCCATAATTCCTTCGTTCAAAATCCCCCCTACATTCTATTATCGAACAATAAAAAAAAATCGCAACAATTTGTTGCGAAAAATCACTTTTTTTCTTTTCTATATATACACACTTGATTTTTTCCATTTTTTTTCGCTTCATATAATGCAATATCCGCTCGTTGCATTAATTCTTCTCTTGTAATTCCTTGTTCATATAATGCAACTCCAAAACTCGCTGTTAATTTTGAAATTCCTGAGAATTGCTTTGTTTCAATGAAAAATCGTAATGATTCCGCAACCTGAAATGCTTCTTTTTCTACTGTATTAGTTACTAAAATAATAAATTCTTCTCCTCCCCACCTTGCAAACACATGTTGCTGCTCCACTTTAGATTTCATAAGCTCTGCAAGCTGAATTAATGCTAAGTCACCAAAATCATGGCCATACGTGTCATTTACTGTTTTAAAATTATCTATATCAAATAAAATAAGTGCTATGTTTTCATTATTACGCATCGCATTATCCCATTCTGCCTCTAGTATTTGTTGGAATTTCAAACGATTATAAATCTCTGTTAACGAATCTATCATAGCAAGCCTTTCTTGTTCTTGATAGATTTCATCTAATTCTGTAATCTCTGTACACTTCACAATAAATCTTGATAAATCTTCTGGCAATGGTGTCGCACGCAATAAAAAAGTTGACACTTCCCCTTCATAATTGGTCATCTTAATTCTTCTATCATATGATAATGTATCATCTAACCATGTTATATCATGAGTTGTTGAATAGTATCCATTTTCTCTAATGAAATGTTCAGCAAATACTAAATGTTGCTCACGATAGGCAAACAAATTTTCATATCCAAAAAACTCTAAAAAATTTGTATTACAATCAACAATCTCATCATCTTCTACTATAAATAATAGATCATTTTGAAAATCAAACATCGTTTGAAGTAGTTCTTGTTGCAAACTTACTTGCCGTACTAAAGAAAGCTGATACAAACTCTTATTCACTTCCTCTAACACCATTTGTGGAGTCACAGGGGCTATTACAATATTACGTATTCCTAACGTCAGCACTTCTGCAAACTCGCTTGTTATATGTTGATCCCAAATGACAATAAATGTACCCTGTGGATTATACATATTCTTTATATATTTTATTTGAGAAAAATCTGTTACATACATAATTACAATATGTGGTTTAGTCCTCTGAAACAATAATTCTCCTTCTTCGAAACTATTTGCTATAAACATACATTTTGGATGGATATTTTCTATCGTTTGTTGATGTGTGCATCCATTTTCTATATAAAGGACATTTAACTGAAGATCTTGTAATACATTTTGGAAAACCGTATTCTCTAATAAAAAATGTAGTATGTTCATCACTAGTCTTCACTCACTTCATATATCTTGTTCTACTGAATTCCTCACAAACATTTTAAAAGATTGTTCTCTAAAAACTCTAATCAGTGAGGAATTCATATTAACAAGCTAATTGAGAATGTTCTCTTCGTTTTTTCACTCTATAAATTCCTTTTTTAGTGTATGATTATAAGAATTGTATCGTTTGTATGAATGCCCTAGCTTCCCCTTTAAAACTTGACAATTAAAATAAATATATTATATTCTTAAATTCGACAACTTACAAAATGTAAGTAGAATATATTACATGTATTTTTTCATAATTTGATTTGTAATTTGGAGGATATATAATGACAAACGACAACTTTTTTAATGTTCTATACGAACGCACATCTACACGTGCATTCAACCCAGAAAAAGAAATTTCATCTACAGAGTTACACGAGATTCTAAAGGGCGCTGCTCAAGCACCTTCTGCTTGGAACTTACAGCACTGGAAATTCCTCGTATTCCAAGGTGAAGATGTACAGAAACGATTGCATCCAATTGCTTATAACCAGCAACAAATCCTTGATGCTTCAGCTGTAGTCGCTATTTTAGGTGATTTAGAAGCTTATAAAAACGTTGAACCAGTTTATGGTCCAATTGTAGAACAAGGATTTATGAAAGACGAAGCAAAAGAGCGCTTAGCTAAAAATATTGAGTCTGCATATGCTCGTGAACAATTCCCAAGAGATGCAGCCTTTTCAAATGCATCTTTAGCAGCAATGCAACTTATGCTTACGGCTAAAGCAACTGGCTGGGATACTTGTGCTATTGGTGGTTTCAACCCACAAGCACTTACAGAAGAATTCAATGTTTCATCTCGTTACGTACCAATTATGCTTATTACAATTGGTGAATCAACTTTAAAAGGTCATCCTGCACCTCGAATGAGCGTAGAGCAAGTAAGTGAATGGGCAAAATAATAAAAAACGAAGGTAATTTCATTACCTTCGTTTTTTTATGTTCTGTCACACATCAGTAATATTACAATGTATTATTCGACATCTACATATAAAAAAATAGTAAATTTCATGCTATTCCCATACAAATAAATGACGTTTTGTGTCGAATTTTGTTAAAGCAACGAAATATAACCGTGTATTTTTGTTACAATTGTGATACAATGATAACAAATAGATAACAAGAGAGGGATTTTCATTGAGTTCATACGGAAGCTTTATCGCACTTTTATGTTACATAGTAACTGTACTGCTTCTATATTTTATTGGCGATGCTGCAAACATTTCAGTTTTACAATTTCCAAAAGAAGAAGCGTTCCAATTAGAATCAGAAAAACATACTGCAAGATCCATTGTACCACTACTCCTAGCTCTTCCTGTATATATCATCGTTTTATATAAAAGCAAAAAAGTGTAAAGGCTCCCTATTTCATTCATTTCGGTGGTCTTTACATTTTTTTGTGATATCTATCCTATTTTAAACATCATCCCGTAATAAACACCCAGCTAGTCTTTTAAAATGAGAAAATCCCCTAGAAAAAATTCCACTCTCTGTCCAGTCACTCATTACCGAACTTACATAGATTATAAGTGTGAAGGGGGTGATGAGGATTATGTTTGGATCATTTGGATGCTGTGATAACTTTAGAGACTGTCATCATCATGAAAGAGAGTGCAGACATCATGAGAAAGAGAAAGAGAAAGAAGTAGTTAGACCACAACAACCAGCTGTATGTAACGTACTTGCTAGCATTTCAGTTGGAACAGAGCTTTCTCTTTTAAGCATTAAAGGTATCGGATCTTTCAACAATGTAATTTTTGAAGGTTTCGCTAACGGTGTTGCTCTTTTCTCTGCTTTAGCTCGTAATAATAATAACAAAGATAATAAAGACGACGACAAAGATGATAAGAACCGTCAACGTAATACTTTTAATGGTATTTTACGTGTATGCCCAACTGATATCGTTGCTATCGCTATCTAATTCTGTTCCTTATCCTCTATAGTAAGAAAATAAGATTTACTTTTCTCATAGAAAAAACCTGAGACCGATTTCAAATCGACTCAGGTTTTTTTATTGATTATATGCTTTTAACTAGTTCAACAACTTCTTCAGCAGTTGACATCATTAATGCTTTTTCTGCTAATGTTTCCATTTCTGCTTTTGACAACTTGCTTAGTTGTGTTCTTGCAGGAAGAATAGATGTTGCACTCATACTGAACTCATCTAAACCTAATCCTAATAATAATGGGATAGCAAGTGAATCTCCCGCCATCTCACCACACATACCAGCCCATTTACCTTCTTTATGAGCAGCATCGATAACCATTTTTACAAGACGTAAAATAGATGGGTTATACGGTTGGTATAAGTATGATACTTGTTCGTTCATACGGTCTGCAGCCATTGTGTATTGAATTAAGTCATTCGTTCCGATAGAGAAGAAATCAACTTCTTTCGCAAATTGATCTGCTAATACTGCTGAAGCTGGGATTTCAACCATCATACCAACTTCAATAGAATCAGAAACAGTTGTACCCGCTTCTACAAGTTTCGCTTTCTCTTCTAATAAGATCGCTTTCGCTTGACGGAACTCATCAAGAGTTGCAATCATTGGGAACATAATTTTTAAGTTACCGTATACGCTAGCACGAAGTAATGCACGAAGTTGTGTACGGAACACATCTTGCTCATCAAGACATAAGCGAATTGCACGGTATCCTAAGAATGGGTTCATTTCTTTTGGTAAATGTAAGTATGGAAGCTCTTTATCTCCACCGATGTCAAGTGTACGAACAACAACAGGTTGACCTTCTTTTACACCTTCAAGAACTGCTTTATACGCTTCGAACTGCTCTTCTTCTGTTGGAAGATTGTCACGGCCCATGTATAAGAATTCTGTACGGTATAAACCAACGCCTTCTCCGCCATTATCGATAATACCTTGTACATCATTTGGTGTTCCGATATTTGCAACAAGCTCAACGTGATGTCCGTCACTTGTTACAGTAGCTTGGTCTTTTAATTTTGCCCATTCAGTTTTTTGCTCTTCAAATTTCGCTTTCTTTTCTTCAAACGAGCGAAGAGTTTCTTCTGATGGATTTACAATTACTTCTCCATCTAAACCGTCGATGATTACGATATCGCCGTTTTGGATTTTCTCCATAACAACTTTCGTACCAACAACAGCTGGAATCTCCATAGAACGAGCCATAATTGCAGAGTGAGATGTACGTCCACCGATATCAGTAGTGAAACCTTTTGCATACTTACGGTTTAACTGAGCTGTATCAGATGGTGTTAAATCTTCAGCAATGATGATTACTTCTTCAGAAATTGTACCAGGATTTGAGAAGTTAATGCCTAGTAAATGTGCAAGAACACGCTTTGTTACGTCACGAATGTCCGCAGCACGTTCTTTCATATATTCGTTATCCATGTTTTCAAACATAGAAATAAACATTGATGCAACTTCATCCATTGCAAATTCAGCATTTACTTTTTCGCCATTTACTTTATCTTTTACTGGGTTTACTAATTCTGGATCATTTAACACTAATAAATGTGCTTCAAAGATCGCAGCTTTATCAGCACCTAGCTCAGCAAAAGCGTGATCCTTAATAGCTTCTAATTCAGTTTTTGCTTTCTCAAGCGCAGCTTCTAAGCGTGCAATTTCTGCAGCTTCGTTTGTAATTGATTTCTTTTCAATGTTAAATTCAGGATTTTCAAGTCTGAAAGCCTTTGCAATAGCAATCCCACTTGATGCAGCGATCCCTTGAATGTTAAGAGTCATTATTCTCCTAATCCTTCGTTTTTCATAGTTTCTTCGATAGCTGCTAGTGCTTGAGCTGCATCATCACCATTTGCAGTGATTTTAATTTCTGCGTTTTGTTGAATGCCTAAAGACATAACGCCCATGATTGATTTTAAGTTAACGTTTTTTCCGTTATACTCTAAGTTAATGTCAGAACCAAATTTGCTTGCAGTGTTTACAAGTAGAGTTGCTGGACGAGCATGAATTCCTGAGTCGCTAGTTACTTTAAAGATTTTTTCCATGATAATTTATCTCCTTTAAATTACAGTATTTTTTTAGTTGTATAGACGTGAGTACTACATCATCTATTGTATATAATAGGCGATGTTCGGTCAACCACATCGCCTATTATAATTATAAACATTTTGCGTCAAATTCCTACTGAATGTCAATAATTGCGTTTTCGCCCTTCTTAACATTTCCATCTTTTTTCAATTCGACTTGTTGCCCTTGTTGTAAATTTGTAAAGACAATTGGTGTAATGATAGATGGTGCATTTTCTTTTACAAATGCAAGATCTACTTTTAATAATGGTTGTCCTTGTTTCACTTTGTCGCCTTGTGCTACAAGTGCTTCAAAACCTTCACCATTTAATTTTACAGTATCAATACCAAAGTGGATTAAAATTTCTTTTCCGCCTTCAGATTGAATACCAATCGCATGCTTTGTAGGGAATACGTTGACGATTTCACCATTAACTGGAGAAACTACTGTTCCTTCTGTTGGCTCGATTGCAAATCCGTCTCCCATCATTTTTCCTGAGAATACTTGATCAGGTACTTCTGTAATCGATAAGATTTTCCCTTCAATTGGTGAAACGATTGTTTCGTTTGCATCAACTTGCTGAGGAGCTTCTTCTACTTTTACAGGCTCTTCTTTTTCAACATGAGGTGTACGACCTGACATAATATCATGAATTTGTGATTTTAATGTGTCAGATTTCGGTCCAAAAATAGCTTGAATGTTATTCCCAACTTCAAGTACACCAGCTGCTCCAAGCTCTTTTAAGCGATCTTTGTTTACATTCTTTTGTTCGTTAACTTGAACACGTAAACGAGTAATACAAGCGTCTAAAGAAGCAATGTTTTCTTTACCACCAAGTGCTACTAATACTTCACGAGGAAGTTCACCAGCTTCTGCTTTACCTGCACCGTCATTAGCATTTGCTACTTCACGACCAGGTGTTTTTAAATTCCATTTACGGATTGCAAAGCGGAATCCGAAGTAGTAAATAACTGCTAGCACAAGACCAACAATAATTACCCACCACCATGCTGTACGGCCTGGTAGTACACCGAATAACATAAAGTCAATTAAACCACCAGAGAATGTCATACCAATTTTAACACCTAAAATTTGCATTGTCATAAATGATAGACCAGCGAATACGGCGTGAATTCCGAATAGTACTGGTGCTACGAATAAGAATGAAAATTCAAGTGGCTCTGTAATACCTGTTAAGAAAGATGTTAATGCAGCAGAACCTAAAATACCAGCTGCTAATTTTTTATTTTCTGGACGTGCTTCATGGTACATTGCTAAAGCTGCTGCTGGAAGACCGAACATCATAAACGGATACTTACCAGTTGTAAATGTACCTGCTGTTAATTCTACACCGTCTTTTAACTGTGCCATAAAGATTTTTTGGTCACCACGGATTAATTCACCAGCTGCATTTGTATACTGACCAAATTCGAACCAGAATGGTGAATAGAAAATGTGATGTAATCCAAATGGAATTAATGAACGTTCAATTAAACCGAATATGAATGCTGCTAATGTTCTATTCGCATCAATCATTTGATGTGAGAACGTATTTAAGCCACCTTGAATGTATGGCCAAACGAAGCACATGATAATACCTACTACTAAAGAGAATGTTGCAGTTGCGATCGGTACGAAACGCTTACCTGCGAAGAAACCTAAGTATGATGGTAATTCAATGTTGAAGTATTTATTATAGCAATATGCCGCTACTATACCGACGATAATACCACCAAACACTCCAGTTTGTAGTGTTGGAATTCCTAATACATTTGCATATGCTGGATCTGTAAATCCAATTTTCACTGGATCTGCTCCAGAACTTGTTACTTTCACTAGCTTATCTACTTCTAAGAACACACTCATCGTTTTGTTCATAATTAAGTAACCGACGAATGCTGCTAAACCAGCTACTCCATCTCCACCAGCTAAACCAATTGCTACCCCAACTGCGAATAATAATGCAAGGTTAGCGAAAATAATATCACCAGATTGTTCCATAATTTTTGCTACCATTACGAACCAATCTGCTTTTAATGCAGGAATAACATTTGTTAACTGTGGATTTTGAAATGCATTACCAAATCCAAGTAAAATACCTGCTGCCGGTAAAATCGCAACTGGAAGCATTAACGCTTTTCCGACTTTTTGAAGAACACCAAAGATCTTCTTAAACATGGAAACCCTTCCTCTCTTATCTATATTGATACCTTCCGACAAACGCCAAAAAGACATGAGGAAAAAAAGATAGAACGATAGCTATACAAAGGGTAGTATATCCCTTTCTCTAGCTTACATTCCTTACTTTTCTCCACTCATGCCTGATCGAATCAGTAACACGTGTCAAAAATAGGTTTACGTATAAGTTCACTATAATTAAGGCAAACGTTTTCGTTATTTACCTTAATGTGTTTGTCGAAATTTGTATAACTTTGCAATAGTTATTATACATAACTATTGTAAGCGATTCAATGATTTTTTTTAACGTTTTCATTTTAGACAAAAATATATGTCTTTTTACACATGCTCTGCTTTCACTAAGCGCTGCAGGTGCATCGTTAAATATATGCTCTCTGCTTCATAAACAGGAAGTTGTAATTCTTTTTGCATGACCTTAACTAGCTTCCAAGCTAAATTATAGCAGACAGGGTATTCCGCCTTTAATAACTCAGCAAAACTTTGCGATTCCTCTACTTTCTCCCCTTTTTTCACCCGTTCAATAGCATATTGCAAATGACGGATAAGGCGTAAATAGTGGATACTTTCTTGGTCTAATGTAATTTGTAAGTTTGTCTCAATTAAAGATACAAGCTGTGCAATGAGACGGGAGTTTTGATTAACTGAAGATAGATCTGAATTTGTAAGTGAACTGTAAATATGGAGTGCAATAAAACCAACTTCTCCCTCTGGCAATGTAATTTGCAAACGAGAATTTAAAAGATCTACGACACCTTCAGCAATTTCATATTCTTCTGGATAGAGCATTTTCGTTTCAACTAAAAAAGGATTATCAATTGTAAGTCCTTGTTTTAATCGCTTAATTGCAAAAGAAATATGATCTGTTAAAGCGATATGAATATGTTCATTCAATGGTGATTTTGCTTTTTCTTGAATATAGAACATAATATCATTCATTAATTCAATTAATTTTTCGCTCACATGCGGCACTAACAGTTTGTATTGTTCACGATCACGTTCATTTTTTAAAACAAACATTTTTTCAATTTGTTCTTGCTCCAATACATCTTTCGCTTTCTTTCCAAATCCAATCCCTTTACCAATCACTACTACTTCCTCGTGTTCAGGATGGCTAGCAATGATGACATTATTATTTAAAACTTTTTTAATTTCTAGATAATTACTCATATAACACCACCCTCGTACTTAAATAGCCTGCTTTTATGTTACAGAACATTCTTATTTGTCGTCAATGTAAAACATCTACCATTTCATAAAAATTCATTTTTTAGACATGTTTATATATGATGCGTATAATGTAAGGGCAACTGTACATAGAAAGGAGATAACAATATGATTAAAATGTTTGTAAGTGATATCGATGGTACAATGATGCAACACGGAGGTCTCATTGATGAGCAGGATGTTGCGGCACTGCGCAGTCTTGCTGAGCAAAATGTTATTCTTTGTTTCGCCTCTGGACGACTTGATAATGAAATCGCAGACTTAATGAAAGCTGTAAATACAAATTTCCATCGTATTAGTGTTAATGGTGTTTTCGTATATACAGATGAAAATAAGCAACTCTTATCTGCAACTTTTGATTCCAGCATTCTTCCTGAATTGTTAGATATGACGAATGAAGAGCCTTATTTTCGTTATGTAAGTGATGAACATAATTACTATATTGAAGAAAAAACACCTTTTATTCACGAACTGGAACAACAAGTAACAATGACTTCTGTTGAAGAACCAAATTTATTACAGAAAATAGATGATACAATTTTTCCAAATAAAATCTCTGTCGGTGGAACAAAGGAGAGCTTACAACTCCTTCAGAAAAAAATTGATGAAAAGTTCCACGGAAAAGTTAGTACTTTCATTTCAGCAGAACAATGTTTAGATGTAATGCCACCGAATATTAGTAAAGGTTCTGCTATTTCTGTTTTATTAAAAGAGTTTCAAATACAACCAGAGGAAATTGCTTGCATAGGGGATTCTTATAATGATATTCCAATGTTTTCTTTAACTCCTCACAGTTTTGCTATGTCGCAAGCAGATGACGCAGTAAAAGAACACGCTCATTATGTAGTAAATACGGTTAAAGATGCTGTTAACCACGTAATTGCTCATAATAAAAATACGACTCACTCCTTTTAAGGATGAGTCGTATTTTTTCTTTACATGTTAAACAATTTGACATTTACTGTACTTCACAAGCTGAAATATATTATTTGTTACGTGCGATGTTTGTAATAAACTTATAACGATCCCCGCGATAAATACATTTCACATACTCTAACGGTACTTCACCTTCTGAATATGACCATTGACGCATTACAAGCACTGGCGCCTTTTTAGGAATATGCAGATGTTCAGCTTCATTATCCGTTGCAATTGAAGCTTCAATTGATTGAGTAGCGCTAACAAGTTTAAAGCCCAGTTTTTTCTCTAAATGTTCATATAAAGATTGTTGCAATATTTCTTCGTTAATATCTTTTACAAGAGCTGGCGACAAATATGTCGTCTCAAAAGCAATCGGTTCATCATCAGCTAAGCGAATACGCCTCACTTCATAAACCGACTCTCCCTCCTGTATTCTCAACCGGTCTGCTATTTTCGCAGTAGCTGGAACTAGGCGGAAACTAAGTAATTGACTACTTGGGTTCATCCCACGAGAAATCATATCTTCTGTGAATCCCGTCATTCCTTGCAATTTTTGTTCCACTTTCGGAAGTTGGACAAACGTACCGATTCCACGCTTTCGATATAAATAACCTTGTTCCACTAAATTATTAATCGCCTGTCTGATTGTCATACGACTCACTTCGAACTTATCGCAAAGTTCATTCTCAGATGGGATTTTATCTCCCGGCTTCCATTCGCCGTCCTCAATTAGCTGTTTCACCCACTCTTGAATCTGATAATAGATCGGAAATGGTGAATACTTGTCGATGTTCATCAGCAATCGCCTCACTGCATAAAGATAGAGCTTCTTGATCAGCAATTACGGTTACATTCGGATGACGTTGTAAAACTGTAGCAGGACACGCTTCACTATACTCACCTTGCAATAATTCTTTAAGAGCTTCTGCCTTTTTAGAACCCATAGCAACAAGTAGAACTTGTTTCGCTTTCATAATGCTTCCAATTCCCATTGTAATCGCATGAGTTGGCACATCTTCTTCTTTTTCGAAGAAGCGAAGGTTTGCTTGGCGTGTAGATTCTGTTAATTCAACAATGTTTGTTGGAGAATTAAACGGTGTTCCTGGCTCGTTAAATCCGATGTGACCGTTTTCACCGATTCCAAGAATCTGTAGGTCAACTGGGTTAGCAGCTAGAATGCCCTCGTAACGTTTGCACTCTTCCTCTAAATCACTTGCCATCCCGTTTGGTACATAAGTTTGTTTAAATGGAAGATGATCAAACAACTGTTCTTGCATGAAATAGTGATAGCTGTTTTTATCTTCATGTGGTAAATTTACGTACTCATCTAAGTTTACAGTGGTTACACGGCTTGTATCAAGTTTATTTTTTCGCATTTCTGCATAAATACCTAATGGAGAGCTTCCTGTAGCCATTCCTAACACTGGATTTTCTTTTGTTTTTACAACTTCTTCAATTAATTTATAACCTGCTTCTGCTAGTTCTTCTGGAGTTTTTACAACAAGAATATTCATTTAATTACTTCCCTTCCTTCATATGAATTCCTAAACGAACCGTATCATATACATGTAAATCTTCATTCATCACAACAAAGTCTGCATCTTTTCCTACCGCTAATGCACCTTTATTATTTAATCCAAACTCTTCTGCTTGGTTCACTGATGTCATTAATACTGCATCTTCGATTGAACAACCTGTAAATTCAATTATATTTCGGAAAGCTTGATCCATTTTTAGAATACTACCAGCTAATGTTCCATCTTCTAATCGAGCACTACCATCTTTTACATGTACTGGCTGTCCGCCAAGCTCATATAATCCATCTTCAAGACCTTTTGCACGCATTGCGTCAGTAATAACACTTACTTTTTTCGGTCCTTTTAATTTATATGCTAATTTCACCATATCGGGGTGAATGTGAATACCATCTGTAATTACTTCAACCATTACATCTGGATTTAATAACACATGACCCACAACTCCTGGTTCACGGTGATGTAATCCACGCATTTGATTGTATAAATGCGTTGCATGTGTAATGTTTCTATTTTTTAGTTGCGCATCAATTGCATCTGTATGTCCCATTGTGCCAACAACACCAGTTTCAGCAAGATACTGCTCAAACTCTAACGCACCTTCTTCTTCAGGTGCATATGTTACTAATTTAATTAAATTTCCGCTTGCTTCCTGCCATTGTTTAAATTGTTCAATATTCGCAGGAACAATATGTTCAAGTGGTTGTGCACCTGCACGTTTTTTTGAAACATACGGTCCTTCTAAGTGAATGTATTCGAAATGTGCTCCTTTTTCTTTCGCTTCCTTCGCGGCATGTAGTGCTGCTTCGATTGCTTCTGGAGCTTGTGTCATTGTTGTTGGGAAGTAAGTTGTAACTCCTTCTTTTAACATTTCTTTACCTAGAGTTACTAACCCATCGCTATTTGCATCCATCGCATCAATATCGTATCCACCATGAATATGAACATCAATCATACCTGGAATCACAATTTTTCCTGCCGCATCTAAAACCGCTTCATTTTCTTGTGATACATATTGAGCCATCAAACCAATTTCTTTAATTGTTTCTGCGTAACGAATAAATCCGTTTTCCACTACTTCTTGACCTGTATAAATTTTGGCATTGATGACAACTTGCGTTTTCATTTTCATCGATCCTTTCCCATGAAATACCTACTTGTTATTATTACCTTATTCGCCTAATTCCATCTTAATATATGCACGAGTAGTTGTCTATACATTCTAATGAAATTTCCTCTTTGTTTAACAAAAAGGAAGCTTAGTACGTCTCTCGCAATTATAATATATGTTATTCATTTTTTCCAAAAAGGAACAATACCATCTATCGTATGAATCACTTCAGTAATGGCATTAATCCGCTAAATTCTATTGTAATATGTTCGCCATCTGTTTCCATTTCTACTGTACGTCTATTTGTTCCATACATCATTATACCATGTCGTTTTAATCGTCTCACTACACTTTGATGCGGATGTCCATACGGATTTCTGCTCCCATATGAAAGAATCGCGAACTGTGGTTCTACCTTCTTTATAAACCTTTCACTTGTTGAAGTATATGAGCCATGATGTCCCACCTTTAACACATCTGCATGTACATCAAATTGCTTTAATATTTCATTTTCCGTCCGCACATCAGCATCACCCATTAGTAAAAAATCTGCCTTACCATACCGAATCTTTAATACAATTGAAGATTCATTATTTTCATCTTTGGACTTCCCGTTGTTTAATACTTGTATGGAAACATGCGGATCTAGCGGTATGTGTTGGCCCTCTTTTACTGAAATGAAAGGGATCCCCCTTTTCTTTATATTAGTTCGATACGTATGATAAGTAAGAGAACTATATGTTTTTCCACTATCTAATATAAGTGATACCGGCATTTGCTCTACAATCGGAATGAGCCCTCCAATGTGATCCATATCAGGATGAGTACTGACGATAGCATCTAAATGATTAATTCCTTTTTCAATTAGTTTTTGGATGATAACCTCACCAGCTTCATAAGGTCCTCCATCAATTAACATCGTTTGTCCATTTGGCAATGTAATAAGTGTTGCATCACCTTGTCCAACTTTTAAGAAACTCACTTTCATTTTACCAAAATGTTGCCGCTGCATATGTAAAGGAGACGCGGTATGAATAGACATCATATACCTTTTGGCCGATGCACTATTTAAAGAAAAGCATAACAAAACAGAAATTAATAATAAAATACTTCGCATACTTCTCATAACTCGTCTCCTTTTTTCAATTAGTATGGCACGGTATATAATTGATATACAAAAAAAGCTTAGCAAAATGCTAAGCTTTTATTTCGATATCTCTTGTAAAGAACCGAAGAATAAATCCGCTTCATTCATTTGTTCGTTCTCTTCAGAAAGCGGAGGTAAATCATCTAATGTTTTCAATCCAAACGTGTCCAAAAATTCTTTCGTCGTTCCATATAAAATAGGACGCCCTGGCCCTTCTGCTCTTCCCATTTCTTTTATAAGTAAGTGTGAAACTAACGTTTGTAACGCTTTATCGGTTTTTACTCCTCTAATCTCTTCCATTTCAGTTCTCGTGATTGGTTGACGATATGCAACAATCGCTAACGTTTCTAGAGCGGCCTGAGAGAGTGAAGCAGCTGTTGGGATATCTATTAGTTTTTGATAGTACGACGCATGTTCTTTCTTTGTAGCAAAACGATATACTTTTGCATACTGTACAATTTGCAAACCGCGGTGTGCACCTTCACATTCTTTTTGCATTTCTTCTAAAATATCGATTACTTCATTTCCTTCAATTTCAAGGACTTTCGCTATTTGTTCTGGGTAAATCCCTTCATCACCAGAAACAAATAAAAGCCCTTCAATGATTGATTTCTGTTCTGTTCTATCCATTTTACGAGCTCCTTCCTCCTATTTTCTCCATAAAAATACACATCAAAAAACCGAATCACAATTAATGCGTTCGGTTCAATATTTTTTCTCTTGTTCCAAACGATACATTCAAACCTAGCATGAGGTATAATATTTCTATCTCATTTTCCATACTAAATCTATGCAGATTTAGTAGAGCTTGATACGAAAATTTCATCAAAATTATGTTCTTGTTCGATTATGATTTGTTGATTTTTCATAAGCTCAAGTACCGCTAAGAATGTTACAACCATTATTTCTCGTTCATCATCAACAAACAAATCATAAAAACTTTGACGACCACCTTGTATTTCTAACTGCTTTAAAATATCAGTCATGCGCTGTTCAATCGGTATTTCTTGACGAGTAATACGTGTTGTTACAGGTGTCTTTGCTTTTTTACGGCGCATTAATTTTTGAAATGCCGCTAGCATATCATATAACGTAACATCAAGAGGCAAGCTTGTCTCCTCTTCTTGTTGCAATGATGTAAAATCAATTGGCGGACGTGTATATAGCTGTGCTCTTTCTTGTTCTCTTTCTTTTAGCTCAGTAGCAACTTGCTTATATTTCTTATATTCAATTAACCTCTCCATCAATTCTTGACGAGGATCATCTATAAAGTCATCACCGTTATCAAGTACATCTTCCTCATGTTTAGGCAACAACATTTTACTTTTAATTTGTAATAACGTTGCAGCCATTACTAAATACTCACTTGCAACATCTAATTGTAGTTCTTTCATCGTATGAACATAAGATAAATATTGCTCTGTAATTTCCGCTACAGGAATATTATATATGTCAATTTCATAACGATGTATTAAATGTAACAATAAATCTAAAGGCCCTTCAAAAGCCTCTACTTTAAAATTATACTGCACAAAGCATCCCACCACATTTTTTCTATAACAACATAAGTATAGAGCATACTCATGTTCTATCCAACCTTTTTAAGAAATTTAATTAAAAATAGACCGATGCCTATGCCATCATGCCCACCACTTCATATGATAACAGTGTAGTAAGAACAATGTAGGAGGTCAAAAAACTATGGGTCACGTTGATTGCGGTTTTAGCGGTGGGTTCGCATTACTTGTTGTATTGTTTATTTTACTAATTATTGTAGGAGCAGCTTGCTTCTGCTAATATGAACAATAACGGCTAGGGAAAATTCCCTAGTCGTTTATTGTTCATATTTCTATGATACACTTGTATTTATAACCGTTAAACAGGGGTGAAGAAAATGTATCCTACCGAATACATACAATTTTTAATTCATTTTCATGGAGATTATGATTATTTTGAATGTCACGAAATACTGGAAGAATATTGGAAAACAAAACCGAGAGGAAATCGTGATAATTATTTAGTCGGTCTTATTCAAATTGCAGTTTCTTTATACCATCAAAGACGCTTTAACTGGAATGGCGCAGAGAAGATGATGAAAAGCGCCATAACGATTTTAGAAAAAAACAGTGCACCTTTACTACGTTTAGGAATAAATCAGACACAGCTTCTATTCTTACTCGAGGATAGATTGCAATCTATACAGAAAGAAGAAGATTTTACACCGTTATTTTTACCATTATCAGATACAGCATTAGAAAATTACTGCATAGAATTATGCCAGAAACAAAACCTCCCTTGGAAAGACGTAAATGCTACTTCTAATGAATATATAATACATAAACACACATTACGTGATCGAACAGAAGTCATCGCTGAACGAAACGAACAATTACAAAAAAGAAAGCAGAGATAATAAACTACTTATCTCTGCTTTCACGAATGTATATTTTGTTCAAGCCCTTTACACTTTTTGCAAAAACTTGCTGTTTGCTCATTTCCGCAAATTGTAAACTCAAGAAATTTACTCTTTAACTCTTGAACCATCTTCGTCCCGATACCCATATGACGGTGAGACGGGTTCACACTCAAATGCTGAATTTCCAAAACTTGATTCTCTTTTTTTACAATCCCCATTATCCCAACAAAATCTTCATTTTGTTTCCACAAATACAATTGCCAATCATCTTTTGCTTCATACTCTTTCATAGTCAATTGTAATGTTTTCACATCTTTTTCAGTTGGCATAAACGAAAGAAGCCCCATTGCAATCTTTTCATAACTTTTTTTAAAACGAATTAACATAACCCTTATCCCTTCTTACAAAAGTTACAAACTATTAATCCCCTCAACCACTCTTTTCATATCACATTCATTTTACAATATTTTCAACAGAGTGAGAAGGGCTTAAAACAACTTGATAATCATACAAAGCGAAAAGAAGAAAGTCAAATATATGTTTCAGTACTATTTTTTCTAAGTAGATAAAAGAAGAAATGCTGTTATATGAAAGTTAAAAGAAACATCCACTGCTCATTATCACTTCAATATTCATCACCTTAGAGCAAATGAATTCTAGCAAAATTAATTTAATAAAAAATATTTATTGAAACACGTAACCTAATATATTCTATGTAATTTGTTAAAATTTTGTTCTCATAAGCGACATATTTTCATCATAATTACAATACTACTTGTATCATGTACTGTAAACGGAATACCCATTCCTATTAAAAAAACAAAAAAGAGAGCAATAGCTCTCTTTTCTCATTAACTTATTCTTCCCAAACTTTAACTTCTTTCATTACATCACCTTGACGCATGTTTAATACTGTTTCAATACCGCTTGTTGCTTTACCGAATACAGTATGCACACCATCTAAATGTGGCTGTGGCTCATGAACGATAAAGAATTGGCTACCGCCTGTGTTACGGCCAGCATGAGCCATAGAAAGTGATCCTACAAGGTGTCTATGAGGATTTCCATCAGTTTCACATGCGATAGAGTAACCTGGGCCACCTGCACCTGTTCCTGTTGGGTCTCCACCTTGGCTTACGAAGCCAGGAATAACACGGTGGAATGACACACCATCATAAAATCCTTGCTCTGCTAATTTTTTAAAGTTTTCTACTGTTTTCGGTGCTTCTTCTGGGAAAAATTCCAAGTCGATTTTTTCACCATTTTCCATTAATATGTATCCTAAAGTTTTCATACGTATATGTCTCCTTTCAACTATCTCAGCACTATATTACCACATTCATGACTAGAAACAAAAAGAATCCGACAATCTACATACTTCTTTTTTGAAATGTGGAAAAAGCTAGGTGACAAATAAAAAAAATATACTATAATAACTGTGTTGCCCGAAAATTTTAGAAAGAGAAAGGGAGCGATTTTTCGTGAAAACGAAATTACTAGCTCTGCTATTAGCTGTAACGGTATTTATGATGCCAACAGCTTCGTTTGCAGACATCATCGAGGGAGAATCAATTGTTACACTAGGAGAGAACTTATCCGAACAGCAAAAGCAAGATCTGTTAAAAGAAATGAAAGCACCGAAAGATGCTACGATCATTACTGTATCTAATGCGGAAGAACATAAATTTCTAGAAGGCATTGTTCCAAAAGCACAAATTGGCACGAGAGCAATTTCCTCTTCTATGATTACATACACAAAACCAGGATCTGGTCTTATTGTACGTTCAAAAAACATTAATTCGATAACAGATGCAATGTACACAAACGCACTTATTACAGCGGGTGTGAAAGATGCGGAGATTCAAATCACCGCACCATTTAAAGTTTCAGGAACTGCTGCTTTAACAGGTTTAATGAAGGCCTATGAAACAACATCGAACAAAGCAATTCCTGAAGAAGTAAAAAAAGTAGCTAATGAAGAAATGGTGCAAACAGCCCAGCTCGGCGATAAAATTGGTGAAGAAAAAGCAGTTCAACTTGTTGCAAAAATTAAAGAAGAGATTGCAAAAGAGCAGCCGCAAACGACTGAAGATTTACGTTCATTAATTAAAAAAATTGCTGATCAACTTGGTATTACATTAACGGATGAACAGTTAGATAACTTAGTAGCGTTATTTGATAAGATGAAAAATCTTAATATCGATTGGAATCAAGTTGGCAGTCAGTTAAATAAAGCAAAAGAACACGTTTCTGCCTTTTTAGGATCTGAAGAAGGGCAAAGTTTCCTAGATAAAGTAAAAGATTTCTTCTCAAGTATCATTGATTTTGTTAAATCGTTATTCAAGTAAAAAAGAAGCTCGTCACTGACGAGCTTCTTTTTTTATACAAGTAACGGCAATTTCATAATAGCTTCTTCTACCGACCGAACAACATGATTCGCCTTTACCTTCACATATGGATGAGCATGATGAAGAGTAAATGAATGCGGGGTTACTTCAAACATAGAAATATCATTGAAAGAATCTCCAATACATGCGACTTCATTTGCTTCAATTTGCAAATGTTCCATTAGTCGCCTTAAAGCACTCCCTTTACTTACTCCCCTTGGCATAATGTCAACATAGCGTTTACCAGACATAAAAACTTCTGCTTCGCTCTGAAATGTATCTCGTAACTCTTGATCTAACGCTACAATCGTCTCTTCTTCTCCAAAAACAAACAATTTCGCAGGATGTACAGTCTTACCAAATTCCTCTTCTAATGCTTCTATCTCAGCAATATGTACGCCCATATACGTTTCAAAAGTATGATGATGTTCATTCTTTCTTTTTGTATACCGTTGCTCATTTGCACAAACAATATCTGCTAGTCCCTTTTTATGGATATATCGATATATTTCCTGGGCAATCCCATCTTCAAAGCTTGATTCATGAAATATTTTTCCATCCGGCAGTAACATCGTCGCTCCATTTAAACTAGTTGTGTAATACGGGAATGCAAACCTATTTACGACTTCATCAATTCGATGAGTAAAGCGGCCAGAGGCAAAACAAATCTTTGTCCCTTTTTCAGCTAACCAACAAAGTGCACGTTCATCTTCTTTTTGCATATGATTCACATCGTAAACGAGCGTGTCATCTAAATCACTTACAAATAATTTAATCATGTCCTCTTCCCCTTCCATACACAATATCTACTCTAAGTGTACACAAAAAATGTTTGATTTTTGTTAAAAAACAATAAATTTTCGATAAAAAAATAAGCAGGATTAATCCTGCTTATTTTTGCCTTCTTACATTTTGAGGTCTTACAATACTTGGGCGCACTTTTAAACTAGACATCGTTGGACGGAGTAGAATTTTTGTTAATGCCCCCCAATCAAATGGTAAAAACGGCCATAAATACGGTGTTTGCAGACTTTTTATAGACGTTAAAAATAAAATCAATATCGTCATTCCGACTACGAATCCCATTTCATGAAATATACCTGTCAAAATAATGACGAATAGCTTTCCGACTTTATTCCCAAGCCCTAGTTCATAACTCGGTGTTGCATATGCTCCAATCATAGAAACTGCTACGTATAAAATTACTTCTGGTACAAACAAACCTACATCAATTGCAATTTGACCAATTAATATGGCAGAAATTAATCCTGCTGCAGATGATAATGATGTCGGTGTATGAATGGCCGCCATCCTTAAAAATTCAAGTCCAATTTCAGCCATCAAAATTTGTAATAAAATTGGTAAGTGCGTCATCTTGTTTGGTCCAATGAAAGCAAGACTTTCTGGTAAAAGAGTTGGATCAAATACAAAAACTAACCAAAATGGTAATAAGAACAGCGAAAATATAACACCTAAAAAACGTACCCAACGTAAAAATGTACCTACAGCTGGATTTTGTCTAAACTCTTCTGCATGCTGTAAATGATGAAAATATGTTGTTGGAGTAATCATAGCACTCGGTGATGTATCAACAAGTACTAGCACGTGTCCTTCTAGTAGATGATTTGCCGCTACATCTGGTCTTTCTGTGTATCGAATAAGCGGGAAGGGATTATAGCCTTGTTTAACTACAAATTCCTCTATCGTTTTATCCGCCATCGTAATCCCGTCTACTTCAATGTTATTTAATTCTTGTTTTATAATCTTAACTAAATCCGGATTTGCAACATCTTGTACATATGTAATACAAATATCCGTTTGTGATCGATCTCCTACTCGAATCATTTCATTTCGAAGACGTGGGTCACGTATCCTTCTACGAATTAATGCTGTATTTACAACGATATTTTCAACAAATCCATCCCTTGCACCACGTACTACCTTTTCTGTATCTGGTTCTGTTGGTGTTCGTCCTGGATAGCTACGAACATCTATCGCAAAAGCTTCCGTTTCTCCTTCCACAAATATAATAATGAGTCCTGATAATACTTGAAGCATTACCTCATCCATCGTTTTCACTTTACTTACTTGTTGATGAATTAAACGATTCTCTAAAAGCTTCACTGTATCTTCTTCTACATCTCTTATTTCATTAGTATCCACCGCTTCTTCTAAAATAGGGATAATATAATTTGTATCACAAAGTCCGTTTACAAATAACACACCAATTTCTTTATTTAAAATTTGAAATTTACGAATGCCAACATCGTATGTAATACCCAGTCCAGCTGTTTGCTTTAAGTAATTTTCATTATCACTTATGAAAGATGAAATAGGGATTTCTACCTTTTTAGGCTTCGTCATAAAAACCACTCCTTTCCAAAATTAATTGAATCGCTTTTCTAGTAATAGGTGACCCTCTCTCCCATTCATCATTTCCACACATCTTACCAATGTCACCGACACCAACAATGACAGGAACATTCAAGTCATCCAAACAATAAATTGTATCTCCACTAATTCTGCCAACTTCACCATCTGGAAGTCCAAATTTGTCAACGCCGTATTCAGTTAAATTCCCATTTCGATCTACACTTACATCTACACGTGCCCATTCCCAATGATGTGTATTAGACGCTACTGCCAAAATCCCCAGTACATCAATTTGTTTATGCGTGGCTACATATTTTAAAGCTTTTTCACCAGATCCTTCTCCAATAAATCCGCTGTCATCAAACATGACAAATACAGGGTCATATGGCGTTTGCATAATAAGCTCAACAACTTTCTTCCCTGTCAATTTGGTTGGATTACTTTGTGATGCTGAAATACACCTTCCCCCAAATTCCTTCGTTAAAAGCTCAATTGTTCGCTTTGCATATTCATCTCCATCTGTGACCAAAACAACCCTTCGTCTCATTTGATTTATCCTTTCGGTTTACATATAAGTGCTACAAAAAATGAAAATAATATCGCTGCAGAAATGCCTGCAGACGTTAAATTAAACATACCCATACCAATCCCTATATATCCGTGTTTTTCTGCCGCATGCATTGCCCCATGTAATAGTGAATGTCCAAAACTTGTAATAGGAACTGTCGCACCAGCACCAGCAAACTTTATAAGATTATCGTACAGCCCGAATCCATCTAAAACTGCTCCTACGACTACAAAGGTAGCCATTAAATGAGCTGGTGTTAACTTTGCGAAATCTAACAATACTTGTCCAATTACACAAATAGCGCCTCCTACAAGAAATGCATATATAAAATCCACAATTCACTCTCCCTTCACTCTCTCAAATACGACACCATGTGCAATTGTTGGAATTGTTTCTTTCTGTTGCATCATCATCGGGCTTAATAACGCACCAGTAGCAACGACAAAAATCCGTTGTAAATTCCCTTTTTGCATCTCACTTAATAAATGACCATATGTGACAACAGCTGAACAAGCACAGCCACTACCACCTGCAAATACTTCTTCTTGACCGGAATCATATATCATTAATCCGCAATCATTATATATATGCCCAATATCATAACCTTCTTCCAGTAAAAGCTGTTTCGCAATTGGTGTCCCAACAGCTGATAAATCACCGGTAACAATCAAATCATAATCAGCTGCACTTCTCTTCAAATCTTCAAAATGTTGTTGAATTGTATGAGCAGCAGCCGGCGCCATCGCCGATCCCATATCTAAAGGATTCGCAATTCCTAAGTCTTGCACTTTTCCAATCGTAGCTGCCGTAATTTTAATGGCACTTTTTTCCTTACTAATTAATATAGATCCTGCACCTGTAACAGTGGAATTTGCGGTTCCCGGTTTTTGTCCCCCATACTCTGTTGGATAACGAAACTGTCTTTCAGCCGTTGCATTATGACTACTTACTGTCGCTAAGACACGATTTGCAAATCCACCATCTATAAAGGCTGATCCAACCGCTAAAGTCTCCATCGAAGTCGCACAAGCACTAAACATCCCTAAAAAAGGAATCCCCCACTTACGCGCAACGTAATTTGCTGTCACTGTTTGATTTAATAAATCGCCCGCTAAAAAGAAATCAATTTGTGATGTTTCTACATTTCCTTTTTGTACAACTTGTTGAATAGAATCTGACATTAATCTTCGTTCAGCAAGTTCCCAGTTTTCCTCTCCGCAATGTAAATCATCATATGAAATATCAAAATCCTTTCCAAGAGGTCCTTCAGCTTCTTTTGGACCAACGGCAGTACCGGTTGCATTCACATAAATATCATTTTGAAATACCCACGTTTGTTTTCCTGTCAACCTCATACTAGCCCCTCCTTTAGGACATCAAAATTTGAAATGTATATCTTATTAATCCAATAATGTATGCACCAACGACCCCAAAAACGATAACACTTCCCGCAAGCTTAAACATATTTGTAGCAACCCCAAGCACAATTCCTTCACTCTTATGTTCTAGCGCAGCGCTCGCCATAGAATTCGCAAATCCTGTAACAGGTACGGCTGATCCTGCTCCAGCAAATTGACCGATTTTATCATATACACCACAACCCGTTAAAATCGCTGATAATAATACAAGAGTTGCAACTGTCGGATTTCCTGCCTCTTGTTCACTGAAATGAAAATAATGTATATAAAATTTCATCAATACTTCTCCGACAGTACAAATGAATCCGCCTACAAGAAATGCCTTAACACAATTTATGAAATAGTTTGGTTTTGGATGGTACTCCTTCACTTTATTTATGTAATCATCCTTTAGTTTTCGCCCTGTCATTTATATATTGCCTCCTACTTTACGAAATAAATCCAGTGAAACAACGAGCCTATTACTTTTCCAAGTACAAGAGCAACGAGTAAAACAACGATTTTCCCTTCTACCCCTACTCGTTTCGCTAAAATAGGTAAAACATTTAACACTTCTGTTAATGCAGCCGCAAGCATTCCAATGAATGTGCCACAAAATATGCCTAATATAACAAGCCAATATTGCGATGTTTGAAATGTAACATTTTTCAAGCTACACCAAGCCCCTGTTAACGTACCTGCAATAACCGCCCACTCAAAATATTGAATATGCTTTCCACTTCTCGTTAATTGAGCTAAGCGGGGGATTATTCCAAGTACAGCTAAAAATGCGACATATCCGCTACCTACTGCAATTCCTCCCGCTAAACCAATTAAAATAACAAGCCCAGACTCAATCATCGGTAAGTTGTTTCATATTATCCTTGTTTTCATGGACAATTACATATTGATCCAGTGACTGCTGATATTGGAACATCTCAACTTCTAACGGGCTCGGCTCTTCATTAATTCGCTTTTGAAATACATGATTAAAAAATAAGACCATACCTAATCCAAGACCTAATGAATAAGGAATTTGAAATAGAAGTGGTTGCGCCTTAAATTCTCCCGTAATCATGTAATATAACCGCTGATGTACTTGTTGCATACTTACATCTTCATGGAAATAAATGATCGCAAGGGCTGCTCCAATGAAAAGTAACAACCATACAAGTCCGAAGAAAATCGGATGTACTTTCTTTTTTTCATATATAATTTCAACAAGAGTTTGTCCAGAACCGAGTAAATTAATTTGTATATGGGCCGCTTTTTGTTGAATAATCTCAATAATTTTCATAACATCAATTACAACATGCGTTTTATCATGCGCTGTTATTTTGTAAACTACCTCATCCTGTAACGACTGAACTACCAGAGCATCTCCAGCAAGTTGAGCAACATCACCCAGCTTTACTTCATACGTAGGAGAAACTTTTAATCGATTACGCATTTTGATATAAATTGTTTGTTCCAATTTTCATTCACCTCTTCACTCTTCCTCGTAGTTGTAGTATGGTTATTGAATTTTTTTCTAATACAATTTTTTCATAAAAAAACATCTGTACCATTTCGGTACAGATGTTTTTTTAGTTTATGCCTTTTTCTTAAATAAATTTGCAATACTTAATGCGAGTCCTCCCCAAATGACTACTATACCAATCACCATCATCATAATTGCTGATCCACTCATTATGAAACACCTCGATCTTTCCATTCTTTTTCAAGCTTAGCAGAATCTGAATGTATTTGTGCATTCCATTTCTTTAGACTAATGATTAGTGCAACGATAAGGAACGCTGCTGCAATTGACCAACCATATGTTACGACAAACTCCGTTGGATAGTCTCCGTAGTTCTTTTTAATATTTTGGATTGTGCCATCAATTAACATGTACCCTAACATAAGCGGGGTAATAACGAGTAAACTCACTCTCCAAAACGTCCCTAACTTTATATCAGATACGAAGTTTGCGTGGTTTTGATAAACTGGTAAACGGCGTAGAATGAGCCCTATCGTAACTACTTCCACTAATGCAATTGTGATTAATCCAAAGTTATTAGCGAAGTAATCAACAACATCTAGGAACATAAGCCCGCCACGTGTTGCAAAAACAAGAGAAACTAGTACGAGAAGCGTCCCCATAATTCCGATTGTTTTTTGGCGGCTTAGGCTGAACTTTTCAGATACGGCAGCAAAACATACTTCTGCAAGTGAAATAAGTGATGTAATTCCCGCTACTGTTAACGATAAGAAGAATAATACGCCAAATAATGGTGACATCGGTAATTCATTAATAATTTGCGGGAATACTACGAACGCAAGTCCTACACCAGCACTCGCTACTTTATCAACCGGTACTCCCATATTATTTGCCATAAATCCAAGAGCTGCAAAAACCCCAATCCCTGCTAATAATTCAAATCCTGAGTTTGCAAATCCTGTAATAAAAGCATTATTTGTTGTATCTGAGTTTTTTGGTAAATAACTAGAATACGTAATCATAATTCCAAATGCTAAAGATAAGCTAAAGAAAATTTGGCCATAAGCTGCAAGCCATACTTTCCCATCAAAAATACGACTCCAATCTGGTTTGAAGAATGCATCTAACCCTTGCATCGCACCTTCCATCGTCACTGCACGAACTACGATAATAAGGAACATAACAACTAGTAAAGGAATGAAAATGCGGTTAACGACTTCGATTCCTTTTTTAACTCCTTTGAATGCAACACCAAGCACAATAATCCAAACAAGAGCTAACGGGATTAATACTTCTGGTACAAGCCCTCCAAATTGTCCTGGCTTATCTGCAACCTGTAAATATTCTTTAAATAAAAATGATTCCGTGTCTTTCCCCCATGCACCAGTAATTGCAAAATATGTATAGGAAATAGACCAAGCAATAATTACTGCATAATATGTTGAAACGATAAACGTTACACACATTTGCCACCATCCAATAAATTCAGCACGCGGATGAATACGGAAAAATGTAAGTGGTGCTGAACCGCGATGGCGATGCCCAAGAGCAAATTCAAACGCCAATAATGAAATACCTGTCGTTAATAATGCGAATAAGTACGGTAAAAAGAATGCGCCTCCTCCATTTTCATACGCTGTATAAGGAAAACGCCATATGTTTCCTAATCCAACGGCAGAGCCGACCGCTGCGAAAATAAATCCTGCCCTCGTTCCCCATTGTTGCCTCGTTTCCATATTCCCTTCCCCCTTTGTGACAAGTTCATACTTGGATTATATTTTAAATTTACTAAATTATCAATAAATTCTGTTAATTATTAAGAAAGTTTACAATCCCCTCCTATTAAATTCATAAAAAAAGATCGAATAGATAGCTATTCATCTATTCGATCTTTCATCTGTTTTAATATTTTCTTTTCAAGTCTTGAAACTTGTACTTGCGAAATGCCTATTCGTTCCGCTACTTCTGATTGCGTTTGATCTTTATAGTAGCGTAAATACACAATTAAACGTTCTCGGTCATCTAATTCTCTAATTGCTTCTTTTAAAGCAATTTTATCAAACCATTTTGTTTCTGATTGATCTGCAATTTGATCTAAAATAGTGATTGGATCTCCATCGTTTTCATACACCGTTTCATGTATGGACGAAGGGGCACGACTCGCTTCTTGCGCCAGAACCACTTCCTCTGGCGTTAGTTCCAACGCTTCGGCTACTTCATTAATCGTTGGAGCCCTTCCAAATTCTTTCGAAAGCTCGTCTCTCATCTTTCGAATTTTGTTTCCTGTTTCTTTTAAAGACCTACTTACTTTCACTGATCCATCATCACGTAAAAATCGCTGTATTTCGCCAATAATCATTGGAACTGCATATGTTGAAAATTTCACGTCGAAAGATAAATCAAATTTATCTACCGATTTTAAGAGCCCAATACATCCAATTTGAAATAAATCGTCTGGTTCGTATCCGCGATTAAGAAAACGCTGCACAACCGACCATACGAGACGCATATTACTTTGAACGATTGTATCTCTTGCTTGTTGATCTCCATCTTGACTTTTTTGAATTAACGCTTTTAGCTCGTGGTCCTTTAACTGAGGTTTCTTCTTCTCATTTTTGACCTCTATGTCCATAGGCTATTCTCCTTAATTGCATAGAGCGTTACTATTTGATAAGTATTTTGTCAAATGGATTGTTGTCCCGAAAGATTCGTTTGAAATAACTTCTACTTCATCCATAAAATTTTCCATGATAGTAAATCCCATTCCGGAACGCTCTAATTCAGGTTTAGTTGTAAAAAGGGGTTGTCTCGCTTCATCTAAATCAAAGATGCCAATCCCTTCATCTCGAATCGTGAGTTTCACCATTGCTTCTTCCAAAATTACAGAAATATAAACAACACCTTCTGCATTTCCTTCGTACCCATGAATAATTGCATTCGTAACTGCTTCTGACACAACTGTTTTAATCTCCGTAAGTTCTTCCATCGTTGGGTCAAGTTGCGCAATGAAAGCAGCTACTGTAACGCGAGCAAACGATTCATTTTGACTTAATGCTGAAAATTGAAGGTTCATTTCATTTCTCATTTATGCCACCCCCAACGTCGCGAGCGCATGCGCTTCACTTTCTTCTAAGCGAACGATTTTAAATAAGCCCGACATTTCAAATAAACGTTTAACAGGCGGTGAAATTGCACAAACAACCATTTCTCCACCTAATCCCTTTACATGCTTATATCGGCCTAATATAACACCTAAACCAGAACTATCCATAAACGATAAGTTCTCTAGGCTCAAAACAATATGATGAACACCATGTGTTTCAATCATATCTGTTACTTTCGTTCGCAACTCTTCAGCAGTATGATGATCTAATTCACCCGCTAGTCTCACACATAAGACGTCACGTTTTACTTCTAATTGCATGGAAAGACTCACACGATTTCCTCCTTATGCTCAAACTTTACTCATTTACATACATAAAGATTTTCGTGATACAACATTAGAATCCTTCCTACCGACAAAAGAAGAACTATTTCGTCATAAAGTGAAACCATTCAGCAATTATTTACTTACATACGAATAGAAAAGCGGCAAAATGTTTGCCGCTATTTTGATGTTGAAAACATCCCAAAACTTCTTTTAAATAACTCCCACCAGCTCGCTGCTGCAACATCTTCTTTTGCTACAATTGTTTGTTTTAATAAAACATCTTTATCTTTTTTAATAACAAGTGTACCAAGTGCGTCACCTTTTTTAATCGGCGCTTTCACTTTCTTTTCAGCAATTACTTCTTGCTTTACTTTGTCCATACTTTCGCCCTTCTTCATAAGAAGAGACACATTGTCTGACGCAATTAAATCTACTTTTTCTTTTTTCCCTTTTCCTACTTGGACAGTCTTAATTTTTTCGCCTCGTGTATACAATTTCTTTGTCATATATTGACCAAATGCGTAGTCAAGAAGCTTTGTTACTTGATTGTTCCGTTCTTTCGATGTAGGTGCCCCCATAACAACTGAAATAACGCGCATCCCATTCTTTTCAGCCGATGCTGTTAAACAATATTTTGCTTCTGTCGTAAAGCCCGTTTTCACACCATCTACTCCAGGATAAAAACGCACTAACTTATTCGTATTAACGAGCCAAAACTTCTTATCCGTATCTTCACGTAAATAGTCTTCGTATTTACCTGTGTATTTGCGAATAAGTGGGTACTTCATCAATTCTTTCGCCATGATAGCCATATCATTTGCTGTGGAATAATGGTCTTTAGCCGGAAGACCTGTCGGATTTTGAAAATGAGTGTTTTTCAATCCTAAATCTTTTGCTTTTTTGTTCATCATATTTACAAAACCTTCTTCTGAACCAGCGATATGCTCCGCTACTGCAACAGATGCATCATTCCCTGATGCAATGGCAATACCCTTTAGCATTTCATTTACAGTCATCTCTTCTCCAGGCTCTAAAAAGATTTGTGATCCACCCATTGAAGCTGCATGTTCACTCGCTCTAACTTTATCGGTCAGTTTTAGTTTTCCTTTTTCAACTTGTTCCATAATTAATAGCATTGTCATAATCTTCGTCATACTAGCAGGTGGTAACTTCTCATTTGGATTTTTATCAAACAAAACTTTACCTGTATCTTGTTCAATTACAATTGCTGATGATGCTTGTTCTGCTAACTTAGGCGTTGTTTCTTCTGTTTTCTCCTGCTTCGTCTTCTCAGATTGTGCAAAACTAACTGAAGTACCAGAAAGCAATAACATGAAACAAACAAGTATTCCAAAAACTCGCTTCATGACTAACCCTCCATTCTATATCAGACCTATTTTTTCCAATTTATTATTTTTTAATACCATATTTTTCTAATATTTTCGGTTGACAAATATATTCATCGCCTATATTGTATTAAGTGTATTACATGAAGTAGTACACCTAATACATGCTAGAAAGGAGACATTGCTCTTGCATATTCAACTTGATCCAAGAAGCAACACTCCGATATGGGAACAAATTGTTCAGAATATAAAAGAACTCGTATTAAAAAACATGTTAGCTCCAAGTGACAAGCTTCCTTCTGTACGCGAACTCGCTTCTTTACTCGTTATCAATCCAAATACAGTGAGTAAAGCGTATCAAGAGTTAGAGCGACAAGGGATTATTGAAACATTACGAGGAAAAGGAACATTTGTATCCCAATCGATTACCCCAACATTAGACGAAAGGAAAATCGCTATGGTTGAAAAGCAATTTCATCAATTACTATTAGAAGCCTCTTATCTTGGTGTTACGAAAGATAAAATTCATGATTGGATAGATTCATACTATAAAGAGATTGGAGGAAATGCACATGTTGAAAGTAACAAACTTGAAGAAAACGATTGATAATCAAACGATTTTAGATGATGTTTCTTTCACATTACAAAGAGGAAGTATCATCGGATTACTTGGAAGAAACGGCGCAGGGAAAACAACTTTATTACGTACGATGGTCGGCATTTTAGACCCTGATGTAGGAACTGTTACATATGAGGATACCGACATTCATAAGAATCCTGGCACAAAACAAAAAATCGTATATGTCCCGGATTCTACTAACATACTGAACGGATATACAGTAAAAGAAATTGTAAAGTTTTATAAAGCTGTTTACACCGCATTTGATGAAGCCTATTTCTACGAACTGTTAGAACGTTTTAACTTACCAAACAAACGAATTCGTAGTTATTCAAAAGGAATGCAAGCACTACTTGCGATTATTTTAGCTGTTTCTACAAAAGCAGAATATATCATTTTAGATGAACCGACAAACGGACTTGATCCTATCGTGAAAAGACAGATTTTACAGTTTCTCGTTGGAGAAGTTGCAGAAAAAGAGATTACGATTTTCATCTCAACTCACCATTTAGATGAAGTAGAACAAATTGCAGATACAATCATTATATTAAAAGGTCATACTATATCTTCTATTACATCACTAGACGATGCAAAATCACGATTTGCAAAAATACAAGTAGCTTACGAACGTTCATTACCTCAAAAACTAGAAAACTTAAGCAATATTAAAATATTAAACCAAACAGGAAAAGTATATACAATCTTAATCGAGGGAAATGTAGCTACAACACTAGAGAAGTTTTATAAAGAGCAACCTATACTCATTGAAGAATTAACAATGTCACTTGAGGATGTCTTCGTTACGACACTAGAGGAGGATGGGTATGTTTCATAAGGCGTTGTGGATGTGGAATTGGAAACGCGGGAAATATGCTGTGTTACTATTCTTCTTTAGTTCGCTTTACTTGTTATCTTTTGGCTACTATAAAGCAGCCGAGCTACAACTTTCTAATTATTATAGATTGCAAGAAAAGGGAACGTTCTATTACTATTATGAATTTTGGTCAAAGACAGGTAATAGTGTTTGGCTAACTTTTCTTATTATTTGCTTAGCTTGTCTATTTATAGGATGGGAGCGTAATAAACAGTCTAATACCCTAATGGCAATGCCATTTACAAGAAAAGATATTTTCTTTTCTAAATGGGCTTTTGGTTCATTCTGGATTATAGGGTCTCTCCTTGTAAACTGGATCCTTATGTACGTTATTTATAGAACAACCATTCATTTTGAGTATCAATCATTTAGTCCGTTTCATCGATACTTTCTTTATGCAATTGTTTCTTATGTTGCAGTATATACGGCTGCATTATGCATCGGTACGTTTACTGGAAGCATCGTTTCACAAGTCGTTTTTTGTATTCCGTGGCTACTAATGGGGCTTACATTCATGTCATTAGCTTACACCCTTACAATACAACATTTAGATGCTATAGCTCCTAAAAATAATAACTTATATCAACAACTTTATGAAATCAATCAAAAAACAAATATAGCTGCACCAATATATCGGTTTTCTATCACTTACGACTATGATTCAACATCACGAAAGAAAGAAAAAGATCCAACCACTTTAAGAGATCCAGCATCTTATCAATATTATTCGGCTAAGTCGATGTTAGTCCCTATTTTTTATACAATAGTTAACCTATTACTCGGCGCATATTTATATTCACGATCACCAAATGAAAACAGTCAAAAGATATTTATTTTCCAAAAGCATTTAAAAATATGGATATGGGGGACAAGCATTTACTTTGCACTATTAGGTGGCTATAAAATGAATCAATTTAATTTCTTACCTAGCTACTATATCAGTTTTTTTATAGCTGGAATCATTACTTATGTTATATTATCACGACTAACAAATTATAAAGTTTTTTAAAGGAGGAATCCTATGTTTCAAAAAGCATTATGGCTAAGAACGTATCAACAAAGTAAATATGTTGTATGGCTATTGTGGCTCAGCAGTTTCTATACTTTATCATATATGTACTATATGGCTTCTATTGAACAACAACAATATTTAAAGATGAACAAAGCGTGGAACTATATATATCATTACCACTTTAATTTAACACTTTTAGAACCTGTCATGTTGTTAGGTAGTATACTTATCGTTCTAGCCTGTACTTTAATTGGATGGGAAAGGCAAAATAACTCTAGCGACTTGTTATGGTCTATGCCCTTTAAACGTTCGCACCTTTATATAACAAAGTGGTTGTTTGGAATCTGTAATATCGCCGCTGTTGTCGTTTTAAACTGGGGACTATTTGCTATTATGAAAAAGTTGACTTTTCATAATAAATATCAAATCTTTTCCCCATTCCATACGTACTTTCTATATATGTTAATTGTACTAATTGCTATTTATACACTTGCATTATGTATAGGAACACTTGCTGGAAATATCGTATCCCAGGGAATTATCACTGCTATCATAATCGTTTTTCCATTCTTACTTCCATCTCTTATCGTAGGGGTGATTAGTGTTCATTCAAACGCGGATGGGGAAAAGATTTATACTAAAATAAACAATATGACGGAAAAGATACGTGTTTCTAGCCCAGCAGAAGGATTTAATATTGTATTTGATTACAATCCACAAAATGCTTACACCGATCCTAAAGGTGTTCGTCATGATGAACCAAATTTTTCATACATTCCTTCAGCCAAAACATTGATTGGACCTATTGCCCATATTATTATTTTATTACCACTCGGTATATATTTATATGCCCATTCAGTCAATGAGCGAAATGGTAACTTCATATTATACCCGAGACTACAAAAAGCAGTTATCCTATGTGCTATTTTAACTATTGGAATCGTTGGAGGTTTAACATTAAGTAGTACTCATTCATTGGCTAGTTTCTACATCGGATTTTTAGTAACTAGTTTCATTACGTATTTCTTCCTACCTAAAATATTAAAATGGAAAGTCTCTTGGAATTTCAAATAAAATAACCTCCTCTTATTGAGGAGGTTATTTCACATTCTCTCTTCTTTTCCCATAGTCTTTTTCTTGCTTCGTTCCAAACCCGTCACCATTTGCCACAATTTGATCTGTTGGAGCAACTATACTTTCAGCAATTCTCCATTCTCCCCCTTGTTGAATAAATACTTGCATAAAATAATTCATACCATTTAACTGATATGGATTTTCTTTTTTCACTTCATAGCGAGCTGCAACATAATACACCTGTACATTTTCAGCCTCAAACTTAGAAATATATTGTGATAATCTCGGGATGTACTGCGATGCTTTCTGAAGTGGAAGTTGTTTTACTTTTACAAGAGAAGACTTTTTTACATTACTGATCGTATCTTCATGCCGAATGTTATCGCTATGATGAAATAAAATTGTATTCTGCATAGAGCGAATCCATAGTTTTGAATATAAAACAGGTTGCTTATTTGAAATATGTTGTAATTCTTTTTGAACGACTTGAAGAGGCGTTGCAGCATCCGCGAATTGATGAAAGCAGAAAAAACTTCCAATCATAATGAAAAGCGTACAAATACGTTTCATAATTTTTCACTCCGATTCTTTTTAATTAAAGTATTGGAGTTTCAAAATGTTTTTATTCAAAAGAAAAAGGATAGGAAAGCTTCCGCTCCCTATCCTCATTTATTATAATACGCGACCAAATAACTCTAACACCATTTCTATTTCTTGGTCGCTCCAACCTTTAAATCTATCTTTATAATATTCTTTACGCACAGCTTCAAGTTTTTCAGTTACTTCTCTTCCGTGTTCTGTAATTTCTAAGTACACGATACGACGGTCTGAATTTGAACGCTTTCTTTCTACAAACCCTTTTCGTACGAGACGATCAGTAACAGCTGTAATATGACTGGAGGTTACGTTTACTTCACTCGCAATTTGCGAAGCCATCTGTGGACTGTTTAAAAATAACGCGCGTAATACAGAAAATTCATTGTATGGCATATGTTCTGCAAAACGTGTATTAATATCATTTTGTAATAAACGTATCATCTTTCGAAATGATCCGGATAATTCTAAAATCAGTGTTTCTCTTTTTTCGTTCACTAGCCTCGTCCCTTTTTTATCATATTTACACATATTATAATCTATAAATACCCTTGTTGTATATGCTTTCTTTCTTTAACATTACCATTTATGTAACTTTTTCATACAAATTTCTTTTTTGTTCACACATATATATATAAATAAGGATGGTGATGGAACATGCAAGGTGGAATGAACCCTTATTTACACAACGTACGTACAGCTAATACTGGTAAAGAAGCTACCATTACGGTGCAAGGTGAAGGTGTTGTAAAGGCAAAACCAAATGTTGTTATATTAACAATCGGTATTCGTACAGATCATAAAAATGTGAAACAGGCACAAGAAGAAAATGCAGTGCAATCAAAACAATTACTAGATGCACTGAAACACTTAGGGATTGCCGACAAAAATATAGAAACCATTTCGTATACGATTACGCCCCAATACGAATATATAAATGATAAAGCATTACTACAAGGATATCGTGTGGAACATTTGTATGAAATTACCGTTTTAAATGTCCAAAAAGCAGGGGAAGTATATGATATAGCCGTTTCAAATGGGGCAAACTTAGCAAAAGGATTACGGTTTCGAATATCTCATCCAAATAAATATTATGAGCAAGCTCTCATTCAAGCTCTGCAACAAGCGGTAGAAAAAGCTCGTGCTATTGCGAGTACATACAATTTAAATATTAATCCTGTTCCACTCTCATTCGTTGAAGAATCTGCCCAATTGCCACGGGAAGTGACGTCCTATGCTACTTTACATGCACAGGCAGCCCCGCCCATTCAATCGGGAGAACTAGAGATTATTTCCACAATACGAGCGATTTTTACGTATTTATAAATAATTTCATTTATAAGTAAACGTTATCATTTTCCTTGTTGTAAAAACATGATGTTCTGATATAATAAAGGACGGTGAGCTCTTACAAAAGAGATATCACGGGTGGGAGAGGGATATGAAAAAGAAGGTTTAACATGAAAGGAATACTTGAAAGTACATTTAAATTAGGTTTACACGAAACATCACCAAAACAAGAAGTTTTAGCTGGAGTTACGTCATTTTTCACAATCGTATATATTATGATTGTAAATGCATCAATTTTATCAGATGCTGGCATTCCTCTTGAAGCTGGAATTTTAGCAACTGTTTTCAGTTCATTTGTCGGATGTCTGCTCATGGCATTTTGGGCAAATGCACCTGCTATTCTTGTCCCTGGTATGGGTGTAAATGCATTCTTCACGTACACTGCTGTGCATACGCTCGGATTAGCTTGGCAAGAAGCATTAGCAGCTGTCTTCATCTCTGGTATTATTTTTGCAATTGCTGCGTTTACACCAATCGCTCGCGTGCTCTCAGTATCAATTCCAAAGTCATTAAAGGAAGCTATTACTGTCGGCATCGGATTATTTTTAGCATTTATCGGATTGCAAAAAGGTGGTTTAGTCGTTTCGAATCCAAATACGGCTGTTGCAATGGGTAAATTAAGTAACCCTGTCGTTCTTGCGACCGTGCTTACTCTTATCGTTGCACTTGTACTATTTATTCGTAACGTACGTGGAAACTTTTTATGGACGATTGCAATAGGAACTGGTATCTCATGGCTATTTGGTCTTGTTGATACAAGTCAAATCGGAAATAGTTCATTCTCATTCGCTAATTACGGCGATGTGTTTGGAGGTATGTCATTTGGCAAACTTTCTTCCTTACCGTTTTGGATTGCAACATTCTCCTTAAGCATGGTGCTTATTTTTGAGAACATGGGACTTCTGCACGGTTTATTAGAAGATGACCGTAAATTCCCGCGTGCTTACCAAGCCAATGCAATTTCAGCAATGACATGTGGTCTATTTGGCACAAGCCCTACCGTATCGACAGTAGAGAGTGCCGCAGGTATTACTGCAGGTGGAAAGACAGGTCTGACGTCTATCGTTACAGGGTTGTTATTCTTTGCATCACTGTTTGCACTTCCGTTTGTCAAACTAATTCCTGATAGTGCCATTGCACCAATCTTAATTATTATTGGCGGCCTGATGATTACAAGCATTCAACAAATTCCTCTGAACGATTTTTCAGAAGGATTTCCAGCGTTCTTAATTATCGTCATGATCCCGCTCACATATAGTATCGCTGATGGCATTGCGTTCGGATTTATTGCTTATCCTATCTTAAAAGTTGCTCTTGGAAAGCGTAAAGAAGTCGCACCGTCTATGTATATCATTACATGCTTATTCTTAGCCATGTTCGTATTACATGCTATTGGTTAAGTAAAAACACCGAGGAATTTTCCTCGGTGTTTTTTTACTTAAACCAACCTTTTTTATAAAACCAAGCCATCATTCCCCCGCCAATTAACGCCATGATAAGTAAACAAATAAAATAACTATATTGTCCACCAAGCTCTGGCATATGCGTAAAGTTCATTCCATATACTCCGGCAATAAATGTTAACGGCATGAAAATAGTCGAGAATACAGTTAATGTTTTCATAATGTTATTCATATGATGTGAGTTTAATGAAAAATAACTATCTCGAATATCTGCCGTTAACTCTCGGCTTGCCTCAATCATTTCTGTCAGTTTAAGCAAATGATCATGTATATCTTTAAAGTAAATTTCATGATCACTTATACCGTAAAAACGAGTCGAATTTAAAATACGATACAATAAATCACGCATCGGAATGATTGTACGCCTTAGCTTTGATAAATCTGCACGTATATCAAATACCTCTTCTAGTACACTTCCTGCTGTCTCACCCGTTAAATTATCATCAATTGCATTTAAATGATCCTCAATGTAATATACAGGCGCAAAATAGTCATCTACAATCTGGTCGATAATTGTATGGGCTACGTGTAAAGGACTATTTTTAATACGCTTCTTTTCTCCAAGTGTTTTCCATACTCTTTCGATTGCATTGTTATGAGAAAAGTGGAAAGACACAATATAACGATCACTTATAAATAAATCGATTTCGTGCGGTTCTAGTCCATCTTCCCCAAATGCATGAAGAACTAAAAAGTTATATCCATCATAAAAATCAACTTTTGGTCTCTGTACATATTCTATACAGTCTTCAATTGCAAGGGGATGGAACTTAAAATGATCTTGTAAAATGTATATATACTCTTCTTTCGTTGGCTTATATAAATCTAGCCAATACCATACAATATGGTCTTTCGTTGTTTCTTCTAGCGAAACATCATATAATACTTCATCTGTTTTTGTTATTGCACAAATTCTAATCATAATTTCACCCATTATTATTATAAACAAAAAATAGCAAAAAAAGCCAAGGAGAAATACTCCCTGGCCCTTCTTTATTATTCAGTAACGATGCCGTGCACTAATGTTGGTGCATCTACATGCTCGTTAGCAATCTTCATGTTCTCATAAATTTTTGCTTTTACATCTTCCACATTTTCACGGTTTGCGTAAATTGTAACAAGGGATTCACCTTTTTTCACGCTGTCCCCTACTTTTTTACGAAGCATTAAACCAACTGCTAAATCAATTTCAGATTCCTTTGTCGCACGTCCTGCTCCTAAAAGCATTGCTGCTGTTCCGATTTCATCTGCAACGATTTCTGATACATAACCGTCTTCCTTCGCTTCCACTTCAATTTTAAATTGTGCTTGTGGTAATTTAGAAGGATCATCAACAACAGATGCATCGCCGCCTTGCGCTGATAGGAACGTTTTAAATGATTCTAGCGCTTTACCGTTGTTCATTACTTCAATTAATTTCTCACGTGCATCTTCTAAAGATGAAGCTTGTCCAGCAAGATATACCATTTGACTTCCAAGTGTTAAACATAACTCTTCTAAATCTTTCGGTCCTTTACCTTGTAATGTATCAATTGCTTCTTGTACTTCAAGTGCGTTACCAATAGCTTCACCAAGTGGTTGACTCATATCAGAAATAACAGCCATCGTATTACGGCCAACGTTATTACCAATGCGCACCATTGCTTCTGCTAAACGTTTTGCATCTTCATCTGTTTTCATAAATGCACCTGCTCCAGTTTTTACATCAAGAACAATTGCATCTGCACCAGCAGCAATTTTTTTACTCATAATCGAGCTTGCAATAAGCGGAATCGAGTTTACTGTTGCCGTTACATCACGAAGTGCATATAACTTTTTATCCGCAGGTGTTAAGTTTCCACTCTGACCAATAACTGCAATTTTGTTTTCATTTACAAGACGCATGAATTCATCATTTTCGATTTCAACATGGAATCCTGGAACTGCTTCTAATTTATCAATTGTACCACCAGTATGTCCTAGACCACGTCCAGACATTTTTGCAACCGGTACACCTAAAGCGGCTACTAATGGACCTAATACAAGTGTTGTTGTATCACCAACACCACCTGTTGAGTGCTTATCTACTTTTACCCCTTCAATAGCCGATAAGTCGATTGTATCACCGCTATTTACCATTGCCATCGTTAAATCAGCACGTTCTTGATCGTTCATATCTTGGAAGAAAATTGCCATTGCAAGTGAACTTACTTGATAATCAGGAATATCACCATTCGTATATCCTTCAACAATAAAGTTAATTTCTTCTGTCGTTAATGCATGTCCGTCACGTTTTTTTGCAATTAGGTCCACCATTCTCATTATGAGTTCACCCCTTCATTTGTTTTACGATTGCTTTTACTAATGCTAAGAAGTTAGCTTTAACACGTTCTGTCGTTTCGATTACTTCATCGTGGTGAAGTGGCTGATCTAAAATACCAGCTGCCATATTTGAAATACAAGAAATACCAAGTACTTTCATACCAGCATGACGCGCTACAATTACTTCAGGTACTGTTGACATACCAACTGCATCTCCGCCAAGTGTACGAAGCATACGAATTTCTGCAGGTGTTTCATATACAGGACCTGTCATTCCAACGTATACACCTTCTTGTACTTTAATATTTAAGTCTGCTGCAACTTGTTTCGCCATTTCGCGAAGTTCTGTCGTATATGATGTAGACATATCAGGGAAACGTACACCCATTTCAGAATCATTTGGTCCGATTAATGGGTTTGTACCCATGAAGTTAATGTGGTCTGAAATTAACATAAGATCGCCTGGTTCGAATGATGTATTTACACCACCAGCTGCATTTGTTACAACAACTGTTTCTACACCTAGTTCTTTCATAACACGAACTGGGAATGTTACTTTTTGCATATCGTATCCTTCATAGAAGTGGAAACGTCCTTGCATTGCTACTACTGTTACACCTTGAAGTGTACCGAATACTAGTTGACCTGCATGACCTTCTACAGTTGAAACTGGGAATTCAGGGATTTCACTATAAGGTACTGTTACTGCGTTCTCGATTTCATCTGCTAATACACCTAGTCCAGATCCAAGGATTAGTCCTACTTGTGGTGTCTCTTGAAATTTCTCTTTTAAGTATGAAGCTGATTTTGTAATAAGTTCACGATTCATTTGTTTATCCCCCTATTTCTTTAGCTCGTTTAAGAAGCTTGTTCCGTATTCTGGCATTTTCACACCGAAGTTTTCTGCTACAGTTGCACCAATATCAGCAAATGTTTGACGAAGTGGTAACTCTTGTCCGCCTTCTTTCATACTTGGGCTATATGCTAATAAAGGTACATATTCACGTGTATGGTCAGTACCAGGATGAACTGGATCATTACCGTGGTCTGCTGTAATTAATAATAAATCATCTTCTTTTAGTTTTTCGAATACTTCTGGAAGACGCGCATCATAGTCTTGCAGAGCTTCTCCGTATCCTTGTGGATCACGACGGTGACCGAATAATGCATCAAAGTCAACTAAGTTTAAGAAGCTAAGACCTGTAAAGTCCATATTTAATGTATCTACAAGTTTATCCATTCCATCCATGTTAGACTTCGTACGAAGCGATTCAGTTACTCCTTCACCATCATAGATGTCAGAGATTTTACCGATAGCGATAACATCATAGTCACTATCTTTTAATTCATTCATTACCGTACGGCCGAATGGTTTTAATGCATAGTCATGACGGTTTGGTGTACGTGTAAAGCTTCCAGGCTTACCAACGAATGGACGAGCAATAACACGACCTACCATATACTTCTCATCTAACGTTAATTCACGTGCAATTTTACAAATTTTATATAATTCATCAAGCGGCACTACTTCTTCATGTGCTGCGATTTGTAATACGCTATCAGCAGAAGTGTAAACGATTAAAGAACCTGTTTCCATTTGTTCTTGACCAAGTTCATCAAGAATCTCAGTTCCAGAAGCTGGTTTATTACCGATGATTTTACGGCCTGTTTTTTCTTCTAATTCATCAAGTAATTCTTTCGGAAATCCTTCAGGGAACACTTGGAATGGTGTATCAATGTAAAGACCCATGATTTCCCAGTGTCCTGTCATTGTATCTTTACCAGTAGATTTCTCTTGCATTTTTGTATAATATCCAAGTGGTTTTTCTACTTTAGAGATGCCTTTCATTTCACGAATGTTACCAAGGCCTAATTTCACCATGTTAGGCATTGGTAATCCATTCATATGTTCAGCAATGTGACCAATTGTATCAGATCCTAAATCACCAAATTGTTCAGCATCTGGTGCTTCACCGATTCCAACAGAGTCCATTACGACTAGGAATATACGTTTATATTTATTCATAACTGCGACCTCCTATAAGTTCAGTTCTACTTCTTGTAGTATGTTCAAAACGCTATAAAGTGAAACTGTTCTCCATAAGAATTATCTTTCGTTCTCATTATCAAACAGTACTTCTTTAAATCATTCTCTAACCTATTTCGTTTACCTTGAAACGACGCAAAAACATTTCTAGTTTTTTCTAAGTCAGATGTCAGACATCTGATACTGATATCATAACATGTTTACGCTTTCTTTTTAATACATTTTCGTAGAATTTCTCATTTTCTTCACACTTCTATTGTAATCCATTATGCACAGAAGTGCTAATTATTTTATGATTTATTTCTTCATATAAAATGAAATTTTAATTAACCCGCAAATAACGGGACAAAAATAAAAAGCAGCTCTAAAGAGCTGCTTTTTATTTTACTTCTACTGTTTCTTCTTTATGTTCATGCAGTTCGCCTTTTCTAACATGAACTTTCACTTTGTAAGAACCGTTTTCTTTGAAAGTATGTTTCGTTTCATACTCTCCTTTATTTCCTTCTTTCGCTGGAATAAATTCGTGTTTTTCAACACCATCTTTCCAAATCTCAAGTTGTACTTCAGCACCAGTTAACGCTTCTTCTTTTTGTTTTAAATGAACTTTCATTGTTGATTCAGCATTTGCTTTTATGTCACCAGCCATAAGGTGGATCATTGTATCGCTTTTATGATCGCCATGTCCTGCACCGTGATCATTATTTTCTTTTTTCGCATCTTCTACTTTCGCATTTCCTACAGCCACTTTTACTTCTGGCATAACATGCATTTCACGCGCATTTGTGTGAGCGATAATATGGTATACTCCATCCGTCTCGAACGTTTTCTCTACAGCATAAACACCTTTTCCTTTATGCTTACCATCTAACATCTCGTGCTTTTCGTCGCCAGCTTTCCAAATTTCAAACTTTACATCATCAGCATCTGTTACTTTTTCTTTTCCTTGTGTAACAAGTGCTTGTACTTCTGTTTTTTCACGAGGTTTAATTTCTTTCGGATTTGTTTGAACTGCTACTTTTACAGCTTCCAGTTTCTGTTCTTTTTTCGGTTCTTCTTTGTTTGTATTACAGCCAGCCAATGCTAGCATCGCGATAAATAAAGTCATAATAAGTTTTTTCATCATCATTTCCTCCTTCATACCTTATTTAGTATAGAGGAAATACATTGTAATATTCCAGTCTTCTGCTGAAAACAATGTACGAAATATTTGTGAAGTTTCTGTGAAGTACTATAGCCTTTTGAATCTATGAAAAAAGAGCATAGTAACTATGCTCTCGGATGAAACTGTTTATATACATCTTTTAATCTAGCTTTTGAAACATGCGTATAAATTTGTGTCGTTGAAATATCTGCATGTCCAAGCATTTCTTGCACAGCACGCAAGTCTGCTCCATTTTCTAATAAGTGCGTAGCAAAAGAATGGCGCAATGTATGAGGTGTAAGTTCTTTTTCAATATTTGCTTCTTTCGCCAATCGTTTTAAAATTTTCCAAAATCCTTGTCTTGATAATCGATTCCCATGATGGTTTAAAAAGAGTGCATCTACTACTTTTTTACCCATCAATTCTCTTCTTCCCTTTTCAATGTACTTTTGAATCGCTTCCGTCGCTAAACTTCCTAGTGGAATAATTCTTTCTTTATTCCCTTTCCCTATGCAACGAACAAATCCCATCGTCAAATGTACATCTTCTAAATTTAAGGCAATTAATTCCGAAACACGAAGTCCTGTTGCATACAGTAACTCTAGCATCGCTTTATCACGAACCCCAAAAGCACTCGTCATTTTTGGTGTCTGAAGTAACGCCTCTACTTCATCGACTGATAATACTTTCGGTAATTTCCGTTCTCCTTGCGGCGTTTCAATATGTACGGATGGATCGTGCTCTACCGCTCGTTCCCGAAGTAGAAATTGATGGAACGAACGAATCGATGCAATATGACGTGCTAATGTTTTTGAAGATTTTCCGTTTTCTTTTAAGTGCTGCAGAAAATTAACAATGTGCAAGCGTGTCACTTCATGAAAGCTTTTCGCTTGTTCTACGTTTTGCAAGTACTTTACATAACTTTTTAAATCACGTTCATAAGATACTACTGTATTTTTCGCTAACCCTTTTTCGACAACCATATAATGAATAAAATCTTTTAATTGATCTTCCAATCTACACTACTCCCCATTTTCATAGAAAAACATCATTCTATTTACGAAAGCATCCTTTGCCGGCTCTTCATTCCCTGATACTTTTTCTACAGTCTCTTCTTTTGGCTTTTCATAACGATGATAGCTTTCATATTCTTCATTTATCCATAGTATAGCGAAATAAAACAAAATCGTACAACTTGTAAATAATAAAAATACTTTTACCCCATCAAAAGTTAATTTTAAAGCTCGGCGCATTGTAAATTCCTCCAAAATATAAGTTATTACAACATATGCCAAGCTTTCACCAATTTATACCTTATTCAAATAAAAAACCTCTTCCTAGTTAAATAGGAAAAGGTTATTTTTCATCCGTTTCATTTTCTTGACAATTTTTACAAATCCCATGGAATGTTAAACGATGATCCTTCACCTTAAAGCTCCAGTCACGTTCTACTTTCCTTTCCACTTCACCAAGTAAATCTTCTTGTATTTCTTGTACAGCACCACATTGTGTACAAATCAAATGATGGTGGAAACGCTGCGCACCTTCTTGGCGTAAGTCATAGCGTGAAACACCGTCTCCGAAGTTAATCTTATCGACAACTTTTAACTCAGATAATAGTTCTAAAGTTCGATAGACGGTTGCTAATCCGATCTCTGGCGACTTTTCTTTTACAAGGAGGTAAACATCTTCTGCGCTTAAATGATCTTCTTCATTTTCTAGCAGCACACGAACTGTTGCTTCACGTTGCGGTGTTAATTTGTAGCTCGCTGCATGTAATTGCTTCTTAATTCGTTCAATTCTTTCTTCCATTCGGTACTACTCCCTCCTCGCCACTCTTACACCATTATATCAGAAGAAGGGCTTCTGTCAAAAGAAAAACAATAAAAACAAATTGATAATTATTCTCAAAAAGTATTTATTGTTTATTAATAGCCTCAACGACTTCTTTCATTAAAACTGGCGATGCATAAGCTTCTACACTAGAAGCAAGAGCTAACACTGCTCCAATTATAAGAAAGAAGCATGTATAACGAATTAATAATGGTAATAGCGGCTCGGTTATTTTCCTGATAAATTGATGCCTAATCATGCGTAAGGAAAAGCTTGCAGCAATTGTTGTCATAACGAGAAATACTGGAATAATAATGAGGTTTTGTGGCAATACAGAAACGAATGCTAATAATAATCCATTCCATCCATGCTGACTTACTAAAAAACCTACTGTAAATCCGACAACTACTCCTTTTACAAATAATAAAATAAAAATAAGTGGCAATCCAATAATTGAAATTCCCAAAATCCAAATAAATCCAATGTATTTTAATTGCGAAAAGTAACTTTCTCGAAACATTTCGCTTGCAATAGCAAATTCTCCTTTAGAAACTTGTCCAAAAAAACGTTGTAAATAAAATGATAAATCTTGTTTTTGATTTAATTGTAAACTATTTACAAGAATGGCCCCAAATATTACTCCCATCAATAATAAAACAGCGTTAAATATATATAATGAAGAGTTTTCCTGTATGTGAGACATTACACGGTCTTGCCAAGTTTTTCGCCACATTTTTCTTCCCTCCGTTCACACTCTTACTAAAAATGTATGAAAGAAAGAAAAAAGTATGACGAATTAACATTGAAATTCCGCTCTACTTTGCTAAACTAAAAAGTAGAGAATAGGAGGGATTTCTCTTGAAACCATTATTATTAGATTTTCCAACATTATTTCAAACTGAACGCTTACAAGTTCGTAAGCCATTTCCAGGTGATGGTGCAGAAGTGTATGAAGCAATCCAAGCTTCTCTAGAAGACTTAGTACCGTGGATGCCAATTAACGCTGAAACAGAAGAAAGTGCTGAAGAAATCGTTCGTAACGCTCACGGACAGTTTTTACTTCGTGAAACACTTGATTTTCACTTATACGATAAAGTATCTGGTACATTCATCGGAGCTATAACGCTCAAGCCTGAAAACTGGGATATTCCAAAGTTTTCACTTCACTTCTGGCTGCATAGTGCTTATACAAAGCAAGGTTATATGACCGAAGCTGTTAAAGGTGCCATTCAATTTGCCTTTGATAAGCTAGGTGCTAGAAGAATTGAAATTCGTATTGATGCAACAAATACAAATGCATGTAACTTAGCAGAACGTTTAGAATTTATTCTAGAAGGTACAATGGAAAATGATTTCATAGCACCAGATGGTAGCTTACGTGATGCACGCGTATATGCAAAAATCAATTAAAAAACACTCGCCTTTGGCGAGTGTTTATTTTTGTAGTTGTAAATATTGTACTGCAAACATCGTCTTCGCATCATGAATACGAAGATCTTTCATAAGAATAACCGCTTCTTCTAACGATACTTCCATCAATTCCACAAACTCATCTTCATCTAACTCAGCTTTATTTTCTTTTTTCGTCAAACCTGTCGCTTTATATACATATAAAATTTCATCCGCGAACCCTGGAGATGTGTAGAAAGAAGTAATAAGCTCCATATTTTCACATCCATATCCTGTTTCCTCTTCTAATTCACGAACTGCTGTCACCTCAGGTTTTTCACCAGGTTCTAACTTGCCGGCTGGAATTTCTATAATCGCCTTTTCAAGCGCTTTACGATATTGCTCAACAAGCACAATTTTCCCCTCATCAGTAATAGCAATAATAGCAACTGCACCAGGGTGATTTACAATTTCACGTTTACTCATTGCTCCATTTGGTAATACTACATCATCAACACGAACTTTTATAACTCTACCATCAAAAATTGGTTCAGTTTTTACGGTTCTCTCTGCAAGATTACTCATACTACTTCATCTCCCTGTTCTATTTCCTATTCTTTCCTCATACATTTTACCACATTGAAAGGAGCGTGATAGAAATGAAAGTTTATATTTTACCAAATCGCGTCACTTTAGTCGGAAAAGCGTGGCAAATTCGCCATAAGCTAAAACAATATGGCAAAGAGTACACAACTGTACAAGAGTGGATTACAGCAAATAAAGGGAAAATTTAATCAGAGGGGGCATCTCCTCTGATTATTTCTCTTCACCAATCGGGATAAAAAGTAAAAGTTTGTCAACCTCTTTTCCCTTGCGTACAATAAAGATAAGGAGGTTGACTTATGAAAAAACGTCAATTAGGAAACTCGGATTTATTTGTGACAGAAATGGGACTTGGCTGTATGTCTCTCGGTACATCTGAAACAGAAGCTATGCGTATTATCGATGAAGCAATCGATTTAGGAATCAATTTTTTTGATACAGCAGATTTATATGATTATGGATTAAACGAAGAATTTGTTGGAAAAGCCTTAAAAGGGAAACGAGACCAAATCGTTCTTACAACAAAGGTTGGAAATCGATGGACAGACGAAAAAAACGGCTGGTCTTGGGATCCTTCTAAAGATTACATAAAGGCTGAAGTGAAAGAAAGTTTACGTAGACTTCAAACTGATTACATTGACCTTTATCAACTTCACGGCGGAACGCTTGAAGATCCTATAGATGAAACAATTGAAGCCTTTGAAGAATTAAAAAAAGAAGGTATCATTCGCCATTACGGTATTTCTTCTATACGTCCAAATGTCATCCGTGAATATGCAAAACATTCAAATATCGTTAGTGTATTAATGGAATATAGCCTTTTAAATCGTCGCCCTGAAGAATGGTTCCCGCTTCTTAATGAACATCAAATTAGTGTCATTGCTCGCGGACCACTTGCAAAAGGAATTCTAGCTGACAACAATGCAAGAAAGATAGAAAGAGTAAAAGAAAAGAATTACCTTTCTTATTCTTACGATGAATTATATGCGACACTCGCAATTGTAAAAGAAGTAATCAGAGAAAGCTCTTTAACCGGAACAGCTATTCAATATTGCTTACATAACGAAACTGTTGCAGCTGTTATACCTGGTGCAAGCTCTATTCAACAATTACAAGAAAATGTACAGGCTTGTAAACAAACACAGTTAACAACAGCACAATATATACAACTTCAGCAAATTGCTAAATGTGATACCTATGCTTTACATCGTTAAAAAGACGCTACCATACTGGTAGCGTCTTTTTATAACGTATCATATTTATCAGGATTCGTTCCTACATGTAAATTACGGTTTAATGTATTAATTTGATTCATTTCTTCTTCCGTTAGTGAAAAATCAAAGATAGTAAAATTCTCCTGAATGCGAGATGGTGTAACAGATTTAGGAATCGTCACTATCCCACTTTGAATATCCCATCTTAATATAACTTGCGCAGGTGTTTTTTCATATTTGTTAGCAATGGCCTGAATAATCGGGTGCTGAAATACTTCCCCGCCTCTCATTAATGGACTCCATGCTTCCATTTGAATTTGCTCACCTTGACAGAAATTACGCAATTCAAATTGTGTTAACATTGGATGAAGTTCCACTTGGTTTACCATTGGCTTCACTTTACAGTTTGGTAATAACAGTTCTAAATGATGTTTATGGAAATTAGAAACACCAATCGCGCGCACTTTACCTTCTTCGTACAGTTTTTCTAACGCTCGATACGTATCGACATACTTCCCTCTTATTGGCCAATGTATTAAATATAAATCTACATAGTCCATTTGTAATCTCTTTAGACTTTTCTCAAATGCTTCAAGTGTTTCCTCATATCCTTGATCGTCGTTCCAAACTTTTGTTGTAATAAAGATGTCTTCTCTCGGAATCCCTGATTCACGAACCGCTTCTCCGACACCGCTTTCATTTCCATATACAGTTGCTGTATCAATCGAACGGTATCCAACTTCTAACGCTGTTTTTACTGCTTGTTTTACTTCGTCGCCTTCTGTTGCTTTATAAACGCCTAGACCAATCATTGGCATTTTCACGCCATTATGAAGTGTAGTTGTTGGAATATGCACATTCGTTCTCCCTTTCATTGTTACATTTTTATAAGCCACCACTTTATTTCAACAAGATTCAATCAAAAAGTCAAAACATATGTACAGTTTACATAATAAATTTATACACCTTCAAAAATAATGCGAACTCATTCATTCACGCTATTTTCTATCCATTTCTTCGCTTTTTCATCCACATTACGTACAAACTCAGTTTTCCCTTCCGAATATAACGCACCATCATATGTATACTTTTCAGCTAATTCTTTCTTTAAAGTTGCATATGCCTCTGCTTCTTCACAATGAGCCATCATATAATCACGAAATGCTAAATGCCTTACTATCTCTGGATTTCCTTTTTCAAACACGTGTAAATGATACGAACGTTTTTCCTCCGTTCCATGAATAAAATAGCGGCGTCTTGAAATACCATTTTCTCCTTTTGCGATGTAACCAAGCTCTATAAATCGTTCATTCCACCTATCTACTCTTTCGATACTCTCTACTTCCATAATCATATCTATAATTGGTTTAGCTGCCAGTCCTGGCACTGACGTACTTCCAATATGATGAATTTTCACCGTTTCTGGCATCGCTGATTTTAATCTTTCAGCCTCTATTTGAAATTTTTCACCCCAATGATTTTCATGCGGAACAACTACAATTTTCCTCATTCTAACTTCCCCTTTCTTACAAGCTCGTCAAAAAAATGATCAGTGAAATATCACTGATCATTTTTTTATTATTTAAAGTCTTTCCAAGTAAGGCTACTTTCACTTAACAGTTCTTCAAATGATTTATTCTTTTCACGTTCTTTTTGTTCTTGGCGCTTTCTTTCCAGTTCTGCTGCCTCTTTTTTCTCTTCTCTCACTTGCAATTCTTTCTTCTTATTCTTTAATTGCTGCATAAGTGAATCATTTAATTGATCACCTAATGTAAGAGATTCTTTCTTTGATTGATTCACTTGAGATTGTCTTTGCATTTGTCTTTGTTTCTTTTTCTTCATGCTGCTCACCTTTTACTTTTTTCTCCATTATAGTAGATACAAGATGAAATCGACAACAAAAAAGGGTCATTACTCTATTATTCATCTTTTGTAAATATGTTAATTTTTCGAAAAAACTAAATTTTTATATAGATATAATCCTATGAATCTATTAAAATTATGTCGTATGATGTCAGATTATAAAAAAAGGAGAATTAAATTATGTGGAAAAAAATTATTCCTGCTGTTGCCGTTTTAAGCACCATTACTTTTTCAAGCGTATTTGCCGCTCCCCCATCTCAGACTCCAGCTGAACAAAACCGCTACATAGACGTACAAATGCTTGGTATTAATGATTTTCATGGACAACTAGATACTGTTAAAAAAATTAATAATAAAGAAGCTGGTGGCGCTGATTACTTAGCTACTTATTTAAAAGAACGGAAAAAACAAAACCCGAATACACTTCTCGTACATGCTGGTGATATTGTAGGTGCTAGTCCACCAGTTTCAGCATTATTACAAGATGAGCCTACAATTGAATTTTTAAATGACTTAAAGTTTGATGTTGGTACAATCGGAAACCATGAATTTGATGAAGGTATCGATGAAATGAAACGCCTCATTTACGGTGGATATCACGAAAAAACAGGAAATTTCAAAGGCGCTAACTTCCCTTATGTCGCTGCAAACTTCTATAACAAATCAACTGGTCGACTATTTTTACCCCCATTTACTGTAAAAATGGTAAACGGTGTACCTGTAGGATTCATTGGCGTTGTTACAACTGATACACCAAATGTCGTTATGCCAACTATGCTTCAAAATGTAGAAATCACTGACGAAGTAGAAGCAATTAATAAATCAGCGCAACAATTAAAGCGTCTCGGTGTTAAATCTATTGTCGTCCTTGCTCATGTCGGTGGAACAACAGATGAATCTGGTATAACAAATGGAGACCTTACTCGAATTGCAAATGAAACAGACCCGGAAGTTGATATTATTTTCGGTGGACATAGTCATACGTATGTAAATGGTACAGTAAATAATAAACTAATTGTCCAAGCGAACTCTTACGGAATGGCTTTCTCTGATGTGGATGTAACGATTGATAGAAAAACAAAAGATATTGTGAAGAAAAAAGCTGAAGTTGTTACAACATACCATGAAGGTGTAGAACCTGATAAACAAGTAAAGAAAAAACTAGATCAATATAAAGAAAAAATCGCACCACTTGTAAATGAAGTTGTCGGAAAATCTACAGCACCTATCGACCGTAAACAAAATGCTGCCGGTGAGTCCACTCTTGGAAATTTAGTTGCCGATGCCCAGCGCCAAACGATGCAAACTCAAATCGCACTTATGAATCCGGGCGGCATTCGTAATGACTTAGATGCTGGCGATATTACATGGGGCGAATTATATGGTATTCAGCCTTTTGGAAACCAATTGATTAAAGTAGATTTAACAGGTCAAGACATTCGCGACATTTTAAATCAGCAATGGCAAAAAGGTACGACAAGAATGCTTCAAATTTCAGGTATTCAATATACGTGGGATGCAAACAAACCAAACGGTGAAAAAGTTACAAATATACGTTTAACAAACGGAGAAGAATTATCTCCATCTAAAACGTATAGCGTAGTAGCGAATGCTTTCTTAGCTTCTGGTGGTGATGGATTTGTATCATTTAAAAATGGGAAGAATTCAGAAACTGGTCCAAACGACTTTGAAGCACTAGTCGATTACGTAAAACAATTAAAAGAACCAATTCAGCCAGTTATTGATGGAAGAATTCAAAAAGTAAATTAAGTATTTTCCTAATAAACAATCCAATTTTTTCAATGCAAAGGATATGCACTTATCCTGTATATTATCCGTAATATACAGGAAACAAAGAAAAGGATACTCGTTCTTACAATGAACATAGTATCCTTTTTTAGTTATCAAAATGTGATGTTTTGTTAAAATCATATTGTTGTAAAAATTGTTGTAACGCCTCTTCTACAAGTTTAGATTTTTGAATTCCTTTCGATTCTGATATGGCGTCTAATTTTGCTAATATTTCTTTATTAATAGAAAAGGTACGCTTCTTTTTTTCTGTACTTATATTCATAATGGGTGCACTTACTTCTTCTCTCTTTCTTAGTAATTCATAAATACTTTGTAATTGCTCATAAATTAATAATTGATAATCCGTTTTCGCATATTGAAGGGCTGTCGCTTCTTGGAGTTGTAAGTGACGCGGTTCTTCTCCATCTCCTACAAAAATACGTTTCTTCTGTTCTCCATCATATTCGTATCCAATCAATCTTAATTTCTTTGATAATGTATACGGGCTCATTTCAAGACGTTTTGCTATAATAGCGATGGATTCACGTCTATTTAAACAATCTATAATTTCTCCAATCGTCACAATTTCCCACCTCCCGTGTTGAAATGACACTAGTATGGTATGTTACAATGATTTTCTAACAGTATATGCAAAACGAATAGCCTGTGCGATTCATACGATTTCAGAAAAGGAGGTTTTCAATATGCTTTTTCGTAGCTACACTCCGCAGTTCTATAATGAAAATAAACAACTCATTCCTAATAGTATCGCTACGATGGAAAGCGTTATGATTAACAATCGAAAACAAACCCTCCTTATGCGCGGGCAAAACATAGAGCAGCCTATTTTATTGTGCTGTCATGGTGGACCTGGCATGGCACAAATCGGATTTATTCGCCATTTTCAAAAAGAATTGGAGAAACACTTTATCGTTATTAATTGGGACCAACGCGGGGCAGGCAAATCCTTTTCAATGAAAGATTTCGGAGCAAATTTTACAATCAAACAATTCGTTTCCGATGCAAAAGAAGTGATTCAATATGTACTGAAAAAGTTTAACAAACAAAAACTCTTTCTCGCTGGTCATTCTTGGGGAAGCATTATTGGGCTTAACATAGCACATCAATATCCACAGTATATCGAGGCCTACATCGGTATTGGGCAAATTGTACATATGAAACAAAACGAAGAATTACTATATCAACATTTAATTCGTTCTGCCAAAAAGCATGATCATAAAAAAGCATTAGCTTCTCTTTTAAAATTAGGTAAACCACCATTTTTAGATACGAGACGTCTCATTATTCAAAGAAAGTGGCTTGGCACATTCGGAGGAGCAATCCAAAACGGATCTTCCTTTTCTTTCATACGAAAAGGTTTCTTTTCTCCTGAATATACGCTATTAGATTGGTTCAAGTTTCTCATAGGAAACTTAAAATCTGGTGTTTTATGGGAAGAAATGCTGACAATTGATTTCTTTTCGTCCATTTCAAGTTTATCTATTCCTGTTTACTTTTGTTCTGGCCGCTATGATTATCAAACTCCTTATGCACTCGTTCAGGAATATTGTGATGTTATGGAAGCACCTATAAAAAAGATGATTTGGTTTCCAAATTCAGCACATTCTCCTGATTTAGAAGAACCGGAATTATTTGCCAATTCTTTACAATCAATTAAAAAAGAGCTAACTTTTCAGCATTAGTAACAAAGGGCTCTTTTACATTTCATAAAAAACATTTTATAATAATATGTCGCAACTATGTATAAATCTAGCAAAGTGCTTCATATTTACTTGCCTTAACAGAATAAAAAATTTAGGGAGATTACATTTATTATGAATGCTGTACTCGTCGCAGTAGCAGTTATGCTATTGCTTAGTTTGTTACGTGTCCAGGTCATTGTCGCCATCATTGTTGGAGCTTTAACAGGCGGAATTATCGGCGGACTCGGTATTTCAGAAACTATTAACACTTTTACCACTGGTCTTGGAAACAGTGCTCCAATCGCTTTAAGTTATGCAATGCTTGGCGGTTTCGCTATTTCCCTTTCCAAAACAGGACTTCCAGATGCCATGATTCAAACGGCATTAAAATGGATTGGCAATGAACAAGACACAAAAAAACAAGTTTATTCAAAAATACTTATTTTATTTATCATTTTAACGATGGCTTGTTTCTCACAAAATGTTATTCCTGTTCATATCGCTTTCATCCCCATCTTAATTCCAGCACTTTTAAAAGTATTAAACGAGCTGAAAGTAGATAGAAGGCTTGTTACATGTATTATTACATTCGGATTAATTACTCCTTATATGTGGATTCCTGCAGGATTCGGAAAAATTTATCATGACGTATTGCAAACAAATGCCGCGCAAAGTGGTCTTACATTTGACGTTACACTTATTCCAAAAGCGATGACTATTCCAGCAATCGGTATGATTATCGGATTATGTGTCGCGGTATTTATTACGTACCGAAAACCTCGTACGTATGAAACTGAACAAGTTCATACTACCGAAAATGAAATCGTTCCCTATACAAAACGAAGCATTACTTTCGGGTTAGTATCTATCTTAGCTACATTGACTGTTCAATTAGCAACAGAATCAATGATTTTCGGTGCTCTAGCGGGGATTATCGTTTTATCAGTTAGTGGTAGTCTACCTCTTAAAGAAGCAGATGCAATTTTAACAAGCGGAATGCGTATGATGTCCTTTATCGGATTTGTTATGATTTCTGCCGCTGGGTTCGGTGCTGTCCTTCGAAAAACAGGACATGTTGAATCCCTTGTACAAACGAGTGCACATATGATTGGGAATAACAAACCACTCGCTGCATTTCTTATGCTCGTTATTGGACTTCTCGTTACGATGGGAATTGGTTCATCCTTTTCAACCATCCCTATTTTAACAACAATTTTTGTACCTCTTTGCATTCAACTTGGATTTAGTCCAATGGCTACAATTGCAATTATCGGTACAGCCGGAGCGCTAGGCGATGCAGGATCTCCAGCATCAGATAGTACACTTGGACCAACATCCGGTTTAAATGCTGATGGTCAACACCATCATATATGGGATACATGTGTACCAACTTTTCTGCATTATAATATACCGTTACTTATATTTGGCTTTATTGCCGCAATTACATTATAAAAGGTGCGTTTTATACGCACCTTTTACTTTTTTATTTTTCCTTTTAATTGTTGCAAAGCTATTTTCCCATTTTCCTCGACACAACTTTCAATTTTCATGAGTGATGGGCCTATCCATTCACTGTCTATGCTCCCGTTCAGTCCAATAATTTTCAATTTATTCGGTATACAGATATTTAAATTTTTCGCTGCTCGAATTAACTCAAAAGTAATCTTATCACTTGAAGTTACAATTCCATCTATATACGGATTGTTTTGCAATAATGTAATAAACTGTTTATTCGTATACCCTTGTACACATTCTTCTCGATAAGAGACTCCTTCTTCCCAAACAGCATCTAAAAATCCTGATATGTGCTCTTCCATTTCTTCACTATCTTCTCCCTCACCGAAATAAGCAAGGAAGTGACAGCCTTTCTCTTTTAATAAAGAAACCGCTCTTTGTCCACTTTCATAATAATTTGTATGTGATTTTTTTTTATCAACCACAACAAACGGAAGTGGAATTTCTCCTATACTTTTAAAAACGGCTCTTGTCAAAATAACACCTGCAACGTTATTTTCCTTCAACATATGTATGTACCTATCTTTATTCTCTATATTACAAACAATGATTTGATATCCTTCGTTATATGCTATTTCCTCAATACAATGTAGCAAAGTGATGTTTGATGGGTCATATAAATTATCTACAAGTAATGCAATTATCGTTGAATCTTGTTTAAACAATGGCTTCGCTGTAACATTTGGCCTATAACGTAATTCTTCAATTGCTTCCTTTACTTGTTTTACTGTGTCCTCATGAACGTATCCTTTTTCATTCATAACTCGTGAAACGGTTGCGACTGAAACACCTGCTAATTTTGCCACATCACGTATAGTTGCCACATCGTCACCCCTTAATATGGTAATAGATTACAATTTTACGGTAACCTATATTCTACTATTCGTCAAGGTTAATAACTTATATTTCTGAAAATTGTTACATCATTTCATTAAATGATACTCTAATTGAATTTCATGCAAAATTGAGATACCGTCATATCCAATACGTGGAATTTCTTTCTTTATCTTTCGTGCTTCTTCCACTGCGTTCACATATAAATGAGTCATCACAAAATTACGTTTTTGGTAAAAACGTAACGCATTCATATTATCATTTGTTGTAATAAGCCAAACCTGCCTGCACCGTTCTTCTTCTGCAACTTGTAATACACAATCTACAAGCTTCGTCCCTATTCCTTTTCTTTCTTCTAAGCTATCTAACGATACAATTTCACACATATTTCCGTTCACTTCATATGTTATAATTCCGATTATTCTGTCATCTGAGAGCGCAACAAATCCTGACAACTCTTCTAACCGATGCCCCTTACCACGCGAAACCATCAATGAACTTCCCCAGTTCGCACACATGAACATTCGGATTGTTTCTTTCATCGCTGGTGTAATTTTTTGTATATGCAGCATTTCCTATTTCTCCCCTTTTCTATCATTGTGATACAATATAAGTGTATCACATGTAACGGTATTTGGAGGATGAGGTAAAGTATGAAACGTTTTTTTGCAGCATTGTTTACTATACTAGGTGCGATAACTGCCCTTGGGATTTTCTTTACAAATAAAGTGATGTACTTAAAGAAAAAAACAGAGGAAGAAGTACTCGAAAGAGAAACGAAAAAACATTTTCGTATAGAGGATTTTGATGCTCTTCATAAAGAAGAAATTCATATCCCTTCGCAATTCGGATATGATCTTCACGGGTATTACATTCCTGCTGGTCATTCCAATAAGTTTATGGTTTTTTGTCACGGCGTAACTGTAAATAAAATGAACTCTGTAAAATATGCAAACTTATTTTTAAACAGAGGATATAATGTCGTTATTTATGATCATCGTCGTCATGGTAGAACTGGTGGAAAAACAACAAGCTATGGATATTATGAAAAACATGATTTAAAATCTGTAGTTGACTGGCTAAAAAGTCGTTTTGGCACAAATATAACCCTTGGTATTCATGGTGAATCGATGGGAGCTGCAACACTTCTTCAATACGCAGGGCTTGTAGAAGATGGGGCTGATTTTTATATTGCGGATTGTCCTTTCTCTGATTTTTACGGGCAATTGCAGCACCGTTTAAAAGTGGAATTCCATTTACCAAAATGGCCTTTATTACCTTTAGCAAACGCATTTTTAAAAGTTCGCGACGGTTATACAATTCGTGAAGTGTCACCAATCGACTGTATAAAAAACATTAACAATCCCGTTCTCTTTATTCATAGTAAAGATGACGATTATATTTTAGCTGATATGACAAAAGCGTTATATGAAGCAAAAGAGAATAAGAAACAACTTTATATTGCAGAACACGGTGCACATGCTTGCTCTTATAACGAAAATAAAGAAGAGTATGAAGCAGCCGTCGATCAATTTTTAAACACATATGTGAAAGAAACAAAAAACAGGCTTGCATAAGCCTGTTTTTTTATTGCGCTAAAACGTCTGTAACTTGTTCCATATTTTCAGAAATCCATTGCATTGCATCATCTAACGTTGGAAATTCTGTCGTTTGAAAGGTTACTTCATCTTGAAGTAACCAAACATCCTTCGATTCTTGTCCTACACCTGCAATGGACCAATGTAACAAACTATATGGATGATTATCATTCAAAAATGATGCCCACGTGCGCTCATCTGCAATATTTCGTAATGTACGTAATTGTTTATCCATCTTTCGTCACCTTACTCTAGTCAGTTATAAAAAACATTATAACACTCTCTTCTCTTTCGAACAAAGTGCTCTTTTTGCCCCGCTATTTGCGGGCAGTAAAAATCCTACCTCAAAATTCAGCTGAAACAAAGACGTTAGGTGTGAGATTAACTGCCCCTAAAAGCCCGATTGGTTCAACTAATAATCAGTGGGGGATGCCTCCCCCACTGATTAAAGTTTCACTTTATATTGTCAAGTACTTCTCTTGATTATATGATGGAATTAAGCGTTTGGGAAGGAGGGATAGTGTTGGCAAAAGTACAAATTAAAGTAAATGACAATGGCTCTTTTCGCGTTACAGGGGACGTGGAATTAGTCGACTCACAGGGGAATGTATTCCCAGCAAAACCGGCATTTTCTTTATGCCGTTGTGGTTTATCAAAAAATATGCCTTATTGCGATGCTTCGCATAAAGGTAAATTTGAGTCTGTTGTTAGAGCACCAGAGGCAGAATAATTTTACATGTGACATGCACATTTTTTTGTGCATGTTTTTTCTTTTTATCAACTCCGCTATATCCCTTCTCCTTACAACATTTCTAATACTTTTGTCTTCATTCCAGCCTACATATATTTTCACACAATTCTTCACATTCGAATACTTTTTACTAGCCTTTTATTTTTTTTGTGCTATAATTTGACCAAACAGCATCCTTCGGGGTCGGGTGAAATTCCCAACCGGCGGTGATGAAGCGAAAGCTTCTAAGTCCGTGACCCGTTTTCAACTCGAAAACGGTGGATCTAGTGAAACTCTAGGGCCGACAGTATAGTCTGGATGGGAGAAGGATATGTTTCTAGTTTTTTATATAGTGAATACACTTTTATTTCAGTATGCATATTTTTAAAGATTCATTTTGATTCTTTATATATGTTTAGTTTTCTATACTCATTTTTTATACTGAAATAAAAAGAGACAACTAGCGTTTAAAAAATCCGATATTTTGCTAGGTTTTTTCCTTATGCAGAAATATCGATTATCGTTAGGTTTCTTCCCTATGCTTTCGTATTCGAACTATATTTCTAGAAATCACGTCTCCCAAACCCCAAGGATATTAAATCCTTGGGGTTTTTTGATTTTTTTAGGAGAGGTGAAGAAAATGACAGATCAAGAATATATGAGGATTGCCCTGCAGTTAGCAGAAGGAACATCAGGACAAACAAGTCCAAATCCTATGGTTGGTGCTGTTGTTATAAAAGATGGAAACATCGTCGGTATGGGGGCTCATTTACGTGCTGGTAAAGAACACGCAGAAGTTCATGCCCTTCAAATGGCTGGTCAGAACGCCAAAGGCGCTACCGTTTATGTAACACTGGAACCGTGTAGCCATTTTGGAAAAACACCACCTTGCTGTGAATTGCTCATCGAAAAGGGAGTTAAGCGCGTTGTAATTGCTACCCTTGATTGTAACCCGCTCGTTTCTGGTAATGGAAAAAGGAGATTAGAAGAAGCTGGAATCGAAGTAACTACCGGTGTCCTTGAAGCAGAAGCAGTTTTATTAAATCGCTACTTTTTTCACTACATGAAAACGAAACGCCCATTTGTAACAATAAAAACAGCGATGAGCTTAGATGGAAAAACAGCAACTGTAACTGGTGACAGTAAATGGATTACAGGTGAAGAAGCACGAGCTGATGTTCATCAATATCGCCATACACACGATGCAATTCTTGTTGGAGTGAATACAGTTATAGCTGATAATCCGCATTTAACAACAAGAATTCCTAATGGGGGTAAAAATCCAATACGCGTTATTTTAGATACTCATTTAAAAACGCCACCATCTTCTCATGTCATAACAGATTGTTTAACACCGACATGGATTATGGTTGGTAAGGATGTAAATAAAGAGAAAATAGCTTCTTATGAATCTGAAAATATATTTATATTCCAAATGAAAACGAAACAAATTGAAATTCAAGATGTTTTAGACCTACTCGGTGAAAAACAAATCCTATCTCTTTTCGTTGAGGGTGGTCAAACGGTTCATGCAAGTTTCTTACAAACAAATAATTTCAATGAAATTGTAACTTATATAAGTCCAAAATTAATTGGCGGGAAAGATGCCCCTACTTTATTTGGCGGAAATGGTTTTTCAAAATTACAAGATGCGCTTTCCTTAAAAATTCAAGAGATGAAACAAATTGGCGATGATATAAAAATCGTTGCGAATGCCCGAAACGAGGTGACGAAATGTTTACAGGAATTGTAGAAGAATTAGGAACGATAACAAATATGCAACAAAGCGGGGAAGCAATGAAGTTAACGATACATGCAAATGAAATTTTATCAGATGTTCATTTAGGCGATAGTATAGCGGTTAACGGTATTTGCTTAACTGTAACGAGCTTTACACCTACTTCATTTACAGTTGATGCAATGCCCGAAACGATGAAATCAACATCACTTTGCCTACTCAAATCACACTCTAAAGTAAATTTAGAGCGAGCAATGGCTGCAAATGGACGATTCGGTGGACATTTCGTTTCAGGACATATTGATGGCATCGGGACGATATTAAACAAAAAACAACACTATAATGCCATCTATTACAAAATAGCTATTTCGGATGAACTGCTACGCTATTGTTTGCATAAAGGATCCATTGCTGTTGATGGAACGAGTTTGACAATATTTGATATAGACGAATCTTCCATTACAATCTCACTCATCCCGCACACAGTAAGCGAATCTGTTATCGGAGAAAAGAATGCCGGTGACATCGTAAACATTGAGTGTGACATGATTGGTAAATATATCGAACGCTTTATTACTAAGCCTGTAAGACGAAAAGGTTCAATGACCGAAAACTTTTTACAAGAAAACGGATTTCTATAAGGGGGAAGCATTATGTTTCATCGTATTGAAGAAGCTCTAGAAGATTTAAAACAAGGAAAAGTCGTTATCGTATGTGATGATGAAAACCGTGAAAACGAAGGCGATTTTATCGCTTTAGCAGAGTATATTACGCCAGAAACGATTAATTTTATGATTACACATGGACGCGGTCTCGTTTGTGTACCGATTACGGAAGGGTACGCAGAACGCCTACAACTAGAACCAATGGTATCTCATAATACAGATTCGCATCATACTGCATTTACAGTGAGCATTGACCATGTTTCTACCACAACAGGGATTAGCGCTCACGAACGTGCAACTACGATACAAGAATTGTTAAACCCTGCATCAAAAGGCGCTGATTTTAATCGACCTGGACATATCTTTCCATTAATCGCGAAAGAAGGCGGTGTCCTGCGTCGTGCTGGTCATACAGAAGCTGCTGTCGATTTAGCACAGCTTTGCGGAGCAGAACCAGCTGGAGTCATTTGCGAGATTATCAATGAGGACGGTACGATGGCACGCGTCCCTGATTTACTACAGTGTGCAAAACAATTTGATATAAAAATGATTACAATAGAAGATTTAATCGCTTATCGCCGCCATCATGAAACACTCGTGACGAGAGAAGTGGAAATTACATTACCTACAGATTTCGGTACTTTTCAAGCAATTGGCTATTCTAACTCATTAGATACGAAAGAACATATCGCACTCGTAAAAGGTGATATTTCAACAGGTGAGCCTGTACTTGTACGCGTTCATTCAGAGTGCTTAACAGGAGATGTATTTGGCTCGTGCCGCTGTGATTGCGGACCACAACTCCATGCTGCACTTGCTCAAATTGAGCGTGAAGGAAAAGGCGTTCTTCTTTATATGAGACAAGAAGGACGAGGCATTGGCCTTCTTAATAAGCTTCGCGCTTATAAGTTACAAGAAGAAGGCTTCGATACTGTAGAAGCAAACGAAAAACTTGGGTTCCCCGCTGACCTTCGTGATTACGGTATCGGCGCTCAAATATTAAAAGATTTAGGTTTACAACATTTACGATTATTAACGAATAATCCAAGAAAAATTGCTGGCTTACAAGGTTATGATTTAAAAGTTACGGAGCGCGTACCGTTGCAAATGCCAACAAAAGAAGAGAATAAAACGTATTTACAAACGAAAGTAAACAAATTAGGACATTTATTAAACTTATAATCAAAGGAGAGATTTATTATGGTATTCGAAGGTCATTTAGTTGGTACAGGATTAAAAGTTGGGGTTGTTGTTGGACGTTTTAATGAATTTATTACAAGTAAGTTACTAGGCGGAGCTTTAGATGGATTAAAGCGTCACGGTGTAGAAGAAAACGATATTGATGTTGCTTGGGTTCCTGGCGCATTCGAAATTCCTTTAATCGCTAAAAAGATGGCGAATAGCGGAAAATATGATGCTGTTATTACGTTAGGCACTGTAATTCGTGGTGCTACAACACATTACGATTATGTTTGTAATGAAGTAGCAAAAGGTGTTGCATCTTTATCACTTCAAACAGACATTCCAGTTATTTTCGGTGTATTAACGACAGAAACGATTGAGCAAGCGATTGAACGCGCGGGCACGAAAGCTGGTAATAAAGGCTATGAATCTGCAGTTGCTGCCATTGAAATGGCTCACTTATCAAAACAATGGGCATAAAAAATAAAAAGAGGCTGCGGCCTCTTTTTATTTTTTTACTTTTTTCCGTACATCTTTTATTAATTCATTCATTGTTTTTCCTTCTGTTTGTATATGAAGCGTTTGTGCTGTTCTCCATACATTCTCTCTTTTCTTCGCTTCTTCTATAATAGTAATTTCTTTTCGTACTTCCTTTAAATCTTTCCCTTCTGTTTTCAATCCAAAATGTTCAGCTTTCGTTCGAAAATGTTGTTCAATTCGTTGTTGCATCTCTTTTTGTTCAGGATTTTCAGCGGCCTTAACTGGATCAGCACTTATTGCTTTTAGTAAAATTAGACAAGTCATAATCGCTAATATATATTTGTGCATGTAAAATCCTCCAACCCAATATAAATTACATATTTACTATGTACAATTAGGGCTTGGAAAATTCGTCCGCAAAAATTATATTTCTCACTCAAAACCCATTCATATCAAGCGTTAACACCTTTTTATTACATTTTATTTACAAAAAAAGCAAACTCTTTTACAAGTTTGCTTTTTCCTCTATCTTATAACGCACATTCTTCAATCTCAAATCCTAAATCTTCAATCATACCCCAGTCTGCAGTCGGTTCTTGTCCAGCTGTCGTTAAGTAATCCCCAACAAAAATAGAGTTTGCTGCAAATAAACCAATTGGCTGCACAGCACGTAAATTGATTTCACGTCCCCCTGAAATACGAATTTCTTTCGTCGGGTTTACAAAACGCATCATCGCCAGCACTTTTAAACATTCTATTGGTGTTAACTCTTTTTGTCCTTCAAGCGGCGTACCCTTTACAGCAACAAGGAAATTACATGGGATTGAATCTGCATCTATACGTTGTAATTCAAATGCAATTTCAGCACGCTCTTCTATTGTCTCCCCCATCCCAAAAATCGCCCCAGAGCATGGTGAAATACCCGCTTGTTTCGCTTTTTGAACTGTATCAACACGGTCGTCATACGTATGCGTTGAACAAATACTTTCGTAATTATTTGCATGTGTATTTAAGTTGTGGTTATAACGATGTACGCCAGCTTCCGCTAAACGTCCCGCTTGATCTTCATTTAAGAAACCTAAACAACAACAAATCTTCAAATCTGTCGTTTCACGAATCTCCTTAACTGCTCCAATTACATGATTCACCTCTTTATCCGTCGGACGACGACCAGATGCTACAATACAATATGTACCCGCTTTACGGCGAATCGCTTCATGTGCTCCTTCTACAATCTTTTCCTGCGTTAACCATGCATATTTATCAATCGGTGCCTCTGAAATAATAGACTGAGAACAATATCCACAATCTTCAGGACATAATCCAGACTTCGTATTAATAATCATATTCAATTTTACTTTCTTACCAAAGTGATGATGGCGAATGATGTAAGCTGCATTCATAATCTCTAAAATCTCTGTATCGTCAGCCTCCAATATCGCTATTGCATCTTCTTTCGTAATCATCTTCTCTTCTACTACGTCGTATGCAAGTTTGTTCCAATCTCTTTTTGTTTGTACTTGTTTCATTTCATCTCTTCCCCTCTTTTGTTATATGCACAAATAAAGCATGATACGTTGCCATTATCCCTTCATTTCCCGTGAAGTCTCTTTCGTATATGCGAAGCATCGCACGAAAGAGTGAGGGACTTTGACAATATGATTCTTCATTACTATTGGTCGCTCCTACTTTTCGAATAGAATGCAGAAACTCCTTAACTTCTGTAAAACTCTCTATGTAACATGTTTCAGAAACATGCACATCCCCTGTTTCTATTTCACATATATGGCGCAACTGATTTTCCGAATAAAAACGTTGTCCAATCGATGTTTCGTTTTGTATATTTTTTTCTTCTTTCGCCCGCTGGAACGAAGCATGCAACTCTTGAAATGTTTCATGTCCAAACGTTGAAAAAAGTAATATCCCATCTATAGACAAATGATGAAATAAATTTCTTATCACTTGTTTTAAATCATTTAGCCATTGAAATGTTGCATTTGAAATAATGACATCATATGTTTCTTCTAGTCGTAACCTTTCTATATCCTCACAGTAAAACGTTACATTTTTCACATTTTGTCTAGTTTTCGCAACTGAAATCATACTTTCAGCAAAATCAATGGCTGTAATATGTGCTTCCGGAAATAACTCTGATAGTCTTTCTGTGACATAACCTGTCCCGCATCCAAGTTCTAAAATACGTATCGATGAATTTGTACTATATCGCCGATTCAATTTAGAAAGTAATGAATGTGCCATCTTTTTTTGTACACTTGCATATTGATCGTAGGATACAGCTGCCACGTTAAACCGTTTTTGTAGTAACGTTTTATTGATCATGTCGTATCCCCTCTATAAATTGAATTATCTCATTCGCGCAATATTCAAAATTCGTTACGCATAATGCGTGTCCAGCCTCACTTACTACCTTGAGCATGGCAGTCTCATTCTCAGCCATACTACGCGCTGCAGACAATGGACATATTACATCCTTCTCCCCATGAATAAGTAGTATAGGTACTTTCACTTCTTTCAGTTCTTTTCTCATATCTGTTTCTATTAAATAATCCAAACCTAATTGTAAAGACTGGATAGAATCACCTTTAAAATGTTTTACGATGTCTTCAAAACTTTTATTCTCTTTCAGCTCATCTTTCGTAAACATATTTTCATAAAACCGCTTGAGCGTATCTTCTTTCTTTCTAGTCAAATTCTTTTTCAGCCGTTCCACATGCAAAGCATTCCATCCACTCGTATAGTCGCTCGTATTTGTAAATTTGGCAGTACCACCAATTAGTACAATACCTTTTGCCTTAATCTTTTTATGAGCTTGAACTGCCGCTAACGCTCCTAGTGACCATCCAACTAAAATTATATTTTCATCCTTTGCTACATCTATTATTCGCCCCGCAAATTCACTTTGTTCTTTCACGTTACGCCAATCAATGCATTGAACAGGATATTCTTTAAAATGCGGAAGTACTAAATCCCAAATATTTTCTTCCATTCCCCATCCAGGGATAAAAATAATCTTCAGCTCTTTCATACGAAAAGTTCCTCTTCTTTCGCAATGTGAATAATTCGGTCAATAGCCCATTGCAAATCAGCTATTGTATGTTGCGATGTAACTGCAAAGCGAATTCGAGAACTATTGACTGGTACAGTTGGCGGACGAATTGCAATAGCTGCAATACCTGCCTCTTGTAACTTTTTACTAAACTGTAAAGCTGTTTCATTTGAACCGACCACAATCGGTACAATATGAGTTGAGCTATTCCCAATATCAAAACCAGCTTCTCGTAAATGGTTTCTGAAATAAGCTCCATTCTCTATAAGTCTCTCTCTTCTTTCATTATCTTCTTTCACAATTTCAATTGCTTTTTGTACCGCTCCTAAAGTCCCTGGTGGTAAAGCAGTAGTAAAAATAAAGCTTCTCATCATATTTTGTAAATACTCTATATAAATTGCATCACCTGTCAAATACGCACCATAACACCCTAAAGCCTTGCTAAACGTCCCCATATGTATATCAATTTTTTGAGCAAGATCTTTTTCTATATGAGACAATCCAGCTCCGCCGATTCCATATATTCCACTCGCATGCGCTTCATCAACTATAATGATTGCCCCGTATTTCTCTTTTAGCTGCACTAACTCCCTCAAATACGCAGTATCACCATCCATGCTAAAAACAGTATCAGTTACAATTAATTTCCGCTTTTCAGGAGATGCTGTTTTCAACAGCTTCTCTAAATGCTCCAAATCATTATGCCGATACCTTTTATGTTCTGCCCCGCTTAATATAATTCCATCAACAATGCTTGCGTGATTTAATTTATCACTAAATACAATATCGTGACGACAGGCTAAAGAAGATATTGCCCCTACATTTGCTGTATACCCACTATTTACGATTAATGCTCTTTCAGTACCTTTCCAGTTGCATACACTTCTCTCCACCTCTTCATACAATGGATAATTTCCTACAACGAGACGAGAGGCAGTCGAACCAGTTCCATATTTTTTTGTACACACAATAGCAGCCTCTTTTAACCTCGCATCTCCAGCTAACCCTAAATAATTATTTGACGCTAAATTTAGCATCTTTTTCTCATCTCGAATAAGCCATGTCTCTTCTGCTTGTTCTGTTACGTACAAATTACGATACTGCCCTTGCTCATGTAATTGTTGTAATTTAGATTGAAGATGTGCGTGCCACGTTTGATTCATTTTGAATGAACTCCTCTAATTTTGAAATCATTATATATTCTTTAGCAGATTCCAATACTTCTTCTTTTGTAAAGTTACCTGCAAAGAATGGTAATAAACCTAAAACTGGTACCCCGCTCAGCTCTTCAATCATTTCTTTATTTTCTTGCACTCTTTCCATTTCACATTCTTTGCAACCAGATAAAATGACACCTGCTACCGTTAAGCCATGTGCCTTTGCATAAGCAATCGTTAAAACTGTATGATTTACTGTCCCTAATGTAGGACGTGCTACTATAATAAGAGGAAGCTGTAATTCTTTTGCGAAATCAATTACTAAAGCGTCTTCTGTATATGGAACAGCTAGTCCACCTGCTCCTTCTACAAATAGGCTATTAAACTCTTTCAATCGTTCATTATAGTGATTAATAATGTCTTTTAAACGTACTACTCTTCCGGCTCTTTTCATGGCAAGTCTCGGAGCAAGCGGTTCTTCAATAGAATAAGGACAAATTTCATTTTCTTTTGTCGGTACACCCGATAATGCTTTTAACCTTGCTGCATCTCCCTCTGGATTTGATGCAACATGTCCACTTTGCAACGGTTTATATACCCCTACGTTATATCCTAATTCTCTAAATACACCTGTTAATGCACCTGCAACTACAGTTTTCCCCACTTCAGTATCCGTTGCTGTTATGAAAAAACCGCCCATTACTCTCCCTCCGTAACATCCGAGATTGCTTTATATAAAATACGTAACATCTCATCAATCTCATCAATTGTAGAAGCAAGAGGAGGCATAAATACAATCGTGTTTCCGAGCGGCCGCAAAATCATGCCCAGCTCTCTTGAGCGTTTACATACTTGAACACCGACTCTCTCTGTCCATTCAAACGCTTCTTTCGTTTCCTTATTCTTCACAAGTTCAATTCCAACCATTAATCCGCACTGACGAATATCCCCTACATGTTTATATGTAAAGAGTGCTTCTAATTGCGTCGCCACATATTCTGTTTTACGTGCTACTTCTTCTATTAAATTTGTTTTCTCGTATAGTTCTAGATTCGCAATTGCTACCGCACACCCTAACGGGTTCCCTGTATAACTATGACCATGGAAAAATGTTTTTTGTTCTTCATAGTCTCCTAAAAAGGCATTATAAATTTCATCTGTCGTTACGGTGATTGCAATTGGTAAATATCCACCTGTTAAACCTTTTCCGGCGGTTAAAATGTCCGGCGTTACATTTTCATGTTCACATGCAAACATTTTCCCGGTACGCCCAAATCCAGTCGCTACCTCATCTGTAATAAATAAAACATTATATTTTGTACATAAATTACGTAGTCCTCTTAAGTATCCTTTTGGCATTGTAATCATACCGCCAGCACCTTGCATTAAAGGTTCTACAATAATTGCTGCAATTTCTTCATGTTTGTCTTTCAGCAGCTCTTCCATTTCTTCTAAATGTTTTTTTACAATTTCCTCCTTATTATTTCCATAAGGAGAACGATATGTATATGGATAAGGCATTTTAATTGCCTCAAATAAAAGTGAACTATACACTTGGTGAAACAAGTCTATCGCTCCTACTGAAACAGCTCCAATTGTATCACCGTGATACGCTTCTTTTAATGTAACAAATCTTTGTTTCTTCGGTTTTCCTTTATGCTGCCAATATTGAAATGCCATCTTAATTGCAATTTCAACAGCGCTAGAACCAGAGTCTGAATAGAATACTTTCTTCAAACCTTCTGGTACAACTTCAATTATTTTTTCTGCTAATAAAATAGATGGAACGTTAGCAAGTCCTAGCATAGTAGAATGAGCAATTTTATTTAATTGCTCACGAATAGCTTCATCTAGTTCCGGTACTTGATGTCCATGAACATTTAACCAAATAGACGAAACACCGTCCCAATATTCATTTCCATTTACATCGTATAGCTTTCTCCCCTCTCCGCGTTCAATAATGACAGGATCTTCTTCTAAAAAATCCTTCATTTGTGTAAATGGGTGCCATACATAGGCTTTATTTTTTTCCGATAACTCTTCATATGTATAAGACGATTTTTCATTCGTATTACTATTAACAGTCACAATTGTCACCCCTAATGTTAACTTGTTTATAAATATAGTTAACATTAAATCTAAATTGCTGTCAATTATTTTTAAATCAAAAAGTTCTTAAAAAAGAACAACTTATCATACGATAAGTTGCTCTATCTTCCGTGCTGTATCTTTCCAATTTCTAAAATAATCTCTTCATCTTTTTTTCCTTCTGTATCAATTCCAAGTTGTTTTGCATGTTCAATTAATAGATCGTGACGTTTTTCAAATCTTGCAGTATTTACTTCTTTCTTAACCTCTTCTTTTGTTTTCCCTTCAGTAGAAACTCCTAGTTTTTCAGCTGCTTTTTCCATCGATTTCTTCTCTTCTAGTTCTTTTACTTTCTTCACTTCTGACTGCTTTGTTCGACTTTGTTTTGACTGCTCTGATTCAGCTGCAAAAGCTGTGTAAATTCCAGCACTTCCGCCAATGACTAGTAAGGTGGTAAAAAGAATTATTTTTTTCTTCACTCTTTCCTCCCCTTTCAAATTCATTATAACGCACATTTTCACAGTATTAAAATCTTTCTCCTTTATTTTCCCAAAAAAATTATTGAACATTTTTATTGACATGTAAGACGAATATATGATAAAAATTTAACTAACATCATATGAATCGGCGTTGATAGGATTTAGTAGTATTTCGATTTCTGATTTCAGAGAGCTGGTGGTCGGTGCGAACCAGTACAGAGCGAATTATGAATTACCCCCTGGAGCTTCTTTTGCGAAACGTAAGGAGTAGTGAAAGACGGTTATAGACCGTTATGTCTAAAGAGTGGTGAAACGAAACTGTTTCACAATTTAGGGTGGTACCGCGAATTTTTCGTCCCTGCATATATTGCAGGGGCGTTTTTTATTTTATTAACGCATATCATACGACCCTTTATTTTGTGATACATTCATTTTACAAGCTAGGGTGGTACCGCGATTTCTTCGTCCCTGCATAATTATATGCAGGGACGTTTTTTTATCCAATTATTTCCGCATCATATTGAGATATGGACAATTACCATTAATTTGTCACAAAATTCTAAATTTTAGAAGGAAATAAACAATATTGGCGAATTTTATATAAAAAAGAGCTATTTTAGATTACTTAGGAGGGAAAAACAATGGTTTCAAAAATTGAATCTGTTCTTTTAACAATTTTTATCTTTTTCTGCATTGGCTTTAGTGTTATCAAATTAGAAGTTTCACCACACATCCCGATTTTATTCGGTATCGTTCTTTTATTAGCATTTGGATTTATGAAAAAAATCTCTTGGTCTACTATGGAAAAAGGAATGATCAGTAGTATTTCAGCTGGTATTCCATCTATTTTTATTTTCTTACTTGTAGGCGTATTAATTAGTGTTTGGATCGCTGCTGGAACAATTCCAACTTTAATGGTATACGGCTTCCAGCTTGTATCTCCAAAAATTTTCATTCCAACTGTTTTTGTTGTTTGTGCAATTGTTGGAACAAGTATCGGTAGTGCCTTTACAACTGCCGCAACTGTAGGACTTGCCTTTATGGGCATGGGTAGTGCTCTCGGATACGATCCAGCTCTAATCGCTGGTGCAATTATTTCTGGTGCATTCTTTGGAGATAAAATGTCTCCTTTATCTGATACAACAAACTTAGCTCCTGCTGTAACGGGTGTAGATTTATTTGAGCATATTCGTAACATGCTTTGGACAACCGTCCCTGCTTTCATTATTGCCTTTATCGCATTTTTCATTTTAGGAAGCGGTACTGGTGGAAACGTTGACTTCACAAACTTTATTAGCACATTAGAGAAAAATGCAACGATTTCTATCGTTACACTTATTCCAATTTTATTACTGTTCCTATTCGCATTTAAAAAAGTTCCAGCAGTTCCAACATTACTCGCAGGAATTGTGGTAGGAATTATTATTCTCTTTATTTTTAAACCTAGCACCTCTTTAGCTGATTTAATGAAAATTATGCAAGACGGCTACGTTTCTAAAACTGGCATTAAAGACATTGATAGCTTACTATCTCGCGGTGGTCTACAAAGCATGATGATGTCGATTGCGCTTATTTTCCTAGCTCTTTGTATGGGAGGTTTATTACAAGGAATGGGTATTATAGCGCAGCTGATGAATATCATCTCTAGCTTCGTAAAAAATAGCACACGCTTAATTATTTCTACTGCTTCAACTGCAATTGGTGTAAACTTCTTACTTGGTGAGCAGTACTTATCTATCGTTTTAACAGGACAAGCATTTGCTAAGAAATACGATGAAGTCGGTTTAGAACGTCGTAATTTATCACGCGTATTAGAAGATGCAGGTACAGTTATTAACCCGCTTGTACCATGGGGAGTAAGTGGCGTATTCTTAACAAACGTCCTTAGCGTTCCAACATTTGATTACCTGCCATACGCTATCTTCTGTTTAGCTTGTCCAGTCTTAACGATTATCGTCGGCTTTACTGGATTTGGTCTTTCATGGAAGAAAGAAAAAGCAGTAACAATTTCATAATATAATAAAAAGGATTACCTTAATCGGTAATCCTTTTTATATTTCTCGACTATCTATTTGCTTTTTTTCTTCTAAATAACAGAAGTAATCCCGCTCCAACAAATGCCAAACCTGCTCCAATTGTAGAAACAACACTTGTACCTGTTTTCGGTAAATCACGTTCTTCTTTATTTTCACTCACAGTTGTTGTTTCTTTTGTGTTTTGATTGTCAGTTGTAGTTTGTCCAGATCCTGTATTTTTACCTTCATCTGTTGGTGGTGTCGTTGGATTTCCTCCATTATTTCCTTCACCTGTTGGCGGTGTCGTTGGATTTCCTCCATTATTTCCTTCACCTGTTGGCGGTGTTGTTGGATTCTCTCCATTGTTTCCTTCACCTGTTGGCGGTGTTGTTGGATTCTCTCCACCAGTTTCCTTATCATCATTCTTCTTCGTTATATCAATTGCATATTTAGCAAATTCATTTTCAGATGGTCCAACGTACGATATTTTCCCATCTTTCTTTATATACTTTTGTGCATTTGGTGAAGAATCAAATGTTGTATTTAATTTATCTGCAACAATTGGTTTAAACGCCCAATTTTTATCTGCTGCTGGATCAATAACTGGTGTTTCTTGCATATACTTCACAATGATTTGACGTGTTTCATCTTGTGATTGATATACAACTTCCCCTTTACTTACACCTGGGAACGTTTGGCTACTTCCACGATAGTTATTTGTAGCGACGATAAACTCTTGATTGTCAGCTACTGGTTTACCTTCATATGTCATATTTATAATACGATTCGTATTTGCATTTACAACTTTTCCATCCTTATCGTATTTCGCCGGTTGTGTTACATCAATTTCGTATTTTAAGCCATCTAAAATATCGAAGTTATATGTAGGATAGCCTATATTTACTAACGGCTGTTCTTCTGTTTTCTTTGGATCGATTTGATTAAACTGACCTGCAGACATTTCAAGCCATTCTTTCACTTGTGCCCCATTTACTTTTACAGCATATAACGTATTTGGATATACATATAAATCTGCAACGTTTTTAATTGCTAACGTCCCAGCTGGAATATCCGTATAATATGTAGCACCGTTTCGTCCACCTGCTTTAAATGGTGCACCTGCAGATAAAACTGGAATTCCTTTATATTTGCTATACTGTCCATTTTCAGCAAATAACTTTTCTACATACCATTTTTGTGCATTTGTCACAAGTTGTACAGAAGGATCATCTTGTACTAATGAGAAATAACTATTAATTGGCGCTGTCGTTTTTCCTACAGCTGTATTCACATAATCAATTGTCGCTTGATGATCATCTTTAATTTCATTAACTAATTTTTCATCGGATTTTACTAGTGGGTTTCCTTTACTATCAGCAATTGGACGAAGTTGTGGCTTCGATTGCTCTTTTTGTACTTCCCATTTTCCGTTTACCTTTTTCAATTGCATATCAATAATACCTAGGTTACTTCCAAAGACACCAGGCATTACAACTGGAACACCATTAAATACATCCTTCATTTCAGTATGTGAATGTCCCATTAATACTGCATCTACACCAGGAACTTCTGTTAAATAATACGACGCGTTTTCCATACCAACGTTGTATCCACTCTTATCAACACCGGAATGCGCTAGTGCAACGATAACATCTGCACCTTCTGCTTTCATTTTTGGCACCATTTTCTTCGCTGTTTCAACTATATCTTTCGCTTTAACTTTTCCTTCTAAATTTGCTTTATCCCAGTTCATAACTTGCGGTGGAACAAATCCCATTACACCAATTTTCACCTTTTGTTTTTGACCTGATTCATCTTCTACTTCTTTTTCAAAAACATGATATGGTTTAAAGTAATTTTGGTCGTTCTCTTCATTATTATCTTTATCATCTTTATAGACGTTCGAGTTAATAACCGGGAACTCTGTTTTACTAATTACTTTGTTTAAATAATCTAAACCGTAGTTAAATTCATGATTCCCAAGAGAGATGACGTCATACTTCATTAAATTCATTAAACGATATAATGGATGTGTATAACTAGGATCCACAGGATTTTTCGGATCGTTTATTTTATTCGCTACATAATCTCCAAGCGGTGTCCCTTGTAATGCATCCCCATCATCAAATAGGACAGAGTTCTTCGCTTCTTCACGTGCTTTATTAACAAGTGTTGCCGTTTGCACGAGACCTACTTTATTATCTGTTTTCGTTTGATAATAATCGTAATTCATTAAGTTAACGTGAATATCTGATGTTTCTAGAATTCGTAAGTTAACTGTACTCTCCCCAGCTTTCTCATCCGCATGAGCTGTTGTTGGCAATACTTGCGGCGCTATTACGCCAATAGCAAGAGTTGCTCCAGCTAGCATTTTTTTTGACTTTTTCACAAAAAATCCCCCTTATACAATTACCAAAGAATAATGAAATGAATTTCTATTAGTCTCTAACCACATACCTTTTTTCTTCTATTAGATACACGATTTTCATTTCATCCTGCGCTAACGAGTAGTCTCCTTAAACGATCAATTGATGGAGACTAGCAATTAACGGGAGATAAAGCTCCCACTATGTAGAATTTTACCTTATCTGACATTATCATATATAATGTCCTTTCATATCGTCAATATTTTTTGACATACTTCTACAAATTTTCTGTAAAGTTATTGTAAACTTTTCATAAACATATAATATGCCCTTACATTGCTAATACTGCTGAATATGATACAATTACCAATTACAAGGAGGATGAATTATGAAAAAAGTCATCTTAACAATTGTTTGTCTCCTCCTTCTAATCATTTCTTATTCTTATTTTGAAAAGAACGATGAGACAAAACAAAATGAACCCGAAGAAAAAACAGAAAAAACATCTACTCCAAGTTGGATTGATAAGCAAACAAACGATTCCTTTTATCATCTCGTACTAGGTGATTCGCTTGCCAAAGGATATGGATCGACACAAGGGGGATTTGCTGAATTAGCCTCTAGACAAATAGAAGCACAAATTCATAAACCAATTACTGTAGAAAACCTTGGGATAAACGGTCTTACAACAGATCGTCTCGCTAAAAAGGTTCAATCAGAAGATGTAAAGCAAAAAATTAGAGCAGCAAATATAATTACGATTAATATTGGGGGAAATAATTTATTTCGCTTAAATCGTGATGTCGGTGTTATAGATGGTATTAAAATGTTAAATAAAGAAAAAGCTCATTTTGAAGCTGATGTAAAAAATATTGTAAAGACAGTTCGAGATCAAAATCCGGATGCTTTACTCATTCTTTCCGAACTCTATAACCCGTTACAACTCGATGACTCCATCGCAAGTTATGCAGATATGTTTTTAGATGGCTGGAATGAATCCGTTTATTCCATTTCAAAAGCAAATCAACCATCTATCGTTTTACCAATTCGTAAATTAATATCGAATGATAAAAAAGAATTACTCTTTGACCAAGTACACCCAAATGATAAAGGCTATACGATTATTGCCGATTCATTTACAAAAAAAGTGTTAGCCTACAAATATTAAAGTTTCCATGAAACAATTCTATTTTTATAACATGTCTTTTTTGTTACAATGAGAGTGGAAGGGGGCCTTTATATGGAATCACGCGAGTGGGAACGTATTGTTGATCATCTTCTTTCGCTAGTGCCTCTTTTTTATCGCAAATTTATGCTTCCTGGAGAATTTTCTTCTCAAAGACATATGCCGCCATCACATACACAAGTATTACTGCTTCTGCATGAAAATGGCACATTAGCAGTTTCCGAAATCGGCAAGCGGCTAGCGATTTCAAGGCCTAACATGACACCTCTATTAAACAAACTGATTCAAGAAGAACTAATAGAGCGTCATTATAGCGAAAAAGATCGACGGGTCATTTTAATTTCCCTAACAAGTGAAGGGAAATTGTTAGTAAATCAGTATCAACAATTCATTTTAGACAAATTAAAAGAAAATTTCCAAACATTATCTGAGGAAGAGCGTGAGAAGCTCATCCATTCTCTTCAAACCATTCAAAATTTAATTTTGAAAACAAACGCATAAAGCTGCTTCTAAATAGAAGCAGCTTTATGATTCGTAATAATTACCATAGTATACATTTGAATACGGCCATGTCGTTAAATATGGTTTTTGATCTTGCGTAGGTTGTTGTGATGGTATTTGTGGTAATTGCTGTAATTGTTGTTGTCGATATAATTCGTATTGTCTATTCATATCATAAACCGGATGATAATTTACATATGGATATACTTGCGGTACGTAATAATAATACATTCATTCTCTCCCCCTTTTTCTTAAACATATTCAAAGGAGAAAATGAATGTGACACTCTTTATATTTGCATGAGTGGTTCTCTCACTCGTTTCTTTCTATTCTTCAGGCGTAACTTACGGTTCTTTTCATATAAATAATGCACAACGAAATATGAAACTACACCAAATACAACTCCTAAAATGGTCATTCCAATTAATACATACACTTCACTCTGTAATAACCCCTTCAATATCATAAAAATATGACTCGAAAACAAATCAGATATTGTAAATGGTTCATGATGTATTTTCTGTACATGAAATGGATAAATCATTTTCCCTAATGCATAAGCAAGTGGGAATAAAAACACTGGAAGAAACGAAATCTTCCCAAGAATATTGCCAATAACCGCAGCAGGAAAAGATCCTCTTGCTAATCGAACAATCGGATAAAATATTACATATACGAGCGATGCCGTATAAATGACTAACATTTCTAAACCAAATCCTATAGCAAAACCTAGCGATACTTTCTTTGCTCCTTCTGGCGATCGAAGTAACTTATAATATTGAAACTTTAATATTCTCCACATCCGCTGAAAAAACGAATATGTTTTCTTAGTTGTTTTCACTCTCATCATCTCTTTAACTATATTTTTATACCTAGTATGCCCTTACACACTCCGAAAAACAAATTTCAGTTTCTCTTTTATTATAGATGATATCAAAATGGTTAACTAAATATACATATGACATTTCAATATAAAAAAGTGCACCTCAAATTGTTATTTGTGTCTAACAATTTGAGGTGCACTTTAGTTGGGCGGCTTTTTTCTTATTCACTAATAGTTCCTCAATCACAAATTGACATATTTAATGCATCAGCAAAATATTCATCTGTATCTATTTCTGGCAAAAAGCTCCATCCATTATCAATAGCATTAACTGGTTGATCTTTAATACACCATTTCACATTCCCTTTATATATGTAAAATATTCTTAGATATAATACTACTACCTAAGCCACTACTCTTTTTCAACTCATCACCTCCAGAGCTTTTTTCATATCTTCTGTTCCACGTTCTTCAATTAAATACCTTAATGAATATCCAGATTTATTTTCATCATTAATATTCGGTTGTTTTCCCAAACATTTTACAATTAAATCATTTCCTTCCTTTGTTCTTTTTTTTAATACTTCTTGACATAAAGACCATATTGCAGAATTACCATTTTTTTTATCTTTTAAATTCAAATCTATCCCCATATCAACCAGCCTACAAGCTACTTCAACCGCACCTGGACAATTAATATTTGCTGCTAAATAGTGCAATTCATTACATTCATCAATAGAAATTATATTAACCTTTGCACCACTGTCCAATAGAAAGTTTGCTATATCAAACTTTCTACTAATTAATGATTTTTCAAGTAAACTAATACCATTTTTATCAATTGAATTTACACTCTCTTCAATACAGTTCCCCTCAATTTTTAGCTTCTCTAAAAATAATTCAAGATTCCCGAATTTTATAATAGTCCCGTAATCAGAATTATTTACTTTCATATTAACACTCCTCAATAATAGTTAATAAATCATTTCTCCAAGAGTACTCTTTAGCATAATCCACACATGATTTTCCAAATTGATCTTTCAAATTATAGTTTGAACCCTTTTTAATAAGTAGTTTATACATGTCTTTATTGTCTTCTGTAGGCAATTTATTTATTGTAATAGCATACTTCAAAGGAATAGCATTATATTTATCCAAAGCATTTATATTAATTTTATTATCAATAAGTAGTCTTGTTATCTCTAATTCATATTCTATTGTTGGGCGTAAAACACAAAAATAAAACATATGCAATGCATTCCTTTTATCTTTAGCTGTAGTGTAATTAATATCAATACCCTCTTCTAGTAAAAATTTTATAATTTTAAGTTTTTCACTAGAATTTTTATTATTAGTCATAGCCATGCACAATAAATTAATATCTAAATCACTATCAATTTGATTAATATCACCATCATAATTTTTTTTAAAGTCTTCAAAATCCCCTTCTCTAACTGCATCAAAAACATTTAATATTCTCATTCCATCATCTTCCTAAATATTCATATTTATGACTTCTATATACTTATGTTACTTCAAATCCCACAATATTTATCAGTCTTATCGTTTATTTTTGAAATATGTAGAGTGACCTTTTCCATTAGATACATTTAGGCTATTCTCCCCCTCAATTTACTATTTAAAGAAATTACACCATCATTATCAACTCAAATTAGCTCTTTACTATCGCTACCTTGAACATTTCCATAAATTACAGTCTATAAAATGTAACACTTCATACACTTATAAAATTATACGTGTATCAACTTATTTCTACACTAAAACCAAAAAAGCACTCGTTGCCTTTAGTCTACAACCCAGCGCTTTAAGTTCATCTATTTTTAAGTTTTGTAGTAACAGTTTGACAGCCTTTATATGTCGTGACAACTACTACGTTAAAACTTACGAGTTCGTAAATTTAATATACATTCCATGGTTTATATTCATCGCCACGTAAAATATCATTTCGCCTAAACCCGTACTTCTTTTTCTATTCTATCATTGCACATTGTACTCCATGATGGTACAACCATCATGAGGTATGTATTTTTTAGTAGCTTATTCTTTCCACTCCAATAATAAATTCTTTTCTGTTAGCTTGGCCTTATGTACTTATATGTCCTTTCAACTTTAAACATTAGATGCTCTTAATTACCTCATTAACAGATTCACTAAACATATCAGGGTCTTCATTTTTTATATCAATCAATAATTCTTTAATACTAATCGTAATTGATGGATCAAATCCCAAAAGAACTTTTCCATACGCTAATCTTACTTGAGGGTGATTAAGAATTCTATAATGTAAAATTTCTACCCATTCTTTAGCTGCGTTAATCATCTTCGGAAAAGCTTTAGCAATATATACAAGTCCTTCTTCTATATTATTTTTATACAAGCTCTCTATTCCATGAATCAAATCAAACATAACCTCAAATTGCTCAGTCTCATCATCCAGAACTAAACATAAATCTGTAATAATAGAGACGTCGTTATACGCTATTACTTCCATTAATGACTCATTAAAATCTCGTATCTCATTCTCACTTTCTAATAAACGATTATCGTATAACCTTTTTAAATGACTCTTTATATCCAAAGATAATCGTCCTTTCCATGTTTTATTTATCAAATAAATGTGGATACAGCTCTTTGTTTCTTTTTATAACTCCTTGTAAGCCTTCTCTTATCTCTCCAGTATATAAACCATCTTTTATATAAATTCTTTGAGCATCCAAACTATTATGGGCTAAAGTTTAAATACTCCTTTGATTTTCTCTTGATAGACCATATACATTTCACGATGTCTCCCACCAGTTTCTTCATTTTAAAATGTTTCTTTTAGCGTAGTTCATTTATTTTCTGCATAACTTAATCCTCTCGAACTAAATGGTTTTTATTCTTATCTTCCCAGTATCTATACTTATAGAGTACTTGTTCATCAAATCGCTGGAAATAACCTTCCCAGTTATTCGGAATATATTCTTCAAAAGATATTGATTCCGGATAATTGGAATAAAAAATTAAACGATCAAAATCTATGAAAAAACATGGATTATAATCATAATAGGCTTCTTCTCTATTAGTTCTTAGTTTCCTTAAAAATTCTAATCTAATATCTTCTGTAAACCTTTCATATTCTTCTATTCTTTCTAAAAAAACAGCTATTGTAGTCTCATTTAAAATACGAATGCCTTTTCTTTCTTCTGGATATTCACTAGGAGCGTACCCAGCTTGATCATAATCTAAATACCATAAATCCGGTTCAGTTATATACCAATTGAACTTATTTTTATATTTTACACCCACTATAATATTTTCTGCATATAAAGGCTTAATCATTTAATTCGTTATCCTCTCTTACTTAATAAGTTTGGAATTTTGGCCATACTCTACCAACCACCGACTAATGGAGGCAGTTGATTCTTACTAGTCAATCCTCTATTATTTGACGCCAATCGAATAATAGAGTTCCTTTATATTTATTTTAAACAATTCTGTTTCTAAAGATATACATACTAGGACTGTGTATTTTGTTGTAAAAATGCTTCTAAAATTCTCTTAACTGGCAGACTCGATCTTTTCAGTAGACTCTCTGCTTTATCCATTATTCGCTTGTTGGAAGCGATTATTTTTTTATATTCTTCATTGTTAAAAGAACGCAAAGAGTCTATTACATATTCAGCTATTTCATCATTCACATTTAGTAAATCTAGTAATAAATTGAATCCATTCATCCCAGTATCTTCATCTATACAATATACTAATCTAATTTTATATTTGTCATCTCTATCCTTTAAATTTTGAAGCAATTTATCCCAATCATTTTCAGTAAATTCACTTATCAATTTTTGTGCATACATAAATTCATCATCATAGAAGTAGTTATCTGAGCTATTTCCAGATAATACTGCATCTACTTTTTCATACATTTATGTCCCTCCTCTATTTGATAACTCCACCTGATAATAGTGCATTAATTTGACCTGTTGGCTATCCACTAACCACATTGTCACCTATTTTTATGACATCAATTTCTAGGCCGTCAATACTTTCCCTATGAAAAGTTGCTCCATCTCTTCCTCTAATACTTAACGGGGAAGAGTTACCTATATCAGTTATACTACCTAAAAACTTTGTATCACTCCAACTATCAGGAAATATTGTACTATTTTTTATTTTAGCCAATTTCCCATCAGGCAATTGAGTCGTATAGTTGATACCTTTCGTACCATTTAATGCTATTAACCGTGATAAAAGAACGAAAGAAAAGAGCATGTTTTGAAAAAAGATTAATCAAAACATGCTTTTATAGTATTTAATCGAATTATTCTTTTATAAAAAGATTGATTTCTTTGTAATCCTTTTTTAAATAAAAACCTATTTTTCTCGTATCTTTAACTATACTACTTTTCTAATTTTATTAGGTTTTTCTTCTGATTTGATAAACTTATTGTAAAACTATTTACTTTAATTACGATATTCCACCTGTTCTCAAACATAAATCTTCATAAAAAAACTACATACTTTCTACACATCTAGATAAAAAAAGAGCATTTTCCTTTTGGAATTGCCCCTCTCACCTAAGCCCGTACCTTGTTTTCTATTCTATCATTGCACACAGTACTTCATGATGGTACAACCATCATGGAGTATATATTTTCAAACAGCTTATTATTTTTTCTATCCACTTTACATATGCTTTTTAATTACCTGTGCATGTGCTTATTTGTGTATAAAATAAGTAATAGCCAAAACTGTAAGCATCTCAGTAACAACTAACTACTTAATAACGCATGTACAACTATGTTACTCCCTATTCAACCTTTGAATATTTCTGGAATCTTCTCCCTCCATATTAACAACAGCTCTATAAACTCCTCCGTTTCAATTTTATTTTCAGAAGGTTCATCAATCCGATAATGATGTTCAGCTATTGTCACATCCTTCTTGATTTTTACACTCGTAGTATTCAATGTAATTTCAAAGTCTTCATATCCCCCTTCTAAAACTTTCTTAATGTATCTTATGTACTCATCCACTTCTTCTTCTGTTGAAATATCTTGAATAAAATCCGAGAAAATACTTATTTCTTCTGGCAAAACTATCCCTAAATCACCAAATGGGTCTTCCTTAAATTCATATGAATATCTCATATACCTTAATCACCTTCTATATTATTTTTTATATAATGGATATGCCGTAGCTATTGAACCATCTGTATTCAAGTACATTTCTATTTTAATTCCTGATGATGTTACGCCTTTATACTTGTATGAACCTACCTGTATTTTATTTTGATAGGCTTCATCAATACCTTTTAACACATCAACGCGATTCGGGTATTACTTGCACGATTCGCAACTTCTTCTAGCATTTCAGGTGTTACTTTAATTTGAACCATTTTTTCCCTCCCTCTCCCAATTAAAATTATGAGATAAAAAGAAAAAATGTAAATACAGAATTTTTATAACATCTAAAAATCTTTATATAACATAAATCTACTTAACAGCAAATGAAGCCTATGTGTATGTGAAGTAAAGAGCCTGCCTGGTAAACTACGCACAAAAGGTTATACAAAAAATTTAGTAGCTGTTTCTCTAATAGATATCCCCCCTCTATCCATATAATTAAGTACATTCAGTATATGCTCAAAGTAATATCTTTTTATCCTATTTACTTTCTCTTCTAAAAAGAATTTAACCATAAAAAACACCCCAGTTGTTATTCGTATCTAACAACTGGGGTGTACATACTTTAGGAAAGCTCTTCTACATTTTTAAATAAACTTACTAATAATGCTTTCTGCGCATGCAATCGATTACCAGCTTGCTCAAAGACAATAGACTCTGGTCCATCTATAATCTCGCCTGTGACTTCTTCTTCACGATGGGCAGGTAAGCAGTGTAAGAAACGATATGTTTGCTTCGCATGCTTAACAAGTTTGTTATTGATTTGATATGGTTGAAATAAAGTATATTTCTCTTCTTCGCCCTCTTGCCCCATGCTCATCCAAACGTCAGTATAAATGAAATCTGCTTTATTCACCGCTAATTCAGGGTTATGCAAAATTTCAATTTCAGCTCCTGTTTCCTTGGCAATCGCTAACGCTTTTTTTACAATCTCTTCATTCGGTTCATACCCTACAGGCGTTGCAACAGTCATATGCATTCCGACTTTTGCACTCGCTAGCAACAATGAATGACATACATTATTTCCGTCACCTATGTAAGCCAATTTTATTCCTTTAAATGTATTTGTTTCTTCATATATTGTCATTAGGTCTGCCAATGCTTGACAAGGATGATGATCATCCGTTAAACCGTTAATTACAGGTATGCTCGATTCTTTTGCAAGCTCTTCTACATCCGCATGTGAGAATGTACGTATCATGATCCCGTCAATATAATGCGATAATACTTTCGCAGTATCTGAAACGGTTTCTCCTCTTCCCATTTGCATCTCTTTCCCACTTAAAAACATACCATGTCCCCCGAGCTGTACCATTCCCGCTTCAAAAGATACACGAGTACGAGTTGAATGTTTATCAAAGATAAGCCCTAATATTTTGCCTTGTAATAAAGGCTCCTGCTTATTCTTTTTTAAATATATAGCGAACTCAATTAAAGAAATAATTTCTTCTTGCGTTAATTCTTCTAGTGTTAAAAGATCTTTCGTATTTAATTTCGGTACTTGTACAGTTGACATGAAATTTCCCCCTTATATGATCGATACGTTTTTTGTACAAACTACTTTTTTTATCATATATACTGCCTGTTCTAACTCTTCATTCGTTACAATAAGTGGCGGTAATAGCCTTATAACATTAGGCCCTGCTTGTAATACGAGAAGTCCCTCTTTTTCTAGTTGTTCTATAAAACTTGCAACTTCATGCGTACATTCAATTCCAATCATAAGCCCCTTACCACGTATATTTTGAATACATTCGACATGTTGTAATTCCTCTTGCAACTTCTGTAATACATACTCGCCCTTTTCTTGTACTTCTTTTAAAAACGATGGTCTTTTGCTTACTTGCAATACTTCTTTCGCTGCAGCCATCGCAATATAATTTCCACCAAACGTTGAACCGTGTGAGCCTGCAGTAAACGATGTTCCAAGTTCTTTCCGGCCAATCATCGCTCCGACAGGAATCCCGTTTCCAAGTGCCTTTGCGACGGTAACGATATCAGGTTTTATTCCCATTTGTTCATAAGCAAATAATGTACCTGTTCTTCCGATCCCTGTTTGTACTTCATCTATAATAAATAAGGAACCGAACTTATTACATAATGCTTCAATCGCTTGCAAAAAAGATAGATCAGCAGGTATGACTCCTCCCTCTCCTTGAACAACTTCTACCATTACCGCCGCAATTTCTTCATTCATTACTTCCTCTAATGCTTTTATATCGTTAAAGGGGATATGTAAAAAAGACGGAAGGAGTGGACCAAATCCTTCTTTCACTTTATTTTGCCCCGTCGCACTCATCGTTCCGAATGTTCTACCGTGAAAAGATTGCAGACATGTTACGACGAGAGATTTTCCAGTATGCTTACGAGCTAGCTTCAAAGCTGCTTCATTCGCCTCTGCTCCGCTATTACAGAAAAACACATAATCTAATGCTATATTTTCTGTTAATAATGACGCGACTTCTTCTTGTAAACTGTTTGTAAATAGGTTAGATATATGCCATATATCATCAAGTTGTTCTTGTACAGCTTTCATAACTGTAGGGTGACTATGTCCCAAATTACATACGCCAATTCCTGACGTAAAATCTAAGTATTGTTTACTGTTATTATCAATAACTTTCGTTCCCTTTCCCTTTACAAACTCAACAGTTCTTCTCCCATATGTTTGAAAAAGATGAGTTGTCATACGATACTCACTCCTCTCGTTACCGTCGTTCCGATACATTCTCCTGTATCTTTAGTAAAATCTTTTGTACCATTTACGATACTTATCTTGTGCACTCCCATTTTTAATGAAGCTAGTGCCGCCTGTACTTTCGGAATCATTCCGCCTGTAATAACTCCTTTTTCTATAAGAGTTGCAATTTCAGACTCATCTGTTTTCTTTACCAATTTCCCTTCATGTAATATCCCATCTACATCCGTAATAAAAATGAGTTCTTTTGCGGATAGTGCGGCCGCAATCCCAGCTGCAGCGGTATCCGCATTTATGTTATAAATCTCATTATCATGGATCCCGATTGGAGCGATAACAGGAATATAATTCATATTTATTAATCCTTTTAGTAAGGCTGTTTCTACATAGCTTACTTCTCCCACATATCCTATCTCCTCGCTGACAGGTTGAACTTGAAGTAATTTGCCGTCACACCCTGAACAACCTACCGCAAGTAAATTATGCCTTTGCAAATTCATTACAAACTTTTTATTCGTACTCCCGCATAGCACCATTTGAACAATATCCATAACTTCTTTTGGTGTCACTCGTAATCCATCTCTTTTTTCTACTTTGATATTACAATTTTTTAAGTTGGTATCAATTTCTGGACCACCACCATGGACAATCACTACCTTATACTTCTGCTGTAATTTCTTTATACAATCAAAAAACACATCATTTAATTGCTCCAACATACTACCGCCGCATTTCACTACAATATAATCGCTCATCTTCCCTCTCCTTATGTACGATAACAAGCGTTTATTTTCACATATTCATAGCTTAAGTCACAGCCCCAAGCTGATCCTGCTTCTTCTCCTAAATGTAAATACACATCAATCATAATTTCATGTTCTTGTAATCTCTTTTTCATTTCCTCTTCAGAAAACATTTGAGGTTCACTATTTTTTAGCACAACGATAGATTGAAGAGTAATATCAATTGTATTTGGATTAATCACTACTTCACTTTGTCCAATGCCGCTAATAATTCGCCCCCAATTTGGATCTTCACCGTGTATTGCTGTTTTCACAAGACTTGAACCGACTATTTGCTTTGCAATTTTCTTTGCCTCTTCACTCGCTTTCGCTCCTAGCACATTTACTTCTATTAACTTCGTAGCACCTTCACCATCTTGTGCAATTTTTTTGGCTAAATCTTCACATACCTTCTGTAAAGCAAATACGAAAGTTTCCCAATCCGGATGTTCCATATGAATTGGTTTCGTTTCTGATAATCCACTTGCCATAACGATGACCATATCATTCGTAGAAGTATCTCCATCCACCGTAATTTGATTAAATGTATGATTCGTTATTTGCGATAATGCTGTTTGCAATACGTCATGCTCTATATGAGCGTCTGTCGTAATAAAGCTCAGCATCGTTGCCATATTCGGATGAATCATCCCTGAGCCCTTAGCAACACCAGCAATCGTCACTTTTTTCCCATCAATAATCATTTCATAGCAAGTTTCTTTCGTTATAAGATCCGTCGTTAAAATCGCTTCAGAAAAAGAACGCGCTTCACTTTCTTCCTTCGTCGGTATAAGAGTTGCAACTCCCTTTCGAATTATATCCATCGGTAAAGGAACACCAATTACACCTGTCGAAGCTACTGCAACATAATTTTCTTTCAATCCAAAATGTTCCGCTCCTAATACTCGCATCTCGTAAGCATCTTGTAATCCTTTCATTCCTGTACAAGCATTTGCATTTCCACTATTGACGATAATAGCTTGTAATTTCTCCTCAGCCGCTATACTATCTTTTGTTACTTGCAAGGGGGCTGCTTGTATTTGATTTGTTGTATAAACAGCAGCACATGATGCCGGTACATCACAAACGATTGCCCCTAAATCCTTTTTCTCCTTTTTCAGACCAATTGCAGTACCAATGGCCGAGAAACCTTTCGGAGTTACAATCGAACCATTTTCTACTTTTGTAATAGACGCTACTTTAATCATCATGTCCCCCTTATAGATAAAGCGGCATATATTGTAAACCTGTAGTTTCTTCTAGTCCCGCTACTATATTTGCATTTTGAATCGCTTGCCCAGCCGCACCTTTCATCATATTGTCTATAACAGAAACGACTGTCACTCTTCCTGTTCTTTCATCGTAAGCTATCCCCATTTCACAATAATTTGAGCCCCTCACTTCTTTCGGACTCGGAAACTCTCCTTGCGTGCGAATTCGAATAAAAGCCGATTGTTCATACGTTTCTTCATATAACTTTTGAAGTTGTTCTATTTCCATTTCTCGTTTTACTTTCGCATACAGTGTAACCATAATCCCTCGTGATATCGGTATTAAATGTGTACTAAACGTGATTGGCTTCGTTTCCCTATCCCACTCTGCAAGCATTTGCTCAATCTCAGGGACGTGTTGATGCTCATTTACTTTATAAATACGCAAGTTATCGTATAACTCAGGAAAGTGAGTCATCGTTGTTGGTGTTTTGCCTGCTCCAGATACCCCTGATTTTGCATCAATAATAATTGAATCTTCTTCAATCATGCCGCTACGTACTAACGGCAATATCGCTAATAATGTAGCTGTAGCAAAACATCCTGGGTTTGCAATTAAATTTGCATTTTGAATCTCGGACCTTTTCCATTCACTTAACCCATATACAGCTTCACTAAGAACTTCTTCTTTTGCAGCTGCCCTTTTATACCACTGTTCGTATATCAAAGGATCTTTCATACGAAAGTCTCCAGATAGGTCAATTACTTTTAAACCTACTGCTAATAATTTTGGAGTTAACTCTGCCGATACTCCTGCTGGGGTTGCTAAAAATACAATTTCTGCTTCCTTCTCTATTTCCTCCGCCTCAATTTCTTGTAACGTATGAACAAGAATATTTCGAAGATGCGGATATACATTTGTTATGCACTCGCCAACTTGTGAAAAAGAATGGAGAGATGCTATCGAAAAATATGGATGTTGCTCTAATAACCGAATTAATTCAATACCTCCATACCCAGTTGCTCCAATAATCGCGACTTTCATACGCTCCTCCTCATATCGATTCTTTAAATTAAGTATGATTATAATATTGTATATTTATAGAGTCAATTAAATATTTATAAATTTTTTAAACTTAAAAAACTTAATTTTACTAGAAAAATAATATACACACCCGAATTTTTATACACAAATAATGTATAGTAGTTTTTTCATTCCACTTCAAGTACAATAAAACAATACATACGTACATACAGGCGGGGAAAACATGAATGAAAAATTAATTGAGAAAATGATTATAAAAAGTTTTCAACAATACCAATGTAATCCTATGTCAAATGAGGATCAGGAGATGCTAATTAAACAGATTCAAACGATAATTCATTCAAATACTGAAATTGATGTATACGAAGCAGTTGAGGATATTGTTTACGATTATGTGACTGGAAAATAAAAAAAATAGGAGATTTCCATATGGAAATCTCCTATTTTTTGCTTAATGATTTGCCTGCAACACGCTCAAATAAACCTGGGAATAGAGCATAAAGTTTCGGCCCCATGCCCATCCACTTCGGTAAGTTTACTTCACGCTTTTTCGTTTTCATTGATTTTACAATTTGTTCTGCTACATAAGTTGGCTTTAACATGTATCGTCCCATATTTTTCACATATGTACCGGATTGATCAGCTATTTCAAAAAAGTTCGTATCTATCGGACCTGGATTAATCGCTGTTACAAAAACGTTCGTACTAGACAACTCCATGCGTAAACTATTCGTAAACCCTAATACGGCATGTTTCGTCGCTGCATATGCGCTTGATTTTGGAGTCGCAATTTTCCCAGCAAGTGAAGCAATATTAATAATATGTCCTTCGTTTCTGTTTACCATATAAGGTAGTACCGCTTTCGTACAAGCTACTAATCCAAATACATTTACTTGGAACATATCTTTCACTTCATCCATTGACGCATCTTCAAACGTTTTAAAAATACCAAATCCCGCATTGTTTACTAATATATCAATACGTCCCACTTCTTGTAATACCTTTGAAAAAACAGATTGTACCTCCGTCTCTTCACTTACATCTAATACATAATAATGGCAAGGCGTATTATAAGTTTCTTTAATTTTTTCTGCTAACACTTTTAATTTCTCTTCTGTTCTAGCCATTAATACTGGAGTCGCCCCTTGCTCTGCAACTTGCATTGCAACTTGCTCTCCAATTCCACTAGAAGCACCTGTAATGACGATTACTTTATTTTGTAAACGTCCCGTCATTGCTGTCACCTACTTTGCATAATAAATCAATTGTTGCGAAGATTCATCAATCATCACTTGTTGATTATATGCTAAAAAGTCTAATTGTCCAACCGTTTCTGAAATAGTAAGTGGTAATTGCTCTTTATATAATACCGGAAATAGTTTTACACATACTTCAAATGCTGTCATTGGTTTTTCCTTTAATAACTCAAGCACTTTAAACGCACGTGTTTCTTGCTTTTGTAATCTCGTTTCAATAAGTTGTTTCACATTTAGGACATCTTCTCCATGTCCTGATAAAATGCGTGAAATATTCATTTCACTTAAACGCTTTAACGTTTGATTATATTGTAATAACGGGCGTGCCCTTTCTGTTTGTCCTTCATATGGTGGTTCTAATATTGGATTCGAAGAAATATGACTAATGAGAGCATCACCGCCAATTAATATCCCATCAGATTCTCTATATAATGAAATATGAGTGGAAGCATGACCTGGTGTTTCGATTACTGTAAACCCAGGTAAGGAATCAATACGATTTCCCTCTCTCACAGTATGCGTTAACGATCTATTACAAGAATATTTAAGTGTTCTTGTCGTTAATAACGCCTCGTCTTTCAAAAATGCTGCTGGAACACCAAATTGCAAAGCTGTCTCTCTAAAAAACTCATGATACCGCTTTAAAAATTCTGGATTTTGCGTAATCCAAGGCTCATTCCAAGGGTGTCCAATAATGTTTGTTTTCTCAGAAAATATATTTAAAAGCCCACAATGATCCGCATGATGATGCGTAATGACTACTGTTTCAATATCTTCTATCGTATATCCTAATGCACCTAACTGACTTTCTAACGCATTTCTTGCCTCTTCTGTATTCGTCCCTGTATCAATTAATGTTAATGTCTCCCCCTCAACTAAAAACACATTCACAGTTTCAACTGCAAATGGCACAGGAATCTCCATTCGGTGAATTGCCGTCATGCTTAGCCCCCCTGTCTCTTTCCGGTTCAAAAATGAATACTTCTTCAGTTTACAACTTCTATATATATTTGTCATTATTTTCAGATAAAAAGAGGTGTTTCCTATTTAAAAACGAATGTATGTACATTTATAAGAATTTCTACCAAATTTAAAGGAGGAACATCATGTCTATTCAAAACATTTCCTTTCTCGGTGCAGGCTCTATTGCTGAAGCTATTATTGGTGGCTTGTTACATGCAAATGTTGTGAAAGCCGAACAAATTACCGTAAGTAATCGTTCTAACGAGACAAGGTTACAGGAGCTACATAAAAAATACGGTGTCAAAGGTACACATAATAAAAAAGAACTACTTACTGATACAAATATTCTTTTCCTAGCGATGAAACCAAAGGATGTTGCAGAAGCGCTTATCCCTTTTAAAGAATATATACATAATAACCTGCTTATTATTTCGTTATTAGCAGGTGTTTCTACTCACTCGATTAGAAACCTACTTCAAAAAGATGTTCCGATTATTCGCGCCATGCCAAATACATCTGCTGCTATTTTAAAATCAGCTACTGCTATCTCGCCTTCAAAACATGCAAAAGCGGAACATATTCAGACTGCAACAGCCTTATTTGAAACGATTGGTCTCGTCTCTGTTGTAGAGGAAGAAGATATGCATGCTGTCACTGCATTATCCGGAAGTGGCCCTGCTTATATTTATTACGTAGTAGAGGCGATGGAAGAAGCCGCAAAAAAAATCGGTTTAAAAGAAGATGTTGCAAAGTCACTTATTCTTCAGACGATGATTGGTGCTGCTGAAATGCTAAAAGCAAGTGAAAAACACCCTTCTATTTTGCGAAAGGAAATTACTTCTCCTGGTGGAACGACCGAAGCTGGCATTGAAGTATTACAAGAACATCAATTTCAACAAGCCCTTATTTCTTGTATTACACAGGCTACACAACGATCACATAATCTCGGGGAAACATTAGAACAACTAACAAAAGAAAAATAAGAAATGGAGCTCAATCTTACTTGAGCTCCATTTTTTTATAAACATATATTTTTTAGTTATTAGTCTTTCCAAAAATCTCTTCTTGCAGACGGCGACCAGTCGGTGTTGCTGCAAGTCCACCTTCAGCTGTTTCACGAAGTGCTACTGGCATCGTTTGTCCGATTCTAAACATTGCCTCAATTACTTCATCACATGGAATTGTACTCGTTACACCAGCTAATGCTAAATCAGCTGAAATCATCGCATTTGCAGCTCCTGCTGCATTACGTTTTACACAAGGTACTTCTACAAGTCCTGCAACAGGATCGCATACTAAACCAAGCATGTTCTTTAATGAAATTGCCATCGCTGTAGCTGCTTGATCTTGTGTTCCACCAGCCATCTCAACTGCAGCTGCAGCTGCCATTCCACTTGCTGAACCAACTTCAGCTTGGCATCCTCCTGCCGCACCAGAAATACAAGCGTTATTCGCAACAACCATACCAAAAGCTCCTGCTGTAAATAAAAATTCAATCATTTCTTCACGTGTAGGCTGCAATTTTTCTCTTAGTGCAAATAGTACACCTGGTACTGTCCCAGCAGACCCTGCCGTTGGTGTTGCACAAATAATTCCCATCGCTGCGTTTACTTCATTTGTTGCAACAGCTTTACTCACTGCATCCAAAATCGTATCTCCAGATAAGCCTTTTCCGCTCTCCATATACGCCTGAACTTTTACAGCATCTCCGCCAGTTAAACCAGTTGGTGATTTCACACCGCGAATACCACGTTCTACTGCTTGCTCCATCACGACTAAATTCTTTTCCATACCCGCAATTACTTCTTCACGTGAAATACTTCTTGTTTCCATTTCACATTGAATCATAATTTCTGCGATTTTTACATTTTGTTCTTTAGCTTGCGCCACTAGTTCCGCTGCGTTCCGAAACATGGTGTGTCCCCCCTGCAATTATTCCATAATAGTTACTTGACAAATATTTTGTTGCGCTTTTATTTCTTCAATCACTTCATTTGCTAATAATTCATCTGTTTCGATAACCATCAGCGCTCTTCTTCCTTTTTCTTTACGAGAAACACTCATTGTACTAATGTTGATCTCATGTTTCGCAAGGATTGAAGCTACTGCTGCAATAGCACCGAAGCGATCGTTATTTACAATAAGTAGTGCTGGACTCGTGCCTGATAATTGAAGATCGAATCCGTTTAATTCTACAACTTCAATTTTACCGCCACCAATTGAGCAAGCTACAACTTCAATTTCTTCTTCACCTTTATACAAACGAATTCTCGCTGTATTTGGGTGAGGTGCATTTGCATCCTCTTCAATGAATTCCACTTCAATTTCGCGCTCTTTTGCTATATCTAGCGCTTCTGGAATACGTAAGTCATCTGTTTCAAATCCTAATATTCCACCAATTAACGCTACATCCGTACCATGCCCTCGATACGTCTTTGCAAATGATCCATATAATGAAATGCTTACTCTTTCTGGTTCATGACGAAACAGCTGGCGAGCAACTTGCCCCATTCTTGCTGCCCCTGCTGTATGTGAACTTGATGGACCAATCATAACTGGACCAATAATATCAAATACTGAGCGATACTTCATCATAACTCCCCCTAAACCTCTATGAAAAAAATTTTCACTATTCTATTAAGCTACCAAATCGGTTGCTTTTCCAGTTGTATTACGAATTTGTTCCGCTGTACGAATTGGATTGTTTTTGAATAACAGTGAAGCAATATATCCTGAAATAATACCAGTTATAATATTAAATAAGAAACTTAGCATTACCTTCATTTAAAAATAATATAAGATAATCTACGGTAAAGTCTTGTAGCAATCCAAAGTTTAACACAGAACCCCTTACAAGCATAGCACAAACAAGTGAAACACCCATTGCTTTCATACCTTTTGATGCCTTAAAGCTAAAAAGTGAAAAAGACTTAATACAAATAATAGTAATATCCTTCCTATTATAATTTCCATGTTGCTCTCTCACGATTTATTCAACTTCACTTGTTATGATAAATGAATCAAACACATGTAGCCTACAGTAAATTATAATCTGTCCTCATTATAGCCTGTTTTTAATAAAACGCTTACTTTTATTGAATTTTAAAAGTTCTGAATAAAAATCCGTTTTTGCTATTTGTATCACTCGTATGTCGTCTGACTTATATAACAGTTTTTCTAAATAATCAATACTATGTAGTTTCATCCTATATCTTCACATCATTAAAACTTTCTGTTTCATCCAATATAAGCATAAAATGATAACAGCTTTATTTTAAATTTTTTTTAGAAATAAAAAAATGGCAACCTTTCGTCACCATTTTTTCATAACATTATTATCTCTCTACTGGAAATAATTTCAAATCTGTAGCTATTTCTGTATTAGAAAATAGCTCTCTTGCCTCTTTCAATAATTCCTTATATGTATCTCCTTGATAACGAGAACTAATATGAGTCAATATTAATCGTTTTGCATTTGCCTGAAGTGCAATACTTGCAGCCTGCTTAGATGTAGAATGAAAATAATCATACGCTTGTTGTTCATCTTCTGCCGCAAAAGTTGCTTCATGAACAAGTACGTCAGCGTCTTGTGCCAGCTCTCTACTCGCTTCACAATATCTCGTATCACCTAAAATGGTAATAATTCTTCCCTTTTGAGGCGGACCGATAAAGTCTTTTCCATTTAGCATCGTACCATTTTCTAATTCAACTACTTCCCCATCTTTTAAACGTTTAAAGAGTGGACCTGGTTTCACGCCCATCTCCAGCAATTTATCGACTAAAAGAGCACCTTGTATATCTTTCTCTATAATACGATACCCAAAACATTCAATACCATGTGACAACCTTTTCGTTTCCACGTGAAATTCATTATCTTCAAACACAGTACCTTCTTCTGTTATCTCAACAATTTCAAGTGGGTATTTTACATGTGTCGTACTTACTGATAATGCCACTTCAATAAATTGTTTAATTCCTTTTGGTCCATACACTGTTAAAGGTGTAGTCCCTCCTTGAAACGAACGGCTTCCTAATAAACCAGGCAATCCAAAAATATGATCACCATGTAAATGCGTAATAAATATTTTTTCAATGCGGCGTGGACGTACTGACGTATGTAGTATTTGATGTTGCGTCGCCTCGCCACAATCAAATAACCAAGTCTGTCCTCGTTCTTCTAACAATTGCAAAGCAATTGCTGAAACGTTCCTTCCTTTCGAAGGAACACCTGCACCAGTTCCTAAAAATACAAATTCCACTTTCTTTCCTCCAGCTCTTTATATAATCTACCTTCCATCTTACGGAATGTTATTTCAAATGGCAAATCGATTTTACATAACCAATCATCTAGACAACTATATATCACGAACGTTATACTCGAAAAACTTAGCAATCGTTCGTGTTTTATGCTAAAATGATTATACTACATTTTAAGGGAGCGTTTTATTATGAAAGAAGCATTTCGTTTACAAACTGATTTTTCATCTTCATTTGATCGCTGGGTAAGTTCTTTCGTGTCTGATCACCCAGCACAATTAGAATGGACGACTTTGAAAGAGTTAATCCATGAATATACAACAACACATACAAATGATTCGTTACCAACATATATTTCTTCAGCTTTCACATATTATGCACAACGTGTTTCAACAACAAACAGTTCAGAAATTGTTATTTTTGAAAATCATACAATCTCTTAATCTATCATAAAAAGCACTGGTTACAGTGCTTTTTTATTTATATTTATATTTATATAGCAAATCGGCATATTCCGTCCAAAATTTGTATACATACTTTGATGAAACTCATCTAAAATTATCTTTTCACTTGAGTTATTAAATAATTCTTTTGCTTGTAGTGCAAAAGAGACAATTGGTTTTCTATAAAAACTTTATAATAAAAAGGGTCATGATATATACTGCTTCATGACACCTTCTACATAAACTTATTTTCTAATTTTTGCTGAAAAGACTTTTCTTGCTTACGTAGTAGTTGACTACCTCGTTGTAAAATTGGCATTCCATACTTATCATTAATTTGATCAATGACAGCAAGTAATGGTTCTTCTTTCGCATCTTCTTCAAATGAAAACAAATCTAATTGTTTCACCGATTCTGTCTTCCACTCTATTTCAGTAGCTGTAACACCTAGCAAACGAACGGAATCACCATCCCAATGTTGCTTCCATAAACGAGAAGCTGCTTGAAAAATATCTCGTTCTTCCCAAATGGCATTTTTCAATTGCTTACTCCGCGTTACTGTTCGCCTATCATGATACTTAATCATAATTTGAATATTATAGCTGACAAGAGTTCGCTTTTGTAACCTTTTACTCACTGATTTTGATAGCCGTTCTAACATATCAAGTAATTCTTTCTCTTCATCCATATCCTTTGAAAAAGTCATCGAGTTACCAACGCTTTTATGTTGTCCCATTTGACTCGGATCAACTTCCCTATCATCCATACCTTTTGCCCGCTTTTGTAAATCAACACCGTGCTTTCCAATTTTAGCGCGAATGATATGTTCGTTTCCCTTTGCTAACTGCTCAATGGTTTGTATATGAATAGCATTTAATTTTTCAGCTGTTTTTTCTCCAATTCCATGCATCACTCCAACTGGAAGTGGCCAAATCATTTCTGGAATATCTCGTTTTCGAAGCACCGTAATACCGAGAGGCTTTTTCATATCAGAAGCTGTTTTTGCAAGGAAAAGGTTTGGAGCAATTCCGATGCTACACGGCAGCTGTAACTCTGTTAATAACGCTTGCTGAATCATCTTTGCTATTTCAAGAGGTGAACCAAGTGCGTAGCAATCTGTAATATCTAAATACCCTTCATCTATTGAGACTGGTTGTATTTTTTCTGTAAAACGGGAAAGAATTTGAAACATTTGAAATGAAGCTTCGCGATATAATGTAAAATTAGGACGTCTTATAACTAATTGTGGGCATAACCGTTTCGCTTCCCAAAGAGGCATCGTTGTACGTATTCCATATTCTCTCGCCTCATAACTACATGTTATGATAATTCCTTTTCTTTCTTTTTCATTTCCAGCAACCGCTAACGGCTTCCCTTGTAATGATGAGTCATGAGCAATTTCAACAGATGCGAAAAAACAATTCATATCTACATGTAAAATAACACGACCCTTTTTCGGATACATTTCTCGCATAGTACTCACTCCCTAATCAGAACGTTCGTTCTTTTATTATATCAAATTTTGCACAATAATTATAATAATTACTTGTTCTTTTCTATCATGTTTATTGCTATAATTTAAATAAAATGGATATATTTGTAATTAGGAGTGATTACTATGAAATCTACTGATAAACTCAACTATACTCGTAATTATACTAATCGTCGCAATCAATTATTTACTTCTTCCTATTTTTGATATGAACATAGCTGGTTTCCTTCCTCGCCTAATCCATGTAATAACAACTTACATACTGCCATGGATTTTCTTGTATTGGCTTATCCGCCTTGTAAAAGCAATCGAATCAAAATAAAAAGCGTGTAAATCACAATTGATTTACACGCTTTTTCTATTACATTACTTCGCTACTTCTTCAATAATTGCAACAACTAATTCTGCTGTTTTCGCTAATTCTTCAACAGGAATCTTTTCGTTTGTTGTATGAATTTCTTCATAACCAACCGCTAAGTTAACTGTTGGAATACCGTGTCCTGCAATTACATTTGCATCACTTCCGCCACCACTTTGGTGAAGAGAAGGTGTACGACCAATTGTTTCAGCTGCACGTTTTGCAACCTCTACAACGTGATCTCCATCAGCAAATTTAAATCCTGGATACATAACGTTTACTTCAACGTCTGCTTGACCGCCCATTTCTTTTGCAGTTGTTTCAAATGCTTCTTTCATTTTCGCAACTTGTACTTCCATTTTTTCATTGATTAAAGAACGCGCTTCTGCAAAGATTTGTACATGATCGCAAACGATATTCGTTTGTGTACCACCTTCAAAACGTCCAATATTTGCAGTTGTTTCAGAATCAATACGACCAAGTGGCATCTTCGCAATTGCTTTCGCTGCGATAGTAATTGCAGATACACCTTTTTCTGGTGCTACACCAGCGTGAGCTGTTTTTCCGCGAATAATTGCATTCACTTTCGCTTGTGTTGGAGCTGCAACAACGATTTCACCAACTTTTCCATCGCTATCTAATGCATAACCGTATTTCGCTGTAATGCGCTCACGATCTAATGCTTTTGCACCAACAAGACCAGATTCTTCTCCAACTGTAATAATAAATTCAATTGTACCATGAGGGATATTTTTTTCTTTTAAAACACGGATTGCTTCGAACATTGATGCTAATCCGGCTTTATCATCCGCACCTAAAATCGTAGTACCATCTGATACGATATATCCATCTTTAATAGAAGGCTTAATTCCATTACCAGGAACTACTGTATCCATATGAGAAGTAAAGTAAATTGTATCAACACCATCTTTTGTTGCTGGTAATGTACAAATTAAGTTACCTGCACCATGCCCAGTAACAGCCATTGTGTCATCTTCAAATACTTCTACACCTAAATCTGTAAATTTCTTTGTTAATACTTTGCAAATTTCTGCTTCAAATTTCGTTTCAGAATCTACTTGTACTAATTCCATGAATTCATTTACTAAACGTTCTTGATTAATCATAAGACTGCGCCTCCTGCACTACCATTATGTATGTAACACCATTAATTATAACAGAATTTCGCAAAAGTTTCGAAATACAAGACAAAAAACAGACGGTTTATATGTCTAGATAACCATCTGCTTTCTATTACTCATTTAACAATACCCAGCGCATATGATCTTCCCACACTCCATTAACCATTAACATCTTTCTAGACACGCCCTCATATTGAAAGCCTATCTTCGTCACTACTTGTATAGATGCTAAGTTTCGCGGCATAATAGGTGCTTCTATACGATGTAATTGAAATTCTTCAAAAGCAACTTGAATAGCTTTTCTAAGCGCTTCTGTCGTATAACCTTTGTTTAACTCTGCTTTATCTAATTTATAACTGAGTACACAAGATTGATAAATTCCACGAACAATTAAATTAAATGAAATACACCCAATTATTTTCGTATCATCACCCTTTTTAAAAATCCAAAGCCTAATGATTTTACCTTCTGCGAACTCTCTTCTATCCTTTTGTAACTTTTTCTTTTGATAATCTAACGTAAAAAAATCATCCGGTCTATACTCTTCCCAAGCTTTTAAAAATTCACGATTTCTGTCGTAATATTGAAGAACTTTTTCAGCATACGACTCATCAATTTCTCTTAAATGCAAACGATTTGTTTCGTATATTTTCATCATTGTATCTCCATTCTTCAGCTTGCATAACAAAAAACTTATACTCCATCATTTTATATATTCTCTACCTACATACAAATTTCCTGTTATACTTTACACGCACTTCTCGAATTTTGTCATTTCTCTCCCCTTGTCCACAATATCATTTCTCGTTACAATGATATTGTACTGATTTGCAAGGAGGTATAACGATGCATAAAAAAGCTCAAAAAGTTATGATTTATGTAATGCTAATTTCTATGCTTGTAACAACATTACTTGCTGGCGCAAGTATGTTTTGGTAAAAAGGACGATGTGTTCGTCCTTTTTTTACTTTTACACACAATAAAAATAAACCATCTCGAAATCGAGATGGTTTATTTTGTATAAAGCACAATCGCTACAATACTAAAGGAAAATGACATTACAAGCGCTATTACAAAACTTGTATATTGTTTCTGCTGAAATGCCCCAATAACAAAAGTAAGATTGAGTAATGCCATACATACAATCGCTACAAGATAAGAACATATATTAAAAGTTGCCAATATGAATGTAATAACAAATAGAAATCCCATAAAAAACTGCATATACGAAAGTTTTGGATTCAAGTACATATGAGCAACCCCTTTATCTAATTTTACTCCGATTGGTTTGGGCTAATAATGAGCGGGTAATAACCTCCCACTGATTAAAGTTTCACTTTACCTTTCTATACTCTCATTAACGCATGGTTATGTACACATGTCAAGACAACTTATTACAATAGAAAAAGCCAACCTTTTCGTTGGCTTTTTCATATGCAATGGCTCCTTTTTCTTTTGCCAATTGCTGAAATGATTTTTTCGATTTTACAATCCATACTTTCGTTCCAATTGGAATGCGATCAAATAAATATTCCACATCGTTTTTCTTCATTCTTATACACCCTTGTGAAATATACTTTCCAATTGAACTAGGTTGGTTTGTACCATGTATTCCATATTTACTCCCATCAGTTCCTCTGGCATTAAATCCCATCCACCTAGATCCAAGTGGATTTTTTGGTGATCCACCTGGAATATTTTTCGCAATATAATATGGGTCCTTCGCTTTCATTACAATATCAAAAGTTCCCTCTGGAGTTAATTCGTTTGTTTTCCCTGTCGCTACTGGAAAAACCTTCTGAATTTTCCCATCGTCAATATAAGCTAATTTATTCGTCGCTTTATTCACAATAATGAAAGGATCTCCGGCACGTGGATTATCACCAAGAGGCCAAATAGGCGATAAAGAAAGGCATAATATGAAAGAGAGAAGATACGGCATAAACAATTCCTACCTTCTATATAAGTTCTTTTATATTATCCTTTCCCTTAAAGCGGCTTTTAATGAGTAAATATTGCTCCATTTCATACACAAGTTGAACAAGTTTCGCACGTATCTCAAATTCTTCACGTGTAACTGGTAATGGCATGTCTCTAAATAACTCTCGCATTTCTTGAAGCTGTCTTAAGGAAATAACCCCAGTACTCTCCGGGCTAATGGCATTTCCAATGTTTTCAACCACATCCGCAATCATGTCAGCTTGTTCATATGTCCATGATAAAGAAGCAGCTAATGGTATCATTCGCTCTAAAATTTCGAATTGTTGCATACGCATATTAAAATAGCGGTAGTAATAACTATCTTCTCGCATAAATGCATTCTCAAGTTTCTTAAACGATAAATCCCTTGCTTCATTTAACATATTTTCAGTTTCAATAAGTTCTGCCCCGCTCCAGCTACTTTCCCTGTTTCGTAAATACACAACCATTTCAAACAAAATTGTTTTAAAATTACTTTCTATTTTATCCTGATACTCTTTTAGTTTATTTTCACTACTTGGCATATACATATTCACTAATAAAGCCACGCTAATCCCTATCGTTAATATCGCAATTTCGTTCCCAACAATAAGCCATGTAATTTGTTTCAATGAATACAGGTGCATAACAATAACTGAACTCGTGACAATACCTTCTTGAATTTTAAGCATAACTGCAGTCGGAATAAATGTAAGTAATAATACACTAATTGCAAGTGGTGTATAACCAATTGTTTCAAATATACAAAACGCGAATACCATTGATAGTACACAAGCTAAAAAACGATGTAACGACACTTGAAGTGATTTACGTTTCGTATTTTGTACACATAATATAACTAAAATACCCGCTGAACTATAAAATTCTAACCCTAATAACTGAGCAATAAAAACTGCTGCGCCTGTCCCTATTGCTGTTTTTACTGTACGGTATCCAATTTTGAACATAGCATTGCTCCTATATGTATAAACTTATTTACAGTTAGTATAAAAAAAGGATGACACAATGTCATCCTTTTCTACTTATTATTCACGTAACCTTTACATATTACAATATTTTTTGTAAAAATTGTTGCGCACGCTCGCTTTTCGGTGCTGCAAAGAATTCTGCTGGCGCACTATCTTCTACAAGTTTTCCACCATCTAAAAAGAGAACACGATCTGCTACTTCTTTTGCAAATCCCATTTCATGTGTAACAATCGCCATTGTCATTCCTGTCGTAACTAATGATTTCATAACTTCTAACACTTCTTTTACCATTTCTGGATCTAGTGCTGATGTCGGTTCATCAAATAACATTACTTCTGGTTCCATCGCTAACGCTCTCGCAATTGCTACACGTTGCTTTTGTCCTCCCGAAAGACGATTCGGATACGTATCTTTTTTATCTAATAAACCGACCTTTTCTAAAAGTTTTTCGGCTTTCTTTTCTGCTTCTTGTTTCGTTACTCCTTTTACATTGATAGGAGCATACGTAATATTTTCTAATACAGTCATATGAGGAAATAGGTGGAAATGTTGAAATACCATTCCGACATTTTCACGAACGTGCATAATATTCGTTTTCGGATTCGTTACTTCTTCCGTTCCAATCCAAATGTGACCATTTGTCGGTGCTTCTAACACATTCATACAACGTAAAAATGTTGATTTCCCTGATCCAGACGGTCCAATAATTGCTACAACTTCCCCTTTTTCAATCGTTGTTGTAATTCCTTTTAATACTTCGTTTTTTCCAAATGATTTATGAAGGTTTTCAATTTTAATCACTTTTCTTCATTCTCCCTTCAATTGCCTTCCCGACTAATGTAAGAATAATGACTAGCATATAATAAATGAGTCCAACAAAAAGTAATGGTTCCAGATATTTAAACGTCTCACCGCCTACAATGTAAGCACGGCGCATTAAATCCGTTGCTCCTATTACTGTTACTACAGCCGATTCTTTCGTAAGTGTCGCAAACTCGTTCACAAGCGCTGGTAATATATTTTTTAATGCTTGAGGAAAAATGATATTTCGCATCATTTTCCCGTAAGGAATCCCTAAAGCCATTGCTGCTTCTGTTTGTCCTTTATCAACTGCTTGAATGCCGGCACGGATTACTTCTGACATGTATGCACCTGAATTCAAACTAAATGCTAGTACAGCCGCTAAAAAGGCCGGTATTTCATAACCAATTATTTGCGGTACACCGAAATAAATAATCATTAATTGCAATACAAGTGGTGTACCACGGAAAATTGATGTATAAAGATCTGCCGCTATATTTAATGCTCGTATTCTAGCAATTTTACAAAGCGCTAATAACGTTCCTAAAATAAATCCTGCTAAAGCTGACACTGCTACAATTTTCAAAGTAACTTCTAGACCTTTTAATATATACGGTATCGAAGGCGTAATCGCCGAAAAATCTAAGTTCATTCTTTTCATTCCCCTCACAGAAAAGTGAAAAGCAGCTTATTTTTCGCTGCCAAACCATTTCTTCACTAATTTATCCATTTCTCCATTTTCTTGCATTTTTTTAATTACTTTATTAAATTCAGCTGTTTTATCACTATTTTTCGGAAGGGCAATTGCTGCTCCTACTTCTTCTGGCGCTTCTTTAATTTCAATTCCTTGTAAATCTTTCATTTTCTCTAAATAATTTTTAGCAACTGTGTCTTCTATAATTGCAGCATCAAAACGACCTGCTTTAATTTCTTGTACGATTTCTGGTATACGGTCACGTCCCTCAACTTTGAAATCTACTTGTTTTTTAAATTCTGCTGCTTTCTCTTCTTGAATAGATCCTGTTTGTACCCCTACTTTTTTCCCTTTTAAATCCTCTACAGATTTAATGTTAGAATCCTTTTTAGAAACGACCATGTTTTTTGCAACAAAATAAATATCTGTGAAATCAACATTATTTTTACGCTCTGCAGTTGGTGTCATTCCTGCCATTACGAAATCAACTTTTCCTGAGCTAAGAGATGCTAATAAACCACCAAAATCCATATCTTTCACTTTCACTTCATAACCAAGTTCTTTTCCGATATATTTAGCAACATCAACATCAAAGCCGATAATTTCATCACTTTTTGAAGCTTCCACGTATTCATATGGTTTATAATCTGCTGAAGTCCCCATAACCAGTACTTTTTTATTTTTTCCCGTAGCCTTTTCTTCCCCATTACTACAAGCACTGAACATACTTACAATTAAAATAAGTGCAAACGATATTGATACTAACTTCTTCATCTTTCTTCCCCCTAATAATGTATATTTAAAAGTTTAATAGAATATTTATTCGATGTTTGTATTGTATCAGCACTTTAATTTTTATGCAATATATAAAATAAAAATAAATAAAAAATCATTTAAACCAATGTTTATTATGCATAAAACAATGCATAAATTAACCAACTAATATATATCCTATCGTTTTGAATAATAAATAAAAAAGGCGCTACCCCCACTTAATTGTGAGCATAGCGCCTTTTCAATTATTTATAGTTCTTCGCAATTCTCTTCGAAATAAGATTGTAGTTTTGCAATGACTTGCATTGGTTCATGACCTTCAATTTCATGACGCTCTACCATCGTTACAATTTTTCCATCTTTTAATAACGCAAATGATGGAGAAGAAGGTGGATACCCTTCGAAATATTCACGAGCTCTTGCTGTTGCTTCTTTATCTTGACCTGCAAACACCGTTACAAGATGGTTAGGACGTTTATCATAATGTACGGAATGCGCAGCAGCAGGACGAGCGATGCCACCTGCACAACCACATACAGAGTTTACCATTACAAGTGTTGTTCCATTTCTTTTAAACGCTTCTTCTACTGCTTCCGGCGTCGTTAATTCTGTATATCCAGCAGAGACAATCTCTTCACGCGCTTGGCGGACAACATCATTCATAAAAAAGTTAAAATTAATCAATCTTTTCCCTCCTCTAAAACTATCTATTTGTATCTTACCAGTTAATGTTTATGAAATACAAGTAAGTTTACTTGTATTTAGGTATAGAAAAGGTGTCAGAGCAGGACTCTAACACCTTTTTTTAATGACCACGATGTTTTTGCTTTGCTTTTTGTACTTTGATTAAACGCATTCTTTGTTTTTCAGCTTCTCGCTCCTCTTTAGATTGCACTTTCTTTTCTTGTTTATGCAGTTCATAAGATAAGCTAATTGCCTCTTGCGCCTTAGTAAAACGGTTTACATTTACTTCTTTTGCTGCTTGTCGTATGATCCGCTTTATATTTTTGGGACGCTGTTTTTCTTTCACTTCCACACCACATTTTGCAAAGTGCTGAAAATACGCTAACATTGAACCGTTCACAAATATAAGCACTTCTTCGTCTGAAGGTTCCGTTCCAAAAATATACCTCGCTCCATACAATTTCCCTTTTTCTTTACATGTAATAATTCCTACAAAAAATTGTCCATCGTGATATACTGTCAAATCCATTGACAGCCCCTCCTTTAAAAAAATTAGAAATACGGGACATCCCGGAGGGGGAAGGTTACTGACATGAAATCATGCGTCTGGACTACCAACCAGAACTGTGTTTTTGTATTTCTTTCACTATTATTATATCTTTTTTTCCATAATCTTCATATATTCACCAATCATTTTTTTATGAGATCCTACAATATATTCAGGTAGTTCTGTTACTTGGAAAAATTTAAGCTGAACTGCTTCTTCTTTATTCATAACAAAATCCCCTTCGTATTCATCCGTATAATAAGCAGTCGTTACAGATTGAAATTCATCACCGTTTGCTAATTTTGTAAAATAGTTCGCTCCAGAAAATACATTGATTAATCGTAGGTTCTTTACTTCTATTCCTGTCTCTTCATATACTTCGCGGTAAGCTGTTTCTTCTGGTGATTCACCAAGCTCCATGAGCCCGCCAGGCAGCCCCCATTTTCCGTACGGCTCTGTCCGTTGCTGTAATAAAACATATCCACTTTCATTTATAACGAGTACAACAGCACCAACTAAAATTAAAGGGCGATGACCAACTATTTTTCGTAATTCTTCTACATATCCCATCGTATCGCCTCCTTGTTCGTTGTCCACACTATTGTATCATATGTATGAAACGACAAAATGCGTATATTTTTCATTTTTTTAACAAAATATTTATTTTATGTGCTTCATCTACTGTAGCTAACATATATGTAAAAAAGCTGGTTCGTTTTTACACGAACCAGCTTTTTTACTTAACAGAAAACATATACTTTTTATACGTTTTTCGTACCGATAATATAAGACCCATCATAATCATATTTGAGAATAAGGAACTTCCCCCGTATGATAAGAAAGGTAATGCAATCCCTTTTACAGGCATTAGTCCAACAATCATACCGATGTTTTGGAATATTTGAACTGTCAATATACCGATAGATCCAGCACATAATAATGTACCAAATAAATTATCAGCAGAATAACCGATAATAATTGTTCGATATAGTAGTAATAGGAACAAGAAGACAACTAGCGCTGCTACGATAAATCCACCTTCTTCGGCAATAGTAGCGAAAATAAAGTCCGTATGCTTCTCTGGGATATAGACGCTTCCTTCACCAAACCCTTTACCTTCCATTCCTCCACTACCTACAGCTAAAATCGATTGCTGTGTTTGATAACCTTGATCTGTATGTTCAAATGGATCTAACCAACCTAAAATACGTGATTGTTGGTGAGGTTTTAGTAAAGTAACTAAATTGTTAAAGAAGAAATCCTCATATCTTACGTAAATGAATATTAACGCAGATAATATGGTCACCGGAATAACTGTACATAACGCTATCAATTTTTTCTGAATACCTGACATAAATAAAATACATGCAATAGCAGCAGCATATAAGAACACCATACCTGTATCTGGTTGGCTATATACAACAGCCATAGGTGGAAGTGACACTAGCATAATTTTACCTACTAATTTCAAATCCGTTTGGAATGTCCTTGCCATATACTGTGCATTATGTTTCACTGCTATACTTGCTACTATGAGAAGCAATGAAATTTTGAAAAACTCAGACGGCTGAATTTGTCCAGCTACTGGAAAAACAAACCACCTTTTTGCACCTAATTTTTCAGGTGTGAAAGTGGAAACCGGTAATATTTTCAAAAGAATAAGTGAGCCAAATCCAGCAATATAAAGTGGCCAAGACAATTTTTGTAATTGATCTAAGTCTATGCTTGCAACAAGAAGTAACAATACAACCCCAATTATGTAGTTAACACCTTGTTTCATAGCAAAGTTTGCATCTCCATACTGTCCGGTTTGCTGACTGCTATATATAGCAGCTATACTCGTAACACATAGTGCAAACAAAATTAAAATTAATTTTACATCTAAACTTTTTAGAAACTCGGTACTTCTTTTCATGACATCCTCCTGAAACATTGTTACGGCAAAATAAAAAACCAGGAGTCAACATTCTTCATGTTTTGACGACTGATTACACATTATCTATAAAACACTTATATAGAATAACTCTCTTTTTCATACAATACAATATATTATACTACAGTTTCATCAGTAAGATTTGCCAAAAAAATTATTCTTTCCTTATTTTATATCTATATACCATATATCAGCAATGTATTTTCGTAAATTCCTAATACATTCTCGTTCATTGTAAGATTACCGGGAAAAGTGTTGTACATATAGTAGGATGCAAATGAAGAAATGAGATGATAAAAAGCTCGCATAAGCGAGCTTTTTATTAATATACAGATGTATTATTTTCTGACGTATTTTCTAAAATTTCTTTTACACGTCCTAAGAATTTACCACAAATTAAGCCATCTAATACACGGTGATCAAGTGATAAACATAAGTTAACCATATCGCGAGCACCGAACATACCATTATCCATAATTACTGGACGTTTTACAATTGATTCAACTTGTAAAATAGCCGCTTGTGGGTAATTAATAATACCCATAGATTGAACAGAACCGAATGATCCAGTGTTATTAATTGTAAATGTTCCGCCTTGCATTTCGTCTGCTTTTAACGATTTCGTACGTACTTTTCCTGCAAGTTCTGTAATTTCACGAGCGATACCTTTAATCGTCTTCTCGTCCGCGTGTTTAATTACTGGTACAAATAGTTCATCCTCTGTTGCAACAGCGATAGAAAGGTTAATATCTTTCTTCTGAACGATTTTATCGCCAGCCCACATTGAATTAATTTGAGGATATTCTTTTAACGCTTGTGCCACTGCTTTTACGAAGAAAGCAAAGAACGTTAAGTTAAAGCCTTCACGCTTCTTGAAATCACCTTTAATTGAATTACGGTATGACACAAGGTTTGTCACATCTACTTCAATCATCATCCAAGCATGTGGCGCTTCGTGTTTACTACGTAACATGTTCGCTGCAATTGCTTTACGCACACCTGTTACTGGAATTTCGATATCGCCAGGCATTGTCGGTACAGAAACTGGTTTTGCAGCTTCTACTTTTTGTGCTACCGGCGCTGCTTTTGGTGCTTCTGGACGCGCTTCTACTACTGCTGCTACCGCTTCCTCTTTCTTTGCACCTGCTTGCGGAATATTTCCAGATTCCACTAGCTTTAAAATATCTTTACGAGTGATACGGCCATTTGCTCCCGTACCTTCTACTAAATCTAAATCCACATTATGCTCACCCGCAAGTTTTAACACAGCTGGTGAAAAACGTGGTTTTCCATCAGTTGGTTGTTTTGCTTTCGGTGCTTTTTCAGACGTAGCTACTTCTGCCTTTGGTTCTTCTTTCGTTTTTTCCTCAACAGCTGTTGCTGCTACTTCATCTGCGCCTTCTACTTGAATCACACAAACTACTTCACCTACAGCTAACGTATCACCTTCACCAGCGATTAACTCTTTCACAATACCAGTGAAAGAAGATGGTACTTCAGCATTTACTTTATCAGTCATTACTTCTGCAAGCGGATCATACTTATTTACGTGATCGCCAACATTAACGAGCCATTTACTAATTGTACCCTCTGTAACGCTCTCCCCGAGCTGAGGCATTGTAATATTTTCTACAGCCATGTATAGTCCCCCCGATTAAAATTCCGCAAGTTCACGCATTGCTTTTTCAACTTTATCTGGATTTACCATAAAGAATTTTTCCATTGTTGGTGCATATGGCATTGCTGGAACGTCTGGACCTGCAAGACGTGCGATTGGCGCATCTAAATCAAACAGACAGTTTTCAGCAATAATTGCTGCCACTTCACTTATAATACTTCCTTCTTTATTGTCTTCTGTTACAAGAAGAACTTTACCTGTTTTAGAAGCAGCTTCAATGATTGCTTCTTTATCTAATGGATATACAGTACGTAAATCAAGAATGTGTGCAGAGATGCCGTCCTGTGCTAACTTTTCAGCTGCTTGAAGAGCAAAATGAACACATAATCCGTATGTGATAACAGTAATATCATCACCTTCGCGTTTTACATCTGCTTTTCCGATTGGTAATACGTAGTCATCTTCTGGTACTTCACCTTTAATTAAGCGATATGCACGTTTATGTTCAAAGAATAATACTGGATCTTCATCACGAATGGCAGCTTTTAGTAAGCCTTTTGCATCATATGGTGTAGAAGGGATAACAATTTTTAAACCTGGTTGGTTTGCAAACATCGCTTCTACAGATTGTGAATGATACAATGCACCGTGAACGCCTCCGCCAAATGGTGCACGAATTGTAACTGGACAAGTCCAATCGTTGTTAGAACGATAACGAATTTTTGCTGCCTCAGAAACAATTTGGTTTACTGCTGGCATGATAAAATCAGCAAACTGCATTTCAGCGATTGGACGCATACCATACATTGCAGCACCAATTGCTACTCCAGCGATTGCAGATTCTGCAAGCGGTGCATCAAGCGCACGATCTTCACCAAATTGATCATACAAACCGTGTGTCGCTTTAAACACGCCACCTTTTTTACCAACATCTTCTCCTAAAACGAATACTTTCTCATCGCGTTCCATTTCTTCGCGCATTGCTAATGTAATAGCATCAATATAAGACATTACAGCCATGAAACGTTCCCCCCTATTCTGCGTATACGTGCTTCAATGCATCTTCAGGTGCTGCATACGGAGCATTTTCTGCATATTCTGTTGCTTCATTTACGATATGCATAATTTCGTCTAACATTTGTTTTTCAGATTCCTCAGTTAACACACCAGCTTCTTTTAAATAAGCTGCAAATGTTATAATTGAATCTTTTTTCTTCGCTTCTTCTACTTCTTCTTTATCACGATAAACACGATCATCGTCGTCACTAGAATGTGCTGTTAAACGATATGATACTGTTTCAATTAAAGTCGGGCCTTCACCACGACGACCGCGATCTGCCGCTTCTTTTACAGCTTTATACACTGCAAGCGGATCGTTTCCGTCTATTGTATATCCAGGCATACCGTAACCAATTGCACGATCTGCTACGTTTTTACATGCTAATTGTTTTTCAACTGGAATAGAGATTGCATATTTATTATTTTCACACATGAAAATAACAGGAAGTTTGTGTACACCAGCAAAGTTTGCCCCTTCATGGAAGTCACCTTGGTTTGAAGAACCTTCTCCGAATGTAACAAACGTTACTAAATCTTTCTTCTCCATTTTTCCAGCTAGTGCAATACCAACTGCATGTGGTACTTGCGTTGTTACTGGAGATGAACCTGTAACAATACGATTTTTCTTTTGACCGAAGTGACCAGGCATTTGACGACCACCAGAGTTTGGATCTCCAGCTTTCGCGAAAGCAGACAACATAAGTTCTTTAGCTGTCATACCAAACGCTAGTACAACACCCATATCACGGTAGTATGGTAATGCATAATCTTTTTCTCTATCAAGAGCGAACGCTGCCCCAACTTGTGCAGCCTCTTGTCCTTGACAAGAAATTACGAATGGAATTTTACCAGCACGGTTTAATAACCACATACGTTCGTCAATTTTACGTGCAAGTAACATCGTACGGAACATTTCTAATACTTGCTCATCACTTAAGCCAAGCTCTTCATGGCGCTTTTCTTTTACTTCTGCCATTTTTCATAACCTCCTAAATCCACATTTTTATGCGTGTAACGCTTTTCCATCTACAGCTAATGCTGCTTCACCAATCGCCTCAGATAATGATGGATGCGGATGAATTGTATGTGCTACTTCCCAAGGTGTTGCATCAAGTACTCTTGCAAGACCAGCTTCAGAAATCATATCTGTTACATGTGGTCCAATCATATGAACACCAAGAATGTCATTTGTTTCTTCATCAACTACAAGTTTTACAAATCCATCAGATTCTCCGTATACAAGTGCTTTTCCGATTGCACGGAATGAGAACTTACCTACTTTTAACTTATAGCCTTTTTCTTTCGCTTCTTGTTCTGTTAAACCAACAGAAGCAACTTCTGGACTGCTATATACGCATTTTGATACCATAGAATAATCGATTGGTGTAACTTCTTTACCAGCAATATGTTCTACTGCAACAATTCCTTCATGAGAAGCAACGTGAGCAAGCTGTAAGCCACCGATTACATCTCCAATTGCGTAAATATGAGATTCTTTCGTTTGATAAAACTCATTTGTTTGAATGTATCCTTTTTCCACAACGATATCTGTATTCTCTAAACCAATGTTTTGCGTATTAGCTTGTCTTCCTACAGATACAAGCATTTTTTCTGCTTTAAATTCTTTATTCTCACCGTTATGTTCAGCTTGAATTGTTACTCCATTATCTTTTACCAATGTTTCTGGTAATACTTTTGCACCAGTTACCACTTTAATACCTTTTTTCTTGAATAGACGTTGCATTTCTTTTGAAACGTCCTGATCCTCTAGTGGTAATATCGTTTTCGCATACTCTAACACTGTAACTTCTACACCGAAGTCAGCAAGCATAGACGCCCACTCAATACCGATTACACCGCCACCAACGATAATAATCGAACTAGGAAGCGTTTCCATTTTTAGAGCGTGATCGGAAGACATTACGTACTCTCCGTCTAACTCTAAACCTGGTAATGAATTTGGACGAGAACCTGTTGCAACAAGTACATTTTTTGGAATTAACATTTCATTTTCTTCTCCACTTGCAAGTTCAACTGAAATTGTACCTGGCATTGGAGAGAAAATAGATGGGCCAAGAATACGGCCAATACCTTCAAACACATCAATTTTACCTTGTTTCATTAAATGCTGAACGCCTTTATGAAGCTGCGTTACAATCTTTTCTTTGCGCTCTTGTACTTTAGCAAAGTTTAGTTCTACATTACTTGCAATAACTCCGAACTCTTCTCCTTTTTTAGCAGTTGCGTATACTTCTGCACTACGTAAAAGAGCTTTACTAGGAATACATCCTTTGTGTAAACAAGTACCACCAAGATTTTCTTTTTCAACAAGTGCTGTTTTTAATCCTAGTTGTGATGCGCGAATAGCAGCAACATATCCACCTGTACCACCGCCAACGATGACTAAATCATATTCTCTTGCCATTATCTCAACCCCTAGCTACTGTTTGTTTTTCTCTTACAACATACTCTTTCGGCGCTTCTTCTTCACGTAATACACGAAGTGCCCCTTCTGCTAACGCTTCTAACTCATCTTCCCCTGGATGTACGATAACATCTGCAATCCAGTCCACTCGTTCTTTTATTTCATCAACAAGAATTTTACTGTACGCAAGTCCACCAGTTAATACGATTGCATCGATTTTCCCGTGAAGCACAGCACTTGCTCCGCCAATTTCTTTCGCAACTTGATATGCCATTGCTTTATAAATAAGAGTTGCTTCAGGATCACCTTTTTCAACCATTTGTTCTACTTTAATCGCATCATTTGTACCGATTAGACTTACAAGTCCACCTTGTCCGACAAGCTGTTTCACCATTTCGTCTCGGTAATACTCACCAGAGAAACACATTTCAACTAGCTGTCCTACTGGTACTGTACCAGCACGCTCTGGGCTAAATGGTCCTTCTCCGTTTAAGCCATTATTTACATCGATAACTTTTCCTTTTTTATGAGCACCAACCGTAATACCTCCGCCCATATGTGTAACTAATAAATTTAAATCCTCGTATTTGTGATTTAATTGATCAGCTACTTTACGAGCAACCGCTTTTTGATTTAATGCATGGAAGATACTTTTGCGTTCCATACCAGCAATACCGCTGATACGAGCAATTGGCTCCATCTCATCTACAACGACAGGGTCCACAATGAATGCAGGAATATTTAATCCAGAAGCAATTTCATAGGCTAAAATGCCTCCTAGGTTTGAAGCGTGATGACCACTAAACCCATTTTTTAAATCTTCTAACATCGCATCGTTTACTGTATACGTACCGCCTTCGATTGGACGAAGTAATCCACCACGCCCACAAACAGCGTTTAATTTTGAAATGTTAATACCATGAGAATGTAGAACTTCTAAAATCGTTTCTTTACGAAACTCATATTGGTCAATAATTCGCTTATATTTTCCAATCTGTTCTACGTCATGACGAATCGTTTCTTCTAGAACAGGTCTTTCATTATCAAAAACACCAATTTTTGTGGATGTACTACCTGGGTTAATAACAAGAATTCGATTTACAGACAATGTTGCTACCTCCACTAATAAATTTAAAAGGAAGTGGAAACCTCATAAGAGGTAACCACACCTTTTGTAAAAGTTATATATGAATGATTAGCGACGGCTAATAATGTCATGACCGTTGCGTAAGTATGTGCTACGAGAGTTTTTCAAGCTTGCAATGCGCTCTTCAGCTAGACGATCTGCTGCTACATAAGTTGGTATGCCATCACGTTTTGAAATTTCGATTACTTTTGCAATTGTGTCATAGATAGACTCAACACGTTTTAGTGCACGTTCTCTATTGTATCCATATAATTCATCTGCTACGTTAATTACGCCACCTGCATTAATTACATAGTCCGGTGCGTATACAATACCCATTTCATGAATGATGTCACCGTGACGATCTTCTTTTAATTGGTTATTTGCAGAACCTGCGATTACTTTTGCTTTAAGTTGTGGAATAGTTTCATCATTAACTGTTGCACCTAATGCACATGGTGCGTAAATATCACATTCAACACCGTAAATTTCATTTGGTTCAACTGCTGCCGCACCAAATTCTTCTACTGCACGTTGTACAGCTTCTTTATTAATATCTGTAACGATTAATTTTGCTCCTTCAGCGTGTAAATGTTTACATAGGTGGTATGCTACGTTACCAACACCTTGAACAGCAATTACTTTTCCTTCTAAATTATCAGTACCGAAAGCTTCTTTCGCAGCTGCTTTCATACCACGGTAAACACCGTATGCAGTTACTGGAGATGGGTTACCAGAAGAACCGAATGATGGTGAAATACCCGTTACAAAGTCAGTTTCTTCGTGGATAATATCCATATCATCTACTGTTGTACCAACATCTTCAGCTGTAATATAACGTCCGTTTAGCCCTTGAATATAGCGTCCTAATGCACGGAACATCGCTTCGCTCTTATCTTTACGTGGGTCACCGATAATTACTGTTTTCGCACCACCTAAGTTTAGACCAGCTGCTGCGTTTTTGTATGTCATCCCTTTTGCAAGACGCAATGCATCTTCAATCGCCGCTTCTTCAGAATCATATGTCCACATTCTTGTTCCACCAAGAGCTGGTCCAAGTGTTGTATCATGAATTGCAATAATTGCTTTTAAACCAGATTCTTTATCTTGACAAAATACTACTTGCTCATAATCATATTTTTCTAAGTATTCGAAGATTTCTAATGTCATTGTCGTTTCCCCCTAATGTTTTACCCTTTTTGGTTTATTTTGAAGCAGTCGCAACTGCCAATGCTAATGAATATACTTTTGTTTCTGCTGAATCAGCACGAGATGTTAAAACAATCGGTGCTTTTGCGCCAGCAATCATTGCTCCTACTTTTGCATCCGCAAAGTATACGAGTGATTTGTATAGCACATTTCCAGCTTCAATCGTTGGGACGAGTAAAATGTCTGCCTTACCTGCTACATCACTTACTATGCCTTTATGTTCTGCTGCAATTTGTGATACTGCATTATCTAAAGCAAGTGGTCCATCAACGACACAATTTTTAATTTGTCCGCGACGATTCATTTGAGTTAACATCGCTGCATCAATTGTTGCTTGCATCGCAGGATTCACAACCTCTACCGCTGCAATTGGCGCTACCTTTGGCAAATCCATTCCTATTACCCGGGCAACTTCTACAGTATTCTGTATAATAGCAGCTTTTTGTGTTACATCAGGTGCAATGTTCATCGCTGCATCTGTAACAAAAATCAGACGATTGTAATTTGGAACTTCAAATGCTGCAACGTGTGAAAGTACGCTACCTTTACGAAGTCCCCACTCTTTATTTAATACAGCTTTCAAAATATTTGCTGTTGGGATGTTCCCCTTCATAAGCACATCTGCTTCGCCATTTCTTACAGCTTTAACAGAAAGTTCTGCAGCCTCAGCACTTGATGCTGCTGCAATCACTTCAATATGTTCTGAAGTTTGTAAACCATGTTCTTGTAGCATCCCCATTATTTTTTCTTGATTTCCATATAGACGAAATTGAGCTAGCTGTAATGTAATTGCCTTCGCTACAGCTTCAATTACTTCATGATCTTCAGCTACTGCTACAGCCACCGTTTTTTTAGGCTGGCCTGCCGCTTGATCAATTAAGTGTTCTAACTTCATATTTTGTAATCAACCCTTTCCGTCGTCCCTCGTCTTTTTATAAAGCAAATACCGTGCCAACTTTTAAAAGTGGTCTTACCAATAATGAAAACGCATTCAAAATGCAGTAAAATCAATACTTTGGAAAATAACAAAAGATTCTGTCTTATTTTGTCACTTTTTGTATACCATGCAATAAATTGCACGGTACGCAATTTATTGCATGCTATTTTTTGCACACTCATACTTTTCCAGCTTGTAATATAAGTTTCGAACCGAAATTCCTAACGCTCTTGCAGTTTGCGTTTTATTTCCACCAAACCTCTCTAAATATTCATGAATGATATTCCCTTCAAATTCTGTTACTAAATGTTCTAGTGGCTTTTCTTCTAACTCAGGTAATAAATGTGTTTGCTTTGACTCCACCTGCTCTTCATTATGTAATGGCGGTAAATGGTGTACATCAATATAGGTCTCGTTATAATTCATAAAGATAATAGCTCTCCCCAAAATATTTTCAAGTTCCCTCACATTCCCTGGCCATTCATATGATTGTAAATATGAAATAGCCGAATCAGTGAGCCCCTCTATATTTCGGCCATAATCTTGGTTTATTTTTTGAATTAATCTTTCTGCGATTGCCGGTATATCTCCTTTACGCTGACGAAGAGATGGAATTTGAATTGGAATTTTATTTAACCGATAATATAAATCCTCTCTAAACTCTCCTTCTAAAATGGCCTTTTCTAAATTCACATGTGTCGCCGCAATTACCCTAACATTTATCGGGATTGCTTTCGTCCCACCAACTTTTACAATCTCTTTTTCTTGCAACACGCGAAGGAGTTTCGCTTGTGTGTTTGCAGACAATTCTCCTATTTCATCTAAAAAGATACTGCCGTTATTCGCTTCCTCAAAGAATCCACGCTTCCCGCCTCTTTTCGCTCCAGAAAATGCACCTTCCTCATAACCGAATAATTCACTTTCTAACAACGTCTCCGAAATAGCCGCACAGTTTACACGAACGAACTTATTATATTTTCGATTACTTCCATTATGGATGGCATGCGCAAATAATTCTTTACCTGTCCCTGACTCTCCGCGTAGTAATACTGTTGCTGGTGTATTCGCCCCAAGTTTCGCCTGTTCAATAGCAGCCGTTGTTTCATCTGAATTTCCGACAATATCCTCAAATGAATATTTCGCTTCTAACGTTCGAATAATTTGCCTTGCTCTATTCAATTCATTTGTTAACTTTTGAATTTCTGATACGTCACGAATTACACCGACGCTTCCTTTCAATATTCCATCAACAATAACTGGCGCTACGTTTACAATTACATCTCGCTTTTTCTGCCCAATCTTCATATGTATGCCGCGTACCGCCCTACGTGTTCGAAGTACTTTCATATGCATACTTTCACCTTCTACAATATCGGTTGTAGCTGGTTTCCCAATAATGTCTTCTTCTGTTAAACCTGTTAATTTCGTATACGCAGGATTAATTACTAACCCTCTTCCTTTTTCATCCACGACCGAAATTGCTTCCTCAGAGGAGTTGATAATCGCCTCAAGTAACGTTTGAATCTCTTTTAAATCCGTAACTTCTTCTGCAAGGTCTACCACTTCTGTTATATCTTTAAAAATCGCAAATGCCCCTTGCACCTCGCCTCCCTCTTTTAATATCGGAATGCGGGTTGTAATAATTTTCTTTTCATTTTCCAACGTCAGTTCATAATTCACTTCTATTTGTTTCGTACGTATAATACGAAGCAACTTACTAGTCGGAATAACTTCTAAAATATATTTCCCCACCGCATCTTCCTTTTTATACCCGATAATACGCTCTGCACTTTTATTAAATAGGCGAACTTGTCCCTCTCGGTCGATCACAATCATACCGTCATGCGTAGAATTTAAAATTAAATCCCCTTGCTGCGTCTGTTCTTCTAACTTTCCAATTAAATCTTCCTTCTCATGTGCTAATCTCGTAACAATTTTCGCAATATCACCTGGTATAAGAAGAGTATCTTTATGCTTTTTCTTTAATAACTCTTTATGTAATTCATCATCACCTGTCATATCAAACATTACATCAATGCGCATAGAAAGAAACGGCGTTACACTCTCTCCAATTGTAACCCCGTATTCCTTAGCCATTTGCAATCCTTTTGCTATCGGATTTATATCAATAATCCCTATAATTTGAAATATATTCGAACTTTGCAACAGATTCAGCAGTGTACTGCCACCTTCACCTGCACCAACAATTAAAACTTTTTGTTTCATATATTACACTTCCTCTCGAAGTATCTCTGCAAAATTTTTCACACCCTTATCTTACTCGTTCAGCCCCCTCTTGACAAACCCCCTTTTCATATAACATCATTAAAATAAACAAAATAATCTGAAAAGGAGCGTTTATATGCAGCGTTACCTTGCTCTATTATTAGCACTCATCCCTATTTCATTAGCTGTGTTTGGCATTAAGTTAATGAGAGATACTGTGTTCGGAATTCTATTTCCTCCACTCTCTATACTATGGTTACAATTTTTAATCGGCGCTCTCTGCTTCGCGCTCGGGTTTTATATTTTTGGTGGCTTCGTCTTACACCGAGATCGTAAACGAAATAAAGTACAAGCTCGCTTTAGAAGATAGGAAAGCCCTACTATTTACAAATAAAAAAATGAGACCGTTACACGCGGTCTCATTTTTTTATTTGCAATAACGTTCTTGCCGTTTCAGGATAATCCGTAATAATCGCCGATATATTTATCTCAAAATATTTCAGCATAAGTGTTTCTTCATTAATTGTATAGGGCCGAACCTCTACATCACTTTCCATCGTTAGTTCAGCAACGGCATCTTGAAGATAACGATAATTAGGGTGCACTGCTGTAGCCCCCATTTTTTTTGCATATGCCCACGGACTATGCAAACCTTCGCGATATAAAATCGCTGTTTGAATATCTGGTGCCATCATATGACACCTTTTCATACTGTAGTGATTAAATGAAGAAAATATAACACGATCTTCTAGATTAAATTTTCGTACAAGCGTTATGACTTCTTCCTCTAAACCTCTGTATGGAATTTTATTATTTTTAAGTTCAATATTAAGTAGTAACTGTGTTTTTTCAATCCATTCTAATACCTCTTCTAAAAGAGGTATTTTACAAAACCCTACTTTATCACCAAATTTATAACTCGCATCTAAGTTACATAAATCCTCATATAAATAATTTCGAACCGCACCTTTTCCATTTGTTGTCCGGTTCACCGTTTCATCATGAATGACGACAACTTTTCCGTCTTTCGTTAATTGAACATCAAGCTCAATTCCATCCGCTCTAAAAGACTCCGCCGCTTCAAATGAAATCATTGTATTTTCTGGGTATGTTCCTGCTGCACCACGATGTGCAAATATAAGAGTCATCCTCACTCCCCCAATCTTATGCTATACTATACGAAAAAGGAGGTACTTCTATGAGACCATTACAAATTTCTCCAGACACTGCAGTCCGCCTATCAAAAGCACTAGGTGTTCCACTTGAACAACTTATGCATATGCCGCAGCACATTTTAATTCAAAAGTTAGTTGAATTAGAAAAACAAAATAAAGACGAAGAATAATACAGTCCTGTTTTCCAGGACTTTTTATTATTTTCTATTATATCATGGATGACTTCCCTGCTAAAATCCTTTAACAGATGTGCTACGATTCGATTTAGCCGGTCCTGCATCATCTAATAATGAATTACATATTTCTTTTTTTGTTACAAATCATTGAGAAAGCAGAGTATTTATTTATAAGTCCCTATTCCCCCTAAAGTAAGATAATCAAAAAAACTAAAAGCACTTTATATTATTTTTTATTGAACATGCGGAGCATCCCCTGATTCGTATAATTCTTTCGCTTTTTCCTCCCCGAATGTAGTTAAAATATAATGTTGCTCTTCTACCGCATCCATCGCTCTAGCGGCTTTACAAACGTTATCTTCTTGAGCATCCGAGATAACATTGTGATCTTCTACAATTTTACTAAAGTCTTTTTTGCCCATCTATCAGCAATTACTAACAGCTCATTTTTCTTCGCAAAACTACTCTTATTTATGATTTTTTTATTTTTCAGCATTATTTTGAATCATTGGGATAGACCCCGATTTTCGTTCCACCACTACTTTTTGATGAGTCATGTGATGCATCGCTGTAATGACTTCGCTTTCAGTAGAATTTTCCGTAACATACACATCAACAAAGACTCCATCTACTTCTCTACCTATTATCGTTAGATCTTCTTTTTTATCTATTTGAGCACTCACTTCTTTATCTACTGGATTATCGGCAAGCTCTAACATTCCAAATGTAACCGCAACAACAAGAACTCCCATAGTTGCTACTATTCCTAGCCAAGTTGATATTTTATTTTTCATTCCTCTTCTCCCTATCTATACCTATTTAATTGTCTTATAAAAAACTCTCTTATATGTAATATTACTAAAAATAGGGTTTATTTTCCATGAAACTAAGTAACCTCTTTTCATTTACCCAAACAATTTTGATAAAGTGAAACTTTAATCAGGATTTTACGGGCAATTCGACTACAAATAGCGGGATAAAATCAATATTACTTCTCCTTCTTTTTCTCAACAAAATAAAAAAACCAACGAATTCTAAAATTCATTGGTCTTTAAATAAAAAGTTCTTTGGTTTTAAATTTGATATAGAGTATCAATTTCAAGAATTATTAAACTTTACTAAAACTTAAATCCTTTACTACTTTTACTCTCAGCTAGCCTTATGTTCAAGTCTCAACTTATCCGCAACCATTGCGATAAACTCAGAGTTCGTAGGTTTTGCTTTTGACATGGATACTGTATAACCGAATAAGGACGAAATAGAATCAATATTCCCACGACTCCATGCTACTTCAATTGCGTGACGGATTGCGCGCTCGACACGGCTTGCTGTTGTATTATATTTTTTCGCGATATCTGGATACAATACTTTCGTAATAGATCCAAGTAATTCTATATCGTTATACACCATAGAGATTGCTTCCCTTAAGTACATATATCCTTTAATATGAGCAGGCACACCAATTTCATGAATGATACTCGTAATGCTCGCATCTAAGTTTTTCGGCTTTCCATCTATTGTCGTTGCTGAACGGAAAGATGGAAGTGGACGTTTAATAGTAGCGTTTGCCTTACCGCTTACTTGACGAATATGACTCGTTAAATTCTCCATATCAAATGGTTTTAATATGAAATAGGAAGCACCTAAATCAACTGCTTTTTTCGTCACATCTTCTTGTCCAAATGCTGTCAACATAATTACGCTAGGCTGTCTTAACCTTTCGATATGTCGCATTTTCTCTAGTACAGCTAAACCATCTAAATGTGGCATAATAATATCTAAAACAAGTACATCCGGCTGCTTATCTTTTAATAAATTTAAACACTCTTGACCATTATAAGCAGTACCTATTACTTCCATATCATCTTGAGCAGCTACATAACTCTCTAACATTGATACTAATTCTTTATTATCATCCACAAGACATACTTTAATTTTCTCCACAGCTTTTCCTCCCTTACCGAATCGATTCTCCGACATGTGTATCCTTCTAGGCTACATGAATTGTTCGACAATTGTGTGAAAATTCCCTTTTAAAGTTTGTTACTTTCCGATAAAATCACAAAAAAATATGTTTATCGTTCATTTATTCCCTTTCGCAACACATTCCATCATAGAAATACAACGAAACGTTCAACCCTTTTCTTTTATTTTACAACAAAAAACACCTCTTGCGGAGCTTTTACAAAATTTCAACGAATTTTTCAATAGAAAAGCGAGCTAATTATTAATTAGCTCGCTTTTCTTTCTTGATCATAAATGTTAATTCCAGCCTCATGTAACATCCATTCAATATGAACACCATACCCGGATGTTGGATCATTTACAAATACATGTGTAACAGCACCAATTACTTTCCCGTTTTGTACAATTGGGCTTCCGCTCATCCCTTGTACGATACCACCCGTTTTTGCTAATAAACGTTTGTCTGTCACTTTTATTACCATGCCTTTTGTCGCCGGAAACTTTTGCGGCACTGTACTAACAACTTCAATATCAAACGCTTCCACTTTATCTTGAGCAATAACTGTTAATATTTTTGCAGGTCCCTCTTTTACTTGATGAGATAGTGCAATAGGCATTGCTTTATCCATTACGCCATTTGTCATATTTGTATTCAATTTGCCAAAAATACCAAATGGACTATTTATTGTAATATTACCAATCACTTCACGATCTGGTGAGAATCTCGCTAATTTCTCTCCTGGATTCCCATGACTACCTCTTTCAATTGATGTAACTGTCGAACGCATAATTTGTCCATTTTCGACTTGAATCGGCTTTTTCGTATCGTTATCAGAAATGACGTGACCAAGTGCCCCATACTTCATAGAATCTGGATGAACAAATGTCATTGTTCCGATTCCAGCTGCCGAATCACGAATATATAAACCAATACGATAAGACGATTCTCCACTGTCTTTTTGTGGTGTTAACTTAGTGCGGATATGTTTTCCATCTCTTAACAAAACAAGATTAAGTGGTTCACCTGTTTCACCACTATTATGAATAAATGGTGCTACATCACTCATTCTTTCAATTGTTTTACCATTAATTTCAGTAATCATATCTCCAATTTGTACACCAGCTGTTTCACCAGGAGATACTTTCCCTTTTTCAGTTTGAATTAAATGATGACCTACAACAAGTACCCCTTTTGTGTTTAACTTCACACCAATTGATTGTCCGCCTGGAATAACTTTGAAATCTTTTAATACTTTCACATTTACTTTTTTCACTGGAAAACCAGCAAGTTGAAACACCATATCTGCTTCACCATTTTGATGAGAATTTACCATAAGTCCTTGTTTTTGTTCATTTGAACTTACTGTAAACACATGACGATCTGTTGATGCAGCTTTAAATACTGGTAATGAAGCTATTTCTGATTGTTGTCCTTCAAAAACAACAAGTTGCTTTGGGGATGAAATAAACGTCCGAAGCGGTTTAAAACACCCTATAAAAACTAAAGAAACAAGGAGAAAAATACCTATTATTTTGCGAAATCTTTCTAATTTCAATTTGTTCACTCTCCTCGCTCCTACCCCACATTCAGCCTCTTGGCTTCACTTTTTAATCTCTCCTTGCAGTGCTTTATTTATAACCGGAAGAATTAAGAAATCATCATTTGAGAAAAAAAGCTATCCATTACTGGATAGCCTCTGCTGTCTGTTTAAAACGATGCGCTTGCGTAAGTAATTCTTTCGCATGTTCTGTCGTTAAATCTGTAATTTCCACACCCGAAATCATTCGAGCTATTTCTGTTACTTTATCCTCCATAGTTAAAACGGTAACTGACGTAATTGTTCGATCATTCGCTACTTGTTTTCGAATAAATAAATGCGAATCCGCCATTGAAGCTACTTGAGGTAAGTGCGTAATACAAAGTACTTGCGAGTTTACTGATACTCGATAAATTTTTTCTGCAATAGCCTGTGCGACCCGACCACTTACACCCGTATCCACTTCATCAAAAATAACAGATGCAACACCTTGATGCTTAGAAAAAATGCTTTTTAAAGCTAAAATAATACGAGATAGCTCTCCGCCAGAAGCGACTTTTGAAAGTGGTTTTAGCGGCTCACCTGGATTTGTTGAAATATAAAATTCCACATGATCGTAGCCATCCGCCGTAAGTCTTACCGGCGCTCCCTCCACAAGAGGCTCTTCAGCATTTCCTTCTCGCTTCATAATTCTCACTTCAAATTTTGTTTTTTCCATGTATAATTCTTTTAATTCCTGATGAATGGCATTTGTAAGATGCTCTGCAAGCTCATGACGCATATTACTTAACAACGTTGCTTCTTTCAGAATAACACTTTCTAATTCCTTTAACTGCTTCTTCGTCGTTTCAATATGAACGTCTTTATTTTCAATCGTAAAAATTTCTTGTTCAATTTTATCAGCATACGCTAAAATCTCTTCTACAGTATTTCCATATTTTCTCTTTAGCATACGAATTTCATTTAAACGCGTTTCAATTTCGTCTAAACGATTCGGATCATATTCCATCATATCGAGCTTTTCTCTCAGTTGATACGCAACTTCTTCTAATAAGTAATAGCTATTTGCAATGGAATCATGATTTTCTTGATACATTTCATCTAAATGTGTAATACTCTCCATTTGTCCCATTGCGCTTCGCACATTGTCTAATCCTTGTCCATCAGCGCTTAACGAACGATATGCATCGCCTAATGCTTTGTAAATTTTTTCGAAATTAGAAATTTGCAATCGTTCTTCAGTTAAGTCATTTTCTTCATCCATCTTTAAATCCGCCTTACGGATTTCTTCATGCTGAAATTGAATTAAATCTAAGCGATGTGCCATTTGTTGTTCATTTTCACTTAATGATTTTAACTGTTTTTTCAACTTCTCATAATCAGCGTATACGTTTCGATATATATCCAATTGTTTAACGATACGTTCTCCATCAAAATGATCGAGCATAAATAGATGACGCTCTTCATTCATTAAATCTTGCGTTTCATGCTGCCCATGAATATCAACAAGTGTTTTTCCAATTTCTTTTAATACACTAAGAGTAACCAGTTTCCCATTTACACGACATACACTCTTTCCGTTTGCAGCGATATCACGCTTCAAAATAATCATGCCGTCTTCAATTTCTATATCCAACTCTTCTGCCTTTTCAATACATGGATGCTTATCATCTTCTACATAAAATAGCCCCTCTATCTCAGCTTTTTCTGTTCCATATCGAACAAATTCCGCCGAACCACGGCCACCTACAAGTAAACTAATCGCATCGATAATAATCGATTTCCCGGCTCCTGTTTCACCACTTAAAACCGTTAATCCTTTTTGAAAAGAAATATTTAATGCCTCAATAATAGCAAAGTTTCTAATCGATAATTCCGATAACAATGCCCCATTCACCTCGTTATAAACTAATCCCCTATTAAGGGCTTTTCTCAGTTATTTATTCAAATAGTCATACTATATGTTTGTATGTATAAATTACTTTTCTAACCGCTCCATTGTACCAAACATTTGTTTTACGGGTCAATCCACCTATTTTCTAATTTTATTCAAAGAAAATATTATATTACAATTAAGAATTCACGTTTTTAACCCATAAAAATATCCTGTTCACTTTCCACTTTACAGAGGAAAGCAAACAAGATTTTTTTGTTACAGCATATTTAAGAAACGATCAGAGACAACACCTGTATCTTCAGGTGTACGGCAAATAATTAAGCAAGTATCATCACCACAGATGGTTCCGATGATCTCATCCCACTCTAAATGATCAATAAGTGCCCCAAGTGAATGAGCGTTACCAGGCAATGTTTTTAGCACAAGCATATGTCCTGCCGTGTCTAATTTTACAAATGAATCCACTAGATTGCGTTTTAATTTTTGTAACGGGTTAAATCGTTGATCTGCTGGCAAGCTATATTTATAGCGACCATCATGTAATGGCACTTTCACTAAGTGCAGTTCTTTAATATCGCGAGATACTGTTGCTTGCGTTACATTAAATCCCTCATTACGTAAAATATCAACTAATTCATCTTGTGTTTCAATTTCTTTGTTCGCAATAATTTCCCTGATTTTAATATGGCGCTGACCTTTATTCATACATTTGCACCTCACACTATCTCTTACCATAGTTTAAACATTGGTATACTTCACTTATTCATGTTAACTTATAATTCGTTACTTGTACACAATTGTTTTTACAATCATTATACAATTACAACAAAAAGAGGAACAACATATGTTATTCCCCTTTCCCTTTTTGTTTTAGGACATCATGCGCCTCTGTAACTACTTGCTCAACAGAAACTGGAGAATGATTTTCGCCATTCTCACGTTCACCATGCCATTTCAGATGGATTAAAAATTCAATATTACCATCCCCACCCGTAATTGGTGAGAATGTTAAACCTTCTACGTCGTATCCTTCTTTTAAAGCAAAGTCGACAATCATTTCCACGACAGCCTCATGTACTTTTCGATCCCGAACGATACCTTTTTTCCCAACTTGCTCTCTTCCAGCTTCAAACTGTGGTTTAATTAACGCTGCTACATCCCCATTCTGCATAAGCATTGTTTTTAAAACTGGCAATATAAGCTTTAACGATATAAATGAAACATCGATACTAGCAAATTGCGGTAAACCACGTTCTAAGTCTGCTGGTGTTACGTAACGGAAGTTTGTTCGTTCCATTACGACAACACGCTCATCTTGACGCAATTTCCACGCAAGTTGATTATATCCTACATCTAATGCATAAGATAATTTCGCTCCATTTTGAAGCGCACAATCTGTAAAGCCACCAGTTGATGAACCAATATCTATCATAACTTTATCTTGTAAATCCAGATGAAATGTCTCTAATGCCTTTTCAAGTTTATAACCACCACGGCTTACATACGGCATAACTTGTCCCTTCACCGTAATCTCTGTATCTTGTGGGATTTTCTCTCCTGGTTTATCCAGTCTCATCTCATTCGCATATACAAGTCCGGCCATAATAGCGCGTTTTGCTTTCTCACGTGTTTCTATAAGTCCTCGCTCTACTAATAGTACGTCTACTCTTTCTTTTTTTGCACTCATTTGTTACGCCCTTTTTTGTTTTGATGGAATCATTGTATGAATACGGTCTACAACAGCATCTGTCGTTAAACCAATTTCTTCTAATAATTTTGTTACACTACCGTGCTCTATGAAACGGTCTGGAATACCCATTCGTTCAATTAACGCCCTATGGTACCCGTTCTCAGACGCAAATTCAACTACTCCCGTTCCAAAACCACCGATTAAGCACGCTTCTTCAATCGTTAAAATCGGTATATTTTTTCCTAAGAGATCATGTAAATATGCTTCATCCATCGGTTTAATAAAGCGAGCATTCACTACTTTCACTGAAACTCCAGCCTTTTCAAGACGCTCAGCTGCTTCCATTGCCATTGGTATTGTCGTACCAAATGTTAAAATAGCCGCTTGTGTACCTTCTTTTAACGTTTCCCATGAACCGATTGGAATCGCCTTTAATTCTTCATCCATATGAACACCAAGTCCATTACCACGCGCATAACGTAATGCGATTGGCCCATCTTCATATTGCATCGCCGTATATACTAAATGTTGCCCTTCATTTTCATCTTTTGGCATCATAAGTACCATATTCGGCAAGTGGCGTAAGAATGAGATGTCAAATACGCCTTGATGCGTTTCACCATCTGCTCCTACTAAACCAGAACGATCGATTCCGATGAAAACATTTAAATTTTGGCGGCATATATCATGAACAACTTGGTCATATGCTCTTTGTAAAAATGTTGAATAAATCGCTAAGAATGGCTTCATACCTTGCGTTGCCATACCCGCTGCCATTGTTGTAGCATGCTGTTCTGCAATACCTACATCAATCATACGATCTGGGAATTCTTTTTGGAATTTCTCAAGTTTTGATCCAACAGGCATTGCAGGTGTAATCGCAACGATACGCTCGTCCGTTCTCGCTAGCTTAAGTACTGTTTCACTAACAACAGCACTCCATGCTGGTGCAACTTCTTTCGGTTTAACGAAGTCACCTGATTCAATTTTATAAGGTCCAGTTCCATGCCAAGTTCCAATAACATCACTCTCAGCTGGTTTATAACCTTTTCCTTTTTTCGTAATAACATGAACAAGCACTGGGCCTTTTGTTTTCTTTGCATATTGCAACGTTTCGAATAGCTTTTCATAATCGTGCCCATCGACTGGGCCTAAATATGTAAAGCCTAATTCTTCGAAAAAGACACCGGATACTAGTAAATATTTAAGACTGTCTTTTATTTTCTCTGCTGTCGCAGCAACTTTCCCACCGACTGCTGGGATTTTCTTCAATATATACTCTAGTTCGTCTTTTACCCAATGGTATTTTCCTGCGGTACGTAGACGTCCAAGCACATTGTGAAGCGCACCAACGTTTGGTGCAATTGACATTTCATTGTCATTCAAAATAACAGTCATGTCTGTTTTCTCATGTCCAATATGGTTCAATGCCTCTAAAGCCATTCCGCCCGTTAAAGCACCATCTCCAATAATTGGTATAACATATTCTTTCGTTTTCTTTAAATCACGTGCTAGAGCCATTCCCATTGCAGCAGATAATGATGTCGAGCTATGACCAGTTTCCCATACATCGTGCTCACTCTCGCAACGTTTTGGGAAACCACATAGACCTTGATATTGCCTTAATGTGCCGAATTCTTTTGCACGTCCTGTTAAAATTTTATGTACATAGGATTGATGTCCTACGTCCCATAAAAATTTATCTTTCGGACTATCAAATAATTTATGCAGAGCAATTGTGAGTTCTACTACACCTAAATTAGGTGCAATATGTCCACCTGTTTGAGAGAGCTCTTCAATTAAAAACTTACGAATATCCTCACTCAATCCCTCTAGTTCACTGATAGACATATCTTTCAAAAAACTAGGGTTTTGAATTTGCGTTAGATCCACATGGATCACTCACTTTCATTTCATAATCTGTCAACATGTCAAATATTATAAAAAACATTTACACAAAACAAGAAATTCTCTTTTTTTATGTTTCACCTTGTCCTGCTATTAACCAGTCTATTGCGCACTAATCCTATTATAAACCATATTTCTTGAGGCGATGAAAAAAATAGCCGCTAACACGAAGTGATAACGGCAATGTAATCTACATATATTTTTGCCAATAACAAGAAAAGAAAAACCTTTTCCTACATTTATATCATAAAATGATGAATGACTCAACAAATGGAAACGCTGTTATATTAGTTATTACGTTTTGCAATCAAATCGCAAATAGATAGTAAATATTCATCTTGTAATTGCAAGGAACCAATAGCATCTTTTGCTTTTGCAATTGTTTCTTCTAAAATGTCCTTTGCTCTATCTACAGTAAATAACGTCGTATATGTGCTCTTTTCGTTGGAAACATCACTACCAATCGGTTTTCCAATCTCTTCTTCGGTTCCTTCCACATCTAAAATATCATCTCGAATTTGGAAAGCTAGGCCGATATATTTTGCAAACGTAAGTAACTTTTCTTCCTGTTCTTCTGTGGCATCAGAAAGTATCGATCCTGCAAGTACAGCGAATTCAAGTAGTTTCCCGGTCTTATGTTTATGAATATACTCCAACTCATCAAGCGTAAGCTGTTTCCCTTCAGCTTCCATATCTGCCACTTGTCCGCCAACCATTCCTTCTGGCCCTGCGGCTTTTGCAAGCTCAAGTACAAGTCTTACTTTTTTCTCAGCAGAGATTTCCTTTTGTTCATATGCCATAATAACTTGAAACGCATACGTCAATAAACCATCACCTGCTAAAACTGCCATCGCTTCACCAAATACTTTATGATTTGTGGGCTTCCCTCTTCTTAAATCATCATCATCCATACAAGGTAAATCATCATGAACTAACGAGTATGTATGTATCATTTCAAGAGCACAAGCTGCACCTACTCCAAGATTTCTTTCTTTCCCAAACGCTTGTAATGTTGCAAATACAAGTAACGGGCGGAGACGCTTCCCACCCGCTTCCAAAGAATATGCCATCGCTTCACGAAGTACATTTGGACATTGTAATTCATTTGCATAGCTTACAAGCTTCTCTTCTACGAAAGTTTTACTTTCTTTCAAAAAAGTATCGAAAGCAATTGTCACTATGCTTCATCTCCTAAAGCAGTAAACGGTTCAAGCTGTCCATCTTCCCCAAGAATAACTGCCATTTGTTCTTGTACGTTCTTCAACTTCTCATCACAAAGCTTAGATAATTCCATACCCTCTTTAAAATAAGAAATTGCTTCTTCTAGAGGTACGTCACCTTGCTCTAGCTTAGAAACGAGATGCTCAAGTTGCGAAATTGCCTCTTCAAAGCTTAATTTATTTCCCATTATTCAATTCACGCTCCTCTATGCCTGATACGCTACAATCTAGTATTCCATCTTGTAATTGAACTGAAACAGCATCTCCAAGGCTGACATCTTTCACACTTTTTAACACTTGCTTCTCTTCATCATATACAAGCCCGTACCCTCTCATCATTACTTTAAGCGGACTTAACGCTTCAAGTTTTTGAGCAGCTCTTACAAAGGCAAATTCTTTCGTTTGAAGTAATGTCTGCATTTCACGTTGCAATTGCTTTTGCAACGTTTCAACCGCTACCTTCGTTTGCATAATTTTTTGAGATGGGTGGTGCTTCTCTAAATAAAATGAAAGCTGTTTTAACTGATTTACCTTTTTATCAATATAGCGCTCTTTCGCTAAAACAAGCTGTTCTAACGCTCTATCCAATTGCTCTTCTTTTTGCTCATATACTTGTCTTGGATAACGGAACGCATAAGATTTTTGCAATACTTGTAGTTTTTCTTCTTTTTTATGTACTAACTCTCTCATTGCTCTTTGCAATCTTAAAGTTCTTTGTAATACCTTTTCTTGTAACTCTATAATGTTAGGCGCTGCCAGCTCAGCGGCTGCAGTCGGTGTTGGCGCTCGTAAATCGGCAACAAAATCCGCAATTGTAAAGTCTGTTTCATGGCCTACTGCTGAAATAATAGGGATTTGACTCTTGAAAATGGCTCTTGCAACCGTTTCTTCATTAAACGCCCATAATTCCTCAATAGAGCCTCCACCGCGCCCGACGATTAGCACATCTATCTCTCCCATTTCATTCGCTGTACGAATCGCTTGTACAATTGAGGGAGCTGCTGACTCCCCCTGTACAAGTACTGGAAATACAATAACGTTTCCGATTGGATAACGGCGTTTAATCGTTGTTATAATGTCACGAATCGCTGCCCCTGTTGGTGACGTAATCACACCTATTGTTTTAGCATAAGGAGGAATTGTTTTTTTATAAACTTGAGAAAACAAACCTTCTTCCTCTAAACGAACCTTTAATTGTTCGTAAGCTAAATGCAAGTTTCCGATTCCGTCAGGCTGCATGTCTTGAATATAAATTTGATAAGAACCACTCGCCTCGTAAACAGAGATTTTCCCTTTCACGAGTACCTTCATCCCATTTTCAGGTCTGAATTTAATATTACGATTATGACCCGCAAACATAACCGCTGCGATTCTTGCATTTTCATCTTTCAATGTAAAATACATGTGACCACGGCTATGATTTTTAAAGTTGGAAATTTCACCTTTTAACCAAACAGACTGCAAATGCGGGTCATATTCTATTTTTGTTTTTATATAGCGCGTTAACGCTGTAACGGTTAAATATTGTTTCTCCATTTCTCTCTCCTCATAGCCGAATCAAATTATTTACAAACAACACCTGCACGTTTAGCAGATTCAACAGTATTATGAAGAAGCATTGTGATCGTCATTGGACCAACACCCTTTGGCACAGGTGTAATGTAACCTGCAACATCTAACACGTTGTCAAAGTCAACATCACCACAAAGTTTACCTGTTTCTAAACGGTTTACACCAACGTCGATTACAACCGCTCCTTCTTTAATATAATCAGCTGTTACCATTTTAGGTCGTCCTACTGCTACGATTAAAATATCAGCTAGCTTCGTTAACTCTTTCATATTTTGCGTCTTAGAATGACAGTATGTGACAGTTGCATTTTCATTTAAGAACAATTGTCCCACTGGCTTGCCGACAATATTACTTCTTCCAATTACTACAACATGTTTTCCCGAGATATCAAGATTAGTTTCTTTTACCAATTCTACAATACCGTGCGGTGTACATGGAAGGAATGTATCTTGTCCCGTCATCATACGTCCCACGCTAATTGGGTGAAATCCATCTACATCTTTTTCTGGTGAAATTCTTTCAATGATAGCTTTTTCTTCAATATGTTTTGGTAAAGGTAATTGCACTAATATGCCATTAATACGGTCATCGCCATTTAAGCGATCGATTTCAGCAAGTAAACGCTCCTCCGTAATTGTTTCAGGAAATTCAATTAGCTCTGAATAGATTCCTACTTGTTCACAGCCCTTTTCTTTTCCTTTTACATAAGAACGAGATGCTGGATCTTCTCCAACTAGAATAACTGCTAATCCTGGTACAATCCCTTGCTCTTTCAACTTCACAACTTCTTCTGTTAATTGTGTTCGTTTTTTCTCCGCAACTTCATTTCCTTTGATGATTACTGCTACCATTTTAAGATTCCCCCTTAAAGAAATTACAGTGTATCTTTTATATTAGATAAAACGCCGTTAATAAAACGACGAGATTCCTCATCCCCAAATGTTTTAGCAATTTCAATTGCCTCGTTAATTGTTACGTTGTGTGGAACTTCTTCCATGTATTTCATTTCATACACAGCTAGACGTAAAATACTGCGATCAACAATACTAATACGCTCAAGTTTCCATTTTTTTAAGTTTTGACGAATCGCTTCATCAATTACTTCTTTATTTTCTACAAAACCTACTACAAGTGATTCTAAAAACTCATTTGTTTCTTCACCTTCATCTAGCGTGTTTTCCACCGCTATTTTCGGTTCTAATTCACCTGTAATATCCATTTGATATAATGCTTGCATAGCTCTTTCTCTAGCCGTCCTACGTTTCATTGTAACTCTCCTTTATACTTCAAGTCTTTCCTTATGCTTTGTTATATTATTATAATTTATAAGCCGTCAATTCACTTACCCTTACAGTTTTCATTGATTTTCCAACCTTATAATACAATGATAATAACACAATTTATCGTTTCATACACGGGTTACAAGGCTGAAAAATAATAAAAAGATTAACTTCAAGTTCCATATCTTATCACAATGTACGTTTTTTGGAAAAATGAAACATTTTCTTTTAAATTTCTTTTTTTTTGAAATAGTATAATAATTAGAGGGTTTTAATTTGTGAAGAAATGAAACGATAAAAAAGATGCCTATGTTACTAGGCACCTTTTCCATTCTTACACTGGTTCAATTTCTGTTTTTTGTGTTTCGAATGTTACGCCAACGATGTGAACATTCACTTCTTTTGGCTCAAGCCCTGTCATTGTAAAGAGTGCTTGGCGAATGTTGTCTTGAATCTTTTGTGCAACAACTGGAATTGCTACGCCAAAATACATCACAACATAAAGGTCAACGATAATATCTTCGTTTGCTAATTCAACCTTTACACCTTTACCATGATTCTTCTTACCTAACTTCTCAACAACATCTGTAGCAAAATTACCACGCATTGCCGCTACACCTTCTACCTCAGCAGCTGCAATACCTGCGATTACTTCAATTACTTCTGGTGCAATTTCTACTTTACCAAGAGTTGTATCTTGACCCATATCTAACATATGTTCAGCCATGAAAAAAAACCTCCTTTAATGTATCACTGCGTCACAAGTTCATGCTCTTCCAAAAATTTCGTATTAAACTCACCTTTTACAAAATCAGGATGATCTAGCAATTGCAAATGGAACGGGATTGTTGTATGTACGCCTTCAATGACAAACTCACTGAGTGCACGCTTCATTTTTGCAATTGCCTCTTCACGTGTTTTCCCGTGAACAATTAATTTAGCAATCATCGAATCATAGAAAGGTGGGATTGAATATCCCGGATATACAGCTGAATCGACGCGAATACCAAATCCGCCTGGTGGCAAGTACATTTCTACTTTCCCCGGAGATGGCATAAATTTTTTGGCAGGGTTTTCCGCATTAATTCGGCATTCAATTGCCCAACCATTAAATTGTACTTCTTCTTGCTGTAACGATAACTTTTCTCCAGAAGCAACACGAATTTGTTCTTTAATTAAATCCATCCCTGTTACCATTTCAGTAACCGGATGCTCAACTTGAATTCTCGTATTCATCTCCATGAAATAAAAGGTTTTCGTTTTATATTCATAAATAAACTCAACCGTACCAGCACCTGTATAATCAACCGCTACCGCCGCTTTTACTGCCGCCTCACCCATCTGCTTGCGCACATTTTCATCAAGTGCAGGTGATGGACTTTCTTCTAGTAGTTTTTGCAAGCGGCGCTGAATTGTACAATCACGCTCTCCTAAATGAATGGCATTTCCGTGTGTATCTGCCATTATTTGAATCTCAACATGGCGGAAATCTTCAACGTACTTTTCTAAGTATACACCAGGGTTCCCAAAAGCGGTACTAGCTTCTTGCTGTGTAATTTGAATTCCTTTTACAAGCTCTTCTTCATGGCGTGCAACACGAATACCTTTTCCACCGCCACCTGCAGTCGCTTTAATAATAACTGGATATCCAATTTGATTAGCAAGTTCGATCGCTTCTTCGGTATTTTTAATAATCCCTTGTGAACCTGGTACAATCGGAACCCCTGCTTCTTTCATTGTATCACGAGCAACGTCTTTTGTGCCCATCTTTGAAATAGCTTCTGGACTTGGGCCGATAAAAATTAAGTTACATTCACGGCATAACTCTGCGAAATCTGCATTCTCTGCTAAAAATCCGTATCCCGGATGAATAGCATCGCAACCTGTTAACTTCGCAACACTAATAATGTTCGTTAAATTTAAATAGCTTTCTTTCGAAACGGTTGGCCCTACACAATACGCCTCATCTGCAATTTGTACGTGAAGTGACTCTTTATCTGCTTCTGAATAAATTGCGACTGTTTCAATATCCATTTCTTTACAAGCACGAATAATTCGTACAGCAATTTCCCCACGATTAGCTATTAATACTTTTTTTATCATCACAAAGACTCCCTTATTACGCTTTCACAAGAAATAGCGGTTGTCCATACTCAACAAGCTGTCCGTTATTAACAAGAATCTCAACAATTTCACCTTCTACATCAGCATCAATTTCGTTAAATAACTTCATAGCCTCAACAATACATACGATAGAATCTTTTGATACTCTATCTCCAACACTTATATATGGAGGTGTATCAGGCGAAGAAGAAGAATAGAATGTACCTACCATCGGCGATGTAATTTTATGTAGGTTTTCATTTTGAACAGCTTTTTTCTCTTCTTGTTTTGGCACTTCCACTTGCGCTGCCGCTACTGCTGTTTCAACTTCAACAGGTGCCACTGGTTGAACGGCTTGTTTTGCTACAGGTGCTTGCACCGCAACAACTTCATTACCACGCTTTTTCATTTTGATTGTCGTACCATCTTTTTTGTATTCAAATTCATCAATATTAGAGCTATCAATTAATTTAATTAATTCACGAACTTCTTGAATTTTAAACATGTAAAATCCACTCCCATACTCTTGTTTGTCCCGTTTTTACAGATTCTCGTCATTCAAACTAGATTGACTGTAAAAATACGATGTACTCTATTAGAAAATGCATTTCATTCACTAATAGAAATAGTTACTATTTCCATCTTACGATAAATTTTTTAAACATTCCAATTTATATTTCTTTATAATAAATCGAAACTCCTGTAAAAATATTATTCCAATAAAAATTTATTACCTAGTAATAATACCAAGTTTCACACAAAATTGGCAAGACCACTTACTAAAAAACATTCCTTACTTTTTCAAAATGCTACAGAGTAAACATATAATTACCGTTTCACTCTTCACCTCATACATAGTCAATAACATATTTTTACCAAATATTATTTTTTTGTTTACACGTCGTTCATCATTCCTTCATATAAGAATAGTATGTTCAAGGTATAGAAAATATATCGTATCGAGGTGTGGACATATGATATGGCTCATTCTCTTCTTACCTGCCGTAATAGTCTGGGCATTCGTTCTCTTCATCCACGTCAAATCCGGAAAAAGTAATCATCGCTACCATGAACCGCTAATCTTTTACTCACAACGCATTTCTCCGTTCCGAGTTGAGCATAGTAAAAACAACTACAAAGACGAAACAGAAAAAAGCTATCGAAAATGATAGCTTTTTTCTATTATTATTTTTATCTAACTATTTTCAAACAATCCGATTCGTAAAAACTAATAATCCGCGGAGGATTTCCCCGCGGATTATTAGTTTTTATTTTGTTGGTGGATCAAATTTCACACCTACATCTTTTGATCCGCCTTCACTTCTTACAAGTTGTATAATTTTATTGGCTTCTTTTTGTGAATGTTTTGCTGCTTTTACAGTTACTCTAATGTCAGTCCCATCAGCTCTTACAAGGGCATCTTTATATCCTCCTTGAGACTTAATTACTGTCTCAAGTAATTCTTGTTTCGTTTCCATTGTAGTGATTGCATCAAAATTATCTTTTGCTTTACTCTTTTCTGTTGCTGAAGATTTTGCTGAATTCATCACTTCTTGTAATTTTGCTTTTTGTTCACTTCGCTGATCTTCCATTTGCATACGTAATGCTGTGAAATTTTCATCACTTGATTGAACTGTTACGTTAGCATCTTTCTTACTTGTTTCTTTTGTAGCGCTCTCTTTTTTGTCTGTTTCTTTATTTGTTTCTTTATTTGATGTTTCCTTGCTTGTAGTTTCTTTTTTTGGCGTTTCTTTAGGTGCTTCGTTTGTTACTGCTTTATCAGTACCTTGTTTTTCTTGTCCAATCTTTTCACCTGTCGCCGGCGATGCTGTATTCATTTTGTCAGGAGTTGTTACGTAATACACAGATAGTACAACAACTAAACTTAACATCGTTAATAGCCAAACTGTTTGTTTTTTTAACACTTTATTTCCTCCCTATCAATTTTTCGGTGATACTGAAACGCGATGAGCTGGTACATCTAGCAGCCGTATTACAGCTTCTTTTACCATCGCTTTAACTTGTATATTATCCACTCCCTTTGCTACGACAAGAACACCTCGCACTTTCGGTTTTTCTGTTCGTAAAACAACGGGAGTTTCTTTATCCCCTTCACGTATAATGACTGTCTTTTCATCAAGAGACTCGTCTTCTACTTTCCTCTGACCGCCTGTTTTATCTGTTTCACCTGTTGTTTGTGAACGTTTCACTGTATTTTTTTCTAATATTTTTTCTTCTGATGAATCTAAATTCACTTTAATCGTTACATCTTTTACTCCTGCCATTTCTTCTAAGGCTGCTTTTAATTCTTGTTCATACGCTTTTTCATATTTTTCTACATTCGACATATTATTATTATTTTTTTGTCCAAAAGTTGGTACGTCTTTTTCTTGGTTTTGAGTTTTTTGTTCTTTAAATACAGGTACTTCTTCTTTTTTACCTGAAAAGAGACTACTAGAAAACATAAGCAAAATTCCAAGTATGAGTAGGACAAGTAAAAACTTAGGTGTTACCTTTTTCCCCTTCTCATTGCTTTCTTTTTCATCCCCATTCAATAAGTTTCGAAAAAATGAGAACTTAGAATTTTTATCTTTATTGTCCATTTACTCAACCTGTCCTCCCTTCCATTTGAACTTGGATTTGTTTATTCTCTAGTTGCCACCTGCTTGAAAAGAAATCTTTCATTTCTACATTCGTTTCTTCTACTTTTTTCGGAGGTTCTTTCGTATTAATTTCAACCGGCTTTACTGTTTCGATTGCATCATTTTTACTAGGTTCTTTTTCTTTCAACGTCACAACAACAGATTGAATATCTTTCGCTGACTTTACTTCCGCTGTACTTTCCGCTGCGACTATTTGTATTTCAGAGACTGTCATACCATACTTTTTCTCGAACTCTTTTCCTACTTCTTTTTTCATTTTGGTAGCCATCTCTTCTAAACTATATGCACGTGTTAGAGCTTGTATTTCTTTTTTCTTCGAATCTATTGAATTTTTTACAGATCCTTCTGCTACATACTTCTCTTCATTAAAATTCGCGATTACTTCATTTACATCTGTTTGCAATAGTTTAAAAAGAGGAGTTAAAATTAATACAACTAATAATAGACTTACAACAAATTTAACGTACTTTTGCAAATTAGAATTCGGAAGAATAAGATGAAGCATTGTCGCTAAGAGTAAAAATACGATAATATTTCTAATCCACTCTGTAACAAATTGCATACCCTCCACCTCCTACCGCATCATAAGTGTAATGTTCCCCGCAGCAATAATAATTGTGATACTTAAAAAGAACATAAACGATACGATAGCTAAGCAAGCAAATACATAAATGATGCTCCGTCCAATGATATCTAAACATTGAATAATTGCTCCGCCACCAACTGGCTGTAATACTGCTGCTGCGAACTTATAAATAAACGCGATACAAAAAATTTGAATCGCTGGAAAAGCAACAATTAAACATAAAATAACGAGCCCGATAATTCCGACTGTATTTTTTAATAATCCCGACGCACTAATAACAGTATCCGCCGCCTCTGTAAACATTCTTCCTACTACTGGAATAAAGTTCCCTGTTACAAATTTAGCAGTTTTCACAGCGATCCCATCAGCAACAGCTGTCGCTGTTCCTTGTACAGATAATACCCCTAAAAAAATTGTTAAAAAGATACCGATAATCCCAACGCTAACGTTTTGCAGAAGCTTGGACAATTTCGTAACTTTATATTGATCACTCATCGTACTTACAATACTTAATATCGTTGCAAGTAATAAAAGTGGTAGAACAATATAATTCATTAGAAGCCCACTTGTATTCATTAAGAAGATGATAATCGGATGAAAAAACGCTACAGATACAACACCGCCTCCAGTTGCTATGAGTGCAAGCAAGATTGGCAATAGCGCTAATATGAAATCTACCATTGTTTGTATCGTTTCTCTTGCATATGTCATGACGACATAAAAACTATTTAAAGCGAAAATAATAAGTACCATATATACAACCGCATCAGCAATTTTACTTACGCTACTCTTTGAAAATGCCGATTGCAGTGATTGCAACAATGCACTAAAAATTGTGAGCATAATGAGCGTTCCAAGTAGCTTCCCATTTGCAACAAGCTCGTGAAATAAATACTTTAATAAACCAAGCATCCACTCTTTTATAGAAATCTCTTTTTCTCCCTTTACAAACTCCATAAAGCTACCTTTTTGACTCTCTGGTAAGTAACCCCCATATTTTGTAACAAGCCCGTCCCAAAATTGCTTCACATCTTCAATTCCGAGCTTATCCAATTGTTGATCAACGACGCTTGTTTCTACAGGAGAAGCTTGTACAACAACCGGTAAAGAAAAGAAAAGGAAGCAAGCAAATAGCAGCTTAGCTCCAAAGCCCCTCAACATTCACTCCCCCTTATCCCGTCGGTAAAAATCCGAGAATAGTTTCAATTACAACCGTCAATATAGGAATCGCCATAACAAGAATTAAAATCTTTCCAGCTAATTCAATTTTCGAAGCGATTGCACCTTGACCAGCATCCTTTGTAATTTGCGCTCCAAACTCAGCGATATAAGCAATCCCAATAATTTTTAGCAACGTTTCTACATATACGTTGCTAACTTTTGCTTCACTCGCTACTCTTTCAATCATTTGTAAAATAGCGTGAATTTGATCGATCAAAAGAAGGAACATCACGCTACCTACGAACACAATGAATAATGACGTAATGCTAGATTTATGCTGATTCAATACAGCTGCTAAAAACGTAGCAACGAGGCCTAATCCGACAATTTGTATAATTTCGATTCGAACCGCCTCCTTTACTGGAAGAGAAAGACACTTTTAATCTTGTCGAATAACGTATTAATTAAAAATGCGACATGAAATAAAATAACGACAAAACCGACGAGGATAACCCAATTTGCAATATCCTCACGCTTTAATTCTTTTAGTACGGTATGAATAAAAGCTAAAACAATGCCGATTCCGGCGATTTGAAATATTAATCCAACATCAATGGACATCGCCTTTCTCCCTCCTATAGCAGTAAAATTACGATAAGTAGCCCCGCTAGTACCCCTAAGCTCTTAATCATCTTTTCATATTGCAGTTGTAATGCTTTCGCTTCTTCTTCTTCTCTCTCTAAATGTGTAATACATAAGCGAATATGTTTTTGTTGTGATTCACGATCATGTTGTCCAAGCGTTTCACCAAACTGTTGCAAAATCTCGTACTCAGTTTGTTGAAATGCCGTTAACTTCCAATTTTCTTTCAAACTATCTATCCAAGCTTCTCTAACTGTTTGTTCTCCGCTTTCTAGCCTTCTAGCGAAACTTTGAAATATCCAATTTAACGGCTTCGGCATTTGTTTCACTAATCGCTCGGCAGCTTCTGATAAAGGTGTATGCCCGTACATAATTTCTGCTTCTAGTGATTGAAGTGCCGCTTTTAATAATCTAAGTTGCCTCGGCCTCTCACTGTACCTTTTAGCGTATGAAAACCCGAAAAAGGTGCTGACCGCAACGATTAACACTGCACCAAATATTTTCACCATACACCTTGCACCTTTCTATGAGGCAATACCGATTTTCCATCTTTATCTTTCACTTGCATTACTGTTCCTGGCCCTCTTGCTTTTGACAATTCCACAAACCTATCAAATACACCAAGTTCCAGCACTGCCTTTAATGAAGGACGTTTCACAACATCATCATAAGAAAATCCATGTGCGCTTATAAAAAGCTGAACCCCTGCATGTACCGCCTCCATAATTGCTTCACTATCTTCTTTACGACCAATTTCATCCACAATTAATATATCTGGGCTCATAGAACGAATCATCATCATCATTCCTTCAGCTTTTGGACATGCGTCTAACACATCTACTCGTGTGCCAAAGTCATATTGCGGGATACCTTTCACGCAGCCAGCAATTTCTGAGCGCTCATCAACAATCCCCACTTTACAAGAAGGAATTTTCGAAGCACTTACACCTTGACTCATGCAGCGTGCTACATCTCTTAAAAGTGTTGTTTTCCCCGTTTGCGGCGGACCTATTACCATCGTGTTTAACCATCGTGTTTCATACAAATATGGCAAAAGTGGTTCAGCAATTCCTATTTTTTGACGAGCAATACGAATATTAAAGGAAGAGACATCTCGAATCATTTTCACTGCGCTTTTTTCTGTAATGACTTTTCCAGCTAAGCCGATTCTATGTCCTCCTCGAAGTGTCACATACCCACGTTTTAATTCCTCTTCCATCGTATAAATTGAGAAGTGACTTAATTTATTCAATAAGTAAATAGCATCCTCTGCTGTAACGATATAGTCATAAAAAAACACTTCACCATGAGCAATACACTCTAGCGGTCTTCCAATTCGAACACGGATTTCCTCTAGAGCATCGCACCACTTACAACTTTCCACTAACTGCTTCATCGTTTTCGGTAAAACTTCTAATACTTCTTTCATCAGCTTCTCCCCACTATACTCGACTTACTATTTCAACAACGCGATAAAAATGCAGCCAATTCCAAGCGCTAGAAAAAAGAGTTTCAAAAAGGAAATCTCACTTGCCACACTTGCTATACCTATTGTCATTGTTAAAATTAATACGGTCGGTCCAACAAACGCCAACATACCATTTATAAACAATGCTTTCTTCGCATCATTCACATAGAGCATAAGCAAAGCGGCGAATATTTCCGCGCTACCTGAAAACAACCGAAGTAACCCCATCACAAGCACGGATGTTTCCATTGCCGCTAGCCACTGTTTCATTCTCCCACCTTCTCCCATAACGGTTACTAGTGCTGCACTCCAAAAAAGAATTTATTTGTACAACCATATGCAGAGGTTGTCTATTTCAGAAGTAAAAACATATTTTTTCTCTACCATGTACAATTAATTTGAATATTCTTATTTTTATTGGTATTTTATGGTATATTTATTAAAAAGGCCGGGGGAAAATATGAAGGTATTAAAAATTAGTTTAACTATTGTAGTAGAATTAGCTCTTATTTATCTTTTTTCATTATTGGTCGGTTGGTCATTTATGGAGTCCTTTTTTCTTGGTAGTTTAGCGATATTTGCAATTACGTGGTTCATTATTATGAGTAATCATAGAAACAACATTACGGATCACGCAATAAATAAAACATTAACTGGCGTTGAGACTGGCGAGATAAAACCATTTCAAATTGTTTTGACTCCATATATTATGGGCACCCTTTCACTTGTCTTAGTTAGTTTTGTTATAACAGCGATTTATTATTTGCCCTATTTTCTATAAAAAAAAGCACGCGTGATAATCACGAGTGCTTTTCTACTATGCACGAGAAACGTATTTACCTTCACCAGTGTTGATGATAAGCATTTCGCCTTCGTTAATGAAGATTGGTACTTGTACAACAAGACCTGTTTCTAATGTAGCTGGTTTTGTTACGTTAGAAGCTGTATCTCCTTTAATACCTGGCTCTGTTTCTGTAACTTGTAATTCAACTGTGTTTGGAAGTTCAACACCAAGTACTTCGCCTTGGTAAGTCATGATAGATACTTCCATGTTTTCTTTTAGGAATTTAAGCTCGCGCTCGATTTGTTTTTCGCCAAGTTCGATTTGCTCATAAGTTCCATTATCCATAAATACGTGAGCCTCACCGCTCGCGTATAAGTATTGCATACGACGGTTTTCAATGTGTGCTTTTTCTACTTTCTCACCAGCACGGAATGTTTTCTCTTGAACAGAACCTGTGCGAAGGTTACGTAGTTTAGAACGAACGAATGCAGCACCTTTACCTGGCTTTACGTGTTGGAAATCAAGTACTTGCCAAAGGGCGTTGTCCACTGAAATTGTTAAACCTGTACGAAAATCGTTTACTGAAATCATGTAAAAAAATCCTCCTGTGTATTACAAAATAATAAGTTCTTTTGGTGATTTCGTAATTACTTCATTACCTTCACTTGTTACAATGATATCATCTTCAATACGTACGCCGCCAATACCTGGAATATAAATACCTGGTTCTACTGTTACAGCCATACCTGGTTCAAGTACTGTATCAGAACGGAACGCTAAACCTGGTGCTTCATGGATTTCAAGGCCGATTCCATGACCAGTAGAGTGTCCGAAGTATTCACCGTATCCTTTTTCCGTTATGTAATCACGTGTTAACGCATCCGCCTCGCGGCCAGTTAAACCAGCTTTAATACCGTTCACACCACGTAGTTGTGCTTCTAAAACGATATTATAAATTTCTTTCAATTTATCAGATGGTTCACCAACTGCAATCGTACGAGTAATATCAGAGCAATATCCTTTGTAATAAGCGCCGAAGTCTAATGTAACGAAATCTCCTGTTTCTATCACTTTTTCAGATGCCACGCCGTGCGGTAATGCCGAACGAAGACCTGAAGCAACGATAATATCAAACGAAGAAGATGTTGCTCCTTGTTTTCTCATGAAAAATTCAAGTTCATTTGACACTTCAATTTCAGATACTCCCGGGCGAATGAATGATAGAATATGTTCAAAGGCAGCATCTGCAATCTGTGCAGCTTCCTTTAATATCTTAATCTCTGAATCAGTCTTTATCAAGCGTAACTTTTCTACAAGCCCAGAAGTTGGGATAAATTCAGCATCGATCACTTCTTTATGAGCTGAATAAGAACTATATGTAAGAGTATCTTGCTCAAAGCCAAGCTTTTGAATTCCTAGTTCCTTCACTTGCTTTGCAACTTCATCGATAATTAATCCTGCATGCTGTACAATCTCATATCCAACAGCTTGTTTACTAGCCTGCTCTACGTAACGGAAATCTGTAATAAATTGAGCACGTTTTTTCGAAATCAGTACAACACCAGCTGTTCCTGTGAAGTTAGCCATATATCTACGACTATGTTCATTTGTTAACAATATACCGTCAATACCAGCCTCATCAAATGCACTTCTTAATCTTTCTATTTTCTCCATTACTTTATGCCTCCCTAAATTTCTCCATTAATGCAAATAACGCTAACTTATAGCCATAAAAACCAAATCCAACAATTTGTCCCGCACAAACAGCTGCCGTCACAGATTCGTGACGAAACGACTCACGCTGGTGAATGTTAGAAATATGTACTTCAATAACAGGAATCGAAATGCTCGCAATTGCATCTCGAATCGCATAGCTATAATGCGTAAATGCTCCAGGATTTAAAATGATTCCTTCATATATATCTTCCGCCTCATGAAGACGATCGATAATCGCACCTTCATGATTCGATTGGAAACATTCTAACTCCACTCCCATTGTTTCTGCTTCTTGCTTCATATCTGCTTCAAGTGTCGCTAGCGTGCCCTTTCCATATACATTTACCTCACGAACACCGAGGCGATTTAGGTTAGGACCGTTTACGAGGAGTACCTTTTTCATATGCTTAAAACTCCTTAATATTAAATATCTATACAACATTTTAACATAGGAGTTACTTATTTGAATAGTTTGTCTTCTCCTCCGCTTCTCGCTCAGCTTTATTCGTATTTACTGCATAGGAAACAGAATACGCTATAAACACACCATACAATATAAAAATGCATATCGTCGTCACAATTGTTTCTTTTGGTAAATGGAGTGCACTTTTAATAGTAGGCGCTAGTAACCCTATTCCTAAAAATAGTAACGCCCACCAAAATAGACCATAAATCATCCCTGGAAGAATCCCTTCAAACTTTGCCAAAAATGCTTTATACAAAAAAGCAATTAAAATCGAAATTAGCCCCATACAAACAATTCCTGACACATTACCCCATACCCCTTCTTTCCAGCTTCCAAAGGCAAATGGTAATAGGAAATAATTCGGTCCCGCTTCCGTAAATGAAAATATATGAAGGAAATACCATATTCCCCCCCAAAAGATTCCACCAAATAAACCAATTTGTACAAAATTCCTTGTTCCTAATTGTTCTTGACTCACATCGACACCTCCGCTCACTAGTATGCCCGAAACTATTTTGTACCATGTTTAAATACTGCGAAATTTGTCTATAAAAAGAATAGGAAATGTCCGACTCTCGTAATATTTTCCCTTGTCATCTACTTGTATTTGTCGATAAAATAAAAGAAACTCGGTGATTGTCTTATTTCAAAATGACAGAACCCAGTATGACAATTGCCTCTTTTTCTACATAAGAGAGAAACAAATACAGGTTGGTGTTAACATGGCAGAAGAGTCAAAACAAATATATGGCGGGCAAGCAGTCATAGAAGGAGTTATGTTTGGCGGTAGAGAATATACTGTTACAGCGGTTCGTCGTAAAGATAAATCGATTGAATTTTATCGATTACCACGCGTTCGTAATAAAGCATTATCTATCCTAAAAAAAATTCCATTTTTACGAGGGATTGCCGCTATTGTGGACGCAAGTGCAAACGGAGCAAAACATTTAAACTTTGCTTCAGAACGATTTGATGTCCACCCAGAAGACGACGAACAAATTGCAAATAAAAAAGAAGAACACTCGAAATTAACGATGGTATTAGGAGTTGCAGCAGTCGGCGTTTTATCTTTCATATTCGGTAAAGTCATTTTCACAGCAGTTCCTGCACTACTAGCTGAATTAACGAGACCGATTTTCCCATCTCATACAGGCCAAATCATTGTCGAAAGTGTCATTAAGCTCATGCTATTATTGAGCTATATATACTTTATTTCTTTAACCCCACTTATTAAGCGGGTATTTCAGTACCACGGTGCGGAGCATAAAGTAATCAATGCTTATGAGAATAATCTTTCACTGACTGTAGAAAATGTTCAAAAACAAACGCGCCTTCATTATCGCTGTGGCAGTAGCTTTATTATATTTACAGTCATTATTGGTATGTTTGTTTATTTTCTTGTCCCTACAGATCCACTTTGGGCCAGAGTGGTAAACCGAATTTTATTAATTCCAGTCGTTCTCGGCATTTCTTTTGAAGTGTTACAATTTACAAATCGATTACGCGATATTCCAGTATTACGCATACTTGGATATCCCGGATTATGGCTGCAACTATTAACAACGAAAGAACCAACAGATGATCAAGTGGAAGTAGCCATTGCATCGTTTGAAGAATTATTACGTTTAGAAAACAAACAATAATTATTTAAAAATGGTGTTCAACTCCTTTCCTCATCGTTAATATACTAATTTTAATATATGTTTTTAGGAGGTGTCCCTTATGAACGGTCGTTCGTTTACATTCGCTATATTTGTGCTTATTATCGGATTAGCAATATTCGGCCTTGTTTCATCTGTTATTACAGATCCAATGGGAGTGTTAAGAAATATTGGTATCATGTTGGCTGTCGTTGGTATCTTTTATTTACTCTACAAAATGTTTACAAACTCTAGTGGTTCTGCAAATTCGCAAAGCTCATATAAGCGTGCTGCAAAACAATCGAACCGCAAACACGGGAAACAAAATGTAGCACCCCTAAGCAATTCTTTCTTGAAACGAAACGCTTCTGATGACAAGGGAAAAAAGGGTAATTCTCCATCGTTGAAACGAAAAAGAAAACAATCTCATTTAACTGTCATTGAAGGCAAAAAAAACAAAAAGAAAGACCGTGCTTCCTTTTAGGAAATACGGTCTTTTTTTATACTTTGAAGCACTTCTTTCAAACTTTTATCTCTCATACTTTCAATTCGAAGGTGATGATTTTCGAACTGTAAATTCCTTGTCACATCATTAGGCACAACGACGCATGTTAACCCTGCTGCAATCGCGGCTTTCAATCCGTTTAACGAGTCTTCAAATACAACAGCTTCAGACGGATCAATCCCTAAATCGTCTATCGCTACCCGGTAAAGTGCTGGATCCGGTTTTACCTTCACAACATCTTCTCTCGTTTTAATGACTTCAAAATAATCTCGAATTTGTAGCTCTTCCAAAAAAGGAATAATCCATTCTCTAGATGAACTGGAAGCTAATGCAATTTTCAATCCCATCTCTTTCGCTTCCGCTAAATATTCTTTTACCCCGTCACGAGCTTCTGGTATTTTCATTTTCTCTTTATGTAAAGTTTTAACTTTCTCTTGTAATGCATGCTTGTTAAACTTCTCTTTTAATTGCTCATTCAAATATGTATACAGTACATCGTCTGTCGTTCCAATACATTTTGCAAATTCCTCTAAAGGTAACTCTCCGCCGTACTCACGAACAGCCTCTCTGAAAGAGTGAAACCATATTGTTTCTGTGTCCACAATTAATCCATCAAAATCAAAAATAATTGCTTTCATGATTCTCCCATCCTTTTCGATTGAAATAAAAAAGGAAACGCCATACGTTCCCCTTAATTACTTTTCTCTTCATTTGCTTTTTGAACACCGCGAAGTGTTTCCACTCTAACTTCATCTTGTTCAAAGTATTGCACTAAATCACCGATACGGTCAATTGATTCCCAACTTAAATGATGTTCAATTCCTTCTACATCATTATAAATTTTACTTTCATCCACACCAATAATGCGCATAAACTGCTCTAACAATTCATGACGATATACGAGACGTTCTCCGATTTTTTTACCTTTTGATGTTAATACAAGCCCTCTATATTTTTCATAAATTAGATATTCGTCTTTGTCTAATTTTTGTACCATTTTCGTTACAGAGGATGGATGTACACTAAGCGCTTCAGCAATATCAGATACACGGGCATAACCCTTTTCATCAATCAACAAATAAATTTGTTCAATATAATCTTCCATACTAGGGGTAGGCATCGGTTTCCTCCATCCAATTTCATTTTGCTCATTCCGTACGAAGCAATCAATAAAATGATACACCAGAAAGAATAACGTGACAAGGTAGAAACGAGCCTAAATCTGCAAAAGAGAAAAGAACTTGCTTTCAAATACAAGTTCCTTTTACGTAAAATATTGAATTTCTGCGTTCGGAAAAAAGTGCTGAATATATCCTCTAATCGTTTCTTCCAATACTTCTGCGTCATCTTTTTTATATACGTATTTTCCAATGCCATATCGTCCCCATTTATATTTTCGCTTCTCTTCATCCATTTCAAGCTTCGTATTCGGATAACGCTCTTGAATAACCTTTTTTGCTGGTTTTGTAAAGCGATGCTGAATTAATTCAAACGATAAATTTGGTATCGTCATATCCTTCAATGCATTGTACAATCTTTCAAATAACTCACGGTATCCGTCTTCCCATCCCTCATGCATATAAATTGGCGCTACTATAAACCCGAGCGGATAGTTAGCCCCCGCTACTTTACGAGCAGCCTCAATTCGATCTTCAAACGGTGATGTCCCTGGCTCAAAATTTTTAATCACATAACGAGAATTAATACTAAACCGGAAACGAGTTTTCCCATTATGTTTTGCATCTAATAAATGATCAACGTGCGAATATTTCGTAACGAAACGTAAACGCCCATGCTCACTTTCTCCAATGAATTCAATTGCCTGCTTTAATGCATGTGTTAAATGATCAATTCCAACGATATCTGATGTACAAGCCGCTTCAAACCTTGTTATTTCAGGTGCTCTTTCATCCATATATTGCTTTGCCTTCTCAAATATTTCATCAAGATTCACATACACGCGAACGTAAGGCTTACTCCCAAGTGTCGTTTGCAAATAGCAATAATGACAATGTCCCATACACCCTGTTGCGAGCGGAATGGCATATTCAGCTGACGGTTTTGACGTATCAAACTTTAATGTCTTCCTCACTCCAACAACAAGTGTCGCCTTTGCATTACGATACTTTTGCAGATCATTTTCACCTGGCAAATTTCTAATTTGATTATGGGATGTCGTTTCACGAATTTCTAATCCCATCTTCGTAAACTTCTCATACAGCTCTTTTCCAAGTGGATATTCGAGTGCCTTCGGTTCAAAGTAAACGAGTTTTGGCATAAATGGTTTCATAGGCTTCCCTCCTCTCGTTAGTATGGGAAACATTGAAAAATTAACACGCATTAAAGTTTTCCACTTCAGTAACTTGCGTTGCAAGTTACTGGATGTTATAATTTGGATAACAGCTAACTTGCAACGCAAGTTAGCTGAGTAAAAGGTGGTGAAATCATGCACAGCCAAATGTTAAAAGGTGTACTCGAAGGTTGCATCCTATACATCATTTCACAAGAAGAAGTGTACGGATATGAACTGAGCACAAAATTAAATAAGCACGGATTTACATTCGTAAGCGAAGGAAGCATATATCCGTTATTGTTACGTATGCAAAAAGAAAAATTGATTGAAGGAACATTAAAAGCATCCTCACTCGGTCCAAAGCGAAAATATTATCACGTAACCGATAAAGGATTAGAGCAGCTTGAAGAATTTAAACAAAGCTGGGGAATGGTTTCAACGACCGTGAACAATTTATTACAAGGGGAGTGATAGGAATGAAAGCGAAAGATTTAATCGAACTAAATAACCAAAAGCGTAAATTATTAACTACAGAAAATGAAACCGCCTATAGTGACATGTTAATATACATCCGCTTGGCTAAAGTGCCAGAATACCATGCGGAAGAACTGCTAATTGAAATTCTAGATCACCTTATTGAAGCGCAGCAAGAAGAAAAAACTGCTTATGATATTTTCGGCGATGACTTACAGGCATACTGTGACGAACTAATTGCTGCCCTACCGAAGCCAAGTTTATGGGAACAATTATCAATCCCTTTATTTATAACTAGTTATTTGTTAGCAATATACTTTGCTATTTCTTCCGTAACTGCATTGGTATTCCCCTTATTTTCAAATGAAACACGTTTTAAATTTGTACACATTGATTTCATTTATCTACTTGCATTTATACTGTCCATACATCTCATCATACGTTTTATTTTCGACTTTATTAACACTGATTTATTTAAAAATAAAACAACTATTTGGAGGCAACTAGGAAGTTTTTTAATACACCATAGCCTATGGATACTATTAATCGGTATTTCCTTTTTCTTTATTAAACAGCCCTATACTACATTACAAATCTCACCTTGGATCGGCACTTTACTGGCCATCTCTTGTTATGCACTATATAAACTCTTCTACAAAAAAGAATATTTAGACTTCAAAAAGGAGTAACGATATGATGACTGAAAAAGAAATGGTTAAGTTAAACAATGAAAAGAGAAAGTTATTAACAGCCGAAAACGAAGCTGCTTATGGTGATATGCTTATATATTTACGCCTTACTAACGTTCCACAAAAGCAAATGGAAGAATTACTTTTAGAAATATTGGATCATCTTTTAGAAGCACAAGAATACGGTAAAAATGCACATGATATTTTCGGAGAGGATTTAAAAGCTTACTGCGATGAATTAATTAACTCTTCAAAGCATCAAAATTCTTTCCAACAAGCTGCTGTTATTGGGTTTGCAGTTAGTTTATTATTAGCTATTCAGATTGGATTCGATACACTCACTACTCTTATACAAAAACTATTTTCAGATACAAACACTTCAAGAATTCCATTTAGTATTCCTGGAACAATAGTATCTGCTACCGTTTTAACAATTGGTGCTTTCATAACTTTTTCTTTATTTAGACGTTTCTCTTTTACAATCTTAGTTTCCTGGAAACAAAAAGCACTCCTCTTATTATCAGTATTTATACCTTTTGTCTTATCAGTTTTTGCAAACGTATTTTTCAAAACACGACCATACTTATTTTATAATTTGTCTATTTGGCAAGGTGCTCTTATTACAATTTCTTTTTATATTCTGTACAAATTTTTATATAAAACATCTAAATTTTAACAGCCCTTCAAAAGGCTGTTTTTCTTCTGTCTAATTTTACAAATTGAAAAATTTCATAAAGAAAATAAGAAAAATGCAAAATAATTAAAGTTAATTGTTGACGTGATGCTTTTATTATCGGTATCATAAATCTTCGTGAGCAATTATTTTTCGTTATACGATTTTTTTATTATTACTGAATTTTTGAGAGGAGAAATTAGATGTCAGTTAAGAAGAAAACGCAAGTACGCACCGGCAAAATGGTACGTGAACTAATGTTAGCAGACGAAGATGTAAATGCTTCGCTAATTATGGTATATAGTGAAAACGGTGTAAACGCAGAAATTAAAATCGAGGGCTTAACGCCGAAATGTAACGAAGAATTATTTTTGAGCGGAAACGTGGATTGGAACAAGAGTGTTATTTATAAAATTGTCGATTTCACTGGAAACGCTGAAGTTGGTAAAGTTACATTAACAGCGATGAACAAAAATAATGTTTCTCTAGAGATAGAACGCGTTATGTGGAGTAAAGAAAATAAAGAGGCTACTGAACAAGAAGAAACAGTTGTAGAAGCTACTCCGAAAAAAGAAGTAGTTGTAGAAGCTCCAAAAGCAGCTGCACCTGTTCTTACACCTAAGCCTACTCCGGTATCGACACCGAAGCCAGTAAGTGTAGAAGCAGCTGTGGAATTATCTACTCCAGCACCTGTAAAAAAAGCAGTACCAACTCCAGTTACAAAGCAAGAGACAGCACCGGTCGCTCCTGCAAAACCGAAGCAACCTGCTTTAACTGAAACAAATTCAAAACTACAAGAAAATTATGTGAAACTCGTGAAAAAGACAATTGAAGTTTGTCAAGATTACGAGCTTGGCATCGACATAGATGATTCTATTGAAGGATTAAAAAAAGAGCTACAAAGCCAAGGTATTAGCGTTACATTTGACAAAGAAATTATGGACGTTGTCAATCGCCTTCGTTCTTTACAAGATAAAGGAATCAAAGTAGAAAAAGTACTTAATTTACTATAAAAAAATAAAAGGTGGCAATTGCCACCTTTTATTTTTTATAATTCCATTCCTTACTTTCATACTTCTCTTTTGCTAATGTTTGCACTTCATGTAACTGTTCTTCTGTTAATTCATACGGAACAAGCTCTACACCTAATCCTTTTTCAAAACCAACCTCAAACGCTTTAATTAACTGCTCGATTGTAAACGTGCGGTCTGTTAATTCATTAATCGCTACTGCTTTAGAAGAAAACATACTCTTCATACGCTCTTTTACACGTTCATTCGGGAATAAAAACAAATCGTATAATTCATCTAAATCTATTTCTAATGGAATCGATCCGTGCTGTAAAATAACACCTTTTTGACGTGTTTGCGCACTACCTGCGATTTTTCTTCCTTCTACTACAATTTCATACCAAGACGGTGCATCAAAGCATACGCCTGAACGTGGATTTTTTAAATTTTCACGATCTGCTTCTGTTTTTGGAACTGCATAATACGCTTCTAACCCTAATGCTTTAAAACCATCTAGTAAACCTTGCGAAATAACACGATACGCTTCTGTAACTGTTTTTGGCATATTTGGATAATCTTCAGACACAATAACACTGTACGTTAATTCTTTATCATGTAATACACCCCTGCCGCCCGTTTGACGACGAACGAATCCATATTTTTTTTCGTTAACTACGTCCATATTAATATCTTTTTCAACACGCTGGAAATACCCGACTGTTAATGTTGGTACTTCCCATTCATAAAAGCGAATGGTTGGCGGCATTTTCTTTTCACTTTGCCAATTTAATAAACATTCATCTAACGCCATATTAAATGCCGGTGAACATTGACCAGAGTTAATATAACACCATTTTTCTTTTCCCATCCTGCACCTCATATAACCAATTATTTTTCACATTCTCTAGTCTACCAAATTCGACAAAATTTGTGAAAGAATACGAAATTTCTTCTTATTATGCAAATGAATCTGTTGCATAAATACATATGGGCATTATAATATTGAAAGTAGGATAAGAAAAAAGGGAGCGATAGAATCGTGTCAACAACTTGGATTATTTTATTAGCCGTAATCGTAGCGTTCATCGGCTACACTGTATGGATGTATTTCTATCAGAAAAAATTAATTAAAACTCTTACAGAAGAAGAATTTCGCGCTGGCTACCGTAAAGCTCAGCTTATCGATATTCGCGAAGCAGACGAATATAACGCAGGGCATATTTTAGGCGCACGTAACATTCCATTATCACAAATTCGCCTTCGCCATAAAGAACTTCGTCAAGATCAACCTGTTTACTTATACTGCCAAAGCGGATTCCGTACAGGTCGTGCAGCTCAATACTTAAAGAAACAAGGCTACAAAGATTTCTACCAATTACAAGGTGGATTCAAAACGTGGACTGGAAAAATTAAAAAGAAATAATAACATACAAAAACTAGCTGAATCATTCAGCTAGTTTTTTCATTTCATATTGTTGGCAATGTATAATAAATTTTGCTTAATGACATCCTCATCATTCTCTTGTACATTACGATACAACAGTTGATATTCAATCCCCTTTTCCTTCCAAATAAGCGTAGCAAATTCTTCTCCTCGCTCGAAGTCATCCTTATTTTTAAAATAAGCCAATGCTCCATTATTCAATTTCATTTGTTCTTGAAATCGCTTCTCTTCCACGATATTCGGAAAACTATAAGGAAAGTTCGCAACATTTAACTCAATATACTCATTTCTACCTGGCTCCTGCTGTTTATATTTAATCGTTAAGACAGCATTCTTTTTCCCAATCGTTCTTACTTCACCCTTTACATCACTCGTAATGTCATACGGTAAAAACGCCGGAACTTTAAACTTCACTGGAAAATATTTTGGAAGCTCCTTCAGCGGAATTGGATCCGTAACACGATCCATAACTCCCCCTGTTGTTCCCACAAAGTTTTTTTCTTCTTGCATCGTTTGCTGAAACGAACACGAACTTAGCACTAGACTAGAAAACACGAAACAAATGATTCTTTTTTTCAATTTGTTTCCGTCCTTTCTTCATACCGCTCTCTTTATGAACGAGGCGTTAATGCCCGATTGGTGGGGGCTAATAATCTGCGGGGATGCCCCACTGATTAAAGTTTCACTTTGTATGCTATTCATATTCGCTCCATTAACAAACTCCTCCTTTGAAAACTTTCCACGTTATTCTCACACATTCTGACAAAACTTTTTTGTAAATAAAAAAGGCCCTATCATTCTCACGCCCAAATAAAAAGGTTACGCGAATAAAAGGAAGCCTTATTTATAACATAGTTTGTGAAAAGCTTTTCAGGTCAAGATTTTTTCATTCTTATTATTTTCCCTTTATAATAAGGGTAAGAGGTGATACATATGGCCAATATAAAACAAATTGCAAAAACCGCTGGTGTATCCATATCAACTGTTTCCCGCGTCCTTAATAATCACCCTTACGTAAAAGAAGAAAAACGTAAGCGTGTTCTAGATGCTGTTGAAGAATTGAACTATGCAAAAAATATAAATGCTATTCATTTAATAAAGGGAAAAACATATACAATCGGTGTTATGCTCCCTTTCATTAACCTTCCATACTTCAGTACCATTATTGAAGGAATTGGAAACGAAGCATTAGCAGCTGGATATCACATTAATTTATGTCAAACAAATTACGATAGCATTGAAGAAATTCGCGTTCTTGAAATGATGAAAATGAAACAATTCGACGGAATGATTATTTGTTCTCGAACGAGTTCGTGGGAACAAATTGAAGCTTTCGCAAAATTTGCCCCCATTATTTCATGTGAAAAAATGAAGCATCCCCTCATTTCATCCGTCTACGTAGATCACTATGAAGGCTTCCGTCTCGGCACTACATATTTACTAAGTAAGGGCCATGAAAAAATCGGAATCTGTTTAGCAAGAAAAACGAGCGCAAATTCTATGGAGCGCGAAAAGGCATTTGCTGATACACTTCGTAACGAAGGGAAAACGTTACATCCCGAATGGATTTTTCATCAATGCTATACAATGCAGGACGGAGCACAAATACTTCATCGCATTTTAAATATGAAAAATCGTCCAACCGCTATTTTCACGGCAAATGATCAAGTTGCAGCTGGTTTATTAACTGAGGCAAAAAAACAAGGCATTCGAGTACCAGAAGACCTTGCTATCCTTGGATTTGATAATCATGAAATTTCAAAGGCGTTAGAAATTTCAACAATTGAACATCCTGGTCTCGCAATGGGCTCACATGCGTTTTCTTTATTCCATAAACAAACCCAAAGTGAGCAAATTATCGGGAACGCAAAAGAACTTTCATTCCATTTAATTGAGCGAGATACTGTCTAAAAAGAGCGTTACCTATAGCGCTCTTTTTCAGCTCTTCACCTATTGACTTTATATTTTTACTCGCATATAATTAACCTAACGAACGGTAGGTAGGGGATGAAAATGACAGCAAACCGCATTAAAGCTGTAGCACTTTCTCATTTCGCACGCTACGGCTACGAAGGAACTTCATTAGCAAATATTGCTCAAGAAGTTGGGATTAAAAAACCATCAATTTACGCACACTTTAAAGGAAAAGAAGAGCTATATTTTATATGCTTAGAATCCGCTCTTCAAAAAGATTTGCAAAGCTTCACGGGCGATATCGAAAAATTTTCAAATTCGTCTACTGAAGAATTGCTCTTACAATTACTAAAGGGCTATGCAAAACGATTTGGTGAAAGTGAAGAATCAATGTTTTGGTTACGAACTTCTTATTTTCCGCCCGATGCATTTCGCGAACAAATTATTAATAAAGCAAATGTCCACATTGAAAACGTCGGAAAACTATTATTCCCTGTATTTAAAAGAGCAAGCGAACAAGATGAGCTGCATAATATTGAAGTAAAAGACGCCTTGGAGGCTTTTCTATGCTTACTGGACGGTCTTATGGTTGAACTACTATACGCAGGTTTAAATCGTTTTGAGACTCGTTTAGACGCTTCTTGGAAAGTATTTTGGCGCGGACTTTCAAACTGACGGATTGCTCCTTTGCAATGCGTCGTTTTTAAGCCCTTTACCTAACGACTGGTAGGAAGGAGAAATGACATATGGCTTGGATTTATGTAATCATAGCTGGTATTATTGAAATCTTTTGGGTGATTGGACTAAAAAAAGCGGAGGCACCACTTGAATGGGCTGGTGTTGCGCTATTAATTACAATTAGTTTCGTCTTATTATTTAGAGCTTATAAAGATTTACCTGTCGGTACTGTATACGCAGTCTTTACAGGAATTGGAGCTGGTGGAATCGTTCTTACAGAGATTTTCATCTTCGGAGAACCTTTCTCTATTGTAAAAGTATTATTAATTGGTTTAATCTTCTTTGGCGTAATTGGTCTAAAACGAGTAACAGAAGAAAAAGAAGCGAAGGAGGCCGCATAAAATGGCTTGGGTATTTTTAATTCTAGCTGGTATTTGTGAAATTATTGGTGTACTCTTTATGAAAGTAGCCACTGAAAAGAAAGGCTGGGCACCAAAACTTATTTTAATCGCTAACTTCGGCGTAAGCTTCTTCTTCTTATCTCTTGCGATGAACACATTACCGATGGGAACTGCTTACGCGATTTGGACTGGAATCGGAACTGCCGGTAGTGCACTTCTAGGCATTCTAATTTTCCGCGAATCAGCGGATTGGCGTCGTCTTGCCTTCTTAAGCTGTATTCTATGCGGTGCTGTTGGCTTAAAACTATTAAGCTAACGTGAGGTGAATGTCATGTGGAAAGAAAAAGGAAAACAAATGTTAGCATGGATTACACTTGGTATCGTCATTCTATTACAAATAAGTTTTCATATAATAGAATGGTTGTTTCATAAAATAGTATTCATTCTCACATTCCTTCCTAACATGACAATTGAAATGATATCAATCGTTTGGTCCATTATTGCCTCCATTGCAATCGTCATTATATGGAGTATCGCCAAGCTTTGGAATAAGTTATTTAAAAAGGACAGTTCTTCTGAAAAAGAGTAACTGTCCTTTTTTTATATTCATTCAGACTTTCTGTAAAAATTTGATGAGATAAGACAAAGAAGACCAACGATGACAATACTTATACCAATTCCCTTATGCAAATTAGGAAATGGCGATGGTATATCTGAATAAAAATTTGCTAATATGAGACCGATTGAAAATAAAAGTACCCCTATACTATATAACCATTTTCTTTTATTCATCATTCTCCCCTCCTAAAATTTTTCATACACTCCTTTCTTTTGGACATACTACCTAAAAAAGGAGTGGATAATATGCAAAATTCTATACATAAGCAAATCCTATTTTTATTTTTCCTCTTTCTTATTCTCGTTATCGTTTTCAGCTTTATATTACATACTCCAAAAGATGTTGTACCGAATAGCCTCTCTGTTTATAAACTCTTACTTTCCTATTGTTGTTATTGAAGAAGGTGCCTTTTATAGGGCACCTTTTAAAATTCTCTTTTTTCATAAAGCTTTACCGAAGCAAGTACAGATAAAAGCAACATACAAATTGAACAAATTAACAATACTCCATTATGTAAATGAATTTGTTCTATGTTAATTTGGAAGAACATTTCTACAATAACAATCGGCGCCATTAGTATAAAAAGCGTAATAAAAATAGATTTTTTATCTCCTAGCCAAAACGATATCGGTAAGACAAGACTTAAATATATAAAAACAAAGGCAGTAATCGTAACTAAAGCTGTCGTAATAAATTCAAATCCCCCGCCTGCAAACCGAATAATCCCTAAAGGGCTAGACACTATCATACTTATAATAAAAATAATAAGTGCCATTATGTATTTAGCTACTACAATTTCTTTTTTTGCTAGCGGTAAACTATTTAACATTACTTCACCATCATATTTTTTATCATCATTAAATGTTTTTAAAATTGCCATAACTGGAATTATAGCAGACATAATTACGTAAAAGCTTTTAATATCTGTTAATGTCATATACAAGAAAAGAGGATATATTAAGTACCATATTAAATGCTTCCATTGCATAATAAAATCTTTTATTATGAGTTGTCTCACGATTACTCCTCCCCTCATAGATCACGCTCATTATATAAGCTAATTGAAAGCAACATGGACATAACATACAAAAGGATGAGTCCTGCTATAAAACAAATATTTACGACTAGACTCGTGCTCCAAGCATTTTCTACATCTAACCAGACGTTACTTACAATCAGTCCACTTAAATACCCCAACGCTAGTCCGGCGAACGGAGCAATTTGTTTTGCACTGCTATATCCTACTGAGAATTCAATCGGAAGTACAATTATGCTACAAACAAACCCACCTGTTATACCTCCGAGCATTTCTCCCCACAGCTTAAATCCAGTCATCTGTTCATTTTGTAACTGTATTAAACCAACTACTAGTGAGAAACATCCACCTAGAGCAACTAAAATACTTACAAATATGTATTTCCCTATTACAATATCTCTACGCTCAAACGGTAAACTATTTACTATCGTTTCACTTTTATTTTTCCCCTCATAACTCATTGACAGTACCGTTCCAAGAAAAGGTATAGATACGCTAATCGTCATAAGGAAGCTATCACTACGAAAATCAACAATAGCAAGGAAAACCAAACATATAAGATAAACAAACCCTAATTTTCTTTGCAAGATCATATCTTTTAAGACGAGTTGCTTGATCATGTATTACACCTCCTAATATGAAAATGTCCCTTCTATAACTCTACCTCCTGAAACATCTTCATTGAGAGAATCATTGATATGAATATGCTTACTAACACTCCGGTTCCAAGAACACCCATTGCTAGTGTAGCATCTTCAGATTGAAGTACTTTTAACATAATTGTTTTATCACCAAAAACATTGCACATAAGACCGATCATACTTGTTAAAGGCAAAACCATAATAACATTCAAAACAGAAGTAGCTTTATATCCTCCAATGTAATTAGCAGGTATCGTTACAATACAATAGATCAAAGTTGCTACTATTGCTGAAAATATTGCATATCCAGGCATGACTATATCCCTGCCCAATAAAATATTCCCTAATATTACGACTATAAAAGTTACACTCAAACCAACCATAATAAATAATGTGCTTGAAATATATTTAGCTATAACTATCTCTTTTCTCGTTATAGGCAAACTCACTAATACTTTTTCTGCTTTACTTTTCTCTTCATAATAAAAAGAAATATATATAATCGTACTACATGTTATAAATAATCCTATTGCAATCCCCATTGGTTCGACGGAATCCTTAAAAATAGATAAAATAGGGATTAAAAAATAGAAAGGAAACATCTTCTTCTGTAAAAAAAACTCCTTCAAAATCAACTGTTGCATATGAATTCTCCTCTCTATAAATCACGCGTTTCATAAATTTTAATTGTCAGTAGCATAGAAACGATATAGACACTAGCTAGTGTGATTAATCCAACTATAAATATGCCAAAATGTAATGGATTCATAATCCAATTTATAAATGGTGGTGTAGCTTGGTTCAGATCATCACTAATAAACATCCAAAGAAGTACACCAATCCCCATTGCTGCCGCTGATACTATACTTCTCATGCCCTTTGATTTTGTACCATAATAACTAGGAAAAAATGTCGCCACAAATACTAAAGAATAAATCACTCCACTTACCACTACATACCATGGAATTTCAATATAAAAATTAGGATGATATACACCAATATCATCAATAACAGCGATACCTCTTAAAAGGAATACAATTATCATAGTTGAAACCATGGCACCGACAATAAATATTGCACAGGAAATATATCTAGCAATAATGATATCCTTCCGACTTACTGGTAAACTATTTATAATAATGTCACTTTTATTTCTTTCATCCATAAAGGTTAACGTCATAACGGAGGAAAGGGTTATAAATAGACAACTCATTGGAAATAAAAATTCACCACTTGGCTCTAACATAAAAAACAAAAGGGGCATAACAAAATTCACTAACCACATGACCCGAAAAAAGAACAAATCTTTATATACGAGCTGACGCATAGGCACTTCTCCCTTTCGCGGTGTAAACGATAATATCATCTAATGTAGGCTTTTCTAGTACAACCTCATTCCCAAACCAATCTATAATTGCTTGTTTATCTTTCGCTAAACCTTCGAAACTAAATTTATTTTTTCGTAATCCAACAAATAGTTCTTTTCCTTCTCGGTCTAATAAATCATTACTTCCTTTTACGATTACGTAGTTCTCCATTAAGTCTTCTTTTTCACCAGTAAATATAATTTCTCCATCATTGATGAACGTAATATAATCTGCGATGCGCTCTAAGTCTGTTGTAATGTGCGTTGAGAATAATACAGATACTTCATCTTCCATTACAATTTCTTGCAACATATCAAGCAATTCGCTTCGAACAACTGGATCTAATCCTGCTGTCGGTTCATCCATAATGATAAACTCTGCGTGATGCGAAAGCGCGATGGCAATCGCAAATTTCATTTTCATCCCTTTTGATAGTTCTTTAATTTTTTTATACTTCGGAACTTGCAATCTATGCATATACGATTGATACTGCTCTTCGTCCCACTTTTTATATAACGGTGCAATAATACGCTTCATTTGTTCACACGTTAAATCTTCGTAATAATGATTTTCATCATAAACAAAGCCGATATTTTGTTTTATTTCCTTTTCGGCTTTCTTATTGTCCTTGCCAAAAATTTTTATATTGCCACTCTCTTTTCTAATTAAATTCATAATCATTTTGATTGTCGTACTTTTCCCGGCCCCATTCGGTCCGACAAATCCCATAATATATCCTCGTGGTAATGTAAAACTTATATTTTTCACTGCAAAATCTTGATAGCTTTTACAAACGTTTTTTAGCTCTAACATTCCTTATTCCCCCTCATATAAACACGCAATCATCTGCTGTAAATCTTCAAGTGACAGCTGCAACGCTTTACTTTCATTCACAATCTCTTCCACTTTACTTTCCAATAGACGTAGTCGCTGTTCTTTTAGTAGTTCATTATTTTTACGTGAAACATAAGTCCCCTTCCCAGCAACAGTTTCTATATATCCTTCTTTTTCAAGCTCCTCGTACGCACGCTTCGTTGTAATTACACTAATTTGTAATTCCTTCGCTAAGCTACGAATAGACGGTAATTGATCTCCACCCTTTAAACCACCATTTAAAATAAGCTGGCTTAATTGTTTTCTTATTTGCACATAAATAGGGTCTTGGGAAGAATTCGAAATAATAATATTCATGTTTTCCTCCAGTGTGTGTATATACTGTGTATACCTTATATATACAGTATATACACAACATCCTATTTTTGGCAAGAAAAAAAGACCAACATTTTCCTGTTGGTCTTTCGTATATGTATCACTTTTCAAAGCGATCTAACATCTCATCTCTCATTCCGAAACTCACTACCGCAATTCCTACATACATAAATAGAAGGAACGCCGGATGAACTGTGTTGTACCAAGTGCTATCAACAATTAAATAAATCGTTAATGCCACAACAAGAACAAACGCTAAGATAAACATATAAAAGTGTCTTGTACTACCCATGATAAACTCCTCTCTTCTCACTTCACCATTCAACAGTATATTTTATCGAATAATTCGATATGACTCAAGGTTAACTTTCTGTTATGTAATCAAGTTCCACCTTTACAATGTCCTCACACGCTATTGAAATGATCGTTCCTTGCTTATCAATTGCCGTCACTTCTCTATTATCCATTACACGATGCGCTACTCTTTCTAGCACTTTTCCTTGATCTCGGTAACAAAATTCTTTTACATCTTTAATCGTTTTTCCGTTTTCTAAATGGTATATCATTCTATAACACCGATATCCCACATTTTCACCCCCAGCTTGCTCGTTTTTTCACATATACATAAAAATGAGTAATTTTTCCTCATCACATCTTCTTAATTTCAATAAAATTCTAACAAAAATAAATACTTTTATCAAACCGACTTTTTCAACAAAATCACCTATAAAACCGCTTCTTTACAACATTATGAAACAAAAAATATAAAATTTTAACATTTTCTTCACTACTTCTGCATAAAGTGAAACTTTAATCAGTGGGGGTTTTTGTTCATCCCCACTGATTATTAGTTGAACCAATCGGACATTAACGGGCAGTTTCTCCATACAAAAAAAGAACTCGCACATAGCGAGTTCTTCCCTTGTTATTCTAATCAAACTTGTACAGGAGCTAGCTTTTCATAACGTAAAACTGGTTTACGAGCAGCCAATGTTTCATCCAAACGTTTAATTACCGTTGTATGCGGCGCTTCTTGTACAACTTCTGGATTTTCTTCTACTTCTTTAGCAATTTGAATCATCTTATCAATGAAACCATCTAATGTTTCTTTTGATTCTGTTTCTGTCGGCTCAATCATAATACATTCTTCCACATTTAATGGGAAGTAAATTGTTGGTGGATGGTAACCGAAATCAAGCAGGCGTTTTGCGATATCTAATGTACGTACACCAAGTTTCTTTTGACGACGACCTGATAATACAAACTCATGCTTACAATGTCTATCGAATGGAAGATCATAGAATGGCGCTAATCTTCTCATCATATAGTTCGCATTTAATACCGCATACTCCGTTACTGCACGTAGTCCATCTGGACCCATAGAACGAATGTATGTGTATGCACGAACGTTAATTCCGAAGTTACCATAGAATGGTTTTACGCGCCCAATTGCTTCTGGACGATCATAGTTAAAGTGATAGCCATTTTCCGTTTTCTCTAAAATTGGTTTTGGTAAGTACGGAATTAAATCAGCTTTCACACCTACTGGACCAGAACCTGGGCCACCGCCGCCGTGAGGACCTGTAAATGTTTTATGAAGGTTTAAATGCACAACGTCAAATCCCATATCTCCTGGGCGTGCTTGGCTTAATACTGCATTTAAGTTTGCACCATCATAGTATAATTTACCACCTGCGTTATGGACGATTTCTGCCATTTCTAAAATGTTTTCTTCGAATAAACCTAATGTATTAGGATTTGTTAACATAAGTGCTGCTGTTTCTTCGTTTACAACACGTTTTAAATCTTCTAAGTCAACAAGACCATTTTCATTTGATTTTACTGTAATTGTTTCAAAACCAGCTACAGTTGCAGATGCTGGATTCGTTCCGTGAGCAGAGTCAGGCACAATTACTTTCGTACGGTTAAAGTCACCATTTGCTTCATGGTATGCACGAATTAACATTAAGCCTGTCCATTCTCCGTGTGCACCAGCTGCTGGTTGTAAAGTAACAGTATCCATACCTGTAATTTCGATTAAATGCTCTTGTAAGTCATACATTAATTCCATTGCACCTTGTACTGTCTTTTCATCTTGAAGTGGATGAATATTTGCAAATCCTGCGAAACGAGCTACACTCTCATTGATTTTCGGATTATATTTCATCGTACAAGATCCAAGTGGATAGAATCCAGAATCAACGCCGTGATTACGGTTTGAAAGTGCTGTATAGTGGCGCATAATATCAAGTTCAGATACTTCCGGTAGCTCTGCATCTTCTACTCGAATATAATCGCTCTCAAATACATCTTCTAGTTTCACTTCTTCTACATCTAATTTGGGTAAGCTATATCCTACGCGTCCTTCTTTAGTCACTTCAAAAATAAGTGCTTGGTCTTGGTTCTTCATTGGATAGCCCCCATTTCATTTACAAGTGTGTCAATTTCCTCTTTTGTACGAAGCTCAGTTACTGCTACAAGCATATGGTTCTCTTGCTCTTTATAATCACGGCCTAGATCGTAACCGCCGATAATATTCTTTTGTAATAATACATCGTTTACTTCTTTCACTGGACGTTTGCAATCTACAACGAACTCATTGAAGAATGGTCCAGCAAATGTTACTGTGAAGCCTTTCGCCTCGAATTGACGTTTTGCGTATTGTGCTTTAGAAATGTTTTGACGTGCCATTTCTTTCACACCTTGTTTTCCAAGTGCTGTCATTGCAACAGAAGCTGCTAATGCATTTAACGCTTGGTTTGAACAAATATTAGATGTCGCTTTATCACGACGAATATGCTGTTCACGTGCTTGTAACGTTAATACAAACCCACGTTTACCATCTGAATCTACAGTTTGTCCAACAAGACGTCCTGGAATTTTACGCATAAATGCTTTCGTTGTTGCAAAGTAACCACAGTGTGGTCCACCGAACTGCGTTGGGATACCAAATGGTTGTGCATCACCGATTACAACATCAGCACCAAATTTTCCTGGTGGTGTTAATGCGCCTAATGATAATGGATTTGAAGAAACGATAAATAATGATTTTTGTTGATGAACGATTTTTTCAATATCAGCTAATTTTTCAACTTGTCCGAAGAAGTTTGGATATTGAACGATTACACAAGCAACTGTATCATCTACTTCACTTTGTAATACGTCTAAATCTGTTACACCATCTTTATGATTAATTTCAACAACTTCAAGATGTTGACCTTTTGCATACGTTTCAAGTACTGCTCTTGATTCCGGATGCACTGCACTAGATACAAGAATTTTCTTTTTGCGAGTATGGCCAGCCGCTAGCATTGCCGCTTCAGCTAAAGCTGTACCACCGTCGTACATAGAAGAGTTTGCTACATCCATTCCTGTTAACTCACAAATCATTGTTTGGAATTCAAAGATTGCTTGTAATTCCCCTTGTGAAATTTCTGGTTGGTATGGCGTGTAAGCTGTATAAAATTCTGAGCGAGAGATAACATGATCTACAATTACTGGAGCGTAATGATCGTATACGCCTGCTCCTAAGAAAGAAGCGTATTCTTTTAAGTTAGCATTTTTACTAGCCATTTGAGATAGCTCTTTTAAAAGCTCTGGCTCTGATTTTGCCTCTTTAATTTTTAAATCCCCTTTAAAACGAACACTCTCTGGAATATCAGAGAATAACTCATCAATCGTTTGAACGCCGATCGTTTGTAACATTTCTTTTTTGTCTTCTTCTGTCATTGGAAGATAACGATGCAACATGAAATCTACCCCTCTCCCCGTTACTTTGAACGTTTATAAAATGGTGTTGGAACAACTACTGCTTTGACGCGTTTATTACGAATTTCAATTTCTACTTCTGTATCAACTGCTGCGTATTTTACATCAATTAGTGCTAAACCAATGCTTTTCTTTAACGTTGGAGATTGTGTACCACTCGTTACTTCCCCGATTTTTTCTTCTCCAATAAATACAGGGTAATGTGTACGAGGAATTCCACGTTCAATTACTTCGATGCCGACTAACTTACGAGGCGCACCGTTTTCTTTTTGCTCTTTTAAAGTCGCTTTTCCAAAGAAGTCTGCTTCTTTATTTGGTTTTACCGCAAAGCCAATTCCAGCTTCAATAGGTGTAATATCTTTTGATAATTCTTGACCATAAAGTGGTAATGTTGCTTCGAAGCGAAGTGTATCACGAGCACCTAAACCACATGCTTTTAAACCTTCTTCGGCTCCAACTTCAAGAAGCTTCTCCCAAAGCTTTGCAGCATCTTCACTCTTACAGTAAATTTCGAATCCATCTTCACCTGTGTAACCTGTACGAGATACAAGTGCTGGAATTCCATCTACAAGAATATCATTTTTAAATTTAAAGAACTTAATTTCTTTCAAATCTTCTGACACAACTTTTTGTAAAATGCCTTCTGCTTTTGGTCCTTGAATTGCAAGCTGTGCAACTTCACTAGAAACATTGACTACTGTCGTATCGCCAATTACATGGCTAGCTAACCATTCGTAATCTTTCTCGATATTTGATGCGTTGATAACTAATAAATAGTCTTCTTCACCACGTTTGTAGATTAATAAATCATCTACTGTACCACCATTTTCGTAGCACATAGCTGTATATTGTGCGCCTCCTACCTTTAAGGTAGATACGTCATTTGTAACAACACGTTGTAAAAATGCTAAACTATCTACACCTTTTACCTCAACTTCTCCCATATGAGACACATCGAACAAACCTGCCGCTGTACGTACAGCTTCATGTTCTTCTTTAATGCTTGAAAATTGAACTGGTAACTCCCAACCACCGAAGTCGATTGTTTTCCCACCATACTTCGCGTATACATCAAATAACGGTGTACGTTGTAATGTAATCATGCTCTCTCCCCCTTATGCTCTGACAAATCAATAAAAGTTGTTTCCCTTATCTAAACATTTTCACTCTGAAAAGATAGGATATACGGAATCTCATTACATTTTTTTATGAAAGCGTAAATAAAAAATCACTTTCTTGGATAAAATACGAAAGATTCCATACATTTCACACCATTATCCTAACATTATTCGCTATATTTCATCAATATTCTAGCATAAAAAATAATTTAGAATTTTTCATTCTTAATCTTATTAAATACAACTTTCAAAATTTAGCCCTTTATCTTTGCCTATTCTTTAACTTTTAGTATGTGTAATAGCGCCTTGTTACAAGGCTTATATAATAAAGATTTTTTCATAATTACTTTAGTTTATAAAAGGTGGGAGAGTCATAATGAATGTCGATATTTCCGTAGATCGGACGTGGCAAAACAATTTTTTAAATAGAATTGACGAAGATGGCCCTTGGACAAACTGGGATTTATATCATTTAGCTTATGAAACAGAAAAATCGTTACTTGTTCCTACTTTCGATGGACTACAAGCACCGAAACATTTATCCCATTTCACACCGCTTCCTCATCAATTAGAAGTCGCTCAAAATGTCATTGAACAAATGAATGGCAAAGCGATTCTAGCAGATGAAGTAGGGCTTGGAAAAACGATTGAAGCTGGACTCATTTTAAAAGAATATATGGTCCGCGGCCTTGTGAAAAAAGTACTTATACTCGTCCCAGCCTCTCTTGTATCACAATGGGCATACGAACTAAATACAAAGTTTTTCATACCAGCTGTAGCCCAAAAGAAAAGCTACTCGTGGGAACAAGCCGATGTGATTGTATCATCAATTGATACTGCAAAACGTTCACCACATCGTGATATCGTTTTGAACTTAGAATATGATCTTATTATTATCGATGAAGCGCATAAACTTAAAAATAATAAAACAAAAAACTATGAATTTGCACAACGATTAAAAAAGAAATTTTGTTTATTATTAACCGCTACTCCTGTTCAAAATAAGATTGATGAAATTTTCAACCTCGTTTCTTTATTAAAACCAGGACATTTAGGCAATCAGTCCAACTTTGAAGAATATTACGCTTCAAAAAATCGTTCAGCCGAATCAGATGAAGATTTAAAAGCTCTTATTAATAAAGTGATGGTCCGAAATCGACGTCATAATACTGGAATTGATTGGCCAAAGAGACATGTACGTACAATTTTTATTGAGTTTAATGAAGAAGAGCAAGCTTTGTATAATGATATTGAAAATTGGCGAGGACAAGATGCCTTCACATCCGCTTTCTCATCATTAACTTTAAAACGGGAAGCATGTAGTAGTCGTGAGGCTGTTTACTATTCATTAAAAAAACATGTAGAAAAACGGCAAAAGGAAAATGAACATTACATAAAGGATCCGCATATCGATGTGCTAATGGATAAAATTAATCATATTCCTTTTAACTCAAAAGCAAATAAAGCTCTTGAGCTTATAAAAGAAATTGACGATAAAGTCGTCATCTTCACGGAATACCGAGCGTCACAAATGTACTTACAGTGGTTTTTACAACAACACGGCATTTCTTCCGTACCATTCCGCGGCGGATTTAAACGCGGGAAGAAAGATTGGATGAAGGAACTTTTCCAAAACCACGCACAAGTATTAATTGCAACCGAAGCTGGTGGTGAAGGGATTAACTTACAGTTTTGTAGCCATATGATTAATTATGATTTACCATGGAATCCAATGCGTCTTGAACAAAGAATCGGACGTATTCACCGTCTTGGTCAAAAGAATGATGTTCATATTTATAACTTAGCCACAAAACACACTGTTGAAGAACATATTTTGAAACTGTTATATGAAAAAATCAATTTATTCGAGCGTGTTATCGGTGAACTCGATGAAATTTTAACGAGAATTAATATGAAAAACATCGATGCGCATATTCAAGAAATATTTGCGCAATCAAAAAGCGAAGGAGAAATCCGAATTAAGATGGAAAACTTAACATCTATTATCGACTTCGCGAAACGAAATGAAGCTGAGGTGCAAGGCTATGCAGCAACATGAAATTCATAATTACTTATACAATTTCTTTGAGGCGAATAACTGCGAAATTTTAGAGCGTTCTCCTCAATTATTAGACGTGCAATTAACAATTGAGATGGATAAATTATTAATGAACCGTCCTTTTTATTGGCACTATCTTGAGAAAACAGGAGGCGTACCGAATCCGATGCGCCTTACCCTTATTACGAATCCAGAAAATGAAGAAAATGATGGCGAGCTTATTCACTACGGTTCACCGCGTCTACATCAAATTTTCCAGACGACAAAAGAACTAGGATCTTACATACGTTTATATGAGGACGTACGGCATAACGGGGCAACACATACCCCGCTCCACCCGTGGCTCGGTATAAATATAAAAGTTTCCTACCAATGTGATCGAAAAAAAGACATTCTTCACTCCATTGGTATTCATCTCATTTCTGGAACAATGATGGCAAACTTTCATGACACATTAACTAAAATTAAACTTACACCAAAAATACCTGACTTTTGTTTTACACTCTCACCTATCATTAAACCGCAAAGTGGTTTACAACGTATAGAGGACGCTTTAAAAAGTATAATTGCAGAAGATGACCATACGTGGGCGAAAGAAGCAAGAGTGCGCTGGAATCACGATTTAGATCTTTTAAATCGTTTTTATGAAGAAAGTGATGAACTTCCTGAAAGCTATGAAATTGAAAAACAAGCCTTGCAAGAACAGTATGAACCACGCATTACAGTGCAAATTATTAACGGTGGCCTTTTTTATGTTACCGCGAATCATTTCCTCTCTTAAAAAAGCTCCTTCTGTTTTAGAAGGAGCTTTTTTTGAGTTATCCTCTATCGCCATTACGCTCTTGCTGTTTTTGTTTTGCCAAACGTTTTTGATGTGCGCGATCTTTTGCGCTCACATGATTTGCATCAGTTGGTAGATTTTCTTTTGAACGGCCAATTCCATTGCTCATATGTCCCACTCCTTTTTATATCTTTCAAAATACACCCTTATTTTCAGCTAGAGGCACCATCCTTATACAAAAAAATAAGAGCAGCCATCGGCTACTCTTATTTACTCACTTACATATTTTTGAAACATATCATGGATGCCTTTATTTACAAGGTTCGAGATCTGTTCGTCAGATTTATTCGGATAACGATCACGTAATCTGATAGATGCCTTCACCATTAAATTTTCTAATACAGAACGGCCACCTTCTCCATAAATAATTTCAGCATACTTAACAAGCCTTCCATCCTCTACTGTTGCTGGATTATGATTGAAGAAAAATTTACTCATTGTCTCCACCTCTCTCTTTTGATAACGTTTACATTTATATAGATTATTTATGTTATTTATTTCACAATATTGTATGCATGTATATTTAATTAGTTTCATTATAAAACAACATATCGATCGTAATTATGTGATTTTCCGTCCATTTTGTGAACAAAATAAAAATGAAAGCGTTTCCTTTATTATATACTAAAAAAACTTACTACGCTAGGGGCAATTTTTTTCAATCTACTAATCATATACTTTTTCTTTTTTCACTAAACCTTATACAATTTTCAGAAATTATATTATAAAATATATGTATGACTTAAGGAGGCTCTATATGAATCAAAATAAAAAAGCTATATTAGATCTCGTCTTTTATCTCGTAATCCCATTCCTCATTTGGAAATTTGCGAAGCCTTATATCGATCCTTATTACGCGATGTTACTTTCCTCTGTTCCGGGGATTATTTATACACTGTATACCTTTAAAAAAGAAAAACAGTTTAACGTAACAGGGTTCTTTATTTTAATTACACTCATTTCGAATACGACAGTAGATTTATTATCTGGATCAGCTGAACGAATGTTGTGGAACGATGCGTATTATCACATCGTACTCGGTATTATCGTTATATGTACAATTTTTATAAAAAAACCACTTATGTTATATTTCGCAGCAGATATTGCCGCACTGCAAGGCCATGACCGTGATAAAAGTCGTGAACTGTATCGTGATAGTCGTATCTATCCTGCACTACAATATTTAACGCTATTTTTCGGGCTACAATTCATATTAAAAAGCTTCCTGAAAATTTATTTCATCTCTTTTTTCGGTGTAGATGGCTATGGTGAAATGAGAGCGATTATGACTGCTGTCGGCTGGGGCATTTCTATTTGTATCGGCATAGGATTCGTATGGGTAAACAATAAAATACATGCTGTTACAGAAGAAAAAGAATCCGTGCAGTAAATACAAATCCCCTAGTAGTATGATGCTACTAGGGGATTTGTATTTTGCTAGACATATTACGGAATAGTTAACTTGATTTTTTTCGTTTATCTTTTACGTTTCGATAAAACAAAGCAGCACTCAGCGGCATCACACCAAACCACTTATTCATAAATGGCTCTTTTTCAGCACGGCGTTGTTCTTTCTTTTGTTTACGATCTTCTTTTGGAGCATCCATATACGACACAAATTGCTGTGTCACAAAGCGAACATAATCATTAGTAGACATATTATCATCACCTCTACTTGATTAGTATGTCCACTTTCTTATTCATTAATCTTTTCTTTTAATTCATTCATAATTTGCTTTACCGACTTATTTGTCGTATCGATATGAATATGTGCTTCCTCATAATACGCTCGGCGCGATTCAAATTTCATTACAAATGCCTCTATATCTTTCTTCTGAAATAGTGGACGTGTCGTATCTTCACGAAGCCTTTCTGCAATTACATGTGGATCACAATACAAGTACACAACAGTTCCATTTTCCTTCATCCACTTTCGGTTTTCCTCTCGTTCAATGATTCCGCCGCCAGTTGTAATAATGACATTATAACTGGGTAGTGAACGTAACATTTCACTTTCATATTCCCGAAAAGCCATTTCGCCTTCTTCGGCAAAAATATCACGAATCTCCTTCTCTTGCTTCTCTTCAATTTTTTGGTCTGTATCTACAACATCCATATGAAGTTCTTTACTTAATGCTTTTCCAATTGTTGTTTTCCCAGCTCCCATATAACCGGTTATGTATATAGATTTCATGTTCGTTCCTCTCAATCGTCATGTATTATTTGTTATTATAACGAAAGATTACATTATTGAATAAAAAAACGTCTTGTTCTCCTTATACAATGAAGAACAAAACGTCACATACACGCTCTTACTTATAAGTACCTCTTCTCACCCACTGCGTTGCAATCCATTTCTCACCTTTCGTTACAGGTGCCCCTCCGTGTAACGTAAGCTCATTTAATGAATGGTCTTGATAGAAATACTCAAAGTATACTGCCATTCCCTTTCTAGGGTTCACAGAAAGATTTAATTTCGGAAAGAACGTTTCTCCGCCTTCTTCTACATCATTTAAGTACATGACAAGCGTACTAATACGATTATTAGTAGCTGATCTACTATGTTCCGCAAAATAATCATAGTGCGCTTTATATTGTTGATCCACTTCATAATTTAAAATGTGTAATCCTTCTCCATGCGACGCAGGAACATTCATGATAGATGAAATTCGTTTTTCAATCTTCGCAGTAAGTTCATTATCGTCTAAAAATGCACCCTTACTCGTTCGAATATCATTTACATCACGTGATGAACCAACTTTTGAACGCGCCAATTTATTTTTAGACAATTCAATTAATTCTTCACATTCTTCATCACTTAATACATTTCCTAACACGACAATAAGAGGTTCTTCGAATCTTGAAATAATTTGTATTTCCCTATCTTCCGTCATAATTACATTTCCTTTATGATCAAAAATAGTTTGTTCCTTATTTTCACCTATTTGATTGTTGTTTGTCATTTCCCTATTCTCCCTAAAATAATGATTGGATAGCATGAATATATCATATTCTTTCTACCTTTCTCTTTTTTGAGAAAATTTAAACTTTTAATTATTTTATTTATCCATTTCCTTTAAAAAAATAGCCTATTTTTAAATGAGAAATCATGGTTTTTTATCCATATATTTTACATACTATCCTTCTATCCAATCGAATATTTTCTCATCTTTTTTTCTATACCGAAAGCTTACTTTATAGAAAACTTCTTGTTTTATTTTGCACTGCAATGAAACGAGAATAACATCGTTTTCAAAAACGTAATTCCCACTTGCTTCGCCCTTTTCATAATGAAAGAAAAAAGTATCTTCCTTTTCTTTTTGTTGTAAGTCTTTTTTTATATTTGTAATAGATCGATTTAATAGTTCCTCCAGTACAAATTTTTGCTCTATTTCAGTATAAAAATTTTTATCTATACGCAACATATTCGTTTCATATACAAAGAACGAAGTTAATAATACAAGAAAAATGATTGTTCCTGGCATTGTAAATCCATCTTGTTTTCTCATGTATTTATTTCCATTTCGCTATATCTTACAGCTACACCTTCATATATTTTTCCCCTCCTATCTTTCACATTTATAAAAAGCAAATGAGATGTTACTTCATACGAAACCATTTCAACATTTTGTAATATAACTTCTCTTCCACGCATATTCACTTTTCTTACAAGACGATTATTCATTTTTTCATACGTCACTTCATCTCCAGTGCGAAGACGGAAGCGCAACATACTATCTTTATTCTCAGGAACTATTTTTTCTACAAATGATACTTCACGAAACTCTAACTGTACTTGTCCTAAAAATACATCCCATTCCCAATTATTTAATCCTTTCGACTGTTTGTTTTCTATTCCGATAAAATTTAAACGTGGCAAGAGTAAAAAGAACAGTGATAACAGAAAAAAACATACGATCATTTCTATTAATGTAAACCCAGCTTCTAATTTATTTTTTCCCCTGCATAAAAACATTGTTCCATCCTTCTTCCTTTCACATCTCTCCACATAGCACAAACTTCATTTCCTCCCCAATATGTGTAATATACATTTCCGTCTATGACTTTTTCTTTCTGCTGCTTTGCCTCATTCTCATACATATATAAAGCTGCTTCTCTTTTTAATAATACAAATGCCTTATAACGAATTTGTATGTTTTTTCGTTCTTGCATAATCAATACTGTTTGCGGAAGTAGTAAAGATACCGCCATCATTAAGATGCTTAATGCTACAAGCATTTCAGCCATCACTGACCCTTTTTGACATTTCACGATACGTAAATCTCCCTCTGCCAAGCTGAAATACAATATCATATTTATAACTTCGATACGAAAGTAGAATCGTACCACCTCTATTAATATTTCCACTCGGATTATATGTCATCGGATTTGGAAAAGTATTCAAATCAATTTGTATATCACTATCATATTCTCTTTTAATGATAGAAAGATTCGTACTCGACTCTCCTATATAATACATATGTCTATCTTTATGCCAGCGTAATGTATAGTGTTTTTGACGGTTTATCGCTAATTGTTGCATATACAAAATATCATTTGAAAACTGTCTCAAAAATTGTTCGATTTTTTGTTTTTCATATAATGAATGTACGTTATAATACGTGACCATACTTAATACAGAGATTGCAAATAGAACGAGTAGCATTTCTAAAAGAGTAAAACCCTCTTGTTTCACAGTTTCCCACTTGTTACTGTGCCATCATTTGAAATATGAATAGATTCACCATTCGGACACTTATCAGCTGTAATATATTTTTCATCACTTAGCTCTTTTAGCGTAGGAATTTTATTATGTTGTAATTGGTATACTTGTATTTGGGCTTCTATAGATTTCACATAAGCTTTACATCCTTTTCCTTCGACAGATGAACGCTGCGTAACTACATTTGGAATAATTAATAGTAATAATACAGTTATGACCACCATAACTAATAACATTTCTAAAAGAGTAAACCCTTCCTCATTCTGCATGTAAATACCCTCCTAAATAGAATTCATCATTTGAAACATTGGCATAATCATCGCTAAATACATAAGAACGACTATTCCTCCAATACACATAAATAAGATCGGTTGAATGATCACTAACATACGTTTAATTTTCCGCTCCATCTTTTCCATAATAAGATTGCTATAGTCACCTAATTCAATCGCCAAATTACCGTTTGCTTGTCCATGCGTAATAATATAAGAAAGTTCTTTCTCATAATATCCACTTTTAGCAATAATAGATTGTAACGATTCTCCTGCAATTAATTGGTGCTCAATTCGGCTCGCTTCATACTGAAAGAACGGATGATATTTTTGCTCCATCATTATTGTTAGAGCCTCAAGTACTGATAATCCGCCATGTAATAAACTGCTCAATTGAGTGGCGAAATAATGTGAATGCTTTAAAATAAAAAATGTTTTTACGATGGGGATACGAAGCATAATTTTTACCTGCTTCATATACGAGAGTTTCCGAAAGTAAAGCATATATAAACTGCATCCAATCAAAACGATAAAAAGAGTGCTAAATATAAGGTAAGGTAGTAGCTTAATTGTACTTAATATTTGTTTTGTAAATAACGGTGCTGTAGAACCAAACGAACTATATACCATATCAACCTGTGGTAATAAAATGCGGTTAAAAATCAAAATCATGATTATTAAAAAAAATGCCAAAAACATAGGATACTGCATGATTTTTAACATATCTTTCCTATACTTAACCTTTTTATATAGAAGTGCGCTCCCTTGTTGCAATGCAAAAGAAAGATCACCATGTTGCTCGGCATAAAATAAATAGCTTAACATCTCCTGATGAAACTTTAATTGATGAAAAGAATCGTGTAGACTTTTCCCATCTTTTAATCCATCAATCATGTGCTGCAATTGTACTTTCTTTTCTAAAGGTAATTGAAACCGTAAAAATTCTAATGCCTGCAAAAGGGAATATCCTTTTTCTAATAGTTTCCCTAATTGTTTCAGTAATACTACTTGATCACTTAAACTCCATATTTTCTTAAACATAAACATCCTCTTCTAAAAATCCTAAAGCGTATCCTTTTCGTATCGAAGATTCTAATGTTTCATGCGTGTATGTGACACATTCCCCGTTTGCTTCTTTAATCGCTTGTTTTAACTCATATCCATATAACAACTCATAAATACTCGCTTGTCTTACTTGCCTCATTGATTTACATAAAGTTGAGCACTTTCTTTTGCAAAACGGACACTTTAATTCGACAAGTCGCTGTGCAGCTATAGCCAATAAAGACTGTTCAATCTCTTGCCTCGTTACGCCAAAATCCATGAACCTGAGTATCGCCCCTTTCGCATCATTCGTATGCAGTGTCGTCATTACTAAATGTCCAGTCAAACTTGCTCTTATTGCGATTTTCGCTGTTTCTTCATCACGGATTTCACCAACTAAAATAATATCTGGATCATGACGTAAAATAGCCTTTAGTCCCGCCTCATATGTGATACCTGCTTTTTCATTTATTTGAATTTGTAATAAATCGTCATTTCTTTTTTCAACTGGATCTTCCAGTGTAACGATGCGGCGCGTTTTCTTTTTTCTCATTACCTCTACTCTAATAATGCATACATTGTTGTTGTCTTCCCAGAACCAGTCGGTCCAGTAAATACAAGTAACCCATGTGAATAACTTAAAAAAGAGAGTAATTTTTTTGCTGTACTTGGAAATAACGAAAGATGAGATAACGGCTGAATAGATGCTTGTAAATGGAGACGAATAACGAGACTTTCTTGGTATACGGTTGGAAGCGTGGAAAGGCGTAAGTACACTTCTTGTCCATCCATTTGTAAATACAGTGAACCATTTTGTGGCTTCCGCCTCTCTCCTATATCCATGGATGCTAAAAATTTAAAGTGTGAAACAAGTTTTTCTCCAAATTCCTTTTCAATACAATGTTTCATCATTAAATCTTTTCCTATACGTAGTTGAATTGCCACGTCCTTCTGCCTCGGCACGATATGTAAGTCCGACGCTTGTACCCTACACGCTTCTTTCAAAATCGTATTCGCAAAACTTTCAATTCCATTCATCATTTTTCCCTCCCCACTATGTATATAGCATGAAAAAATTCATAAGAAAAATCGGCATTTTTGTATTTTCACTAGGTAAAAAAGGAAAAATATGTTTGTGAAATTATGAACAATTTCTGAATTATTGTCTGAAATTACCTATACTCATGTTTATCTGTATTATAATGTTATTATCTTGGATAAAGTGATAAAGGTGGAGATCCTCATGGAACAAGCTTTAAAAATTACAGGTGTATTATCTGACCCAACTCGTTATTACATTTATAAATATATTTCTCAAAAACATAGTTACGTAACTGTACAAGAAATTGCAGATGAGTTTGACATTCATCCAAACGTAGCACGTTTACATTTATCTAAATTAGAAGATGTTCATATGCTTAAATCGGAAACAAAGAAAACAGGAAAAGGCGGAAGACCAAGCAGATTATATGTATTATCTGATGATGTTATCCAATTACAATTCCCCTTCCGTGACTATCAATTGTTAGCAAGAATAGCATTTAATTCTTTACTTAGCCTTGGTGCTGCTGGTGAAAAAGCGCTATACGAAACAGGAAAACAATTCGGGGCCGAATTAATGCAACAACATATGCAGCGCTTAAATGTGAGTGAAGATGCTTTAACAGTGGAACAAAAAGTTCAAATTGCAAAAGAAGCTTTCTCAACAGCTGGCTTATCACCGGCATTTGAATTAAGTGCAGATGAAACGAAAATTTTCTATGATGTACACAATTGTCCATTTAAAGAAGTTGCTGTTCATCATCCAACTGAAATTTGTAATATGCACGGAGATATGATGAAAGGGATTTTTGAAATCCTATTCCCTAACACGGAATTAACACGAAATGATAGTTTACTGGATGGATGTAAATCTTGTAATTATAAACTAACAATTTAATTTTCCGTATAAAAAGAAGCCAATTATAATTGGCTTCTTTTTATATGAACGAATATTTACAATAGTAAGAAAAATAAACTATAATGAAGTGAGGTTTACTTTTTTTAGAAAAGGAGGGAGATGGCATGGAGCGCATGTTTCGCGTTCTCGGCTTTTGGACTGGAATTTTCTCGGTTATGTTTTACGTAGGGGATATGCACTCGACCGCACTACTATTTTTAGGACAAACAGGATTCTTCGTACTTTTAAGCTATTTAAAATTAACAGAGCGTATGTATATATACGTATTCGGGGCATATTTAACTGTTTTCTTCATAGGATTTACATACTACACGACGTTCTTGCTTGTCCCTGGGGCTGGACATTAAAAGATGGCATTTTGCCATCTTTTTTTTAATTCCGCAATTTCCTAGTTGACTTATAGGTTTTATTACCTTATATTCTATATAACAGATTGGAATTAGGGGGAATCAACATGAATACACTGCTTGTCGGAATTAACGTTGCAGTCATGCTCATCTTAGTTGGCGTATTATACTATATGCAACGTAAGCATGTATCTTTTAATAAACGTGTATTTACTGCTTTAGGAGTCGGAATTATCTTCGGTCTTATATTACAATTTATTTATGAGCCTACTTCTAAAGTCATCATTGAATCAAATACTTGGTTTGGCTTAATCGGTAGCGGTTATGTGAAATTGCTTCAAATGATCGTTATGCCACTTATTTTAGTATCTATTATTTCAGCATTTACAAAATTACAATTAACGAAAAATCTTGGTAAAATTAGTGGTCTTATTATCGGAATTTTAATTCTTACTACAGGAATCGCTGCAGCTGTCGGTATCGCTGCAAGTGCAGGATTTGATGTATCAGCAACAGGCCTACAACAAGGTGATGCAGAATCTGCTCGTCTGAAGTTAGTTGAAGAAAGATTTACTTCTATTGAGAAAACAACAATTCCAGATAAATTATTAGAGTTGTTACCTACAAATCCGTTTCTTGATTTAACAGGTGCTCGTCCAACATCAACAATTTCTGTTGTAATATTTGCAGCATTTATCGGTATAGCCTTTATAGGTGTAAAACGAAAATATCCAGAACAAGCAGAGCTATTTAAGAAGATGCTTGATGCTGTATATGCAATCGTAATGCGTATGGTAACATTAATTTTACGCCTTACTCCTTACGGCGTATTAGCTCTTATGGCAAAAACAGTTGCTGGTAGCGATATAAATGCTATTTTAAAACTTGGTAACTTCGTGTTAGCGTCTTACGTAGCACTTATCGTAATGTTCGTTATCCACTTATTATTAATTGCTCTCTCTGGTTTAAATCCAATTCAATATTTGAAAAAGGTGTTCCCTGTATTAACATTTGCATTCACATCTCGCTCTAGTGCTGGCGCAATGCCATTAAATATTGAAGCTCAAAAAGAAAAACTTGGTATTTCTGAAGGAATTGCAAACTTCGCAGCATCATTTGGAGTATCTATCGGACAAAACGGTTGCGCAGGTATTTATCCAGCAATGCTTGCAATGATGGTCGCTCCAACTGTAGGAATTGATCCATTACAACCACAATTTATTTTAACTTTAATCGCTGTCGTTGCGATTAGCTCATTCGGTGTTGCCGGAGTTGGTGGCGGTGCAACATTCGCAGCATTAATCGTACTATCTACAATGAACTTACCAATCGGTATTGTCGCTCTTGTTATCTCAGTTGAACCATTAATCGATATGGGTCGTACAGCTCTTAACGTAAGTGGTTCTATGACAGCAGGTCTTATTTCAAGTAAATGGCTTGGTGAATTAGATCAAGATACGTACAATCAAGATGATACAAAAACTGGTGAAATTGCTTCATAATGAAAGAAAGACGCTAACATACATTTGTTAGCGTCTTTTTTATTCCGTTCCCTCTTTATAGATCTTATCTTGAGAATTATCACACCAAATATTCTTCTAGTTGCTCTTTTAACTCTTCCTCAATCTCATAACAAGATTCATCAACAAGTTCTCCTACTTTCTTACTCCACAAAATGTTTGATTGAATTGGCATTCCTAAAAAAATTCTTTCGCATTTCCAAATTGAAATATTGTGAAATTCAATCATCTCTTTTTCTTCATCTAATATAGCTATAGCAACTGATGAATTATATCCCACCTCAAAGGGATTCTCTTTCTCTCTTGCAAATCCCATATCTAATTCCATGTTTTTTCTATGTATAAATGCGAATACTCTTTATACAGTTTAAGTGATATTCGCTTTATTTCCTTCTCCACACACTGAATTTTCTCTTTTAGCTCCAATGTAAAATCCCGTTCTTTATACTTCATTTCCATCTCCTTAAACACGGAAAAAGAGAATACAATAACATATTCTCTTTCCTCAAATATATTTCATTATCTCACAGCCCGTCCTTTTCACAAATAACCATTTTGTTCGCACCATTTATGAAATTGTCCTACGTCTACTCCAACTAACACGATATCCTTGAGCTCTACATCAATGCTTTGTTCTCCAATTACAATAGCAAACTGCGATTCTAATTTTGTCTCGTTTTTCTTTACAATTCCAATTCGGTTCCGATGCGCTCCATCTTTTATATATGCTTTTTGTCCTACAATATCAAAGTTCAAGATTTTCACCTCTTTTACTGCGCTCAAATTGGAAATACGATCTCCACCTCGGAAAATTTCCTTTCATTGCACTATTTCTCTATATATATGACGAAACAATAAAAGAGTCCTTCCTTCTTTACAATTATTTTTTCTTTGTTTCATTTTTGTGATTGAAACGTAAAGTTTATAATAAAATACACTTGGAAGCGCTTTCTATGTAATTTTTTATGTTATAATATATAAGTAGAACTTCGTAAAGAGGGTTAAAAAATGAATACAAAAACGATAAAAAAAGTAATTGAAGCATTAAAAGTATATGGGTTTCAGGATGTATCATTCTGTGACAAAACGAAGCAATTTTTATTTCATAACGAAACGGATATTATGAGCGGCTATGCAGAAATAACATATAGTAGTCAATTCGAAAAATTCAACGTACAAATTCATCCAATTGAAACACATCACCAAGGAGAGTTACAAGAGGTTGAAAGACATATACAAGCCTGTATAAGAAAAGTGGAATATTTAAACGCACTTCTTAGCGGACAAACAAAACTAGATGACAAAATTATTATAATGTAAAAAAAGAACGTGAGGATATCACGTTCTTTTTTTACATTATACGTTCATCTTTTCCTTCAGTTGTAATCCTGTAATGGATTGTAATACATCCATTGCTTCTCCAAATGTCATATCAAAAATTGTCTTATCTTCTATGTATGGAAATTGTCTAAAACGCTTTTCTAACATTTTCACGGCGTCCGACGTAAAGTGTGCACTATCAATGCCAAATTCTGTTTCAAGAAGAACGATCCAATCTAACACATGAAAACCTAATCCATTTACGAATGAAATAAGTTTTTCTTCTGGCTGTGAAGATAAGAATACGTATCGCTCCATCTCACTAAACAGTTCTTCGCCTAAAACTTCTGCTAACTCATCATCATGTTCACGTTCAATAATCTCTTCATACCCGTAATCATCAACAAGCTCCTCAACTTCTTCACTATCCTCACAGAGCAATTGACTAAGAAGTGCATCTTTCTTAAATTCACTACCTTGTACAACTTCTAAAAAGCTCGTTTCCCATCCATTTTCTAATTTCATATAATGTAACTCCTTTATATACTTTTTCTTATCATCACTGTACCCAAAAGATCGCTTTTATAACCTTTTAGATAATTACTATTATTTCACATGATTCATAACGTGAGATGCAAATTCAGCTGCATCGCCTTCAAAAATATTTATTTCTGGCAAATGATAGAACGTTGTTTGAAGCGGATTTCCTTCATGATATACATATATCTTTTTCTCTAGCGCAATCGCCATTCCAAACTCTGTATGACTCCCATTTCCGCCATCTAATATAAGTAAAAAGACATCCGCTTCTTTGATAGCATTCTTTTCTGCCTGGCCAATTTCTCTTAATTGTTCTTGATTTACTGCTCTTTCGTTTCTTGTCCAATCATATGTATGATGCCATCCTGCGTGTTTCAGTTCATTTGCTATAGAACGTACAAGATGTTTATTTTTGAATCCTGAAGCGATATAAAAATCCATTTATATACACCCCTTCTTTATATACGGGAAACTCCTTTTTAGCGTTACTTGCTATATATAATAAAAAACGATTTCAAAAAAAATACCCATCTTTAAAACTTATTTGCGTTTAAATGATGGGATGCTTCATGATCTTCTTTTATTTTTTGCTTTTTATAACTTTCATCAGCTAACATATCTAGTTCAGCTGTTATCTCTGATTTTTCAAGCTCTCTTTCTTGCGAAAATTTCCTTGAAATATAAACAATAACACTACCAACGTACAACACAAAGCATATAATAAGTGCAGTATTTTCATAGAGACTTAGCTCCAACACAGTCACTCCTAATCCATTCGTATTTTCACGCTTCATTAATTGGAATTTCCCTACTAACCATTTGTTATTGTAACATAAAAACACCGTTTCTTGGAATCTTTCAACCTACTAAAAGAGACATGATTTTTTCATCATGCCTCTGAAATATGGTGAATGATTGTTTTAGTCGCTTCTTTTCCATTATATTTTTTTAATGCGGTTTTATACGCCTCATTATTATGAGATAGCTCTTCAACATGCTTTATAAGAGAATTCACAGTCACATCTTCTTCATACAGTACAGAGGCATATCCTTGTCTTTCAAAAGACTCTGCATTTAATATTTGATCTCCACGGCTTGCAAATTTCGATAACGGAATTAGCAGCATTGGCTTTTGCAATGTTAAAAACTCAAAAATGGCATTGGACCCCGCACGCGAAATAACAAAATCTGTTATCGCTAATATGTCTGGCAGCTCTCCATGTACATATTCAAATTGTCTATATCCTTCTTCATTTTGTAAACTTTCATCAAGATTACCTTTTCCGCAAAGATGCACAATTTGATACTTTTTCAGAAGTTCTGGTAACGCTTCTCGAACCGTTTCATTAATTTTCTTTGCGCCCAAACTTCCTCCCATGATTGTAATAACTGGCTTTTTACGTGAAAAACCTAAAAATGCTAAACCTTTTTCACGATTTCCCTTTAATACTTCTTCACGTACAGGTGATCCTGTATAGATTACTTTTTCTTTCGGTAAATGTTTCGCAGCTTCTTCAAATGTAACAAATATTTTCGAAGCAAAACGGAGCGCAATTTTATTTGCTAGTCCTGGCGTCATATCAGATTCATGTAATAAGACTGGTACTCTATTTAGCCATCCTCCAATTACGACTGGTACAGATACGAAACCACCTTTTGAAAAAATCACATCTGGTTTGAGTTTTCGAATCCTTACATACGCGTCCATAACACCCTTCATTACAAGAAAAGGATCTTTTATATTTTTTAAATCAAAATAACGGCGTAGCTTTCCACTCGCAATACTATAGTACGGAATGCCTTCCTTTTCTATAATCGTTTTCTCAATTCCTTGATGAGAACCAATATAAGAAATATCCCAGTTGTCTTCCTTTAAATATGGAATAATGGCTAAATTAGGTGTTACATGCCCTGCCGAACCGCCACCTGTAAAGACTATTTTTTTCATACGTCTCCCCCTTCTAGACTATAATACACTAAAATATCTTGCCTCGGGGTGAGAAAATACCATAGCCGTTACAGACGCTTCTGGCTCCATCATAAATCCTTCCGTTAATGAAATACCTATTTCCTCTGGATGAATTAAGCGAAATAGCTTTTCTTGATCTGCAAGTTCTGGACATGCTGGATAACCGAAGGACACGCGTATCCCTCTATATTTCGTACGGAAGCGTTCTTCCATCGTCAATTCTGGCGAATCTGGAATACCCCAGCGATCGCGAATGAGCATATGTGTTTTTTCAGCAAGTCCTTCTGCTAGTTCAAGCGCTAACGATTGAATGGCATGACTGCGTAAATAATCACCTTTCGCCTTCCACTCTTCAGCAATGTCCCGAACGCCTTCCCCAACAGTAACGGATAGGAAAGCAACATAGTCCATTTCATCTCCAATTGGTCTTAAATAGTCACCTAAAGTACGATATGGTGCTTTTCCTTGTCTCGGGAATGTGAAACGCTCTATGACACGTGTATGATCTTCTGGATCATATATTACAATATTTTGTCCGTCGCTTTGCGCTGGGAAAAATTGATACACTGCTTTTGGTTTTAACCAAGATTGTCCTTCCTGCAATAATTCGTCTATTAAATCATTTAATTCGTGCGCTCTTTTATCTCCCTCTCGCAAAAGCTTCTTCACACTTCCTTTTAATCCAAGGTGATGTCCAAGTAGCATTTGTCTATTCAGAAATGGTGCGAGATGTGAAACAGGAACATCTCGTAATACAATTCGTTTTATTGAATCAGGCACCATAACCTCTGATTTTGGTAATGGCTCAATTACTGCTGGAATTTCTACTTTCTTCTCTTCTTTTGTTACAATATGAAGATGACGTTCCTTTTTATCCTGCTTCATCTTCTCACGCTCTTCTTCTTTTTGAAGCTTATTAATAATATCAAGCCCCGTCATTGCATCACTTGCATAACATACGAGCCCTTTATAGGATGGCGAAATACGATTATCTGTAAACTTTCTCGTTAACGCTGCCCCGCCTACAACAATCGGAATATCAATATCCGCCGCTTTTAAATCTTCTGCAGTCGTTACCATTTGTTGAGCCGATTTTACTAACAAACCAGAAAGACCTATAATATCAGGCTTCTTTTCTTGTACTTCTTGAACAATTCGATCCGAACGTACATTGATTCCTAAATTAATAATCTCATATCCGTTATTCGCTAAAATAATTTCAACGAGATTTTTCCCAATATCATGCACATCACCTTTAACAGTCGCTAATAATACTTTCCCTTTTTTTGCACTATCGCTAGATTCCATATGTGGCTCTAAATAGCTTACAGCAGCTTTCATACTTTCAGCACTTTGCAATACTTCAGCAACGATAAGCTCATTATTATTAAATAATCGTCCCACCTCATCCATTCCTGTCATAAGTGGGCCATTAATAATATCCAAAGGTTTTCTTCCTTCAGTAAGTGCGAGGCTTAAATCTTCGTGTAACCCTTGTTTCGTACCTTCTACAATATAATTTGCTAGTCGCTCATCAAGAGTTAATGTTTCTTGGATAACGACATCTTTCTTTTTTGCCGCGCGATAAAAATTTGTAAATTTTTCTAACGTCTCTTGCGTTGTTTCAAAAAGTAATGCATCTGCAAGACGTTTTTCTTCCTCAGGAATTGACGCATAGCGTTCTAATTTTTCCGTATTCACAATCGCGTAATCTAATCCTGCTTTCGTTGCATGATATAAAAAGACGGAATTTAATACTTCGCGTCCAGCTGGTGGTAAACCAAATGATATGTTACTTACACCTAAAATCGTTAAACACTCTGGTAATGCTTCTTTAATAAGGCGAATCCCTTCTATCGTTGCTGCCGCCGAGCCAATATATTCTTCATCACCTGTACCTACTGGAAATACAAGTGCATCAAAAATAATATCTGACGGACGTATACCATATTTCTTCGTCAATAACTCATAACTTCTTTTCGCAATTTCAAGTTTTCGTTCCGCACTTACTGCCATACCGTCTTCATCAATTGTTCCCACAACAATAGCTGCACCATATTTCTGAAGAAGTGGTGTCACTTTTTTAAATCGTTCTTCTCCATCTTCTAAATTAATTGAATTAATAACAGCTTTGCCTTGAATATAAGTAAGAGCTCGCTCCATCACATTTTCATCTGTTGAGTCAATCATAATCGGTACTTTTAACACTTTCGTAACTTCTGCCAAGAAGTTTTCCATATCTTCTATTTCATCCCGGTCTGGGTCTGCCATACAAATATCAATAATATGAGCATTTTTCTTCACTTGTGCTCTTGCGACTTCAGCAGCTTCTTCAAATTTCCCTTCTGCTACTAATCTTTTAAATTTACGTGACCCAATAACATTCGTTCTTTCACCTACAAATAACGGTCTCATAGAATCATCATATTGCAGTGCCTCTAATCCACTAACCCCATGCCCTTCTCGTTCATGATGTTCACGCGGATTAAGCGAATCTAACGCAGATTTCATTGCTTTTATATGTTCTGGTGTTGTGCCACAACAACCACCGATAATATTAACCCATCCTTCTTCAGCAAATCGCTTCACTTTTTCAGCGAGAGAAGATGGAGATTCATGATAATGTCCATCTTCATCAGGAAGACCTGCATTTGGATAACAAGAAATGTAACACTCCGACAAATCAGATAGTGAACGAATATGATCTCTCATAAACTCTGGACCAGTCGCACAGTTTAATCCAACAGATAATGGCTTCATATGTTCTACCGATAAGTAAAAAGCCTCAATTGTTTGCCCAGCCAGAGTCGTTCCCATTGGTTCAATTGTTCCTGAAATCATGATAGGTACAATTTTATTTAGTTCGTCAAAAGCTGCTTGAATTCCAATATAAGCAGCCTTCACGTTACGCATATCTTGACTCGTCTCAACGAGTAATACATCAACTTCTCCCTTCAGCAATCCTCTTGCCTGCCGTGTATAAGCTTCAATTAATTCTTCAAACGTCACACCACCAGTAACACTAATCGCTTTCGTTGTCGGTCCCATTGCTCCCGCAACATATACTTCCTTCCCACTTTCTATAACAGCTTGCTTTGCTAAACTCGCTGCCTTCTCATTTAATTCCTCGTCTAAATGGGACAACGCATAATCACTTAATACAATATTTGTCGCCCCGAATGTATTTGTTTCAATAATATCCGCCCCGGCTTCAATATAAGCTTTATGAATCTTTAAAATAACATCTGGTCTTGTTTCTACTAAATATTCATTACAGCCTTCGTACTCTTCACCTCCGAAATCTTCCGCTGTTAAGTCCTCTTGCTGAATCATTGTTCCCATTGCACCATCTAATATTAAAATGTTATTTTGTAATTTCTCTTCTATACATTTCATCAATTAATACCTTCTTTCACTTCTTGCTTTTCTCTCACATATTTAACAAGGTGTTCTGTAATTTCATATTTTAGAAATGGTGTAATAAGATAAATGCCGTTAAAATATTTCATCGCCGCATCGATCAATTCTTGTGAAATATGAATCCCTTCCTCAATTGCTGCCTCTTTCGTTTCATGCCCATCCATTCTCTCTCTTATTTCCTCAGGAAGTGTAATACCCGGCACCTCAAAATGAAGAAAATCTGCATTCCGTTTACTTATTAATGGCATAATCCCAATAAAAATAGGTTGTTCCAAATGCTTTGTTGCTTCATACACTTCTTCAATTAACGCGATATCATAAATCGGCTGAGTTAAGAAGTATTCCGCTCCAGCATCTATTTTCCGTTCCATTCGCTTAACCGCTGCTTTTAAATGTCTTACATGCGGATTAAACGCACCTCCCACTGAAAACCTTGTTGCTGGGCCTATTGATTTCCCTAAAATAGAGCGCCCATCATTCATTTCTTTAATCATTTTAATGAGCTCAATAGAGGACAAATCATATACAGAAGTGGCACCTGGAAAATCACCGACGCGTGCTGGATCACCTGTTAAAGCTAACACTTCTTCCATACCTAATGCTGATAAGCCTAGTAAATGAGATTGTAGCCCGATGACGTTATGGTCTCTACACGTTAAATGCGTCAATACGGGAATATCATGCTTCGTTAATAATGCTCCCATTGCCATATTCGAAACGCGAGGCGATGCTAATGAATTATCTGCTAGAGTAATAGCGTCCGCCCCAGCTCTTTTCAATGCTCTCGCCCCTTCAAAAAACCGCTGTGTATCTAACGTTTTCGGTGGATCTAATTCCACTACTACTGTCGTTTGTTTTTTTGCTTTCTCCGCTAAAGTGACATGAGCTTTCGAACGTTTCTCGTGTGTATGCACTACTTTCGGTCTTTGAATCGTATCCTTTTCTATTACAGGCGTAACATTTAGAGTAGCCCGTTTCATACTTTCAATATGTTCTGGAGTCGTACCACAACAACCGCCCAATAACCGAATACCTTGCTCAATAAATTTCGGTGTCATCGCTTCGAAATAAGCCGGACTTCCCTCATATACGTAACGTCCCTCCACATAATTTGGAAGACCTGCATTTGGATATGCTGACAAGTAACCATTTTGCGGAATCGATATCATTTTAAAAGCTTCCGTCATATGAAGTGGCCCTAGTTGGCAGTTCAATCCAACGACATTGGCACCGTAATCTAAAAGCTGTTTTAAGATTTCATTTACATCATTTCCATTTTGAGTCGTACCTGCCTCATGTAACGCTAATTGAGCTACAATTGGGATATTCGTTTGTTTTCGTAGCACCTGAACAGCATGAAGTAATTCAAACTCATCATAAAAAGTCTCTAATAGTAGTCCATCAACCTGTTCTTCTAGTAAAGCACTTGCCTGCTCAAGTAGCATAAATTCCCTTTCCATATCAGTAGTTGTAACGGCTCCAATATGTTTCATACCGCCAATTGTTCCTAAAATTGCATTTCTATCTGTCACAGATGCTTTCGCCAGTTTTACTGCCGCTCTATTAATTTCAGTAACTTGATTTTCTAAACCATACATACGTAATTTCGCTTCATTTGCTCCGTACGTATTTGTTTGAATCACATCTGCCCCAGCAGCTACATATTGCTTATGAATCGATATAATTAAATCTGGATCGGATATATTTAACTCTTCAAAACTACTTTGCAAACCATGTGAATGTAATAACGTCCCAACCGCACCATCACCTATTACAATTCCTTTTGATAATAAATCTAGTAATTTCACAAATCTCCCTCATTTCTATCAATATAAAAACCCCCTCTTCACTTTGAAGAGGGGGACATAATTGTTCCTCCTCTTATTATGCAAAACATTCGTTTTGCAGGTATTAGCACCGTTTCAAACATTTCGTTTGAAGGTTGCCGGGTTTCACAGGGCCTTTCCCTCCACCGCTCTCAATAAGAGTTTGTCTTTATTATTTTATTTATGTAGCTAAAAGGAAATACGTTCCCCTTTTAACAATGTTTGTTAATTTTTTAATAAATTTAGCACGCACAAATGCAAAAGTCAATGACAGTTGTGGAAAAATAAAAATTATTTAAAATAAAGTTGCAATTCAATTATCTTTTGTTGTAAAGTTAAAAACATAATAAAATTTCATACGAACATTCTTATCTAGAGAGGTAGAGGGACTGGCCCTATGACGCCTCAGCAACCATTAACATTTGTTAATAAGGTGCTAATTCCAGCAAATTGTGAAAGATTTGACAGATAAGAAGAAGACTCTATTCAAACCGAAAGCCTTCTTCTTAGAAGGCTTTTTTTATTTTACATTCACTTAATTGTTAATTTAAAAAGGAGGAATTTTCACATGTCAACAATTGAAACAAAACTAGCACAAATCGGAAATCGTAGCGAAACTACAACAGGAACGGTTAACCCACCTGTTTATTTCTCAACCGCTTATCGTCATGAAGGAATTGGTAAATCTACTGGTTTTGACTATTCACGAACTGGTAATCCAACTCGCGGCCTTTTAGAACAGGCAATTGCAGATTTAGAATACGGCGAACAAGGTTATGCCTGTAGTTCAGGGATGGCAGCTGCTCTCCTCGTCCTCTCCCTATTCCGCTCCGGAGACGAACTTATTGTATCTGAAGATTTATACGGGGGCACTTATCGATTATTTTCTGAGCACGAAAAAAAGTGGGACATTCGATGTAAATACGTAAATACACAATCTATTAAACGAATTGAGCAAGCTATCACCACTGAAACGAAAGCTATTTTCATAGAAACTCCGACAAATCCATTAATGCAAGTTACTGATATTGCCGCTGTCGCAACTGTAGCGAAAAGACACGGACTACTTCTTATTGTAGATAACACATTCTACACGCCTTATATACAGCAGCCATTAACAGAAGGTGCCGACATTGTACTTCATAGTGCAACGAAATATTTAGGAGGACATAACGATGTACTAAGCGGACTTGTCGTTGCAAAAGGAAAGGAACTTTGTGAGGAAATCGCTCATTATCATAATGCCTCTGGTGCGGTCTTAAGCCCATTTGACTCATGGCTATTAATTCGTGGTATGAAAACGTTAGCTCTTCGCATGAGACAACATGAAGAAAATGCAAAAGCAGTTGTTGCTTATTTAAATAATGAGGACGGGGTGACAGATGTATTTTATCCTGGAAGAGGCGGCATGATTTCATTTCGTCTTAAAGATGAAACATGGATTAATCCTTTCTTACAATCTTTATCCTTAATTACATTTGCTGAAAGTCTCGGTGGTGTTGAAAGTTTGATGACATATCCAGCAACACAAACACACGCTGATATTCCTGAAGAAATCAGAACAGCAAACGGTGTATGTAATCGTCTTCTTCGATTTTCCGTTGGCATTGAAAATAGTAACGATTTAATTCAAGACTTACAGCATGCCATTAAACTTGTAAAAGAAGGTGTAAGAATATGAGTTATTCTATAGATACACTTTTACTACACAACCAATATAAACATGACCCACAAACAGGAGCTGTTAACGTTCCCATCTATAACACATCAACATTCCATCAGTTTGATGTAGATACGTTCGGGAAATATGACTATAGCAGGTCTGGTAATCCAACTCGTGAAGCTCTTGAAGACATCATTGCATTATTAGAGGGCGGAACAAAAGGATTCGCATTTGCATCAGGCATTGCAGCAATTTCTACTGCATTCCTCCTTCTTTCACAAGGTGATCACGTACTCATTTCAGAAGACGTATATGGAGGCACTTACCGAATGATAACTGAAGTACTCTCCCGTTACGGTGTCTCACATACATTTGTTGATATGACTAATTTAGAAGAAATAAAGCACAACATTAAACAAAATACAAAGCTCTTTTATGTAGAAACACCTTCTAACCCGCTTTTAAAGGTGACAGATATTCGCGCTGTTTCTAAGCTTGCAAAATCTATTGGCGCTCTTACCTTTGTTGATAATACATTTTTGACACCACTATTCCAGAAACCGCTTGAACTTGGAGCAGATGTCGTTCTTCATAGTGCTACAAAATTCATTGCTGGTCATAGTGATGTTACTGCCGGATTAGCGGTCGTAAAAGATGCCGAACTTGCTCAAAAACTTGGATTTTTACAAAATGCATTCGGCGCTATTTTAGGACCTCAAGATTGTTCTCTCGTACTTCGCGGTCTAAAAACATTGCATGTACGCCTTGAGCATTCAGCTGCAAACGCCAATAAAATTGCACATTATTTACAAGAGCACGCTAAAGTTCAAAACGTCTATTATCCTGGCTTACAAACACATCTTGGATTTGATATTCAACAATCTCAAGCTACATCAGCCGGAGCTGTCCTATCTTTCACTTTACAGTCAGAAGATGCACTCCGCCAATTTCTATCAAAAGTAAAATTACCTGTCTTTGCAGTTAGTTTAGGAGCTGTCGAATCGATTCTTTCCTACCCAGCTAAAATGTCACATGCAGCACTGTCGCAAGAAGCTCGTGATGAAAGAGGGATTTCTAATTCATTACTTCGTTTATCTGTCGGCCTTGAAAATGTTGATGATTTAATATCCGATTTTGAAAATGCCCTTTCTTATGTAGAAGAGCCTGTAAATGCATAGAGAGAAAAGAAGATATGAAATTAAATTTTCATATCTTCTTTTTATGTTTTCGAGTATACTTTTTACTTTTCGTATAGTTCATAAAAAACGATAGGGCATTATCTATTTCCAATTAATAAATTAATTGATATATTAAGAAATAAAAGGGGCAAAAATAATGGATACTTGTGCAGATGTTTTAATCGTTATCGATTTACAAAATGGAGTATGTTATAGCGAAGAACATTTATTCGATTTAAAAAATTTACTTACAAAAGTAAATAAAAGAATTTCTTCATACAGAAAATCAAACAAACCAATCATTTTCGTTCAACATTGTGATGATGATTTAGTACCTGAAAGAGAACTTTGGGCTATTCATGCTGATCTAGATGTTCAAGAACAAGATTTTTTTGTGAGAAAAACACATGCAAATTCATTTTATAAAACTAACTTAAAAGAAATTTTAGACCAATTATCTGTACAGCATATTGAATTTTGTGGTGCCCAAACAGAGTACTGCATGGATGCTACAATTAAATTTGCTCATGGACTCGGATACGAAAACTTCATGGTACAGAAAGCCACCTCTACGTTAAATAATCCATTTATGTCCGCAAAAGAGACAATTGATTTTTATGAAAATATATGGAACCACAGATTTTTAAAATTGATGAAAGAAGAAATCTAGAATACATAACTAATGTCTTGGTAATTCTAAGATTTATCAGCTATACTCAAACATTTTATTATCACCATAAAGAAGCTGATTACATTCAGCTTCTTTTCTTTTTAACCTGTTTTATATTCTAGATATTACATTATAATTCCTTTATCTTATTATTTTAAAAATTTTGTATATTCATTTGAAAGAATAAGAAAATCATGGTAAGATTGTGTTACAAATATATCTATATCTTTCAATTTTTAAAACGCATCGAAATTTTCACCCAAAAATGTCATTTTACAAAACCGTGCTAAATCATCTACTTTATTTACATCAGGGTCTCTTTTCTTACAATTTCTTTACTTTAGGACTTTTTTTCTGCAACAACTGTTTTCTTTTCTTTAATTTTTTGGTATGTATAGTATGGTATAACAGCTCACACGGAGGTGGAAAAGAACATGTTAGAAACCTTTCAAAAAGAAATAGAACTATATGAAAGCAATGCAGAATTATTGAAAGTGCTTGCTCATCCTGTTCGCTTATGTATTGTAAAAGGATTAATTGAACGTGGTCCAAGCAACGTTTCTACAATGTACACTGGCTTAAACATGCCACAATCTACAATTTCACAGCATTTAGCAAAGTTAAAGAGTGCTAAAATCGTTTCAAGTGAAAGAAAAGGTTTGGAAATTTATTACAAAGTAGAAAACGAGACAATTATTCAACTCGTTCGCGTATTATTAGGTTAGGGACTAATAAACAGAGAAAAAGGACGTATTTTATATTTTTCATCTCATATCTTTAATATAAATATATATCATGAGAGGAAATATATGATACTACATAAGTCGTATTAAAAAACAAGACACAGAAATATGCTGTGTCTTGTTTTTTATATTTTTAAATACCGATCCAAGTGTAGCTGTTGCATATGTTTCGTATGTATAACAACATCAAATGCACTCCCTAATCCTCCGCTCAAAATCATAGAACGAACTGCTCGATTTTGTTTTTGAGTTTCAGAAAAAGGATTCCTATCTTGGTGATTTGTAAGCTGGTCTAATATTCCTGCTGCTAACAAAAACTCAGATTGCTTCTTATGCCATACTGTATTCATACCTTGCAGGCTAAACATCTCTTTCAGCTCATCCCAATGAATATGAGTAGTAAGATCCATTTCACCTGGATGTGCTAAAGGATTACGAATTAACTTATGCTCATAATACCCTCGTAAACTTCCTTCTTGATGTGCAGGATGCATCCATTCTTCTTTTGTATATCCATAATCAACTGTAATACATACACCTCGTTGAAACCATTTCGCAATTTCTTTTATATACTCTTCCATCACAATCGGCACTTCAAAACGCTGACCTTCTGCAAGATGAATATTATATTTCAATAAGTATCGACCAATTCTTTTATGTAACGGTCTATATACTTCTGCAAGTTTCCCTTCCTCTGTGTACGTAACACGTACTTCATTCAATATTCCATTTCTCTTCTCAATTACTTCAACAGGGAATGCATCAAATAACTCATTCGAAAAAAGAATCCCTTCGAACGATTCTCCCATTTCACTATGCGACGTATAATATGACACGTTAGAAAACGAACAAAGATTTTTCTGCTGTAGTTTTCTATGAAAAGGACTCATTTCAATCATTGAATAGTTTAAATCAATAAAGGTTTCCGGAGATAATTGCTTCCATTCTTGTAAAACATCATAGGCAAACCTTCCTGTTCCCCCACCAATCTCACAAATATTCGGATTAACTTCACCATTTTCAACAAGACGAATAAAAAACTTAGCAAAGGTCTTTGCAAAAACAGAGGATACGTTGCTACTTGTGAAAAAATCCCCTTGTCTTCCAATTTTTTCACGCTCTTTCATATAATAGCCATGTTCCTCTGCGTATAACGCAAGGTTCATATATGTACTATATGAAATCGAATAATCCTTTTCTTTTTCCATCCATTTTCTAAAAATGAGCTCCATTCCCATAATGACCCCTTACTGTAAAAATGGATTATTTTCTTTTTCAAAACCAATGCTTGTTTCTGGACCATGTCCACATAACACCGCAGTTTCATCTGGTAACACAAATAATTTTTCTTCAATACTTCCAATCAATTCAGCAAAACTCCCACCAGGTAAATCTGTTCTTCCGATGCTCATTTGGAACAATACATCTCCAGAAAATACAGCATTCGCCTCTTTACAATAATAAGAAATACTGCCTGGAGAATGTCCTGGCGTCTCAAAAATTTCAAAATTAAATGAACCAATTGCTAATACACCTTCTGTATCAATAATATGATCTGCTGGTTTTGCTGTAATGCTGCGATTCATCATAAAAATTTGAGAGCCATTTACAGTTGCATCGCCTAACCAATCTGCTTCTTCTTTATGTACGTACACAGGAATATGAAAAGCGTCTCTCACCGCATCAACAGCACCAATATGATCAAAGTGAGCATGTGTTAATAAAACAGCCAGTGGCTTTAATTGTTCTTCTTGTAAATATGTAACGAGCTTCTCTCCTTCATGACCAGGATCAAAGATAATACACTCATTTTTATCATTCGTTAAAATATAAGCATTCGTTTGTAATGGGCCTAACGGCATTTGTATCCATTTCATATGAAAATCTCCTCCAATTATTAAACTTACTTTCAATGATACAACATTTTTTTCTCTTAGGAAAAGAAAGGATGCTATCTCGACAATCATTTTTAAAACATGTACAATATAAAAGAGTAAATATTCCAAAAACTCATATTAAGGAATGGGTAGACAGAGGAGGATATTGTATGGGCCTTGTTATTATTTTTACGCTTGTCACTCTGTTAGCTGTATTTGCTACGCTTAGAACACTTCGTGAAAAGAATTTTCTCGCGGGCGGCTTTGCAATTGCAACTGTACTCGTTTTCGGATGGTTTACAATCATGACTGTTCTATATAACGGGTACCCACCAGCAGCTTAATTCATTTACATGTTATTCTTCATCAAGATTTCGCACAAAAAGAGGAAGGGTTTCCCCTTCCTCTTTTCATAGTTCACAACTTATATCATCTTCGCTTCGTATTTGTGCTTTTTTACAAGCCACGCTCCTCCGATAACACCTGCATCATTACCAAGTGTTGCAATAGCTAGCTTCGTGCTCTTTACAGCACGTGAGAAAGCATATTGCTCGAAATAACGTTGAATTGGTTCTAATAGTGCATCTCCAGCTTTAGAAACGCCTCCACCAATAACAATTTTCTCTGGGTTCAACGTGCTAGAAAGGTTCGCTACAGCTAAGCCTAAATAAGAAGCTACTTTTTCTACTACTTCACCAGCTAGTTCATCACCTTGTCCATGTGCTTCAAATACGTCTTTTGATGTAATACGCCCTTCTTCTGCTAACATAGAACGAAGAATACTCTCTTTATCAGTCTCTTGTATTTTTTGCATAGCAACACGTACAATACCCGTTGCAGATGCTACAGTTTCTAAGCAACCAGACTTCCCGCAATTACATGGGAAAGCATTCTCTGTAACTACTGTAATGTGTCCAATCTCACCAGCAGCACCACTTACACCGTGTACAATCTCACCATTAGCAATTACACCGCCGCCAACACCAGTACCAAGTGTCATACAAATTAAATCTTTTGCTCCTTCACCAGCACCTTTCCACATTTCACCAAGCGCTGCTAAGTTTGCATCATTATCAATAACAACAGGTAATCCTGTTTCTACTTCTAATAAATCTTTTAACGGATAGTTTTTCCATCCTAAATTAACCGCTTCATAAATCATTCCAGACGCCACGTGTACAGGACCAGGAGCTCCCATACCAATACCGATTAACTTACTTTTTAATTCACCTAACTCTTCTAACTTTTTATCAATAGCTTTCGCTACATCAAGCGTAATATGTTTTCCTTGCTCATTTGTATTCGTAGGGATTTCCCACTTATGTAAAATTTCACCGTACACATTAATAAATGCTAATTTAATCGTTGTACCACCAAGGTCAACACCAACTAACCATTTCTCTTCCATGTTGCTTACCTACCTTTATCTAATTCTTATTTAGCTCTTTTTGAATTTCTTGCTTCAATAAAAATAAAGCTGTTTGATAGTCTTGTGGATCGATTAGCTGTGATTGATTTAATTCACGCAATTCATCTTGCATTAATTGTAAATCTGCAATTCGATCACCCGTATAAATAATCGTACCAAATTTCTTTAGCAATTGCTGAATATCATAAATAGATATCATTTCATCACCCTCTATGCTCACTTACTATAAAAAATTATAATAAGAAAACGTTCACATATTTTATTATAATCAAGAAGAAAAAGTCTCGTCAATTTTTATTTGTCTATACAAGCCCATTTATAACCATTGTTCCTTTTTCTGTAATAATTTTTTCGACATTTTTATCAAATGGCTCTACTGGAATATGTTTTACCATTTGAAAATCATAAGCTAATGATAGCGTTTTCCCTTTATAATGTACGAGATAACGATCATAATAGCCACCGCCATATCCAATTCGCTCTCCTCGCTCTGTATAGGCTACGCCTGGTACGATTTGAAGATCAATTTCATCCGCATTCACTTCTTCCGTAAGCGCCGGAATCGGCTCACGTAAATTCATATACACTGTTTCTAATTGATCAAAATTACTAATTTGTCGGAAGGACATCGTTCGCGTTCCTTTGTTACACTTTGGAACAACAACTTTCTTTCCTTCTTCCCAAGCTTTTTCGATGATAGGATATGTATTCACTTCATTTTCCATTGAAAGAGTAATTCCAATTATTTTAGCCTCAGCCCACTCTTTTTGCGCATACAACGAAAATGCAATTTGCTCTGATAAAGTTGCATACTGTTCTTCTGATAAAGAATTCATGTGTTCTATTATTTGTCTACGCAAACGTATTTTCTCTTCTTTCACACATCTTCCCCCTTACAGTGACACTTTACTCTATGATGATAGTGTATCACTTTTAACAAAGGAATCGAATAAAAAAAGAAACAGTAGGAAAATATTCCTACTGCTTACTTTGTTTCACGGTGTAACGTAGACTTCTTGTCACGCTTGCAATACTTTTTAAGCTCGATACGCTCAGCGTTGTTACGTTTGTTTTTCTTTGAGATATAGTTACGATCTCCGCATTCTGTACATGCTAGAGTAATATTCACACGCATTCTTATTTCCCTCCAGTACTAATAACTTAAATCAGACTATACTATAATACCACTTTTAAAATAAAAATTCTACACCTTTTGATATTGTCTAATTTTTTCTATAAGATTTTTCATGTTTTCCCTTGCTATTACTGGGTTTCTAGCATGTGAATACACTAAAAATTTCGGTTGTTTTGTGTCAGAAACGATATAAGACCACTCTTTTTCGGTATATTTGAACTGTACTCCTTCAAATATACCTTCTTCCTTTCTTTCCATATCAGCCAATAATTTCCTCATTACTTTCCCTTTTTCATTCCATGAACATACAACTTCATCACAAAGTAAATAGAGCGGCGGTGATTGCTCTACTATGCTGAGAAATGTTTTTCCCTGCAATGCTATTAACTCGAATAATTTTCCAATTCGATATAAAATATCTCGTTTCCATCTCGCTTGAAACGACTTTTTTTCATCCTGCGTATAAAATAGAAGGTAACATTCTCCTAATTTCAGAGACATTGGGTAAATACTTCCTGCCGATTCAAGTAATAAATCTGGAATATCTACCTCTTCAAAATCTGTCCCCTGGTAAATATTACTATGATTATCATATAACTCAAAATAATTTCCTTGCTCGGAAAACATAAGTGCCATATTTGCTTTACTTGATTTCATCAAGGCTTTCACATGATCCTTTTGCTCGCCCGCATAAATCCACGTAACTGTGCATCCGAGCCTTTGCAAAAAAAGCATAAGTAAATGTTGTAACATATCATTTCTCTTATTAATAAGAAGATGGAACTTCTGTTTTTTTATTTTTTCAATATCAATACACTCTAATACAGCCTCTATATAATCATGTAAAGAAACGTGGACTAGCTTATTCCGTCCCATTTCTTTCTCACATGTGTAATAAAACGCCTCAGACATATATACTTGTTCTATCGCTTTTTGCTGCTTATACGTTAATTGTAACCCATCCTTACCATACAACTTTATAACAACCTCTTTTTCATTTTCCACTTGAATGAAAACCCCACCTGCACATTGTAAATCCTGAATGCTATACCGAAAAAGCGATTCATTCATTTCTTTGCATTCCATCGTATGAACTCCGATACCATGAATCGCATGAAGAAAGAGATTTTTATAAGAAGTCGTTTCTATATGCTCTTGACTCCCGATTAATATACTTTCTCCTTTAGCAAAAAGGGATCCGTACGCCATCGCAACCTTTACAATAAATTGAGGCGTAATCTCAACATTACCTCTTCCTACAATGCGACTTTTTTGCAACCATCCTGCACTCTTTTCACTTGCTTGAACACCAGCCGATCCTACTACCGAATAGCTGTCGATCGCCTTATATGGCCATAGTTTTCCCTTTTGCTTAATTACTGTACTTTTCCCTATATGACAATGATCCGCTACAATGCTTTTTTGAAACAGTGTAACGTCATCTTCAACCATTGTATGCTCTCCTATTGTCGTCTCTAATAGCTCGCAATACTGCCCAATTTTCGCATTTGCAAAGACAATACTTTTTTGAAGATGAGAATAACTTGAAACAATACTATTTTTCCCTATAATAGAGTACGGTTCAATTATAGCTCCTGCACCAATTTTTGCTCCTTCTCCAATAAAAGAAGGGCCGTGAATTTTCGTTCCTTTTCCAATCGTCACGCCTTCTCCCATCCATACCATCGGCAATACTTCCGTGTAAGGAATAGGTACTTGCAATTTTTTCGTTAACAAATCAAATTGTGCTTGGCGATATTGATCAAATGTCCCAATATCTAACCAATAACCTTCTGACAAATATGCAAATAATGCGTTCTTATTTGCCAATAACGGAAACACATCTTGACTGAAATCAAAAAATTTCCGGGGCGGTATGTAAGAAAAAATTTCTGGCTCCATAATATATATACCTGTATTCACAATATTAGAGACAACTTCATTCCAGCTCGGTTTTTCTATATATCGTGTAACCTCTTGTTCTTTGTTCATTACAACTAAACCGAATGAGAGTGGGTTTTCTACTTCTTTTACAAACATAGTTACCATTCTTTTCTTTTGTTCATGAAACGTAATTCCTTCTGATAATTGAAAATCAGTTAACGCATCTCCACTTATGACAACAAACGTTTCATCTAAAAATTTTTCCGCTTGTTTAATACTCCCTGCAGTTCCAAGCCGAGGAGAGTCTTCAAAGTAGTACAAGTTAACGCCCCATTTGCTACCGTCACCAAAATATTGCTTAATAGCTGTACTCATATATTGAACAGTAATTGCAATGTCACGAATACCATGCTGACGTAATAATTCAATATTGTATTCCAAAACTGGCTTTTCTAATAATGGCAACATCGGCTTTGGAGTATTACATGTTAATGGTCTAAGGCGTCGTCCTTTTCCTCCAGCTAAAATAACCCCCTTCATATACTTCAGCCTCCACTTATATAATGTTCAGTAACTTCATATACGATATGTATATTATCTACCCCGCATTAACTAGCAGTATAAAATAAAACTTTAATCAGTATGGGGTTTGTTCCTTTCGCACTGATTATGAGCCCTGACCACTCGTGCTTTGACAGGCGGTAAAACTCCCTATATACATGTACCTTTTAAACGCCAAAAGAAAGCGCTTACTATTTACTTAGTAAAATATTACTTAATAAGCGAACAACATATATGTCCTATTTTTTCCATTATATTATGATACATCTTATCATCATAAACTAAAGGAAACAACGAGCTTTTTTTGTCATGTTTTGACTAAAAAAAGCAGGTGATGTTTCACCTGCTTTTTTTCTTTATTCATTTAATAAGTAATGCTTTCCTTTTACTAAATAAAAAACATTTTCAGCAATATTTGTAATATGGTCTGCTACACGCTCAATATATCTCGCTACAAAGGATAATTGTGTAATTTGTGTAATTGCTTCTGGTTGTTCTGGAACTGAAGATATAAATTCACGAATTGCTTTCCCGTATATTTCATCAACAGAATCATCCATTTCGGCAATTTGTTTCGCAAAAGTTAAATTTTCTTGCTCATATGCTTCTAACGCTAACTGTAACATCTCATTTGCAATTGCAAACATCTCATCAAGATTGTGCAAACTAACAGCCACTTCTTTTTCCCCTAGGCGAATTGTTGATTTCGCAATATTAACAGCATGATCTGCAATACGCTCTAAATCTGTCGCAGTTTTAATTGAAATGAAAATCCTTCTTAAATCACTTGCTACAGGTTGCTGCTTCGTAATAAGCATAAGCGCAAGATCATTTATTTCCTCTTCTAAAGTATCCATACGATAATCACCATCTATTACCTCTAACGCTTTCTCTACATCCTTTTTATGAAGACCTTCCATAGCAATCAATAAAGCTTCTCTCGCTAGTTCGCCAAGCTCAATCACCTTTTGCTGTAATGTTTTTAAATCACATTGAAACTGTTCTCTTACCATTGTTTCTTCCCCCTCAGTATTTATGTGCCATTATATATATAGATCTCCTACCTAGCCTACATGTAATAAGCCTTAAGATAGGAGAAGTATTACTTCTCTATCAAAACAAGGTAAAATAAGAAATGCCCTCCGTTAAGAGGGCATTGGCTCTTAGCCTTGCTAGTGATATCAACCAAATCGGCCTGTAATATAATCTTCTGTACGCTTATCTGAAGGTGTCGTAAATAATTTGTTTGTATCTGTATACTCCACAACTTCTCCACTTAAGAAGAAGGCAGTTTTGTCTGAAATACGTGCTGCTTGTTGCATGTTATGCGTTACGATAACAATACTAAAATCTTTCTTTAACTCTTGAATTAATTCTTCTACTTTTAATGTTGAAATTGGATCTAGTGCCGATGTTGGCTCATCCATTAAAATAACGTCTGGTTCAATCGCTAAACAACGTGCAATACATAGACGTTGTTGCTGTCCACCGGATAAACCGTATGCATTATCATGCAAACGATCTTTTAACTCATCCCAAATCGCTGCTCCACGTAAACTTTTTTCAACAATTTCATCCAACGTTTTCTTGTCACTAACACCATGGATTTTCGGGCCATATGCTACATTTTCATAAATAGATTTCGGAAATGGATTTGGCTTTTGGAACACCATTCCTACATGTGTTCGTAATTCTTCAACTGGATACGCTTTATCAAATATATTGCGCTCTCTATATTCAATTACACCTGTAGTTCGCACGATCGGTACTAACTCTACCATACGATTTAATGTTTTTAAGTACGTTGATTTACCACAACCACTTGGCCCGATAATTGCTGTAACTTCATTCTCATGAATGCTTAAGTTAATATCTTTTAGAGCATGGTCTTCTCCGTACCATAAATTTAAGTTTTTCGTATCAAATACTACTTTCTTTGGCGCAGTCTCGATTTTCTCCTCGTTTTTCACCTGTACATTTACTACTGTTGCTACCATTTGAATTCCCCTTTCATCCATTTCCAACTTATTTTCGATTTCGTAACCATAGGACAAATATATTGATAAAGAGCAACAAACCTAACAAAACATTCATCCCAGCAGCTGCTACATACTGAAATTCTTCTTGCGGTCTACTCATCCAATTAAAAATTTGAATTGGTAAAACTGTAAATCTATCAAACATACTAAATGGAACATAATTTGCAAATGCAAGTGCCCCGATAACTAATAACGGTGCCGCTTCTCCAATCGCCCTCGATATCGCTAACGTACAACCCGTTATAATTCCTGGGAAAGCATATGGCAATACAATTTGATACATCGTTTGCCACTTCGTAGCACCTAATCCGTAAGAAGCTTCTAATAATGAACTTGGTACAGATCGTATCGCTTCTTGACTCGCTACAACAACTGTCGGTAAGACGAGTAAACTCATCGTCAGTGCCGCCGCAATGATACTCTCACCTAAATGAAGAGCATATACAAAAATAGTTAAGCCGAGTAATCCAAATACAACGGAAGGTACTCCTGCTAACGTTTGATTATTAATTTCTATTACCTTTTTAAATATAGATTCCTTCGCATATTGCTCTAAATAAAGAGCAGTTCCGACTCCAAATATAAAGGAGACTGGTATAACAATACTCATAAATAATATTGTTCCTGACAAAGCTGCAGCAATCCCAGCTTCTTTCGGATTACGCGAAGCGAAGTTTATAAAGAAATCTACCGAAAGGTAACTTATACCTTTTTCAAAAATTTGAAAAAGCAAAATAAGTAGTATTACTATTGAAAACAAAATTGCTATATAAAATAACAATTTGTAAACTCGATCTTTTAAAAAACGTGATGCCATATTTTCTTGTATTTTTTTATGATTCAACATTCGCATATTATGTCAGCCTCCTAAAGCGGCGCATAATAGACTGCGAAATGATGTTCATTATAAAAGTAAAAAAGAATAACGTTGCGCCTACAGCATACATGCTGTAATAAGTAATTGTTCCATGTGGAGCATCACCTAAACTCACTTGCACAATATAGGCTGTTAGCGTTTGAATAGAGTGTGTCGGATCGAACGATACATTCGGTGTGGATCCCGCTGCAATTACAACGATCATTGTTTCACCGATTGCCCTGGAAGCGGCTAATATAATCGCTGACATAATCCCTGTAAAAGCCGAAGGAAACACGACTTGTTTTACCATCTCAAACCGAGTTGCTCCAAGTGCTAACGAAGCTTCTTTCGTTCCTTTCGCTACAGCTCTCATTGCGTCTTCAGACAGAGATGCAATTGTAGGTATCATCATAAACCCAATAACAATACCTGGACTAATCGCATTAAAAAACTGTAAATCTGGTATAATCCGTTGTAAAAGCGGTGTGACAACTGTTAATGCAAAAAAACCATATACAATTGTCGGGATACCTGCTAATAGTTCTAACATCGGTTTTAATAATTTCCTTGCACTGTTTGAAGCATATTCACTTAAAAATACAGCACACGCTAAACCGATAGGAATTGCTACGAACATGGCGATTGCGGTTACAAGGACCGTTCCACATATAAGTGGTAATATACCGAATTTAGGATCTTCAAAAAAAGGTAGCCATTCTTTCTCCGTCAAAAAGGAGTGTAATGGTATTTTTTGAAAAAATATCATTGTTTCATTTGCTAACGTAAAAATAATTCCAAGTGTCGTCACAATAGACACGCTAGCAATTATTTTTAGTAATAACGGAACTATTCGATTGATTCGCTGCGTTTTTTTTCTTTGTTTTGTATTTCTTTCAATCAAATGTTGTACAGAAAATGTAATTTGACTTTTGTCATTATAAGCCAAAGATGAAAACCCCTTTCCACCCTGACATTACCTTTTTATTTCTGTTAACATCCGCAGCTGTTCATTGTATTTTTCTTTTGGTAATTTTACATATCCAACCTCTTCGGCGAGATTACCAACATGCTGAATCATAAACTCAATATAATTTGCTACATTCATTTTATTTCGGATAGATGCATCATTCACATAAGCAAATAGCGACCTAGATAATGGCTGATACTTACCTGATTGAATGGTATCTTTCGTCGGAAGTACACCATTCACCTTGATTGCTCTCACCTTATCTCGATTGGCCATATAATAAGCATATCCTACAAAAGCAATGGCATTTTTATCATTCATTACCCCTTGCATAATAACTTGATCATCTTCAGACAAAGAGACTTTTTTTACAATGCGACTTTTTTGTAAGATGACATTTTGAAAATAATCATACGTACCAGAGTCTACACCTGGCGCATAAAACTTCACCTGTTCACGTGGCCATGATGAATGAATTTGTGACCATCGCTTTTCGCTTTCATCTTCACTCCACAATAGACGTAACTCGTCTACCGTCATATTGTCTACCCAAGTATTTTGGCGGTTCACAACGATCGTAAGACCATCGTAAGCGACTTCGAACGGTGTAAACTGAATGGAGTTTTTCTTCATTTCATTTTCTTCCACTTGTTTCATTACTCTCGAAGCATTATTTATATCCACTTCTCCTTTACTGAAACGATTAAATCCTCCTCCTGTTCCAGAAACACTGATGGAAATTTTCACGTTCGGATGCACCTTTGTATATTCCTCCGCTACTGCTTCTATAATAGGAAAAACTGTTGAGGATCCATCTACTCTCACTTCTCCCATTTCATTCACAGCAAATGCAGTAGCCGTGCCAACATAAAGGAAACATGTCGACAGCATGAAAACTTTAATCGATGCACTTATCCATTTCACGTGTTCTTCCTCCTAGAAGTAACCGGAAATAACAGGATTACAGATATAAGAATACTGCTAAACTATTAATTCGGTTTTAATTGTTTGTAAAAGTTTTGTAAAGTTCCACAAGAATCAACATGAAGTAAAATTTTAATCCGTAGCCACTGTGCATCTTCATTGATGATTGGTCTATAAAACAGTTATCCTCTAGAGGAGATGCATACGTATCATTTGTGAAGCCTCTTAATTTTTCGATATTATTATATGCTTGTCCACTTTATTAAAACGTATGCATGAACCATAAAAAAAAGCACACTAACTTTTCAGTTAGTGTGCTTTTTTTACAATCTTTTTATTCATCGTCTTGATCTACATTTTTATTTTTATTGTCTTTTTCATCTGTTGAAGCTTCACCATTTTCTTCCTTTTTCAAATCAAAGTACGCGTCCATAATGTCACGACTAATATAACCGTTAATACCTGATTTATCATCTACCCAAGGTACAACAACAGAAAATGCTACTTCAGGATCTTCAAGTGGCGCATAACCTACTAAAGTTAAGTTATATGTCTCTTTACGCTCACCGTTTGCCTTTCTACCAATCTCTTGATCTCCGCCATACACAGTTTGAGCTGTACCTGTTTTACCAGCAGCTTTATATGGTGCACCTGTAAAGTATTTCGCAGCTGTACCACCAGATTCGTTAAATACTTGTCTAAATCCTTCCTGAACACGTTTAATTTGTGATTCAGGCATATCAATACGGTTTAGTACTTTCGGTTCCATTGAATGAACAACTTTTCCAACTTCGTCTGGTTTCACTGAAGGTTGACGAATTTCTTTCACAACTTGCGGCTGCATACGGTAACCACCATTTGCAATTGTTGAAACATATTGTGCTAATTGAAGCGGTGTATACGTATCATACTGTCCAATTGATAAATCTAATAGGAAACCTGGCTGATTTCCTCTACCTGTTTGGCCGGCTGATTCATTCGGTAAATCAATACCTGTTTTCACACCAAGTCCAAACTGTCCGAAATAATAACGCATCGTATCAAATGCTTTTTGTGGTATATCTAACGTACCACCTCTCACATATTGAACACCTGCGATATTCATCGCTGTTTTAAACATATATACGTTAGAAGACATTTTTAATGCTGTCAGATCATTAATATATCCCATCGTCTTCCAAGAAGATTTCTTCGGTGTTCCTTTCAATACGATTGGTTCATCGAGTTGAGAGGAACCTGGTTTAATCGCACCTGTTTGATACCCCGTAAGTACTGTCGCACCTTTTACAGTCGATCCCATCGGATATGAACTTGTCATCGTTCCTAATGCGAAATCTTGTACTTTCGTTTCGCCATTTTCATTCACTAACTGTTTCCCAGCCATAGATAAAACTTCACCATTTTTCGGATTCATCATTACAACGAATGCACGATCTAAAAAAGGTTGTCCGCCTTTATATCTCAATAAATTTTTCGTGATAATTTCTTCTACACGCTTTTGTAATTCCATATCGATTGTTAAGCTCAAGTCATTACCACTTTGCCCTTTTGATACATTAATCGTTTCTAAAATATTACCGTTTTTATCTGTAATATTTTTCACTTCTGCTTTCGTACCGTGCAGGCTATCTTCATATTGCTGCTCAAGATAACTTTTCCCTACGCGGTCATTTCGATTATAATCACGAACAAGATAGTAATCTAAACGCTCTTTCGGTAAGCCTTCATCAGAAGTTGTTACACCACCAAGTACACTTCGGAACAAATCACCATCATATGCATATTTTCGTTCCCAATCGACACTTGTATCTACTCCTGGCAATTCCGCTAACTTTTCACTAATAATCGCATATTCTTCATCTGTTGCATCCTTCTTAATGACTTGTGGTGTCATTGCATATCCGCCGTCCATTTTGCTTTTAATCGCTAATATTTCTAAATCTTTTGCGGATAATTGATTCACTTCTTCTTCTGTCACGCGATTTCGTTGACGCTCATCTAATTCTTTATCGTCAATTTTCTTATCTTTCAACTCTTGACGATCTTTATTCGTAATTTTTTCTTTGGCTTCCTCTTTATGAATAGCAAGCCAATAATCTTTTTTATCGCGATCTGTTAATTTATCTGTCGGTACTTCAATCAAATCTGCTAGCTTCTTCGCTGTTTCTAAACGAGCCTCTGCAGTTGATCCTTTCATTTTTGTAAATGTAATCGTACGAACAGCTGCATTATCTACTACAGGTCGCCCATAACGGTCAAATATTTTTCCACGTGGTACAGGATTACTTATCGTCGAGTTCTCTTTCCTCTCCACTTCATTCTTGTATTCCTCACCGCGAACAATTTGTACATATCCAAGTCTTACAATAACCGCGGAGAACATTAAAAACACGCAGAAAAACAGCACGTTTAACCGAAAAGGAACGTGAGTCTTTTTCTTTTGTTGTTTCTGCTTCTTGCTCATACAAACCCCCTCTACCAACAGCTATGTAATGTGAAAGGGACACCCTCGTACAGGTGTCCTCACTGCTGTCTTACATCTTTTTCTATTCTAGCATAAAACAAACCAGAAGTTAACCTTCTGGTTCAGTTTGGTTCTGCGTGGTTCCTTGCGCTACAACACTTGTTTTCCCCGCATTTCCCTTATCATATTTGACATTTTTAACTGCAAAATAAATAAGAAAATGTCCAGCACCTAAAATACATAGTAAAAAAGGTAAACTCTTTTCAGGCGGAAAGAATAATACAGCACATAAAAAACTTAATACTGAACACATTCTTCCAGCATTTAACCATAATTCTCGGACAACTACATACTCTACACGCCACTCTCTCGCATTTTTCGCTCTACCAATTACATCATATGTCATCGATCCATACGGAACGAGTAAAATAGGGTATGCAATCGCAATGCATGCTGCATAAATAAGTAATTTTGTGTATGTAACATTAAATATAACTAAAAATACAACCGCATATAAAATAATGCCTCCAAGTAAAATTGCTTTTTTTCGCCACTCTTTCTTTAACATACGAGCGACTAGGTAGTAACATACAAATGATACAGCAGAATTTACCAAGCTATATTTTCCTAATGCGAGCTCACTATCGGTTGCTAAGTACACGTATACTGAAATAACAAAAATAAATGTTCCCTCTCTCAATCCTTGGAAAAAATGAGCACGTGTAATTCTTCCCCAATTTTTATCAATTCGTCGCTCTTTCAAAACTTGCTTGATCTCATAGCTACCTTCACATTCTCTCTTAGATAAAAAAAAGCTTAAAACAACAGCGATTGCAAATAGCACTAATGAAAGAAAGAATATGACCGTATAGCCACTCCATTTTTCCATACGTGAAATTGTGTATCCAGCTGCTATCGGTCCAATCATGCCAGAGAAGGATGTAAGAAGTCCAAGAAACCCGTTAAAGAAATCTCTTGTTTCTGGTTCTGTAATCTCAAATGTTAATAAGTTAAACGCGAGCCAGTAAAAACCATATCCAACTCCTAAAAGAGCCCCCATTAATAAAATATAGTGAGAAGCGCTTTTTCCCGCTACTAAAACAACGATAAAAAAAATCGCTAACGTTCCTACGCCTATTCTTAACAAGATTGAGCGATCAATACGCTTCGCTAATTTCCCACCTATAAGAAATGTGAGAGGCTGTAATACAACGCTGGCCAAATTATACAAGCCAAGATTCACATAATTTTGTGTTTGTTTCCATAAATAAATGTTAACAAACGTATTCGATAAAGAAATTGCGAGCGTGTATAAACCTCCAATAAGGAGCAATAACACTAAATCCCGATTCACTTCAACGTCACCAATTATATGTTTCCACTTCATACACAACTCTCCTTTACTTCATGTTCTAGTCTTCCAAAGACAAGCCCAATTATGTAAAAGGAAAGCATAGAAAAAAGCTAGGAGCACTCTCCTAGCTTTTTCTATCGTTATTACAATTATTTTGCTTCTTGGTAACGTTTTTCAGCAGCGTTCCAATCTACAACGTTCCAGAATGCACCGATGTAGTCTGGACGACGGTTTTGGTAATTTAAGTAGTAAGCATGTTCCCAAACATCTAAACCGATAACTGGAGTTTTACCTTCAGTTAGAGGAGAATCTTGGTTTGGCGTGCTTGTTACTTCTAACTCACCATTATTTACTACTAACCAAGCCCAACCAGAACCGAAGCGAGTTGCGCCAGCTTTTGCGAATTCTTCTTTGAAAGCATCGAAGCTACCGAATTTCGCTTCAATTGCAGTTGCAAGTTCACCTACTGGTTGTCCGCCGCCGTTTGGAGATAAGATTGTCCAGAAGAATGTGTGGTTAGCATGTCCACCACCATTGTTACGTACTGCTGTACGGATTGCTTCTGGTACTTCGTCTAAGTTTGCAACTAATTCTTCTACGCTTTTGTCAGCTAATTCTGCATGACCTTCTAAAGCAGCGTTTAAGTTTGTGATGTACGTGTTATGGTGTTTAGTATGATGGATGTTCATTGTTTCTTTGTCAAAGTGAGGCTCTAAAGCATCATACGCATAAGGTAAATTTGGTAATTCGTGTTTTGCCATTGTTATATTCCTCCCAGTTTATGTATTGCCACTTAAGTGACATACAACTTCATTCTACCCTAATTGCCATAGGGTGCAAACAAATAAATCACATTGTCTTGCTATCATTAAAGTAGCAAAATTCCCACTTCTTTTCAATTAAAATGCTCATATATTTCATAAAAAAAGCTCCCTTCTACAAGGAAGCTTCCTGCTGACATAATAAACATGTGAAATGGATATGGACCCTGTAGGACTCGAACCTACGACCGGACGGTTATGAGCCGTCTGCTCTAACCAGCTGAGCTAAGGGTCCACAATTATGTATGTAACAATACTTCAAATAAAGGAATTCCTATCGGATATATCCTTTAAGAAATGTAAGATAAATTTACCATATAGAAAAGAAAAGTGTCAATTGTATTTTTCTCATTTAAAAGAAGAAAATTAATAAAAGAAATTTAGTTATCTCCACTATATGTAAATATAATATATCTTGAGATTCCCTAGATTCCTACGTTACAATGATTTTATACATACATAAAGGAAGTGAATCTATGTCCATATTTACCCAATTAGCCAAAAGCGTATATTCGCCTAAAGATATGGCGCTATTCCGTTTTCAAAAAATCGGAAAAACCATTTTGTATATTATGCTACTTTGTCTAATCACTACTATCCCAAGAACATTCTTTTATGGTAGCTTTATCCAAGATAGTGTTACCATGGTAAATCAAGCAATTGAAAAAGATTTACCTGATTTTAAAATCGAAAATGGTGAACTAAAAGCTGATATTGAACAACCTATTCAAAAAGAAGAGGGAGATGCTCTTTTCGTATTTGATCCAAATACAACAGATATCGAAAAATATCAAAATAAAACTGGTTTATTTATTTTAAAAGATAAAGTAGTTTCTATAGGAAATGGTCAAACCCAAACATACTCCTATAATGATTTATTAGGGACATCTCTTGAGAAAAAGGATTTGCAAGATTTCATTTCTGTATTCGATAGTATTTATCCAATTTTACTAGCCGTTATCGGCGTGTTAGTATACCTATTCCAATTGTTTATTACTTTCTTAGGAATTACTTTACTTGCGTTTATAGGTTCTGCTATGAGTGGTCAACGTAAATTATCTTATAAGCAAGTATGGACGTTAACTGCTTACAGCTACACAATTCCAACAATCTTCTTTATGATTATGGATTTATTCAAAATCGTTGTACCTGGTTCAACATTCATTTATATCGCAGTTGTTTTAATTGTTCTATACTTAACGATTAAAGAAGTTCCAAAACCGAAAGAAAAATAAGACCGAAAAAAATGCCTAAATAGGCATTTTTTTTTTGGACAAGCATATATTCCTAGCAAAGGAGTGAAGAATATGAAGAGATTAGGTATATTCTTATTCGTGCTTGTTCTTGGTTATATATTTTATTACGATATAAAAATCGGCACTTTACCGATGTTAAGTTCATATAAAAAAACAAATGCAGCCCAAACGATAAAACAAGAAAATACAGATACAAAACAAAATAAAGAGAACAAAGCAGAAAAAGAAACAAATGTAACTTATAAAACAATTGAAGTTAAAACAGGTGAAACAGTTCTTTCTATCACCGAACAAATTAACAAGAAAAAAATCCCTTCTATTGAAAAGGTAATTGATGACTTTAAAGAACTAAACAAAAGTACATCTGCTACAAAAATACAAATTGGAAAGTCTTATAAATTCCCTTTATATCAATAAGCAATCACTTAATCCTTGTCAATTACATAAAGGCGCTGATACAATAGTAAAAGTGAAACCGAGCACTTCCGGTTTCTGTAGCCCTGTATCACGTATACTATCATTGATATAAGGGACTAAATAAGAAACTTCTTTTATAAGGAGAGCGATCTATTCGTGAATGAAATGACTCATCGTACAAAAACACGTCCAGTTAAAGTCGGTAATTTAACAATTGGCGGTAATAATGAATTAATTATACAAAGTATGACAACAACAAAAACACATGATGTTGAAGCAACAGTTGCTGAAATTAAACGTTTAGAAGAAGCTGGCTGTCAAGTCGTGCGTGTTGCTGTTCCAGACGAACGCGCAGCAAATGCTATTGCTGATATTAAAAAACAAATCAACATTCCACTTGTTGCTGATATTCATTTTGATTATCGCCTTGCTTTAAAAGCAATTGAAGGCGGCATTGATAAAGTACGTATCAATCCAGGTAACATTGGTCGTCGCCATAAAGTAGAAGCTGTTGTAAATGCAGCAAAAGAACGCGGTATTCCAATCCGTATCGGTGTAAACGCAGGTTCATTAGAGCGTCACATTTTAGAAAAATACGGATACCCAACTGCAGATGGTATGGTTGAGAGCGCCTTACATCATATTAAAATTTTAGAGGACTTAGATTTCCACGATATTATCGTATCTATGAAAGCCTCTGATGTTAACTTAGCAATTGAAGCATACGAAAAAGCTGCACGTGCTTTTGATTATCCATTACATTTAGGTATTACAGAATCTGGAACTTTATTTGCTGGAACTGTAAAAAGTGCCGCTGGTCTTGGAGCAATCTTAAATAAGGGTATCGGAAATACATTACGTATTTCATTAAGTGCTGACCCAGTTGAAGAAGTAAAAGTTGCGCGTGAACTATTAAAGTCATTCGGCCTTGCATCTAATGCAGCAACACTTATTTCTTGTCCAACTTGTGGTCGTATTGAAATTGATTTAATTAGCATTGCCAACGAGGTGGAAGAATACATCTCTACACTGCAAGTACCAATTAAAGTTGCAGTACTTGGCTGCGCTGTAAATGGTCCTGGTGAAGCTCGTGAAGCTGATATCGGTATTGCTGGCGCACGCGGAGAAGGTCTATTATTCCGCAAAGGGCAAGTTGTTCGTAAAGTACCAGAAGAAATAATGGTAGAAGAACTGAAAAAAGAAATCGACGTAATTGCTGCTGAAATGGCTGCTGAACGAGAAAAAGAAAAAGAAGCACAAGAACAATAAAAAAAAGGTTGCTCACAATATTGGTGAGCAACCTTTTTTCTACGTAAAAAAGCTCGTCAGTTATATAACTGACGAGCTTTTACTTTGCACATTTTGGACAACGGCCGTATATTTCAAACTTGTGACCTGTTACTTCATAACCGTTAAAATCTTTATTCATAAAATCCATCGGGCAGGAAGTGATTTCTTTCGTTCCCCCGCAATCTAAACAAATAAAATGATGATGATGTTCCATAATAGAGCATGTAAAACGAAAATGTTTTTCACCATTTAATTCTGTTTGTTCTAAAACACCAATTTCAGCAAACACCGTTAAGTTACGATAAATTGTATCAAAGCTAAGACCTGGATAATCATCCTTCATATGCTCTAAAACGTCTTTCGCCGTTAAATAACGATTGTGAGCTGCAAATAACCTGAGCATTTCTTCCCTTTTCCCAGTATGTTTGTATCCTTTATCTTTCATTAGGCGTAAAGCTTCTGTTAGATTCATATCTATCCCTACTTTATGCAGTTTTTTTCTTCTTCCATAAAATCGCACCAATTAAAATAAGAACTGCTATCATAACAATTGTACCACCTGGTGCTAGATCAAGTTGATACGAAGCAAACATTCCACCAATTACTGCAATTTCACCAAATAAAATGGAAAAGAAAATTGTTTGTTTAAATCCATTAGCAATACGAATACTCGCTGCAACTGGTAACGTCATTAATGATGATACGAGAAGAACCCCTACTACACGCATTGATACTGCAATAACAAGCGCAACCAATATAATGAAAATAAAGTGAATCCACTTTGCACTCAAACCGGTTGATACAGCGTATTCCTCATCAAACGATAGTAAAAATAACTCTTTGTATAATAGAGTAATCGTTACAATAACAACAATTGCTACAATGCCGATGATTATTAAATCCGTACTTGTTACAGCACTTACACTACCAAATAAATAACTAAATAAATCTGTGTTAAATCCATTTGCAAGTGAAATAAAAATAACACCAATCCCCATTCCTGCTGAAAGAATAATCGGAATTGCTAATTCTTGATAATGTTTATATACAGTACGTAATTTTTCAATAAGTAACGCCCCACCAATAGAAAAAATCATCCCCATATATAACGGATTTAAAAATCCCCCTGTGAAAATTGTTTTTTCTAGTAGTAAACTTGCAGCAATACCCGATAATGTCACGTGACTTAATGCATCTGCAATAAGTGACATACGGCGAATGACAACAAATACACCGATAAGCGGTGCAACAAGTCCTATTAAAATCCCTGCATATAAAGAGTTACGTAAAAAGTCATATTGTAAAAAATCTTGTATCATTATATCCTCCCGTGATGCTCATGCTCGTGTTTTAAACGATGAACATGATGTCCATATAAAACGGACATTTCTGCATCTTCTAACTCTCGGAACTTTTCTACATTTCCATGGAAATGTAGATGTTGGTTTAAGCATGCAACATGCGTTACTTTCTCGGTAACAGCTCCCATATCATGCGTAACGAGAATTAATGTGATTCCTAACCTTTTGTTTAAATCCTCTAATATCTCATAAAAACTTTCTACATTCTTCACATCGATCCCAACAGTAGGCTCGTCCAAAATAAGTAATTCAGGATTACTAACGAGCGCACGAGCAATAAATACACGCTGTTGTTGTCCACCAGAAAGTTCTCCGATATTACGCCCCTGAAACTCACTCATCCCTACATCAGCAATCGCTTTTTCTACCTTTTCCTTATCGCTTTTCGTGAAAAAGCGAAACAGCCCTTTTTTGGAAACGAGTCCCATTGACACAACTTCAAAAACAGTTGCCGGAAAACCAGAATTAAAGCTATTTGCCTTTTGGGATACATAACCAACTTTGTTCCATTCTTTAAACTTCTTACTATCAACACCAAACAAACGAATACTTCCCTGTTTCGGCTTTAAAACGCCTAATAAACATTTTAACAAGGTTGATTTCCCAGAACCATTTGGCCCAACTAAACCTAAAAAAGCTCCCTTCGGAACTTGCAAATTAATATCTTCTAACACATTTCGATCTTCATATCGAAATGACAATCCTTCTATTTCTAATACATTATTCATAGCATCTCACCTATTTTAATTCAGAATGATTCCGATTTATATCTATTTGAATTATAGTACAGCTTATTATAGTTGTAAACCAATCTGCATAAAATATATCTATTTTTTCAAGAAACCTTACTATTATAACAAAAAGCAGAGAAAAATTCTCTGCTTTCGAAAAATATTACAATTAATCTTTTAGTGAATAGCCGATTTAAACTTACCACCATTTGTCTCTTGTGTACTCATAATCGTAACAAATGCATTCGCATCAATTTCATACACAATCGATTTTAACTTTGTCACTTCCAGACGCGTTACAACGGCATATATAACTTCTTTTTCTTTATCCGTGTAACCACCTTTCGCTACAAGCTTTGTAGTTCCACGGCCAAGACGATGTAAAATCGCATTTGATACTTCCTCATATTGATCTGATACAATTAAAACTGCTTTCGTTTCATCTAAACCTTGAATGACTGTATCAATTGTTTTGAATGCGATATAGTACGTCATAACAGAATACATAGCTTGTTCAACACCAAATACAAATGCTGCCCACGCAAAAATGAATAAGTTCACAAACATTACAAATTCGCCAACGGAGAAAGGTAATTTCTTCGTTAATAAAATACCCATAATTTCTGTTCCGTCCATTGATCCACCGTGACGAATAACGAGCCCTACACCAAGACCTAAAATAAGACCACCAAACACTGTCGCTAAAATTGGCTCTGTTGTAAATGGCGGAACAGCATGTAACGTTGATTCAATAAACGCTAAAGCTACAATACCGAACGCCGAAGATAGCATGAACGTTTTTCCGATTTGCTTATAACCTGAATACATAAAGGGGATATTGAGAATAACGACTAAAGTAGAAAAACTTAACCACCAAATATTAGGAGTAAGATAATCTAATATAAGAGAAATACCAATAATTCCACCATCAATAATTTTATTTGGCATTAAAAATAGTTCAATTGCTACCGCCGCGCATGCTGCCCCGAAAATAATCATAACTAAACGATACATAAGATGGATAACACTTTCTTTTCGATGTTGCTTTTGCTCCATAAGTCCTCCCTATAATCTTTTTCTATAGTTTTGTCCTTTTATTATAACATACGCTTCTTTTTCTCATGAAAAAAGAAACTCTATACGAATATGTACAAGCTACGTACTCATATATTTCGATAGAAGAACGTGTGAAGGAGGATAACTCAATGAACCTCATTAAACAACTTGTAAATAAAAAATTAAATCATATTTCTACAAAAGAGTTATTGAAATATAGTAAAGAGTATAAAGTTTCCATTACGACTGCACAAGCTGATCAAATTGTTGTACTTATGAAAGGAAAGAATATTAATATTTACGATAATGACGAACGACTAGAGCTCTTAAAACAAATTGCAAAAGTAACCTCCCCTGCTACTGCCCAACAAGTAAATACTTTATTTCAGCAACTACTAAAATAAGGAGGGGAAAATCCCCTCCTTATTGCTTATTGCGCTTTAATTTTCTCAAGAAGCCCTTCATCAAAAGTACCATTTTTCAGCATTTCGATTTCTAATTTATATGGTGGCTTCTTATCTTTTTTATCCTCACCTACATATGGAGTTTCAAGAATTTTCGGTACGTGCATTAACTGCGGATGATGCACAATATGATGCAACGCTTTATAACCGATATGACCAAAACCGATATTTTCATGACGGTCCTTTCCTGCGCCGCGTACATTTTTACTATCATTAATATGCAGTACTTGCAAACGATCAATACCGACAATCTTATCAAATTCGTTTAATACACCGTCAAAGTCATTTACAATGTCATATCCTGCATCGTGCGTATGACACGTATCAAAGCATACAGATAGCTTCTCATTATATTTCACACCATCAATAATCTTTGCAATTTCTTCAAAGCTACGACCGCATTCTGTTCCTTTTCCTGCCATCGTTTCTAACGCAATATTAACCGTCTGCTCTGGCGTTAATACTTCATTAAGCCCTTTAATAATTTGTTGAATACCAGCATCCGCTCCTGCACCAACGTGCGCACCTGGGTGAAGCACGATTTGTTTCGCCACACCTAATGCCGATGTTCTTTCAATTTCCATGCGAAGGAAGTCCACACCTAATTGGAAGGTTTCTGGCTTCGTCGTATTCCCGACATTAATAATATATGGCGCATGTACGATAATTTCCTCAATGCCGTTTAGTTCCATATGTTTTCTTCCTGCTTCTATATTCAATTCTTCAATTGGTTTTCTTCTTGTATTTTGCGGTGCACCTGTATAAATCATAAACGTCGTTGCACCGTATGAAACAGCCTCTTCACTTGCTGCTAATAACATTTTCTTACCACTCATAGAAACATGAGATCCAATCTTTAACATACAATCACCTCTTCAATATACAATAGATATAATGATAGCATAATTTGTAGAAATATGTAGTGAATTGTTTGTTCACAAAAAACGCACTACACAAATTCATATGACTATTTAAACAGACTATACTCTTCATTTAAATTAGCTGGATTAAGTGAAACTGTAATCAATATTTTCTATCCATATTGATTACGACTCTCGCAAATAGCTGGGTAAAAAAAAGATAAGGGAAATCCCTTATCTTTTTTTATTGCTATATTTTTTCTTCACTTTGTCACGTTCCGTTGCAAGTTTACGTTTATAGTTTGGTTTTACTTTTTTCGGCTTTTTAATAACTTTTGTTGCCATAACGTCAAGTTCATCATTTGGTTTTTTACGGCTCTTACGACGACGACGCTCACCTAAATCCGCCCACTCATCTCCGCGTAAATCTACATGCTTGAACTCAATATTACGTTGCTTTTCTAAACTATCTAACGCTTCTTCGTTTGCCGGATCATAAATTGTCACTGCAATACCTGAATGGCCTGCACGTGCTGTTCTTCCAACGCGGTGAACGAAGAAATCTAAATCTGATGGAAGTTCGTAGTTAATAACATGACTAATTCCTTCAATATCAATACCACGTGCTGCTAAATCAGTTGCAACGATATATTGGAATTCTAGATCACGAATTTGTTTCATCATTTTTTTACGATCACGCGGTGATAAATCTCCGTGAATTCGTCCAACTTTTAGACCACGTTCCATTAATCCGTCAGCAACCTGATCCGCCATCTTCTTCGTATTCGTGAAAACAACTGCTAAATACGGTTTAAATTGTAGCAACATTTTATTCACTAAATCGATTTTGTTACGATGTTTAGAAGGTACTAAATAATGCTCAATATTTCCAGCTGCAACTTGTTTTGGATTGATATGAATATGCTCTGGATTCTCCATATATTTCTTCAGAAACGGTTTTAGTTTTTGAGGAATTGTTGCAGAGAAAACTAGCATTTGCAAGTTTTTAGGCATGCGTGCTGCAATTTTGTCTACATCATGAATGAATCCCATATCAAGCATTAAGTCTGCTTCATCTACAATAATAGTATTTGCTTTATGAACAAATAGCGCTTGTGCTTCTACTAAGTCTTTAATACGTCCTGGTGTTCCAACTACAATATGAGGTTGTTTTTTCAACTTTTCAATTGATCGTTGTTTATCAGTTCCACCAATTAAACAACGTGCTGTAATTATTTGATCTTCCGCACAGAACTTTGTTAATTTCACGATTTCTTCGTAAATTTGTTGTGCTAACTCACGAGTAGGCGCTGTAATAACAAGTTGTACTTCTTCACGACCTGGGTTAATTCTATTTAATGTAGGGAGTAAGTATGCATGTGTTTTCCCAGAACCTGTTTGGGATTGTCCAATTACACTTACACCTTTTTTCACGACCGGGAAAATTTTCTGTTGAATTCCTGTCGGCTCTGTAAAGCGTAGTTCACGAACTGCATCTATTAAAAATGGTTTAAAATCATACTGTGTAAAAGTTTGTTGTGTCATAAGTTACACCTTCTTTCTAAATTTCTACTGCGCGCACAAATCAGTCAAGTCTACATTATATCGAAATCTACAAGTAAAATCCATCTTTAGTTTAGGTTTTTACTTCAAAAACTAACCTTCTTCCCTCTTATTGCATATTGTATGTGTATATACCTAACTGAAGAAAGGAGGATTTCTCACATGTTTCCAAAATCTCCCGCAAGGCAAATGTATCCGAATCCAGGCCAACAACCTTATACACCATATCCAATTCCACAACTACCACCGATGGCACAAAAAAAGAAAGGGTTCCTTGCTAAACTCTTTAAAAAACACGATCCAACCGAACCTTTCATGCAAATGGTTCCGCCTTATCGACAAATAGAAGGGCAGACACCAATGATGCACCAACACCAGCAACCGCCACCCCAATATCAACAGCAATACCCACAGCAATATCAACAACAATACCAACAGCGATATCAACAACAATACCCACAGCAATATCAACAGCAATATCAACCATACATGCAGCAGCATCCCGAGCAAATGATCCCCCCTCAAATGTATGAATCAAATGAAACGCGCGGCGGTGCAGCAACTACAGCAGCATCAAGCAGCGGTATCGGCAGTTTTTTTGCAAATTTAATTTCGAATCCAACTAATATGATAAACAATATCGAAAAAGTATCCCAAGTCGTTCAATCTGTAAGTCCTGTCGTCGAACAGTACGGTCCCATTATGCGTAACCTACCAAGCATTGTTAAAATCCTCACCTCTGGAAAAAGTACGGAAGAAGATCCAGCCGAAGATCAAACTGAAGATTTAACAGAAAAGGTTGAGGTAGCAACTCCACCTCCTCCACAAAAAAAAAGAAAAAGAAAAAAAATAGCGATTGAGCCAGCCATAGAAAAAGAAGTACGAGAGGAGCCCGTTCAAAAAATAGCAACAAAACCAAAACTGTATGTGTAACAATCCTTTGTTTTCTATCCACTCCTCCTTTATAATGTAAAAGACTATGCACAAAAGTATCCCTTGTTTAGAAGGAGAGGATTACTCATATGAAAATTGTTAAAATTTCCCCTCGTGGTTATTGCTACGGTGTTGTGGATGCGATGGTTATTGCACGTAACGCCGCATTAGATACAACATTACCAAGACCTATTTATATTTTAGGTATGATTGTTCACAACAAACATGTAACAGATGCATTCGAAGACGACGGTATCATTACATTAGACGGTCCAAGTCGATTAGAAATTTTAGATAAAATCGATTCTGGTACTGTTATTTTCACTGCACACGGTGTTTCTCCAGAAGTTAAACAACGTGCAAAAGAAAAAGGTTTAACAACAATCGATGCCACTTGCCCAGATGTTACAAAAACACATGACCTTATTGAAGCAAAGAAAGCTGAAGGTTACCATGTCATTTATATCGGCAAAAAAAATCATCCAGAACCAGAAGGCGCAGTTGGTATTGCACCTGACATCGTTCATCTTATCGAAAGAGCTGATGATTTAAAAACATTAGAAATTCCAACGGATAAAATTTTAGTTACAAATCAAACAACGATGAGCCAATGGGATGTTCAACATTTAATGGAGGACATTCAGAAGAAATTCCCAACAGCAGAATTCCATAAGGAAATTTGTTTAGCAACTCAAGTTCGCCAAGAAGCCGTTGCCAAACAAGCTGATGTTGCAGACTTAACAATTGTTGTTGGTGATCCGAAAAGTAACAATTCAAACCGTTTAGCACAAGTATCACAAGAAATCGCTGGTACGAAAGCATACCGCGTTGCAGACGTAAGTGAAATCAAATTAGAATGGCTACAAGGTGTAGAAAACGTAGCTGTTACAGCAGGTGCTTCTACTCCAACGCCAATTACGAAAGAAGTTATCGCTTTCTTAGATCAATATGACCCAATGAATCCCGCTACATGGGAAAGAGTTCGAAAAGTACCGTTACAAAAAATATTACCTCGTGTAAAAGTGAAAAAAGAACAATAATAAAAACCGTTGCCTATATGAGCAACGGTTTTTATTTTTCTTATACAAATGTAAATGGATCTGTATGTAACTGCGAAGCATGAATGTGTACTTTGAGTTTCTTTGCATCCACTTTTTCTTGCAATTGCTTTTGCACACCTTGCTTCATTACTTTTTCAACGTTATGTCCTGGGTCAACTATGTTTAAACCGAGCATCATCGCATCATGAGCAACATGATAATACATGTCACCTGTTACATATACATCCGCTCCTTTAAATTTAGCTTGATTGATGTATTTGTTACCATCGCCACCAAGTACAGCTACTTTGCGCACTTTATCATCTAATTTCCCAACAACTCGTGCACCCTTTACGTCTAATGATTGCTTTACATGTTCTGCAAACTGTCCGAGTGTCATTTCTTCTTGTAAATAGCCTATTTTTCCAAGCCCTAACGTTTCACCTTTATTATCAAGTGGATACACATCATATGCTACTTCTTCATATGGATGTGCCGTTACCATTGCTTTAGTCACTTTTCGCTGTAATGAAGCTGGAATAATCGTTTCGATTCGCACTTCTTCTACGCGTTCTAACTGCCCAGTTTCCCCGATATAAGGATTTGTTCCCTCTTGAGGTACAAACGTACCAGTACCCTCGCTATTAAACGTACAGTGGCTATAATTGCCGATATGACCAGCACCTGCGTCTCCTAATGCTTTTCGTACTTCTTCCGCGTGAGTTATTGGCACAAACACAACAATTTTTTTCATTTCTTCTGCGTATGTCGGTGCCAAAACTTCTGTATTTTGCAATCCTAACGCCTCAGAAAGTAAATCATTTACTCCGCCCTTAGCAATATCCACATTCGTATGCGCTGCATAAATGGCAATATCATTTTTAATACACTTTTCAATAATTTTCCCATACGCCTTATCTGTATGAATCGCTTTTAGCGGGTTAAAAATTAAAGGGTGATGTGCAATAATGACATTCGCTCCTAATTGAATTGCTTCATCTACAACTTCCTCCGTTACATCTAACGCAATCAATACGTGCTGTACAGGTTTGTTAAGCGCTCCAATCTGCAGACCAATCTTATCTCCTTCCATCGCCAAATGCTTCGGATACATACTTTCAAATACAGAAATAATTTCATGGCCGTTTGGAATTTTACTCATGATAAAACCTCCCCTATCATTTTCATTTTCGCCTCTACTTCCTCACGCTTCACCTTTGTTTCTTCAGAATCAGCCGCACGTTCTAACTGTTTTAAAATATTTTGGAAGTTTTTCAATTCTCCTTCCCATTTTTCAACGAAAGCTTCACTTTTTTCTTTTACTAAAAATGGTCCCATAAACAATTCAGCTTGTTTATTCTCAGAATAAGGCACCGCAGTATTTCCTCGCTCCCCTACTAGGATTTCGTAAATTTTCCCATCTTCTTTTACGATTTTTTCATGGATAAGCTCCCATCCATTCTCAATAAACCATTCACGAATGTTATGCGCTGCAATATTCGGCTGTAAAATTAAACGCGATACACCTTCTAATTTTTCTTTACCACTTTCTAAAATGTCACGAATTAACGCTCCGCCCATTCCGGCAACTGTAATTACATCTACTTCTCCTGGCGCGATAACAGCTAATCCATTCCCTTTACGCACGTCTACTTTATCTTGTAAGCCACTTTCAGCTACAGTTGCTTGTGCAGAACGAAATGGTCCATCTACAACCTCTCCAGCAACTGCTTTAGTAGCAATATTATTTATAATTGTATAACACGGTAAATACGCATGATCCGATCCAATATCAGCAACTGTAGATCCTACTGGTATCTCACGCACAACTTCTTCTAATCGTTTTGAAAGCTTTACTTCATTCATGTATTTCCATTACTCCTTCTCTTATCAGTCTGTCTCCATGATAATGAATTTATAGTAGTTGTTGCAAGCCCATAGCAACAATTCCATTCTCTATAACTCATCGTATTTTAGAAAATATAGAAAAACAAGCCCTTTGCATAAGCAAAAGGCTTGTAACACAAAACTTTATTTTTTCTTCGATAACCAATCAGCTACTTTAGCGGCTTGATCAGCCGGAACTAAATTTGGCGGCATATTTCCTTTTCCTTTCGAAATAACTTCTTGAATCTCTTCTTTCGAAAGTTTCCCACCAATTTTTTGTAAATTAGGTCCTACTGCCCCTTGTAACTGATCGCCGTGGCAGCTCGTACAGCTTTGCTTTACAATATCCTCTGGCTTTGATGCTGTTTGTGCTGGCTTCCCGCCATTTTTTGCATCAGCTAACTCTTTAGATTTATTTAGCCCCTGAAATGAAAATACAAACATAACGATAATACCTAATGCTGCAATAAGAGCGAACGGAATCAGCGGATTACGTTTCATATCTCTTCTCCCCCCTCTATACCCCTAAATAGTTAGATGATTCAGTCATTTCCATTGTACTTGAAAACGCTCTATCAGAAAAGAGTAAACTACTACTTGTTAAAAATATTCCATAAATTCAGTTTATTGTTTTTTATTGTTATATCGCTTATTATTTCGATAATTATTAACGTTTCTCATCATATTTTTCACTTTTCTACATATATTTTTGTATAGAATAAACAAAATTAATCGAAAAATCGAAAAATGAGCATTTGCAAATCAAAAGACAATTCTGTAAAATAAATTACAAGAAATTGTAATCGTTGCCGACAGATAAAGTTTAACAAAAATTAACAAAACAAAAAAGTTTACTTCACAAAGGTGAAGTAAACTTAAAGGTAGCCTATTCTAAGAAATCCTTAAGACGCTTACTACGGCTTGGATGTCTTAGTTTACGAAGTGCTTTTGCTTCAATTTGACGGATACGTTCTCTTGTTACGCCGAATACTTTCCCAACTTCTTCAAGCGTACGAGTTCGTCCATCATCTAAACCAAAACGAAGACGTAGAACATTTTCTTCACGATCTGTTAGTGTATCTAACACATCTTCTAATTGTTCTTTTAGCAATTCATACGCTGCATGGTCCGCAGGCGATGTTGCTTCTTGGTCTTCAATAAAATCACCTAAATGGGAGTCATCTTCTTCACCAATCGGTGTTTCAAGGGAAACTGGCTCCTGTGCAATTTTTAAGATTTCACGTACTTTTTCTGGAGCAAGATCCATTTCTTCACCAATCTCTTCAGGAGATGGTTCGCGTCCTAAATCTTGTAATAACTGACGTTGTACACGAATTAACTTATTAATTGTTTCAACCATATGAACTGGGATACGAATTGTTCTTGCTTGGTCTGCAATCGCACGTGTAATTGCTTGGCGAATCCACCAAGTTGCATACGTACTAAATTTGAAACCTTTACGATAATCGAACTTTTCAACCGCTTTAATTAGACCCATATTCCCTTCTTGGATTAAGTCTAAGAAAAGCATACCACGGCCCACGTAGCGCTTTGCAATACTTACTACAAGACGTAAGTTTGCTTCTGCAAGACGACGCTTCGCTTCTTCATCGCCTTCTTCAATACGCGTTGCAAGTCGAATTTCTTCTTCTGCAGATAGTAAATCTACACGACCAATTTCTTTTAAATACATACGAACAGGATCGTTGATTTTAACCCCAGGTGGTACACTTAAATCATTGAGGTCGAATTCTTCTTCCGATTTTGCTATTTGGCGATTATTAGGGCCTTCGTCGTTGTCATTGTCGCCAACTAAGTCAATTCCTTGTTCACCTAAATATTCATAGTATTCATCCATTTGATCGGATTCAATTTCAAATCCATTCATGCGTTCTGCAATCTCTTCATATGTAAGAACGCCACGTTTTTTTCCGAGCTCAGTGAGTTGTTCTTTCACCTGCTCAAGGGTCATTTCAGTTTCAATTTGTTTAGAACGAGCTGGTTTATCAGCCATCTGTTCCCCTCCTTACGCGAGATACAAACATTCATTATACTAAAAACTTCTCAAAAAAGCTATTTTCTCGCTTTTTGATTTTGTAAATATGCTACATAATATTTAGCAGCCTCTACAGGATCCGTTTTTTCCATCTGTTTTACCTTAAAGATGATTTCCATCTTTTCAAGTTTTTCTTGATGACGTCTAAGCGTCTCCAAATGGCCTTCTAACACTTCTTCTGTGTATTCTGGATTAATAAATTCATCCGTCGAAATATCAGTGATAATATTTTTCAACTTTTCATCAGAGAGCCAACTTAAAAATGTTCCGACTGAAGGTTCATTTCCCTTTTCATAATATGCGTATAGTTCATATAAAATCCCTTTATGTTCTTCTGTATGAAAATCTTCTATGTGGGATTCCATACGAACAGCCACTTCTGGACTTTGCAACATATGGTAAATAATTTCTCTTTCTGCCCTTTCAAAACCTGTTAACTTCGGTTTTGTTTGAACAATTTGAGACGGCTTAGAAACCTGCTTTACTTGTTTTTGCTGTACCTTTTGTTCTTTGCGATATTGGTGCAATTGATTCAAAAGTGTTTCCATTGAATACGAAAATTCTTGCGATAATGACTTCAAATATGATTCTGCCTGCATCGCATCCTGTAACAATGATAACTCTTTTAAAACACTTTTCACATACTCTTCTTTGCCAGACTCATCTTGCAAATTTTTCCCTAAACGCAAATAATTTATTTTAAAACCAACAAAACTTATACTTGATTTCACAAGATTTTCAAAAGCAGTTGTCCCATATTGTTGCACATATTCATCAGGATCAAGCTTATCTGGCAAGGATGTAACTTTCACTTGGCAACCAACTTGCAACAATAATTGCCCTGCTTTCATCGTCGCTTCTCGCCCTGCTTTATCACCATCATAGCAAAGAACAACAGTTTCAACGTTACGTCGCAGAAGTTTTGCTTGTTCTTCAGTTAAAGCTGTTCCCATTGTCGCAACAGCTTCTTCCACACCACTTTTTACCGCAGCTAGTACGTCAGCATATCCTTCCAAAAGGACCACTTGCCCACGTTTTCTAATAAACGGCCTCGCTTGGTGGAAGTTATACAACAATTTACTTTTGTGAAAAATCGGTGTTTCAGGGCTATTTAAATATTTCGGAGTGTCATCTCCTAATGCCCTTCCACTAAATGCTATCACTTTACCTTGCAACGTATAGATTGGAAACATGACCCTTCCACGGAAGCGATCATAATGACTACCATCCTTCTCGCTTCTTATGAGAAGACCAGCTTGTTCCATACTAGACAGCGATAAACCTCTTTTTTGCAAAATTTTTGTTGCTGCATCCCAAGCAGGTGACGCATAACCAATTTCAAACTTCTCAATCATCTCTTTTGTAATACCACGTTTTAACAAATACGAAAGTGCTTCGTTTCCTTCTTCTGTATTTACTAATAAATGATGATAATACTTTTTCAAAAGTTCATGAGCTTGTTGCATGATGACAGTGTCATCAGATATGTCTTCTTGTTGTCCTTGCCCTGATGTATACTCTGCAACCGCAATTCCATTTCTTTCACCTAGCTTTTGAACAGCCTCGGTAAAAGCCAGTCCTTCCATTTTCATTAGAAAGGAAAATACATTTCCACCTTCTCCACATCCGAAGCAATGAAAAATTTGCTTATCAGATGAAACAGAGAATGAAGGAGAATTCTCACCATGAAATGGACAAAGGCCGAAATAGTTACGCCCCTGTTTTCTAAGTTGAACGTATTCACCAATCACTTCTACTATGTCGGATGACGTCCGAATCTGTTCAACAACTTCTTCGGGAATTCTGTTCCCCATAACTCCATCTCCGTGTCGTATTTTGTATTCGATATAAATTAAAAAATTCCTTTATAATTCGACAATATTTTTTCTAAACTTATTAGAAAGTGTTGTCGATTACGTTATCAAACGATTTTGCAGACCCTTTTCTGCGTAACTTCGCAGACACGTACCTACTATATAAAATTGTATCCATTTACTCATCTGTTACAAATGTACCTCCTGGAGACAATACATATGCACTTTTTTACAAGAAGACTAGCAAGTATCATATCCTATGTGATCACGAGATCTGTTTCTTTTGCATGTTGATACATATAAAGAAATCAACTTTAGCTCATTCAGCATCTACATAGATCCAATTTCCCTTGCTGTTTCCTTAAACGATGAGCATACGATGTGACAAACAAAATTTCGACATGAAATTTCGTTCCAACTTGCACAATTTTCAGCCTTCACAGGATATGCATCTGCATCAACTAATACCATATTGATGTTTTGCATATTTCTGTATTCTACATCCCTTCTGCGAATCCTTCCATAATGTGCGTTTTCTTGTATAGATTTTGTCGATTTAACGTAATTACATGTCTTTTCGTAAATCCTATCCCTAGTTTATTCTGAAAAATTAAAGTCTAAACGTAAAATATAGGTTTTTATCACAATTTTTTATTATAATATATTTTCTTCAGCTACGCTACATATCCCTTTATTTTTTCATCCTCTATTTCAGGATAACGAAACCCTACCTTTAACGTAATAAAAGGACAGAAGAATATAAGTATAACCACTCCGGTATAATCTATTACGAAATCAGCAAGGATTGTGTTTCTCACGAGCGAAAAAAGCACATTCACCTTTGGTAAATGTGCTAAAACATTTTTTGGTTTTGCACTGCATTCACAATAATGTTAGCTGTTTCTTCAATCGCCTTATTCGATACATCAATTACTTGACAATTTATTTTACCAACTACATTCTCAAAGTGATCAATTTCTTCTTTAATACGATTAATATTGGCATATGTTGCACCGTCACTTAGTCCAAGTGATTTCAATCGCTCTTTTCGAATATGATTCAACTTATCTGGCGTAATTTTCAAACCGAAACATTTTTCTTTTGCCACTTGATATAATTCCTCAGGTGGATCCACTTCTGGTACAAGTGGTACATTGGCAACTTTCAAACGTTTGTTATGCGCTAAATATTGAGAAAGTGGTGTTTTTGATGTACGCGAAATCCCAATCAACACGATATCCGCTTTTAAAATACCGCGCGCATCTCTACCATCATCATACTTTACAGCAAACTCAATCGCTTCAATCTTTTTAAAATATTCTTCATCTAATCTACGAACAACACCCGGCTCATATCTCGGTACTTGCCCTGTAATTTCTTCAATTTGATCGATTAGAGGCCCGATAATATCATATGCCTCTACGCCTTCTTTTGCAGCCTCTGTTACTAAATACTGACGCATGTCAGGTTTTACTAACGTAAAACAAATAAGCGCTTGATTGCTCTTAGCAATCGAAATCACTTCTTTTAATGTCCCTGTATCTTCTACATACGGCACACGTCTAATATCAGGAGCAAATGGGAATTGCCCCATTGCTGCTCGAACAACCAAATCAGCCGTTTCTCCGACAGAGTCAGATACGACATATACGATTTTATTATCCATTACATTACCTCACTTTAAACAAATTACACTTATTCGTTATTTACTAAGTTTACAAACGCACGTGTAATATTTGTTTTTGTAATTCGTCCAATCACTTCTAAACCTTGTTTCGTATCTTTTACAACTGGCATCGCATCAATCTGTCTTTCTATTAATTCCATCGCAATATCATATAAAGAATCTTCTCTACGACACATCGCAATGTTTGGCATCCTTGTCATGATAATATTAACCGGAAGAGAGGTTAAATCCTGCTTTCCTAAGCTAGCTCGTAATAAATCTTTACGAGATACAACACCAACTAATAGAGTCGATTGATCTACAACGAATAATGTACCTACATCCTCTAAAAACATCGTACAAATTGCATCGTATACTGATACATTTTTATCAATTACAACTGGTCTAGATTGATAATCTTGTACTTTAATTTTCTTAACAGCTTCAGATAATAGCTGTCCCCCAGTTTTTCCCGTATAAAAATAACCTACGCGTGGGCGTGCTTCTAAATAACCAGCCATCGTTAAAATTGCTAAGTCTGGCCTTAGCGTTGCACGTGTTAATCCCAATTGCGCAGCAATTGACTCCCCTGTAATAGGACCGTGATCTTTTACAATCTGAATGATATGTTCCTGCCGTTTATTCAGCTCTATGATAATCACCACCTTTAATGCACAACGAAAAAAGTTATACTATCTCTTAAATATTATATACTAAATATGCTATTCGAAAAAGATAGGATGTAAAAAGGACCATATACGGCCCCAAATTATATTTGAAACTTATCAAGTTGTTCTAAGAAACGTCTTGATTTCAAATAAATCCCGCAATATTCATCATAATATGTATTCAACACTAAACGCATTTGTTTTTTTGTGCTATCCTTCACTGATACATTGCCAAGTCTATGTAAATCGAAGTGGTAGAAAAGACGTAATAATTTATGAACGGCTTCCCCCACTGGTATACGATACTGATCTTGCTCAGCATGACGCGAGCACAGAAAACCGCCTTCCCGGACAGAGAAGGCGACAAAATCTGTTTCTTGATGACAAATCGCACATGTATCAAAGTACGGGCGCATCCCTAATACCGGAAGCATTTTCGTTTGATAAATTAATGATAATACTTCTGAATCAACACCCTCACACATGTAATGCAACGTTTGATATAACATTTCAAATAAATATGGATTATGTTTTTTATCTTCTGTTGCTTTATCAGTTAACTCAACAATAAATGATGCATAAGCAGTTAAAAATATATCCTCGCGAATTTCTTTCATAGTTGAAATAATCTCGCCTTGTTGCAAAGTTCCAAGTCCAGATCCCATTTGTATAAGGAAATGACCATGTGTCATAAGTTGCGAAACAGATGCTAACCGGCTTTTCGGTTTTTTCGCTCCTCTTGCCATTGCACTTACCTTACCAAGTTCTCTTGAGAATATTGTAACAATCTTGTTCGTTTCTCCGTAATCTGTCGTACGGATAACGATGCCCTCAACTTTTTGAAACATGTTCGTCACCATCCAAGGTTTGAACAAAACGGGTCAAGAAATTGGAGAGTCTAGATGCGCTAGCTCCTCTTCATGTTGATCCATCTCATCGTTTACGTCTTTTTCCATTTCTTTCAAAAGCAAATACGTTTCAATGCTTCCTGTTTTGGAGAAAAACTTCCAGGTAAAATCTAGCATAAGAATCCACCTTTCTCAATAAGCGTAGCCTATAAACCAATTTCCTTTGTTGTTATTAAATTGACCCATTTTGTCCATTTTCATGTGAGAAAAATTTTTCCTAATTTATCAAAACTCATAAAACCAATAATCAGCGGATGAACAAAACATCCGCTGATTACAGCTTTACTCTATTTTAGTACTCGTCTTCGCGGAAACCAAGGTCACGAAGCTGAGACATTTTATTGCGCCAATCTTTTTGCACTTTTACCCATACTTCTAAAAATACTTTAGAACCAAGTAATGCTTCAATATCAAAACGAGCTCTCTTACCAACTTCTTTTAACATCTTCCCTTGTTTACCGATAATAATCCCTTTTTGCGATGGACGTTCAACAACAATCGTTGCATTGATATAAACTGCCCCGCCTTCGCGTTTTTGAATTGCATCGATAACAACAGCCACAGAATGCGGCACTTCTTCACGTGTTAAATGTAGTACTTTCTCACGAATAAGCTCTGCAATAATAAATCTCTCCGGATGGTCCGTTACTTGATTATCTGGATAGTATTGTGGTCCTTCTGGTAAATACTTTTTAATCGTTCCAATTAAAGCGTCCACATTATTACCATCTAATGCAGAAATCGGTACAATCTCTGCAAATTCATGTAGTTTGCGATATTGATCAATTAACTCTAATAATTGTTCTGGATGAAGTTGGTCAATTTTATTAATGACTAAAAATACTGGTTGCTTCGTTTCTTTTAACTTCTCAATGATGAATTCCTCACCACGACCAAATCCTTCGACTGCATTGACCATAAACAGAACGATATCAACTTCTTTTAATGTCGTTTGAGCCATCTTCACCATGAAGTCACCTAGTTTATGTTTAGGTTTATGTATTCCTGGTGTATCAATGAAAATTACTTGTGAATCATTTTCTGTATATACGCCTTGAATTTTATTACGAGTTGTTTGTGGCTTGTCACTCATAATAGCAATTTTTTGGCCGATAATACGATTTAAAAATGTAGATTTCCCAACATTCGGTCTGCCAATAATAGAGACAAAACCTGATTTATAACCTTTTCTATTCATGTAAATCCTCCGCTAAAAATGCTCCTGGTAACAATTCTCCGACCGTTGTCTCTTGAACATCACCATGTAAATTTGACAGGTATACTTTCGTATCCTGTTTACATAATTCTACCATAACTTGTCGACATGCTCCACAAGGAGGTACTGGACGCTTTGTATCCGCCACAATCGCGATAGCTACAAACTCTTTATCTCCTTCAGAAACCGCCTTAAATAAAGCTGTTCTTTCTGCACAGTTACATAGGCCATATGATGCATTCTCAACATTACATCCACGATACACTTTTCCATCCTGTGTTAATAATGCTGCACCTACTTGAAATTTAGAATATGGTACGTACGCTTGTTTACGCGCTTCGATTGCTTCTTGAATTAATTGTTTACTATTCATATTCCCGCATCCTTCCTGTTCACAGCTGTGAATAGATACACTCTCTTATTAAAGGCCTTTACGGCACTTCCAAAGCTTAATAAAAACTTTGGAATGCAACTATACCACATACGGTAAAAAGATAATAGCACCAATTATAACAGCTATTATAGCAAACAATAAAACTGCTCCCGCTGCGACATCCTTTGCAATTTTCGCAAACGGATGTATATTGATAGTCGCTAAATCTACGGTTTTTTCCACAGCTGTATTTACCATCTCTAAACTCATTACAATTCCTATTACAATAAGTAATACCATCCACTCTACTTTCGTAATATGGAAATAAAAGCCGCAGCATATAACAATGACTGCGGCTAAATAATGAATTTTCATATTTCGTTCATGACGAAGGCAAAAGAATACACCTGCTATAGCATACCCAAAACTATCTATAAGTTTTCCTTTTTTCATCGCCCTAATCCAAATGCATCTAAAATTTCTTTCTGTCTTCCAAACATTTCTTTTTCATCCTCTTCTGTCATGTGGTCATAACCAAGTAAATGCAAAAAGCCATGTAACGCTAAAAAGCCAAGTTCACGATCAAAAGAATGTCCATACTCTTCAGCTTGTTCTTTCGCTCTCGGAATAGAAATAATAAGGTCACCTAACATACGCGGCATCTCTACACCTACAATTTCCATTTCCCCTTCTCCCATTTCTTCCATAGCAAAGGAAATGACATCAGTAGGCTGATCCTTATCTCGGTAATCACGATTAATCTCGCGAATGCGTTCGTTATCTACAAATGTCACTGATAACTCCGCACCATCCTCTATTTTTTCCATTTGAGCTGCTTTTCCTAATATTTCATGAATTAAATTCACATATTCTTCTTTCACTTCTTCTGTTTCATCAATGAAATCAATTAATAAACTCATTCTTTCTCCTTCTCTTCCGGTGGTTCCGGATATGTAATACGCGAATGGAAAATACCATTTAACGTTTCACATAACGTTCTTCCAACGATTTGTAGTTCCTTAAATGTCAAATCACATTCACTAAATTGCCCATCTTGCAGGCGATCTTTAATAATACTTTGTACTAAATTATTAATTTGATCTGGTGTTGGGTGATTCATAGAACGTACCGCCGCCTCAACACTATCAGCGATACCAACGATTGCCGATTCTTTAGAAGTTGCTTTTGATCCCGGATAACGGAACATCTCTTCTGTATATTTTTCTTTATCTTCTTTAATCGCCTTATAATAAAAATATTTAAGGAGCGTTGTACCGTGATGTTGTCCAGCAATATCAATAATTTCTTGCGGAATATGGTATTCTTCGAGCATCCTTACTCCATCAGTTACATGAGCAATGATAATCTCTTTACTCGTCACAGGATCTAATTTATCATGTGGGTTTTCAATTCCCATCTGGTTTTCAATAAAGAATTGCGGTTGTACTGTTTTTCCTACATCATGATAATATGCCCCTACACGTGCTAATACACCATTTGCTCCAACTGCTTCACAAGCCGCTTCAGAAAGATTCGCTACCATTACACTATGATGATATGTTCCTGGTGCTTCTAACAAAATTCTACGCAAAAGCGGATGATTCGGACTTGATAGTTCCATAAGCTTCATGCTTGATACAATTCCAAGTCCACTTTCTAAATAAGGTAATATCCCCATAGCTAAAACGGAAGAGATAATCCCTGAAAGTGAAGCCATTAATAATTGCGTACCAATTTCAAGAGGTGAAAAATTCCCATTACGTAATAATAATAATGCCGCCAAGACGACTACATTTAAGATAGAAACAAGTATACCAGCTTGCAAAATCATCGTACGACGATTTTTTTCTCTTAAGAAAATACTCACTGATAATGAACTTAATAACACATAAATACCTACACTATAATTCAGTGTACTTGTTACCCCTTCATTAAACATAATACTTCCGCACACAGAAAAAATCATACTTGTTAAAAATACAAATCGATCGCCAATCATTAGTTTTACAAGTATTGTTCCCATCGCAACCGGGACAACATACGCAATTCCTGCATATTCAAGCTTTTGAAACAAACTAATAATTTTCATTAAAACAATCGTGATAGACAAAATTGTAATATACGCTAAAATATACGGTCTATCTTCTCTTTTCCGCTGTAAAAATACTTCAAACTGCTTATGCATAAAGTATAATAACACACCAATGAGCACCGCTAATCCAACATAAGGTTGAAAACTATTACCTTTCTCTAATAAACCGACTAATTTCAACTGATTATACATATCACTTGAAATTGTTTCGCCTTCTCTAACAATAACTTGTCCTTGAAGAATATAAACAGGTGGGACTAAATCCTCTTCCGCTTTCTTCTTCTCTTTCGTTACAACCGGATCATAAAAATAATTTGCTGTAATCGCATATGATCCTAGCGCATTAACAGCTTCCTTCAATCCGCTATTCACATTAAGGCTTTTCATTTCATTAACAAATCGCTCTTTTGCTGCTATTTCTTCGGACATTTTAATATTTCCACCCATAATAACACTAACAGACGTTAAAGCCGCGTTCTTTGCTAATTCTAGTTGATCCGGTTCTGAATTAATAAAGTACAGTAAAATCTCATCAGATAATTCCTTTGTTAAATTAGATGGCAACTTCTTCTTCAACTTTTCTAATTTATTAGCATCGGTCATCTTTTTTTGCTCTTCAGGTCCAGCAGCTTTCATCTCCTGAATTACTTCATTTACCTTGGCAAAAACATCATTTACAATATCTACTCTATTTTGTTTATATTCACTTCTATATGTATATTGATCCCCGACTTTTTGAGCGGCCTCTTGTTTTTTTCTGTCCGTTATAACCTTATCTTCAATTTTAATAGGAGAGTGAATTGTTTTTTTCGCAATAGAATACATATCAACATCTAATTGCTCTGGTTTCACATTATTCATAAGTGCAAAAAACAGCACTGCTCCTAATAAAACGTAAGAAATCCAACTTAGTTTTTTCGAATGTTGTAAATTACGAAACCACTTAGAAATTTCTTGAGATCTTAACATGATTTCAATACCTTCTCCTCTCCAGAAATAAAGTGAAACTATTTATAGCTTTCATTTCTTCTAGCTAACGATACTTTTAGGTAACATTTTTATACACCAGTACCTATAGTTTATTTCTCTTATCTTTTATGATAGTAAAAAATATGCCGTTCGCCAACCTTAATACAAAAAGAAATGACCCTGACAAATAGGATCATTCCATTTTATCATATGCCTCAATAATACGTTGCACCAGTGGATGCCTCACAACGTCCGTTTGTTCTAATGTAATGAACGAAAGACCTGATACACCAGATAAAATGTTAGAAGCTAGCGAAAGCCCTGATTTTACCCCTTTTGGTAAATCTACTTGTGAAGGATCTCCCGTAATAACCATTTTAGAACTAAAACCTAATCTTGTTAAAAACATTTTTATTTGTGCACCCGTTGTATTTTGCGCTTCATCTAAAATAACAAATGAATCATCGAGTGTACGCCCTCTCATATAAGCAAGAGGCGCGATTTCAATTACACCTCTCTCCATCATACGCTGCGTATATTCTTGTCCAAGAATATCGTGCAGAGCATCATACAACGGACGTAAATACGGATCTACCTTCTCTTTCAAATCCCCTGGTAAAAAACCTAAACTTTCGCCTGCTTCTACAGCCGGTCTCGTTAAAATAATTTTCTTTACATACCCTTGCTTTAAAGCTCTCACAGCCATTACTACAGCTAAGTATGTTTTCCCAGTCCCAGCAGGTCCAATTCCAAATACAATGTCATTCTTCTTCATTGCATGAATGTATCTTCTTTGCCCCATTGTTTTTACACGAATGGATTTACCTTTTGCCGTTTTAAAAATTTCTTCTTCATATAACTCTTCAAATTGAGCAATTTTCCCTTGTTGTGCGAGCTGAATTGCATACGCAACATCTCTTTCTGTAATTGACACACCTTTTCGAATAACAACAAGTAATTGCTGTAAGATTTTTTCTACGAGTGTCACAGTTTCAACTGCTCCAGATGCATGAACAGTTTCACCTCTAGTTACAATCGATACATTCAGTTCCCGTTCAATTACTTTTAAATGAGCATCATTGACTCCAAAAAGAGCGATTGCTTCGTTAGTATTTTCCAATTGTTGGTTCATTTCTACTAATTGTTCTGCCATTACTCAGTCTCCTTGAATATCGGATTCGGATATTGGTTGTGGCTCTGCAATATTTTCAATCACAGTATAATGCAATGTGACTTTTAGTTGATCCGCCTCAACCTCTTTACTCAAAATCTTATCACTTACAATCATAGCATGTTCATCCAATTTTTTCTTTAGTTCTTTTTCAGCCATCTCTTTTGCTACTTTCATTGCCTGTTTTTCTGTATATTCCCGGTTCGCTTCTTCCTCTTCTCGCACTATATCTTTTTCGTATGCAATCGGTAGTGTAAAACCAAATAATTTCACATCATGCTTTACACTTTCCGTACGGGAGCGTTTATACTTATCATGTTGAAATCCCCATATTTTTATTTTCGCACTCCCCAATTTAAGGTAATGCTCATTATACGTATTGCCAGTATATACTTGAAATTGCGTCTTCAGTGGCACATTCACATTAGATGTATACCACGTTTCACCATATACAATACCTTTCGCCGAAACAATCGTCTGACTCTCCTCATTACCGTATACCCCCGATACGAGAAGCTGCCCTTTTTCTACATGATCATTTTTTAGAACGACTGGTTTTCCTACTTCAACAAATGTTTTTGTAACAATCGCTTCTTTTTTTGCCACTAAATTTTGCGGTCTTTGTTCCTTTTCTTTTTTCGGCTCATTTTTTTCAACAATTTTAAAGTGGTACGTCGTTCCCCTTATTTCTAGTCCTGCCCAAGTAATCGCATTAATATTGTCTGTCAAATGACGTTGTACATCTTCTACACTAGGCATTTGGAATTGTAATTTTCCTTTTTTAATACCCATTTTGTCCAATTCTTTCATTAATATATATTCTGTTTCAGGTTTCGCTCCTGTAATTTCAATTTTCCAAACCATATTTGATAATGCAATCATGCCAAAAAAGAAAATTAAAAAACCAATTAAGAATCCACTATTTTTAATTAAGCGCTTATTCAAAAAAGGAAAACCGTAACGCCCAATAAAGTATAATTTACATTCATTTTTTCTATAAATCGGCTTGATTTTTTTCACATCTCGTAATAACATACAAAAAACTAACGTTTCATCAGCAATCTTCTTAACGTCCCAAACTAATAATTTTCTACGTACACATTCGTTAACGAACCGTTCCGCTCCTCTACCTTCAATTCGTACCTTTACATATCCAAGCCACTTTATAAACCATTTATTTTTCATCTACTGCCTTCACTACCTTTCCAAAAGTAGACACACTACTTTTCACTTTAATTAGCAAAATAGCTCGTACGAAAATGAAATACAAAGTTTTATTGTCCATAAATAGTAGGGTCAAATTGTTAGAATAAAGAAGAAAAACTTCACATACGGAAGTTTCCCTCACTTCTCTTTCTTTTCGTCTTCTAAAAATGTCACTTGCTCAATTATCCCTTCCAGCAAAAGTTCTTCCGGAAGGATTGTTTTAATAACAAAGGACTGTCCCTTAATTAATAATTGACCATGCTTTAATAACAATCTTACTTCTTTATCTGAAAACACTAATAAACCTCGATGATTTTCTATATAGATATGCACTTGCCCAACAAGCGTGATCCGAGGTAGATCCATTAGCACATCCACTGGCAGGTCTATTTGCTTCGTTAACCAATTCTTCATTTGTTCTAATTTTTTCATCTCAAAAGACCCCCTCTCATCCCATATGTATGAAAAAAGAGCTTGTAATATCACGTCCAAACTGAAAAAAAGCATAAAAAAACGTCTCATACGAAATGAGACGTTTTTTTATGCTAATAGCTGGATAACCAGCTTATTCACAAGTGATCCGTCTGTTTTACCTTTTACTTTCGGCATAACAGCAGTCATCACCTTACCCATATCTGCTTTAGAAGTAGCACCAACTTCAGAAATAACTTGCTTAATTACATTCGCTAATTCTTCTTCCGTTAATTGCTCTGGCAAATATGCGCTTAAAATCTGAATTTCACTTTGCAGTTTATCAACAAGGTCTTCACGACCAGCTTTTTTAAATTCAAGGAGGGAGTCCTTATACTGTTTTACTTCACGAGCTAAAACTGTTAATTCCTCTTCTTCAGTAAGAGTATGTTGCAGTTTAATACCTTCATTTTGTAAAGCAGCCTTAACCATACGAATGACGGTTAATTTTTCTTTTTGTTTATTCTTCATCGCTTGTTTCATATCATCGTTTAAACGACCGAGAAGACTCATAACTTACACCCTCTCTTAGAATTTACGCTTTCTTGCCGCTTCAGATTTCTTCTTACGTTTTACACTTGGTTTTTCATAAAACTCGCGCTTTCTTGCTTCAGCAAGTGTACCAGTTTTAGAAACCGATCTTTTAAAACGGCGAAGTGCATCCTCCAAAGACTCGTTTTTACGAACGACTGTTTTTGACATTCTCTTTCCCTCCCTCCGAAACATCACACTTACATACTAACTTCAGCATGCAAAAAGAAACACTTCTTCAGCATGTCTTTTACGATTATAATACATTTTATCACTTCAGGTCAACTATTTGGCAGAATAAAAGAAGAATAGATGCTCTTCCTTTTTCAAAAACTATGCAGATGGCTGTTATTCTTTTACCTGAAGACAACTATATTTTGGTCATTACACCTTTTTTCATACAGGAATGTACGAAACAACTACTCATTTCATACCTTTTCAGTACTTAACGTCTCCACTAAAAAAAGAAAGCATGCAAATCGTTTCCGTTTGCATGCTTTTTTTGCCCGCTATTTGCCAGGCAGTAAGACCCCCACTCAAAATTCAGCGAAAACAAAGAAGTTAGGTGGGGATCGTGCTGCCCGTAAAAGCCCGATTGGTGAGGGCTAATAATCAGCGGGGGATGAATCCTACGCTGATTACAGTTTCACTTTATGCGCTTGCTGATTCTTTTTTCACATCATCTTCAAGAACACGAACAAATTGCGCTTCATTATATGGATAACCAGCTTTCGTGATTTTCACTTTCACTAGTTTACCAATTAATTCTTCTGACCCTTCAAATACAATTTTCAAGTAGTTATCTGTATAACCTACATATAATCCTTCACGGTCGCCCTCTTTAAATTGCTCTTCTGGAATAATTTCAAGTACTTCGCCTTCAAACTGTGACGCATACTCTTTCGCTAATTGATTAGATAGTTCAATTAAACGGTGAACACGATCGTTCTTCACATCTTCAGGAACTTGATCTTCCATGCGTGCTGCAGGTGTTCCTGTACGTTTTGAGTAAGGGAACACGTGTAACTCAGAGAAGCGATTCTCTTTAATGAAATTGTATGTTTCCATGAATTCTTCTTCTGTTTCACCTGGGAAACCAACGATTACGTCTGATGTAATCGCAAGACCTGGTAACGCTTCTTTCAAACGATCTAAACGCTCTTGGAAGAATTCCATCGTATACTTACGACGCATACGTTTTAATACCGTATTAGATCCAGATTGCAACGGAATGTGTAAGTGACGTACAACTACTTCAGACTTATCTAACACTTCAATTACTTCATCTGAAATCTGACTCGCTTCAATAGAAGAAATACGAAGACGTTTTAATCCGCCTACTTCCGCTTCCATATCACGAAGTAAACCAGCTAAATTATAATCTTTAATATCTTCACCGTATCCACCTGTATGAATACCTGTTAATACGATTTCTTTATATCCTGCATCTACTAATTGCTGCGCTTGTTTAATAACTTCTTTTCCATCACGCGAACGCATTAAACCACGCGCCCAAGGTATAATACAGAATGTACAGAAGTTATTACAACCTTCTTGTATTTTTAAAGATGCACGTGTACGATCCGTGAAATAAGGTACATCCAGTTCTTCGTATACACGTGTTTTCATAATGTTGCGGACAGCATTAATTGGTTGACGCTCTTTGCGGAATTCTTCGATGTATCCTAACATCTTTTCACGATCCTGTGTACCAACTACAATATCTACACCAGGAATCGCCATAATTTCCGCTGGAGATGTTTGTGCATAACATCCAGTTACACAAATAACTGCATCCGGATTTTGACGAACAGCACGTCTAATAACTTGACGACTTTTCTTATCTCCCGTATTCGTTACTGTACACGTATTAATAACATATACATCAGCTTTCTTTTCATATTCAGTTCTTTCATATCCACCTTGTTTAAACAATTGCCAAATGGCTTCTGTTTCATAGTGGTTTACTTTACAACCTAACGTATGGAACGCAACAGTTGACATTGATCATCACCCCATCAATTCAAAATGATACGAAGCAGCACTTAACGCGTATAACGGCGCCGTTTCTGTTCTTAAAATTCTTGGTCCTAAACTACATGGTACAAATTTATGTTCACGAAGCGCTGTAATCTCTTCCTCAGCTAAACCGCCTTCTGGGCCAAATACAATCAATAGCTTTTGACCTGGTTTCATCATCGTTAAAGCTTTCGCAAAATTAGATTTCTCGCCTTGTTTCGCTTCCTCTTCGTAAGCAACAAGACAAACATCATACTCACCACTCATTGAAAGCAATTGTTTAAACGATGCCGGAGCATGTACTTCTGGAACTTCACTTCTATGTGATTGTTCCGCAGCTTCTTTCACAATTTTTCTTAAACGCTCAACTTTTTTATCAGCTTTTTTCGCATCCCATTTTACGATAGAGCGAGATGCTTGAAATGGTAAGAATGCAGCTGCCCCAAGCTCTGTTCCTTTTTGGAAAATTAACTCTAGCTTGTCTCCTTTTGGCAGTCCACTTGCAATCGTCACGAAAACAGGAAGTTCACTTGACGCCTCTACCCATTCTACAATAGCCGTATTAATAAATTCACTGGTAATTTCATCAATTGAACACACTGCTGTTTTTCCGTTTACACAGCAATAAATGCGATCACCAGCTGACATACGCATCACTCTTGCGATATGATGTACGTCATCACCTACAATGCGAATACTTGTCTCATTTACATATTTCTCTTCTACAAAATAACGTTGCATATAATCACCTTAGTAGAGTTTCGTTCCTTTCGTAAGTCAATACTTACGAAAAGAACGAAACGTTATCATTTTTCATATAACAAACGGCAAGTCCCTCACCTTATAGTGAGAGACTCTCCTTTTCATTATAGACTAAAATCTATATTACGCATTTCGTGCAATAATTGCTACCCAATCTTCCATTCGTAACACTTCTTCAATTGTAAATCCAGCTTTTTCTAGCGCCTCAGAAATCACTTTTTCCTTCGCAGCAATAATGCCCGATGTAATAAATAATCCGCCTGACTTCACAACTCTTGCTGCATCTTCAGGGAATAAAAGAATAATTTCTGCTAATAAGTTAGCTACGATTAAATCAACAGGACCTTCAATACCCTCTAAAAGACTATTCTGTCCAACAGATACGATATCATCTGTTTTATTTAAACGTACATTCATTTCTGCACTTTCAACCGCAACCGGATCTAAATCATATGCTTGAACAGAAGCCGCACCTAATTTTGCTGCTGCAATACTCAGTACACCAGAACCTGTTCCTACATCAATGATAGCGTCACCTGGCTGTACTGTTTTTTCTAAAGCACGGATACACATCGTTGTTGTTGGATGAGTTCCTGTCCCAAACGCCATACCTGGATCTAATTCAATAATTTTTTCTTCCGGAGAAGATGGTGTATATTCTTCCCACGTCGGTACAATTGTGAATGTATCAGAAATTTGTACTGGATGGTAATATTTTTTCCAAGCAGTAGCCCAATCTTCTTCATTGACTTCGTTAACGGTAATATTTCCAGTACCAATTTCGATGTCGTAAGATGGAAGCACATCAATAGATGATTTTACACCTGCAATTGTCTCCTGTAAAGAATCCGTTTGCGGGAAATATGCTTTTATTAACACACCTTCCTCCGGGTATTCATCTGGGTTCAATGCATAAATTTCACCATATTGTTGCTCGCGCTCTTTCGTCAACTCCGCCGGGTCCTCAATCGCAACTCCACTAGCACCAGCTTCATGTAAAATATGAGAGACAGCTTCTACTGCTTCTTCTGTTGTATGAATACTAATTTCTGACCATTTCACAATTTACCAACTCCATTTTTTATTTCCATTATTCCCCTTTGAAAGCACGTTTAAGCTTTCCGAATAAACTATCATCCTGCTCTTCTTGTCCTGCAAATTCACGTAATAAATCTTTTTGATGTGAAGTTAATTTCGTCGGTACAACAACACGCACGACTACATATTGATCCCCTTGACCATATCCACGTACGTTCGGAGCACCTTTTCCTTTTAAGCGGAATTCTGTTCCTGTTTGTGTTCCTGCTGGAATTTTCAGCTTCACTTTACCATGAACAGTAGGAACTTCCACTTCAGCACCAAGTGCCATTTGCGCAAACGTTAATGGCATTTCACAAATAATGTGATCTCCTTCACGCTCAAAGAATTCATGACTTCTTACATGAACAACAACATATAAATCTCCTGCTGGCCCCCCATTTACGCCCGCTTCACCTTTTCCAGATACACGAATTTGTTGACCGTTATCGATACCCGCTGGAATTTTAACGTTGATTTTTTTATGTTTACGAACTTTACCAGAACCGTGACATGTCGTACATTTTTCTTTAATCATTTGACCAGTTCCTGAACAATGCCCACAAGCTTGACGGTTTACAATACGACCAAATGGTGTATTTTGCTCTACACTTACTTGCCCTGATCCTGAGCAATGTTTACATGTTTCTTTTGAAGTTCCTGGTTTTGCTCCGCTACCTTTACAAGTATCACATGGATCTTCTACTGGAATCTCGACATTTAACTCTTTACCAAAAATAGCTTCTTCAAAATCTAAAGTAACTTGATATTGTAAGTCAGCACCTTGACGTGGAGCATTTGGATCACGACGTCTGCCGCCACCACCGCCAAAGAATGAACTAAAGATATCTTCGAAACCGAAGCCTCCGCCGAAGTCTCCTCCGCCGCCAAAGCCACCAAAGCCTTGATTTGCACCAGCATGACCAAATTGATCGTATTGCGCGCGCTTTTGATCATCACTTAATACTTCGTATGCTTCTTGTACTTCTTTAAACTTTTCAATTGCATTTTCTTCTTTACTTACGTCTGGATGGTATTTTTTAGCCAAACGACGATACGCTTTTTTTATTTCATCTTTTGAAGCACCCTTGCTAAGCCCAAGGACCTCATAATAATCTCGTTTACTCATAAATTTACAACCCCCGAATCTTTCACATAAACGTAATTTTAACACCGAAAGAAAGTGCTTTGCAACAAAGTTTCCTCACTTACAGTATGCAAAATAAAAAACTTAAGATCCTCACACATTCCTTCTCATTCATACAAAAAGCCAAAGCCAAGGCACGCTTGACTTTGACTTTTTGTCATCTTACTTATTTATTATTACTTATCTTCTTTTACTTCTTCAAACTCTGCGTCTACTACATTGTCTTTCTTCGCGCCAGCATCTTGTGCTCCTTGTGCACCTTCTGCTTGCCCTGCAGCTGCTTGAGCTTGCTCGTATAATTTAACAGTTAATTGTTGTACGATTTCTTGTAAAGCGTCTTTTTTCGCACGGATTTCCTCAAGCTCGTTCTTCTCAATCGCAGCTTGTAATGCTTCTTTCGCTTCTGTTGCTTTTGCAACTTCAGCCGCATCCACTTTACCTTCTAAATCTTTTACAACTTTATCTGTTTGGAATACAAGTTGGTCAGCTTCGTTACGAAGTTCAACTTCTTCCTTACGTTTTTGGTCAGCGTCAGCGTTTGCTTCTGCTTCTTGTACCATACGATCTACTTCTTCATCAGAAAGACCTGAAGAAGATTGGATTGTAATAGCTTGCTCTTTGCTTGTTCCTAAATCTTTCGCACGTACGTTAACAATACCGTTCGCATCAATATCGAATGTTACTTCGATTTGTGGAATACCACGTGGTGCTGGTGGAAGGTCTGTTAATTGGAAACGACCTAATGTTTTGTTGTCAGCTGACATTGGACGCTCACCTTGTAATACGTGAATATCTACTGCTGGTTGGTTATCAGCAGCTGTTGAGAATACTTGTGACTTACTTGTTGGAATTGTAGTGTTACGCTCGATTAATTTCGTGAACACGCCACCCATAGTTTCAATACCTAAAGAAAGTGGAGTTACATCTAATAATAGTACGCCTTCTACATCACCAGTAAGTACGCCACCTTGAACTGCAGCACCTAATGCTACAACTTCATCAGGATTTACACCTTTATATGGTTCTTTACCAGTCTCACGTTTAATAGCTTCTTGTACAGCTGGGATACGAGTAGACCCACCAACAAGGATAACTTTATCTAATTCACTTGGAGCAAAACCAGCGTCTTTTAATGCACGACGAGTTGGCTCTAACGTTCTTTCAACAAGACTTGCTGAAATCTCTTCAAATTTCGCTCTTGTTAATGTTAATTCTAAGTGTAATGGACCAGCAGCTCCAGCACTAATGAATGGTAATGAAATTTGTGTTTGTGTTACACCAGAAAGATCTTTTTTCGCTTTTTCAGCTGCATCTTTCAGACGTTGAAGTGCCATTTTATCTTGGCTTAAATCAATGTTATTTTCTTTTTTGAATTCAGCTACTAAGTGGTCAATAATAACTTGGTCAAAGTCATCTCCACCAAGACGGTTGTCACCAGCAGTTGAAATAACTTCGAATGTTCCGTCTGCTAACTCAAGGATAGATACGTCAAATGTACCGCCACCTAAGTCATATACTAAGATTTTTTGCTCTTCATCTTGTTTTTCTAAACCGTAAGCAAGCGCTGCTGCTGTTGGTTCGTTAATGATACGCTCAACTTCTAAACCAGCGATACGACCAGCATCTTTTGTTGCTTGACGTTCTGCATCGTTGAAGTATGCAGGTACTGTAATAACAGCTTTCGTTACTGTTTCACCTAAGTATGCTTCAGCAGAAGCTTTTAGGTTTTGTAAAATGATTGCAGAAATTTCTTGTGGTGTATAATCTTTACCTTCAACTTCTACTTTGTAGTCTGTACCCATATGACGTTTAACAGACATGATTGTATTTGGGTTTGTAATTGCTTGACGCTTTGCAACTTCCCCAACTTGACGCTCTTCATTTTTGAAAGCTACAACAGAAGGTGTTGTACGGTTTCCTTCTGGATTTGGGATAACCTTTGGTTCTCCACCTTCCATAACAGCTACACAAGAGTTTGTTGTACCTAAGTCAATACCGATAATTTTACTCATGGCGAATCCTCCTACTTTTATGTAAATTATTGATTTACTTTTACCATTGATGGGCGAATCACACGGTCTTTTAGTTTATAACCTTTTTGGAATTCTTCAACTACCGCGTTTGATTCAAATTCACTGTCTTCCACTTGCATAATAGCTTGGTGTTCATTAGGATCAAACTGTTTACCAACAGCTTCAATCACTTCCACACCTTCTTTAGCCAACGCTTCTAGCAATTGACGATGCACCATTTCCATACCTTGTAATAAGGATTTCGTTTGCTCATCACTTGCTTCCACTTGCATCGCTCTTTCAAAATTATCAAGGGCTGGCAAGATGTCTGAAACTAGACTTTGCGCTCTATATTTTTCAGCAGCCTGTTTATCCATTTGGACACGACGCTTATGATTTTCAAAATCAGCTTGTAGACGTAATGTGCGACCTTCCGTTTCCGTTAGTTTCGCTTGTAACTCATCTACTTTTTCTTGTAAAAGAGCAGCCTCACTTTTTTCTTCTACAGTTTCTTCACTGTTTTCTGGCGTGACAGCTTCTTCAACTTGCGCTTCTTTTACTTCTTCTACCACTTGTTCGTTACGCTCTTCCACAATATTCACCTCCTTAAAAGGTATTAGGTATCATGCATAGCATGATTACCTAAGTATTATATATTACACACAGCAATGAAAATTCCATTACTTGAGCGAATGTATTACTCTCATTTACTTTTTAAGTCCATCAGTAAATTGTCTCGTAAATAACTGCAACAAACTAATTACACGAGAGTATTGCATTCTCGTCGGACCTAAAATAGCAATCGTTCCAAGCTGCTCTTCTCCAATCGAATACGTTGCAGAAATTAAACTACAATCTTCCATGGCTGTCGCAGAGTTTTCCCTACCAATTTTCACTTGAATACCGACTTGTTTATGACGCAAAATATCATAAAACTCAGCTTCATTATCAATCATCGTCAGCAAGGATCTTACTTTGTGAATGTCATGGAACTCTGGTTGCGAAAGCATATTTGCTTTTCCTCCAAAGTATATCTTTTCCGATAACGGAACTTGAAATGTACCATCTAACATTTTTATTGCACTATCGTAATTATGAACATACCCACGTAAAACTGTAACAATCTCCTTAAAGATTTTATTATGCAGTTCTTCCATCGGTACACCCGATAGCTTTTCATTTAAAATATTAACCATTTTTTCTAAATCTGATAAATCAACAGATTCCGGAACGGTAATCGTTTTACTTTGTACATGCCCTGTATCAGTTACAATAATAGCGACTGCAGTTTGACGATCAAGCGGCACAATTTGTACATTTTTAAGTTTATTTGTGCTTAACTTCGGTCCAAGAACAATGGCCGTATAATTCGTAAGTTCTGATAGAATTTGAGCCGATTGCTGTGCAATTTTTTCCGCTTCAAAAATTCTTTCAGCAAATAAATCTTTAATTTGTACAATTTCAGCTTTCGGTAAGTTTTGCGGCGCTAAAAGATGGTCTACATAAAATCGGTATCCCTTCTCAGAAGGAACACGGCCAGAAGAACTGTGCGTTTTTTCAATAAAACCTAATTCTTCTAAGTCCGCCATTTCATTTCGAATAGTAGCTGAACTAAATGTAATTTCATCTTTTTTAGCCAACGTTCTAGAACCAACCGGCTGCGCTGATCCAATAAAGTCATCAATAATTGTTTGTAAAATTAAGAGCTGACGTTCCGTAAGCATCTCATCATCACCTCTGTTAGCACTCTTTGTCTTCGAGTGCTAAATCTATTAATAACTTACCAAAATTGACATTCAATTGTCAACGGAAACGTCACGAAATAATGAAACTTTTTCACGTTTATAGAACATTTATTTAATCAATCAAAAATGACTGGAACACTTCATTCCCTAATAATTTTCCTTTTCGTGTTAAACGCACGTATCCGTCTCCCTCTTCAAGCAACCCTTGTTCTTGATTACTTTGCAACTGCTTCGCGAAAACTTGATCCATCTCCATATCAAATTTCTTTTGGAACGCCATTTTAGATACACCTTTTGTTTTTCGAAGCCCTAAGAACAGTTCTTCTTCCATTCTTTCTTTCTCCGTCACTGCGTGGACGTCTAAATATGGAAAATCTGTTTCATCAATCTTATTGAAATATTGCTTCAGTGGCCCTACATTTTGGATACGCTCTCCATTTACATAACTATGAGCCCCAGCTCCAAATCCATAATACTCTTCATTATTCCAGTATGTGAGATTATGTCTACTTTCATTATCACCTTTTGAGAAATTGCTAATTTCATACTGCTTATAACCATGTTTCTCCATTTCATCCATTACCATTTCGTACATTTTCGCTTCGTGATCTTCACCTGGAAGACGTAATTTCCCCTTATTCATTAAGTTATAAAACACTGTTTTCGGTTCCACAATTAATGAATATGCCGAGAAATGTTGTATACCAAGCGTAAAAGCAATATCTAATGTTTCCTTTACGTCTTCTATCGTTTGTCCTGGCAAAGCATAAATAATATCTATATTAATATTTTTGAAGCCCACTTCCTGTGCTTCTCTAATCGCTACAAAGGCATCTTCCCTTGTATGTTTGCGTCCAATTTTCTCAAGCAGTTCATCTCGGAATGTTTGCACACCAAAACTAATTCTGTTCACTCCACCTTCTAGCAATACGTTTAACTTCTCTTTCGGCAAGTCACCTGGATTCGCTTCAAATGTTAATTCACAATTCGGAGCAAACGGACGCAAACGACGGTTAATAATATCGAGTAGCTTTTTTGTCTGTTCCATATTTAACGCTGTCGGAGTTCCCCCACCAACAAAAATCGTTTTCATACTATCAAACGGTACTTTTTGAACCGTGTTTATTATTTCTTTCTCTAGATAATCTAAATATTGATCAACCGGTTGGCGTTCAATGAACACTTTATTAAAATCACAATAGTGACAAATATGCTGACAAAACGGAATATGAATATATGCAGCTTGTACCAAATATAACTCCTACCTTTCTAAAAAGAAAACCTCCGCACTCGGGAGGGTTCTTTACTTCTCTAACGTATTACGAATTTGTTCCATTCGCATTTTTCCCCAATCATACATCATTTCAACGATTGGTAAAAGCGACATGCCTAATTCCGTCATATAATACTCCACTCGTGGAGGAATTTCTGGGTATACTGTTCGATCAACAATCCCATCTTCCATTAACTCTTTTAATTGGTTCGACAAAACTTTATGAGAAATGTTTGGGAATAATCGTTGTAATTCACTAAAACGATGAGGCCCTTCTACACCAAGATGCCACAGTATCACAACTTTCCACTTCCCGCTAATAATAGAAAGGGTTAATTCCTTTTCACAATTAAAATTACCATTTTGTATCTTCTCATGAATATCTTTTCGAATATTTTCGGACATTAACAAACTCCTAACTCTGTATGAACTAAAAAGCATCTCTCACTATTGTAATTGAGAGATACTCAGATGTCTAAAAAGTAATGATACAAAAAGAGAAGCCGTATAAACGGCTTCTTTTTTATATAACAAGTAAATATTAGTTGTCATCCATTTTCAGTACAGCCATGAACGCTTCTTGCGGTACCTCTACAGAACCAACAGACTTCATACGTTTTTTACCTTCTTTTTGCTTATCAAGAAGTTTACGCTTACGAGAAATGTCACCACCGTAACATTTTGCAAGTACGTTTTTACGCATCGCCTTAATTGTAGAACGCGCTACAACTTTGTTCCCGATAGTCGCCTGAATCGGCACTTCGAACTGTTGTCTTGGAATTAATTCTTTTAATTTTTCTACGATTACTTTACCGCGGTCATACGCTGAATCACGGTGTACGATAAATGATAAAGCATCCACTTGTTCATTATTTAAAAGAATATCCATTTTCACAAGTTTAGATGGTTTATAACCAATTAACTCGTAATCAAATGATGCATACCCTTTCGTATTTGATTTCAACTGATCGAAGAAATCATATACGATTTCTGATAACGGGATTTCATACGTTAATGTAACACGTGTTTCATCTAAATATTGCATATCAATAAACGTTCCACGTTTACCTTGGCAAATTTCCATTACAGCTCCAACATAGTCATTCGGAACCATAATTGAAGCCTTCACAAACGGCTCTTCTACACGATCGATAGACTGTGGATCTGGCATATTAGATGGATTATCAACAATAACATCTTCACCGTTTGTTAAATAAACTTTATAAATAACACTTGGCGCTGTTGTAATTAAATCAATCTTAAATTCACGTTCAATACGTTCTTGAATGATTTCCATGTGAAGAAGTCCTAAGAAACCACAGCGGAAACCAAATCCTAGCGCTTGAGATGTTTCTGGTTCAAACTCAAGTGCAGAATCATTTAACTCTAATTTTTCTAACGCATCACGTAAGTCGTTGTAACGCGCAGAATCAATCGGATATAAACCACAGAATACCATTGGGTTTAATTTACGATAACCTGCTAACGGCTCTGCAGCTGGACGTTTCGCGTGTGTAATCGTATCACCAACACGTGTGTCACCAACATTTTTAATCGATGCTGCTAAGAAACCTACATCACCTACTGTTAACTCGTCACGTTGCGTAGTCTTCGGTGTAAATACACCTACTTCTGTTACTTCAAATTCTTTACCAGTTGCCATCATACGTACTTTATCGCCAACTTTTACCGTTCCATTTACAACACGGATATAAGCAATTACACCGCGATACGGATCATATAAAGAGTCGAAAATCATACATTGTAACGGATCTTCTGAATCACCTGTTGGTGCTGGTACTTTCTCAACAATTTGTTCTAAAATTTCTTCAATACCAATCCCAGCTTTTGCTGAAGCAAGTACAGCTTCTGATGCATCTAAACCAATTACATCTTCTACCTCTTGACGTACACGCTCCGGGTCTGCACTTGGTAAGTCAATTTTGTTAATAACCGGTAAAATCTCTAAATTATTATCAAGCGCTAAGTATACGTTCGCTAATGTTTGCGCTTCAATACCTTGTGCTGCATCCACTACAAGAATTGCGCCTTCACAAGCCGCTAAACTACGTGATACTTCGTACGTAAAGTCGACGTGTCCTGGTGTATCAATTAAGTGAAGAATATATTCTTCACCGTCTTTTGCTGTATAGTTTAATTGTACTGCGTTTAATTTAATTGTAATACCACGCTCACGCTCTAAATCCATAGAGTCAAGCAATTGAGCTTTCATTTCACGTTGTGTTAACGCGTTTGTTTTCTCTAAAATACGGTCTGCTAACGTTGACTTTCCGTGGTCAATATGAGCAATGATAGAGAAATTACGAATTTTGGACTGTCTTTTTGCTCTTTCTTCTTTGTTCATCTATGTTCTCAACTCCTAATAGTCTCGCCAATATACACTAGCACTGATTATATCAATAGAGCAACAAAGATTCAATGAAAACTCGTGCTGCTTACGATACAAATCATTCTATCTATATCTTATGCGAACAAACCATAAGAGACAAACCTTTTTCAAATTAAAAAACGGCTGTCTTACAAATCTGTAAAACAACCGTCCTCCGTTTGACTCTTAACTAAAAATTTCTTTTACTTTCCCAACAACTATATCTACCCCAAACTTTGTTACTTCATAAGAAACACTTGCTATCGCCATACCAATTCCTTCTACAACATTAAAACTTCTCAAGCTTTCTAATTGTTTTTGTTTCTCAATTGTCGAAAACGAACTTCCCGAAATTTCTAATTCAGCAACCGCACCCTCTGTTCCTGTCATATGTGCTATTTGTTCATATGACATTTGCTGATAACCTTTCATACTTTTTAAACCATGATTAGCAAGTGACACCCCTGCTATCACCATAAGTAAACATATAGCTGTACTACATATACATAAAAGTGAAAAGTGACTTAAACTATTATCATCTCTTCCCATCAATGTGTGTATGCCCCTGTATTATCTTGGTCAATTTGATGATGCAGCGCTGCATTTAACCCACTCGCTATTACATTTGCCATATCCTCTATGAAAGCATCCACTTCTTTCGGAGTCACCATTAAATTATGGCCAAGAGGAGATAACACTTCATAAATTAATTTTCTCTTCTCTTCATCTTCCAGTGTACCTACAGCACCTAAAAACATATTTCGGCTTTTTTCATCCGGCATATCTTCTTCTGTTAATTTTTTCTTTTCTCCAAATGAAAATCCCGCAGGTAATAAAGATCTTGATGGCTTATGTCCCTCTTTCATCTCTCTTCCAAAGTGCTTCAAAATAAAATCAATTGTATCGCTTGTAATCGAAACGGCATCAACTACAGTCGGAACACCAATAGCAATAACAGGAATTCCTAATGTTTCTTTACTTAGCTCCTTACGTTTATTCCCAACACCAGATCCAGGATGAATTCCTGTATCAGAAATTTGTATCGTACTATTTACTCGTTCAATAGAACGGGCAGCTAACGCATCAATTGCAATGACAAAGTCCGGATTGGTCTTCTCAATAATCCCATAAATAACATCGCTTGTTTCAATTCCTGTAATCCCCATTACCCCAGGACGAATTGCACTAACAGGTCTAAACCCTTCTTCTACACTTTCAGGCTGCAGTTGAAACAAATGTCTCGTTACCAATACATTTTCTACCACTATCGGTCCAAGTGCATCTGGCGTTACATTCCAATTCCCAAGGCCGACGACCAAGCAGCTCGCTTCTTTCGTAACACCAACCTCTTCTAGGAAATAAGAAAATTCTTTCGCAAAAACGCGCTCTACTTTTTGTTGCAGTTCCGTATCTTGTTGACGTATACCTTGTACTTCAAGCGTTAAATAATTTCCAGGTTTTTTACCCATCGATTCAGACGCAACTTCATCAATCGTTACTTTTGTAATGGTAACACCTTCTTCTTCCCTCTCTTTTACAATGACTCCTTGTATTCCATTTTGTTCTTCTTGGCGCTCTTGTAACATTTGATGCGCCTCTACAGCAAGGTCAGTTCTAACGCTATATTTACTTAAATCTAATGGTTCTTTCATCGTATCTCCTCCGTAATTCATAGTAAATATCGTTAGATTTCCCAAAGTTATATAAGGTCATTCTTTCCTTTACGTGAAATTTCATTGATATACTATTGCAATTCTCTTCACCGTTTGATAGAATATCACTTGTTCTATGTAAGAATCGAGTCATTCGATTGCACCAGGGAGGTGAAAAGTATGGCAAACATCAAATCTGCTATCAAACGCGCTAAACTTAGCGAAGAGCGTCGTGCACATAACGCTTCTATCAAGTCTGACATGCGTTCTGCTGTTAAAACTGTAGAAGCTTTAGTTACTAATAACGATCTTGAAACTGCTAAAGAAGCTTTCAAAACTGCTTCTAAAAAACTTGACAAAGCAGCTCGTAAAGGTCTTATCCACCAAAACGCTGCAGCTCGTCAAAAATCTCGCTTAGCGAAACAAGTAAACGCGTAAGGCGTTTAAAAAACGATCCATTTGGGTCGTTTTTTTATATACAAAAAAGTTCACGTTACTTGGTAACGTGAACTTTTTTTGTAACATCACATATGATTTAACCGCATCAAGAAAAACTCAAGTACAAGCTTCTTATCCATCTTTCCTGTCTTCATACTATAATCAGCTTCCGCTAATTCTATAATCACTTTCTTTAGTTCCTCAAAAGAGAAAAACTTCGTTTGATTCATCGCTAACTTTACACGATATGGATGCACACCAATATGAGAAGCAATTTGATTTTGTCCATAACCACGTTGCTGTAACTCTTTCACTTGATGCAGCAAGCGGAATTGACTTACTAATAACGCAAGCAATTTAATCGGTTCCTCTTGCTGCGTAAATAATCCATCCAAAATTTGCATCGCACCCGCGATATCTTTTTTCACCACTTTTTCTGTTAAAGCAAACACATTTTGTTCAACTGATTTTGGCACAAGCTCGGCAACAAGTTTCGATGTAATCTCTCCGCCCATACCGACATATAACGTTAACTTGTCCATTTCCTTCGCCAACATCGTTACATTACTTCCTACAAGCTCTAACAATAAACTAACAGCTGCATTATCAATGTGTACATGCACTTCATCTGCACGAGCAACAATCCACTTCTGAACATCCTGCACCTGCATCGTATTTGCTTCTACTATATCCGCTGTTTTCTTTAATAATTTTGTAATTTTTTTTCGTTCATCCAGCTTTTCGTAAGGCGCAACAAAAACAAGAATAGAAAATGGAGAAGGCTCTCCAATATATTCTTCTAAAATCTTTATGTTTTGCTCTAACTTTTCTTTTTGTGCAGTTAAAAATAGTGGTGATTTTATTAATAGCACTTTACGTTCTCCAAAAAAAGGAAGTGTACGTGCATCCTCAACCACATCTTCTAAATACGCTTCTTCTAAATCATATGTCACAACATTAAACTCACGATCTTCCTCTTCAAGCGCTTCTGTTGTAATAAGCTTTATCGTTTCATTTATAAAAAACGCTTCCGTTCCATACAGTAAATACAACGGAGCAAACTGCTTCTTTTTAATCTTTTTATGTATATCACTACTCATACTTTTTCCTACTCCCTAACTTGGCAATATATATTTATACTAATGCCCTAGCTTTTGTTTTACAAGTACAAAGGAACAGGCTGTATAACCCGTCCCTTTATTTATATTAAACGCCACGCAATAAGCCCCGGGTTTCTTATTGGTGTGCGGTAATCACCTTCCCTTTATTATTCACAATAAAAATTCGAGTATAAGTGCCAACTGTTAACATGCTTGGAAACAAAAAACTCACGTTACTTCCTGATTTAAAAGTAGTAAAAACACTCGATTTCTCTTCATATGGAAATTGTAGATTTTTTTCTGACAATATTTTATACTAAAGTGGAATGTTGGGGAGGGATTCTAAATGAATGATTTTGAACAAAACGTTCAAAGTAAACGCAATGACGCTATTGATTCAGGGGTAGGATTTATCGTCTCATTTGGTTTTTTCGCAACACTTTTCATCATTGCAACTGTTATTAAATTTATTGGTTCTTAAAGACTGCTGCTTACTGGCAGTCTTCTTTTTATCTATTATGTGTTTCATCATATGTGATTTTGCTATGAAAGGTTCCGTGTTCCCCTTTAAAAATATAGGAAATAGCACCTTGCTTATCCGTGCGCCATATTTCAATCCCCATCTTCTCAAAACGCTCTATAACTTCCTTATGAGGGTGCCCATACTTATTACGCTCACCGGCAGAAATAATCGCTATATTAGGCTGTACGGCGCTCAGAAAAGGCACTATAGACGACGTGTTACTCCCATGATGAGCAACCTTTAAAACATCCGCCCGTAAATCTGGGTACGTAGCTACTAAAACCTTCTCTCCTTCTTCTTCTAAATCACCTGTAAACAGCCACGTTACCCCTCCTAATTTTGCCCATATTACAATTGAAGCGTTATTTTCACTTCTTTCTTTTCCCGTTGGAGCTAGTACAAAAAATTCCGCTTCATTTACACTCCAACTCTCCCCTTCTCCCACTTCCCTTATTTTCACTTCCTTTTCTAACGCCTGTTTCTTTATTACTGTTTCTAATACTGCATCTTGTTGCTTTCGGCCAAATACAACTTCTTTTACGGTTATATTTGATAATAACTCTTCCGCAGCACCTATATGGTCCGCATCTCCATGCGTTACGATTAATTTATCGATCGTTTTAATGCCTTCCTTTTGTAAATAAGGAATTAAAATATCATTTCCGACTGAAAATTCATGCTTTTTCCGCTGCCATTCTTCCTTGTTTACACGAATTGTTCCACCGGTATCAATGAGGTAAATCTCTTTATCGTACGGGAGGCGAATTAATATTGCATCTCCCTGTCCAACATCAAGAAATGTAACACTTCCGCTTTCCCGAAAATACGGATATACATAATGACATGTACAAATAAAAAGAAATATACCCGAAGCTATAAACATAATCCCCTTCGATATTCGCCTTTCCCAAACCATCAATATACTAACTATACTCACACAATATAGAGCTACAAGAAGTATAGGTGTTTGCCCGAAATTAAGGCGGATAAATGGTAAGCTTTCACAATAAATTAAAAAATCATTAGAAAGATTCAAACCTATTGATAGTACATTCGCAATTCCTTTTGCAAGAAATGGAATGATTGGTATACATACCAAAATAACAATACTACACGGTAATACAACGAGGGATAAAAACGGAACGTATAGGATGTTCAGAAAAATACTATATGGAGAAAAATAACCGAAGTGATATAACAAAATCGGAGTACTAACGAGCTGTGAAATAAGAGAAATATAAATAGAATTTCGGATCACTCCATTACTACTCTCTAGTAAAAGCGGGGCAGACAAAAGTAAAGCAAAACTACCAACAAAAGAAAATTGAAACCCAATATTATAAATAAGATATGGATCATATATAAGCATACATATAGCCGTTACACTTAAAGCATCGAAGCTAGACAAACGAAGAGAACATATGAAAGCACTCAACATCAAAACTCCTGTTATAGAAGCTCTTATAACAGACGGTGATGCTCCTGCAAAAATCATATATATAGGAATAAAGAAGATAAGACATAATGTTGCTATCTCCCTCGTCACACCACTTCTTAGCAAAATAAAATACACAATTACCATTAACAATACGATATGCGACCCTGAAATTGCCAACAAATGTACAAGACCAAATTGTTGATATCGCTCTTCAACTTCAAATGTCATTTGTAGTCTATCACCAAATACTAACGCATTCATAAAAGCACCTGATTGCTCTGGAAACATTTCTGTAACTCCCGAGATTGCTTGCTGCCTCAAAAGAAGAATCCGTTGCACGAGTGACAATGATGTTTTATGGCATTCAGAAATATATGTAGCATCAAATGTGAAATGAATATTTTGCCTATACAAATAATCACGGTAATTAAAACCATGAAAATTACGGGCTACTTGCGGTTCTTTCCTCTCACCTTCGAATATACATGATACTCCTGCATGTAATTGTCGCAGTTGTTTCTTTTCCAAGGCTGATTTAATTTTGTAACTTAACTGCACTATATTTTTATTCTGATCTTCAACTTGAAATGATAAGCGATCTCCGTTAATAAGAGGTGTGTTTTGTATTACTCCTCTTGTAAGTCCGTAGGGATCTCCTAGAGGCTTATTTTGTCCTTGAACATACGTAGTGTACATAGCGCCACTAAAACACGCTATCATACAAAAAAAGAAGGTTTTACGCGAAGTACGATATAAACAAAAGAAAACATAAAAAACGAAACAACACATCAGTAGTGCAACCGAAGAGGAAAAGGCGATTGCAATCCCTATTATAAATGAGATTGCAACATAGCCCCATTGTCCATGCAACTCATACTCACTCCTTATAGCATCATTTTTGCTTTCGTGAATACATGTTGTAATTCTTCCATTGATAAGTTCTCTTTTTCTAAAGATGCAAATAGTTCTTTTAACTCCATATGACGCTTTTGATCCTCTAACGCTGCAATATCATATTCTAGCGGAACATGCTTCACTGTCACATTCGCTTTTTCAAATAACTCTACGGCATACGGATGATTTTTATAATCCTGTGCATAATAAACTGCTGTAATACCACTTTGAATAATTGCCTTACAGCATTGTAAACAAGGGAAATGCGTAACGTAAATTTCCGCGTCCTCCGTTTTCGCACCAAACTTTGCGCATTGTAATAAAGCATTCATTTCCGCATGAATTGTACGAACACAATGATTATCAATAACGTAGCATCCATCATCTATACAATGTACACCACCTTTAATTGAACCATTATATCCACCAGCAATAATTCGTTTATCACGAACAATTGTCGCTCCTACCGCAAGCCTTGTACATGTACTACGTAGAGATAGTAAATGGCTTTGTGTCATAAAATATTGATCCCATGAAATTCGTTCCATATTTTTCACCTACTTTTTTGTCTACTTGTAGTGTAGCGAATGAAGAAAAACTTCGTCAATCTTTTACGGAATAATAATTTGATCTTTTATTTTTTCCAGAGACTTCACACCAATCCCATCAATCTCTAATAAATCTTCTATTTTCTGAAACGGACCATGTTCCTCACGATATTTCAAAATACTTTCTGCTTTCCTAGAACCGATACCTGTAATTTTTTCAAGTTGTTCTTTAGAAGCTACATTTATTTGAACTTTCCCCTCCCCCTTTGAAACAGCAGCCCCTTCTTGCACTTGTTCGTTTTTATCCGGCACATAAAGGATCATTTGGTCTTGTACCATTTGCGCTAAATTTACCTTTTTCCTATCTGCCTCGGGCAAAAAACCACCTGCCTTTTCAATAGCATCCTTGACCCGGTCCCCTTCTTTCATTTCATACACTCCCTCTTTAACAACAGCCCCTTTCATATCAATTATAATTATTTTTTTCTGCTGCTTTGTATCCGATATTTTCGGTTTACTTTTTTTCTCTATCTCTTTCGCTTGCACATCCGTTGTAATGACCGATCGCTCTGTATGCTGGTTCGTTTTCCAGAAAAGAAGAAAAAGTACAATTCCAATAATAGCTACTAATCCTAACCATTTCTTTGGAAAATCCCACATCATTTTACACCTCTAATCATAAATTTATAACATCATTCATATTGTTTAGGAGAAAGCTGTTACGAAGGAGGGATGAAACATTGAACATAGGAATTATAGGGACAGGGAACATGGGGAATATACTAATCGATGCATTTTTAGAAACCCGTGCTGTCAAACCTTCGTGCCTTACAATTATTAATCGAACGCCAGCCAAAGCATATCATATAAAGGAAAAATACCCTTCTGTTCATATAGCCAAAACTATTGATGAAGTAATCGAACGATCACATCTTATTTTTATTTGCGTAAAGCCGATAGATATATACCCGATCCTACAAAAATACGCTGAACATTTTTCTGATGAAAAGTGCTTAGTTTCTATCACAAGTCCAATATCTCCATCACAATTAGAGACACTTGTACCTTGCCACGTCGCACGTATTATTCCGAGTATTACAAACCGCGCTCTGTCTGGCGCATCACTATTTACATTTGGAAATCACTGCTCTGAAGAGTGGCAACAAAAACTATTTCGCCTATTCAAAAAAATTTCTACTCCCCTTGTAATAGAAGAAGATATAACGCGCGTTTCATCTGATATAGCAAGCTGTGGTCCTGCATTCTTTAGTTATTTATTACAATGTTTCATTAACGCTGCTGTAGATAAAACAAATATTACACATGAAGAAGCCACTACTTTAGTAAGTGAAATGGTCGTTGGAATGGGGAAACTACTTGAAAAAGGGATTTTCACATTGCCTACTTTACAAGAAAAAGTATGTGTTAAAGGCGGCGTTACAGGAGAAGGTATTCGTGTTTTAGAAGAACATGTTGGGGATATGTTTCATAAATTAATCGAGCGGACACACGAGAAATTTGATGAGGATTTAAAATGCGTTGATCAGCAATTCAATAAGCACACATAATAAATACGTCATCGTCATTCCAAATCCTTTTTATCAATACTTACTTTTTTACATTATATTTTCACTTAAACTAGCATTTTCACACTTCACGTATACCATCTTCTTATTATTCTAGAACTAAAATTACAGCTTCTTTACAAAACAAAAGCAACCTTCTCGGTTGCTTTTGTTTTATCCCGCTATTTGCCGGCCAGTAAGATCCCCACCTCAAAACTCAGCGAAAGCAAAGAAGTTCAGTGAGGGATCAACTGCCCGTAAAAGCCCGATTGGTTCAACTAATAATCAGCGGAGGGTGAAGCCCCCCGCTGATTAAAGTTTCACTTTATCCGTTTTTCTTCGCCATGAAGAAAATACGCTCTGTTTGTTCTGTAACTTCAAGTCGCTCAAAATCACCAGTTACGCGAAGTACTGTAAAACCAGCCTCTTCAAGCCATTTCGTTAACTCTTCAACCGGATATGCACGTTGCACGTGACATTCATCAAAACGATGGTACACATCTTCTTCTGGATCTTGAACAAAGAATGTTAAATCATGTTCTACACTATTTGATTCTTCACCAGGGAAGCAATTCCAAATAAGAGAGATTTCCTCTCCATTCACTGTGTATGTTTCATTTTGAAATACATGATGTATTTTATATAAAGAATGTACATCAAATAAAAACAAACCATCTTGACGTAAATGGTGAAACACTCTTCTAAACGTTTCTTGCACTCCATCTTCTTGCAATACATAATTTAATGAATCACAAAAGATCGTTACACAGTCAAACTCACCTGGAACATCAAGTTCTCGCATGTCTTGTTGGTAAAAAGGAATAAAATATCCTTCTCCGCCTAGTTTTTGCTGAGCGACTGTTAACATTTCTTCTGAAAGATCGACACCGATTAAATCGTAACCCTTTTGTACAAGTGGAAGTGTTACATTACCAGTACCGCATGCTACATCAAGAATCTTTGCCTCTTTCATATCCGCTTGCTGTAAACTTTCCTCTGTGAATTCTACCCATTTCTCATAAGGGACATCATTCATTAATTCGTCGTACAACAATGCAAATTGTTCGTATTTCATTGGTCTAGCTCGTCTGTAATATCTTCACGTGGCACATCGCCCCATAGACGCTCTAAATTATAGTGATTACGCTCATCTTTATGGAATACATGAGCAACTACATCTCCAAGGTCAACTAATACCCAACGTGCTTCGTCAAAACCTTCCATACGTTGTACGTCGATTTGGAACTCGTGTGCTTTCGCTTTAATTTCACGCGCAATTGCTTGCACTTGCTTATCTGAGTTACCGTGACAAATAATGAAATAATCTGCAATTGGTGAAATACCTTGCATATTTAGGACAACCATATCTTCTGCTCTCTTATCATCAGCTGCTTTTGCCGCTAATACTAATAAATCTTTATCTTTCATTTACTCATTTCCTCCTTGATAACTGCGTTGTATGTTTGGAATGTTAATGGATAAATCGTTTGATTTTTTTCCATTAAAAATTGAATTGTTCTCTTTAATGCAAATAATAAAGCTTGATTTATATCCGCATATGCGAGTTTACGAGCTTCCTCCACTCCTGGAAACTTCCGACCAGGCTCAATGTAATCTGCTACATAAATTACTTTATCTAACATCGTCATTTTCTCATGACCACTTGTATGATATGTAATAGCTTGCAGGATTTCAGGATCCGTAATGCCTACTTCTTTTTCTACTAAGTATGCCCCAACAGGTGCATGCCATAACTCTTTGTTATAACAAAGTAAATCTTTCGGCAAATCTTCACTTTTAATGATCTCTTCCATTTCTGAAATCGCTCTACACTTCGCATAATCATGGAATATAGCTGCAACTTCAGCTTTTTTTTCATCCACACCGTATAACTTAGCAAGTTCAATTGCTGTCTCCATTACACCAATTGTGTGTATATAACGTTTTTCATGCATTTGTTGTTTGACAATATGAAGTGCTTTCTCACTATTCATACAACCCATTCCTCTCGATATATACCTGTACTTTTTCAGGAAGTAAATATTTGCATGTTTTCTTCTCTTTATATCTCTCACGTAATAAAGATGAAGAAACTGCAAACTCCGGAATTTCCACAGTGGTGATAGGATAAGGTGTATGCAATGTATAACCAGGTCTTGCGACTCCAACAAACGTTACAAGATCAAGTAACACCTCAATGTTATACCACTTCGGTAAATACTCAACCATATCTCCACCAATAATAAAGTGAAACTGCACATCCGGGTGCTTCTTCGTCAATTGTAGCATAGTGTCATACGTATAAGATGGGCCTTTCCTGCTTAGCTCTTCTAAACAAATAGAAAAATGTTCCTCTGCCTCAGTCGCAAGCTCTAACATTTGTAAGCGACTTTCTACACTTGTAATATTCCGCCCTTGTTTATGCGGCGGAATTTGGTTCGGTAAGAACCATACTTCTTCTAAATTCAAAGCGTGATATACTTCATTTGCAATGAGCAAGTGCCCATAATGTGGCGGATCAAATGTACCGCCAATGATGCCAATTTTTCTCAAAAGAAACGCCCCTTCCTTTTACGTACAGCAACTCTCTTCATTTCTATTCGAAGAGAGTTTACTGTTAATAAAAGTTCAATTGGTTTCGCTCTCTACATCATTACGCACTAGCGATAAAAATAGCATATGCTTGTCTTTTTATCGAGGAAGCTTAATTTGCTTATTTTCTCTAGATTCTTTGTATAAAACGATTGTACTTCCAATTACTTGAACGATTTCAGCACGTGCGCCTTTTGCAAGTTCTTCTGCAACTTCACGACGATCGAATTCACAGTTTTGTAGCACACTTACTTTAAATAACTCACGAGCTTCTAAAGTATCTGCGATTTGTTTAATCATATTTTCATTTACTCCACCTTTTCCTACTTGAAAAATTGGTGTTAAATGATGTGCTTGTGCACGTAAAAATCTTTTTTGTTTTCCTGTTAACATATATGTTAGCCTCCAAGCTTTCTTATAACTAATTGTTTCATTCTATCGATATTCGGTACACGCCCTGTCCACATTTCAAATGCAAGCGCCCCTTGATAAACAAACATATCAATACCATTTTGAATCACTGCACCTTGCTCTTTTGCCTCACATAAAATTTTCGTTTCAAATGGATTATAGATTATATCTGATACAATCGTTCCTTTTTTTAACGAAGAAATTTGTAATGGCGTATGTTCAACGCGTGGATGCATACCTATTGTTGTCGTCTGAATGATAATATCATAATTTCCTTGTTCTTCTGTGGCTTTTTCTAACGATAAAGCCACAGAATGAACAGTAGTCGTACATGCAGCAATAAGTTCTTTCACCTTATCTACTGTACGATTAGCTACATCAATCTCTTTTACACCTACATCAGCAAGAGAAAAATAAATAGCTCGACTAGCACCACCTGCGCCAATCAATAAAATACGTTTCTCTTGAAGTGGTTCACTACTAATTGACTGCAGTGCTCGGACAAAACCAATTCCATCTGTATTGTAGCCAATCAATTTTCCATCCTTATGAACCACTGTATTTACTGCACCAATTTGTTTTGCTAGCGGGTCAGTCTCATCCAAATAATCCATAATAGCAACTTTGTGCGGAGTTGTTACATTAAATCCTGAAATACCTAATGCTTTTAAACCTCTTACTGCTTCCCCTAGCACTTCCTCTTTAACAAGAAATGCCTGATAATGGGCATCCATATTCAAGTGTTCAAATGCATCGTTATGCATAACGGGTGATAGTGAATGTCCAATTGGATTTCCGATTACACCATATAATTGTTTCATAAATCCCTCTCCATATTAAATTAAAGATTTACGTAATGAAACACTTACTCCTTTTGGTACGTGTGCAACAATTTTTGCTCCTGGTTCGTTCACAGTAACCCATCCTAATCCAGAGAATACAACATCCGTTTTTGGTTCACGAATATTAAACTCGTATTTCACTAGCTCTGGCATATTTGCTAATTCTTCTGGTGTTGGTGGGCTTAGTAAATCCCCAGCATGATTTTTATACAATTCATCTGCTTTCTCAAGCTTTGTACGATGGATTGTTAAACGATTCGAGAAGTGACAAGTAAATGCACGACGACCACCACTTACATAATCAAAACGTGCCAGTCCACTAAAGAACAATGTTTGTTCTTCATTTAATTGGAACACCATCGGCTTAATTTCTTTTGTTGGTGTAATAAGCTTTAAGCTTTCTTTTCCAACATAATGAGCCATTTGATGGTGGTTAATAATACCTGGCGTATCATATAAAGACGATTCTTCATCTAATGGAATATCAATTAAATCAAGCGTTGTTCCTGGGAAATGGGATGTTGTAATTACATTTTCAGTCTCATCACTAAATTCTTTAATCATACGATTAATAAATGTTGATTTTCCTACATTCGTACATCCAACAACGTAAACATCTTTTCCGCCGCGGTAATACTCAATAGCATCTGCCAGCTCAGCAATCCCTTGTCCCTTCGCTGCACTAATTAAAAAGACATCTTCTGGCTTTAATCCTAGCTGCTTTGCACTATAACGCATCCAATGCTTTACTTTATCATGTTTTACTGACTTAGGAATTAAATCCGCTTTATTCCCAACAAGTAATACCTTATTATTTCCGACGAAACGATGTAAGCCAGGTAACCAGCTACCATTAAAATCAAAAATATCTACAATCTTAACTACTAACGCATCCGAATTTCCAATTCCATTTAAAATACGTAGGAAATCATCATCTGTTAATGATACATCTTGAATTTCGTTATAATGCTTTAAACGAAAACAGCGTTGACAAATTACTTGTTCTTTCTCTAAAGATGAGGCCGGAGCATATCCTACTTCATTTTTATCTTCTGTTTGAATTTCTACACCGCAACCAATACATTTAATTGTTTCAGTCAAACTCTATTCCTCCCAGTTAATTAAACCTTTTTTCTTCATGTTTTTCATAATTCTTCGTTCAATTTTTCGATTAAAGCGCGTTACTAATCCGTCCGTTTGTGCTACCGGTACAACTAAAATCGTATGAAGTCCCACTCGGTTTCCACCTAGAACATCTGTTAGTAACTGATCCCCAATTACTACAACTTCATCTGGTTGCAGGTGCATCTCTTGCATCGCACGCTTAAATGCACGAACAAATGGTTTACGCGCACTATGAATAAATGGGATACCTAATGGATCAGCAAAGTCTTTTACTCGTTGCTCATTATTATTTGAAACGACCGTTACTTGAATGCCTAGCTCTTTCATTTTCAAAAACCACTCTTCAAGTTGCGGCGTTGCATTTGGACGATCCCATTCAATTAAAGTGTTATCTAAATCAGTAATAACGCCTTTAATTCCACGTTTTTTCAAATCTTCTGGTTGAACATGATATACATTCTTCACATATTCATTTGGTAAAAATAGCTTCAATTTCTTTCACCTCTTTGAGGAGTTTTCATAAAAATTTTTCGACAACATATTTCGATATTTAACCTGTGGATAAAATTGTACACATTTTCCACATTAATTTTTCAGTCAATTTGGAATTTACTAACAATCTATACACATTTTATCCACCTAGGTATGTGGATAACCACTCGTTTGTGACTGTCATATTTTTTTGGTACATTAAATGCAACAACGAATCAATCCTTATATTATTAGGAGGTGACTCACCTTGAAAACAAAGCATATGGAACAGTTATCTACCGAGTTACTCACTGAGTCTTATTATAAAGCAAAAGAACTAAAATTAAATCCCGACTTCATTTTACTTATAAAACAAGAAATTATTAGACGCTCATTAGAGGACAAGCTGGTCAAATCGTCTTAATTACATATAAAGTGAATTTTTAATTAGCTAACTTGTAAAAAGAGCCATCCTGCGATGGCTCTCGAATAAACAAGTACTCCCATCTCGGGAACTTCATCATTAAGCATCTTTGTCCATAACTCTTGCTTACAGTTATTAAATCTTTTCTTTACTTATGAGCCAATCGAGTAGCAATTTTTTCACCGAGACGAAGCTCTTGTCCACTCTTCAAATTCTGCACTACTTCTATCATATCTTTTTCAAACAATAACACAACTGTTGAACCAAATGTAAAGTATGCCATTTCTTCACCTTTTTGAACAGTACTTCTTTCATGTAGCAGCTCAATACTATTAACAAACATAGCTCCTACTTTTACAAGCGCCATATGTTCGCCGTCACTATTCACTTCTGTAACAGAACGATAATTTTTTGACAATGGTTCTTTCCCGTATTCCATACCAGCTGCATTTACCGGATATGATTTTCTACCGAGTACAAATCTTTCAGTCACAGAACCCGAAAGTGGACTATGAATACGATGATAATGACTTGGACTTAAATAAATAACCATGTATGTACCACCTGCATATCGCTTTGCACGTTCTTCATTACCTAGCATATCCACAATCGAATAACGCTTGCCTTTAATATCAAATGTTTTTGTGTCCTCAATAGGACCGTGATCAGCAAAAACACCATCAACAGGACTAACGATACTCGATGCATCTGTATCAATACTACGCTTTCCTTCTTTTAGCTTACGCGTAAATAATTCATGCAATGTTCTATATTCCTTCAAACCCTTTTCCATCTCATCTTGATTAATTTGAAAAACTTTCGCATACGATGAAATAATGATAGAGCTCAAACGAGATTGTGCAAATTTACGTAATATATAAGAAGTAAAACGACCATTTGTAAGTTCGATCATAAGTCGATATAATGTACGTCGCAAATTGCGAAACCTCCTAATTAGCCTATAACTTTAGCTTTCCCTTCTTTTCCTTCTATATCATATGTGAAATTGGTTCTTATTCCCACATATCATATAAAACTGGTTCATTATACATGCGGAAAACTAAGTATGGTATTATTCTTAAATTGTTTAGCACCTTCTAATATTACAGATAGAATCCGTCATTTTCAACAGTGAACATGGATTTCTTCTGAACGCAACTCTTTTTCTTTCCTTATTTACAAAAAGAAAAGCAGCCCTTTTTAAAATAAGGCTGCTTGCAATGTACATTATTCTTTCGCTTTTTTCTCTTTCTCTGCTCTTACAAATTCATGGAACATTTTCATTAAAGCGCGCTTTTCAATTCTTGATACGTAGCTTCTGGAAATACCGAGTGCCTTTGCAATCTCCCGCTGCGTTTTCTCTTTATCAAGCCCCAGTCCAAAACGCTTCACAATTACTTCTTTCTCTCGCTCATCTAAAATATCGATATACTCTTTAATCTTTTCTAACTCCATACTAAGCTGGATCATATCAATTACATCTTCAGACTCTGATTTTAATATATCAATAAGCGATATTTCATTCCCCTCTTTATCTTGCCCGATCGGATCATGAAGTGAAACGTCCTTTTTCGTTTTCTTTAGTACACGTAAATGCATCAAAATTTCATTTTCAATACAGCGCGCTGCATACGTCGCAAGTTTTGTTCCTTTTCCTGCCGAATAGCTCTCGATCGCTTTAATGAGCCCAATTGTACCAATTGAAATTAAATCTTCTGCATCTTCCCCTGTGTTTTCAAATTTTTTAACGATATGAGCTACAAGCCGTAAATTATGTTCAATTAACAGATTCCTCGCTTGAGCATCACCTTGCTCCATTAACTCTAAGTACTTTCTCTCATCGTCTGATGATAACGGCTGCGGAAACGCATTATTCTTCACATAAGAAACAAAAACAAACACTTCTCGAACCATATATCCAATTGCGGCGAATAGACTCAAACCTTTCACCTCCGCCAAAATAGTGGTCTTTACTAAGTGTATGTGGGCGTGAGGTTGTTTGTGTCTGTACGATATCATTCCAATATGTTTTTAAGCATAATAATTGTCTCATAAAGCCTCACTGCGTATACTTAAACACTTAAACAAAAGAATGGAGAGTGGAATATGAAATATTTCATTTCCCTCTTGTACCCGAGTAGCTTGTAAGAGATGAACTCCTTGTACGCTCTTGCAAGCTACTTGTACTACAAGGAGGGATTACAAATATGAAATTTGAAAGAACACGTGCTTATACAAGACATCAACGTCAACGTACAATGCGTCGAAAAATGAATATTGCACAACACGCATGGGGATATACTCCTGAAATTGCCGGTATTTTTGCAAAAGGAAAAGTTCACTGTTCTTGTGGAATGTGTAAAATAAAGTGGAGAACAGAAGGACCACCTGCTAGTGTACAGAAGTGGTTATACAAAATTGATACATACGAAAAATAATCGTTCTTTCTAAAAAAGCTTATTTACTCCAAATTTTTTCTCCAGTATGCGCATTAATATAACGAATTTCTCGACTACAATCGAAGGATTCTTTATGATTTTCATCCGTTGTTTGTTTATACAGTAGTTCGTAGTTCGTAGTTCGTTTCCTCTACCTCATTTTCTAAAAACCATTCTAAATTAACTCGCATGGCCTCTCTGTATATTTCTAACGCTTTTTCCTTTGTTACTTTTGGTGTTGTTTCGTATGTGAGCAATTCTTTTATAACATTACTAGATTCTCCTGAGTAATGCATCACAGCACCATTCTCTGTATTAATGTTGATCATAATATAGTTTCCCTCTACATGAATGTCATTTACATATATCGAAAAGGAAAACCTCTCTATCCCCTCTTCCTCTTCATAATTATCCCAAAGTTGAACATACTTTGTTGTATTCGGGAAAATTTGCTCCAAAAATTGAAGTGCTTTGTCTAAACATTGCTCTCGTGATAAGATTGTTTTCCTTTCTTGTTCACCCTTCCACATTAAACAGGAAAGTAATTGATTTGTTTTTTTATCTAAAGTAATTACAACGAAGTTATCATGCTTCAACATTTGGGAATACTTTTTATAGAACTCCTCCATCGAATATGAATTTTTCTCTTTTCTGTCTTTTTGTAATTCTTCCTTCAGTACAAACTTCATCTGAATTTCATACTCATCCTCTTTTTCATCTACTTTTATAAATTTCTCTTTGTCCCAATCTATTAAATCAAGCACATCTTTCCTTTGACTGTTTGTTATCCCTTTAACAACCGGAACTGTAGAAGCTATTCTATAATGATCGGGTCCAAATAAATCTTTACCTGTACTTGCATTAACAAATGCATGACTAGGCTCTGGTTCATATACAAGATGGTACCCTTTTACTTCTTCCCCGTTTTCATACTCACATGAAGAGTGTGTTAAATCTACAAATACAAGTCTCATATCTTGTCTAGCTTTCAAATTTTCTAAAATGACGTTCTCCTCAACAATTTCACTTGGCCATAACGGTTTCTTCTCTATAGCTTTTTGTCCATTATAATGAAAATGCATCACATCACCTAAAGGATGCACTAGCACAACACACCCCGTATTCGGCAATGGATAGCCATTCACTTCTTGCATATAATTTACTTCTTTCCAACCGCGCCTGTCACGCTTAACAGTTACATATGTATAAAATTCATATCCTTCTTTTGTATATTTTTTTAAGAATGTATTTGCAATCACTCTTGCTTTATTGTCCTCTATCGCTTCCTCACCGCTCGAAAAAGCTTTTTCATCCTCTATCCTAAATTCAATTAAACTACCCGTATGTCTATTCAACGTAATTTGTACTTTTCTCTCCTCATCTGCTTTATGCCCCCACCATAATAGATGATATGGGTCATCCACACCTTCTTGATCATCTACAACAAGCCTATAATCATTTGGAATGTTAATAATATGAGCCACCTGCTCTTTTCTTTCTTCATCTTTATGATTCATCATACCGCTCCCTTATTACAATTTAAGGTAATTGTAACAAATAAATACAAAAAATATAAACAAAAAATATAAACAAAAAAAGACTAGAGATATCTCTAGCCTTCTACTTCGTTTCACGATGTAACGTTACTCGCTTTAATCGTGGACAATATTTTTTTAGTTCGATGCGCTCTGGATTATTTCTTTTATTCTTTTTAGAAATGTAATTACGATCTCCGCACTCCGTACAAGCTAAGGTAATATTTACACGCATATGTAATTCTCCTTTCTTTCAAAGATCGCAAATAAAACGTAATGATTACGATTTATATGTTATATAACTTTATTCTATTTGTCAATTGCAAAACAAAAAGGTTCTAAATAGAACCCTTTTATTTTTAGTACTTTATACTTTTTATTAAAATGTCTCATATGTAACAAACTCACTAATCGGCTTTCGATATCCTCGTGGGCGAGTTTTAGTAGTATCACTTTTTCCTATCGTAATCATTAAAACAGGCACTATATGCTCCGGCATATTTAATTCACTTTGTACTGCTCTTTCATCAAAACCGATCATTGGACACGTATCATAGCCATAATATTTAGCTGCGTACATAAACGTCATCGCACTTAACGAAGCATTTCTAATCGCTTCCTCTGCCATGAAGCGTTCTCCTTTTCCTTCATATAACCCTTTCGTTTGCCTAATTGTATCTTCATACTCACATTCATCAATCATCTTTAAAACCTTCATACCGAAATAAATATTTTCAACATTTTGGTATGCTCTCTTATCACCACAAACAAGTATTACTGCAGATGCACTCGATACTTTATATTGCCTAAAAGCTAACTCTTTTAATCTTTCTTTGCGCTCTTGATCACGAATTACAACATAATGCGTATGTTGCAAATTGTAACAAGATGGAGAAAGCTTTGTTAGCTCAAATATTTTTTTAAAATCCTCATCAGGGATTTCTATTCCTTGTACAAATTTCATTGTGGAACGTCTAGCAATTGCCAATTCTTCAAAGTTCACCATATACCCTCCTTAATAACTATAAATTCAAATATACATTAATTTATACAAATTGATAAAGCAAATGAAAACACTTTAAATTATGGATAATAATGATGATTTACAAAAAAAAGACAAAAAGCTGAAACAATTAGTTCATACGAAATTCACATGAATCTATTACTATAGGAATTGTACATAGTGAACTTATTAACAATCACGTTTATTCATATAGAATCTTACTCGAAAGGAGCTGAAATTATGAAAACTAAATATCGTTTTATGATCTCATCATTTGCTGCTTGCGCTTATATGATTTGGTATTTAGTATAATAACAACCTCACTTGTAAATAGGAAAAGGTGTGTATATAAATGGAATATAATCAATCAACAGTTAACTACTGGAAAGCTTTTGTACTACCATATACATTTGCTTTAGAAGAGTTAAAAACTAAATTTGAAATTATGAACCGGGAAGCCCAATTTTTAGAGGATTACAACCCGTTTGAACATATAAAAACAAGATTAAAACAACCTGAAAGTATTATTAAAAAGCTTGAACGTAAAAATTTATTACCGACAGTTGAAAATGCCCAAACGCATTTACAAGACATCATCGGCATTCGTATTACATGTTGCTTCGTAGAAGATATTTATCATTTAAAAGAAGTCATTCAAAAGCGTGAAGATATGGAAATCATAGAGGTAAAAGATTATATTGCTAATCCAAAGGGAAACGGCTATAAAAGTTTACACATGATTATTAAATATCCTTTATCACTAAATTCTGGTACAAAAGAAGTCTTTGCAGAAATCCAGTTACGTACGCTTGCAATGGACTTCTGGGCAAGTTTAGAACATAAACTTTATTATAAATATGAAGGGAAAATACCTGAGTATTTAAAAGATGAACTACATGATGCAGCAATGAAGGCTGAAGATCTTGATAATAAAATGGCGACCATTCGCCAAGATATTGATGATATCGAAGCATGCTCAAATCAAATTATGTTACCACTATAAAAAAAGGTTCTCGCCAATGAGAACCTTTTTTATTTCGCTATTTACAGGCAGGAAGGCTCCTTGATTAAAGTTTCACTTTATTTCTTCCCTATCGTGCGAACTTCTTCAATTTTCCAGCCATCCTCTTCTTTTCCAAGTGCATACTGTACTTTCTTCTGAAGAGTGACCTCCCCGTCTAGTTCCTTTTCCTTTGTTTCAACAACAACATACCCTGCTTTACTAACTTTCATGTCTATATGTTCCAATTCAATTTTCTTATTTCCCTTTTGAAAAGCTGCTTCTTTTTGCGTTTTTAAGTCTTCAGCACTAGGCATCTTCTTTGAAAATAACTCCATATGTTCAGCAAGATTTTTTTCATTTGTCGTCCGTACAAACTCCTCCATAACATCTTGAATCGATTTCTCTTCTTCTTTCGTTATTTGTACCTTTTTCTCAGCTTTTGTAGTAGTGGATTTTTGTTCTATCTGATTCTCTTTAGATTGACATCCAACTAGCAATAATACACCTATTAGAAGGGATCCTATCCCTCTGAAAAAAACCCTCATCTTCCCATCTCCTAAAAAGAAAAGTGAGGCATTTCGCCTCACTTCCATTTATAATTAGCGTCTTCCTTTATTCGGATCCCCACCGCCAACAATATCAAAGACACGTTTAGCGATATTTGTATTTTCTTGAACGCCAGAGAACAAGTATTTACCGGGGCCAAATGCATATACGTTTACATCTTCCCCTGTATGTCCACCTGTTGTCCATCCTGTAACCGAACGCTTATTGAAAATATCTTCAATCGCATTATCAATCTTTGTAACATCTTTTGAAGGAGCAATATCGTTTACCGCTTTAATTTCTTCTGGTGTTAATTGTAAATCAATATATTTTTTCAATGTTTCTTCTACATTTGCACCTTTTGCAATCTCATTTGCCATGAAGTCTGGTGTGCGTTTTGCAGCTTTAATTGGATCTACTTTAAAGTTATACTCACCATTCGCACCTAAAGATAATCCGCCAGTAGCGTGGTCTGCCGTTGCAACGACTAACGTATTTTTATCTTTTTTCGCAAACTCAATCGCTGCTTTAAATGCTTTTTCAAAGTCTTCCATTTCACTCATTGCACCAACGATATCATTATCGTGTCCAGCCCAGTCGATTTGACTTCCTTCAACCATTAAGAAGAAACCATTTTTATTTTTGTTCAAACGCTCAATTGCTGCATTTGTCATTTCTTCTAATGAAGGTGTTTTATCGGTACGGTCAATCATTTTATCTAAACCGCCCGGCGCAAATAAACCAAGAATTTGATCATTTTTATCATTTAACAATTGATTACGATCTGTTACATAGCTATAACCAGATTTCTTAAATTCTTCTGTAAGATTGCGATCTTTTCTAACAAAGTTATTTACACCACCGCCAAGCATAACATCTACCTTATGCTTCCCTTTAACTTTTTCATCAAAATAATCATTTGCAATTGCGTCCATATTTTTACGGCTAATGTCATGCGCACCGAAAGCCGCTGGGGTTGCATGTGTAATTTCAGAAGTTGCAACTAATCCTGTTGATTTCCCTTTTTCTTTCGCTTGTTCAAGAACAGTTTTCACTTCTGCTTTATCATTATCAACCGCGATTGCTGCATTATATGTTTTAATCCCTGCTGACATAGCTGTTGCTGCCGATGCAGAGTCTGTAATATTTTCATGTTCATCTTCTGGATATGTTTTTTGTGTTCCTACAAGATGCTTATCAAATTCTGTAGATTCCATCTCAAAAGTTTTTGAATTATCTTTCATATAACGGTGAGCCGTCATATATGAAGGGCCCATACCATCCCCAATTAATACAATAACATTTTTAATCTTTGCATTGCTTCCGCTCTCATCTGCATTTACTTCACTAGAACGTGTAAAATTCCATGTTGCCACCGAAGTAACTGCTAACGACGCCACAACTGCAAATGGCCATGCTTTTTTCACAAACTTTTTCACTGTATTGTCCCCCTAATTAGGTTATTCATTTCCCACTATCAAATTTAACGGAAGACTATTAAGAGAAAATTAGTTATATGTAAATTTTTTGTTAACTTATGTAAATATCAGTTATAATTTGTATAACTTTGTCTGTTCATACCAACCATCTTCCCCTTTACAATCAAAATATAAACAAGTTGGATTTCATTTAACGTAAATCTCTTATTTAACATTTTCAATCTACTTTTATGAAAATTAATAGAAATGTGGTGAATATTTATGAAAATAATAAAACTAGATGAAACTTTTATTTTTGATTTACTCGACCTTTGCAAAGCTATTGGATGGTTACAAGATAAAGTATTTATGAAAAAACAATTCGAAATGTATCTTTCGCTCGGCACACTTATCGGTTATATGCATGAAAATAAACTGATTGCAGCTGGAGGAGTATTTCCTTTTAAAAATAGTTTTTCTACTATTGGCATGTTAATTGTCCATCCTAATTTTCAAGGCCAAGGCATCGGACGTATTTTGTTTAATTACTGCTTAGAACACACTCCCCCAAAACAATTAATTGCACTTATTGCAACAAAAGCCGGCGAGCCTCTTTATACATCATGCGGATTTCAAACAGTAACGAAGATTCATCGTTTTGAAAAACAAACTACTAAGACACATATCACTCATACACAACAAGTAAAAGAAAAAGACTTTATATCGCTTATTTCTCTCGATCAAATTACAACTGGTGCCGATCGTTCTTTACTTTACTCATTACTATTACCAAGAACCAGCCACTCTTTTAAAATTGAGAGACATAACTGTATAGAAGCTTTTTCCTTATGTATACAAAAAGGTAATATATTATGTATCAATCCACTTATCGCCAAACGAGAAGAAGATGCTATTCAATTACTACAAAACATATGTGAATGTTGGAATGGCACAGTAAGGATTGATGTCCCACATTCACAGTTTTCATTTCGCAAATTTCTTCAAACAGAAAATTTCCAGGAAACGCTCCTTTCACCTCTTATGATAAAAAATGGTAGCCAACTTCCTGGAAATCGTAATATGCTATTTGCTATGATAGATACAGCGTTATGTTAGAAAGGGGACACCTAATTGAAGCGATTTAGCTATTTTATGGTAGGTTGTCTTACTCTTACACTATTAGTAGGATGTAGTGCAGCAGAAAAGCCAGTAGAACAAGTAAAACAAGTTAAAAATACACTTACAGCAAAACTAGCTACCGAGGAAAAAATGGTAGAAATAGATGGTCAAACCATTTACTTCAAAAAGATTGGTAATGAAAAACCACCTTTACTTATGATCCATGGATTTGGAGGATCCTCAGATGGTTTTCAAAAGATTTACTCAGACTTAGCAAAAGATCATACAATTATTTCTGTAGATGCTTTAGGATTTGGACGCTCATCTAAGCCGATGGATTTTTATTATTCTTTCCCCACTCATGCAAATTTGTATTATAAATTAATGAAAAAACTAGGTTACGATTCGTTTGCAATACTGGGGCATTCAATGGGCGGAGAAATTTCTCTTAATTTAACATATTTATATCCTGAAGCCGTTACCCACCTTATTTTAACTGATGCTACAGGCGGTCCTCATACATTCGTTAATAAACAAGGTTCACCGAAACCTCAGTTGTCGACTGATTTAAATACCGTTTCTGCTATTGCAGATTATGATGAGAGCAAAGTGAAATTTAAACGTAATGATGAAGAGCATTACAATAAAATGAAATTATGGCCTAGACGTCTTCAAATCAATGCAAATGAAATGAAACAACCAACCTTAATTATATGGGGAAGAAATGATAGTAGCGTTTCTTGGAAGGAAGGAGAAACATATCATCAATTCTTAAAAAATAGTACTTTCCATGTTATTGAAAAAGGTTATCATGCACCGTTTCGCCAAGAACCACAGGAATTTGTAGGGTATGTAAAAGATTTCTTTAAAAACAATCCGATACAATTTGAAAAATAACATAAGCGGGTATCTCATTTTGAGATACCCGCTTTCATATATTAAGCAGCTTGCTTTTGGCGTTTTTGAGTTTTTGATCCTAAAACTTTTGGGATAACAAAGCCGTCAAGTCCAAGTTTTCCAGCATTCATACCAGAAACAAGAACGAACATAGATAAGATAACCATTTCAGGGTTCACACCAATTGACCCACTAAACATATAGGAAAAGTTCATTAAAAGACCGAAAAAGACCGCTGTTTTTGTTAAACAGCCCACAATTAAACCAATTCCGACTAAAATTTCTCCCCACGTTACAAGTGTATTAAATAGATCAACGTTTGGAATTGCGAAATCTTGTAAAAATGATGCCCACCAAGATTGAACAGCCGGTTGTGCTCCTTTAGATTTTTCAATTGCACCTTGTAAATAACCCGTTGCATCGAATCCTTTTCCTTGTAGTTTACCAATTCCAGCCATTAACCATGTGTAACCAAGATACACTCGGATTACTGCTAGCACAAAAGAAACTGCTTTGTTTTCTCTTAAAAATTGAATAACCATATCTTCCTCCTAAAGTTGTAATTAAGTTAGTTACAGGTAATATAATAACATTAGTTACTTATTTTACAAACGTTAATTATGAATAATTTGTGACATGTGTATGAAACATTAAAAACTAACGTTTATATAGTAACTTTTATTATCTGTAAAAACTTGAACATATCATACCATAAGTGATAATGGTTTTCATTGAAGAAAATGTAAAAAAAATGTGAGTTAAATGTGAAACGCATTTATTCGAATATAGAATAAACGTGTTTCATACTACTTATAGAATCGAAATGTACGTGTCTCCTCATCAATTAACCTCGCTTCTTGAAATGCTTCTTCTAACGTTTTTTTATGGTTAATAACCCCGTAAAATAAGCGTATTGTAAACATAAGTGCTGCATTCCCATCTATATAATCTATCGATCCAATATACGATTTTTCTCCACTACGTAAAAAAGATTCTGCTAGTTTTCGCTCCCCTAACGTACACCCACTATTTACAATATGTGTATTATGCAATTTTGCATATTTATAAATTTCTACTGCACCAAAGTATCCCCTCGGTTCATCTTGTTCATATATATCTTCACCTAACTCTTCCATGACAAACTCTCCTTCATCACCATGAAAGCAAAAAACAACATAATTAATATCATTATATAAACCCTTTCCAGAAAGAATATCGATGAACTCTTTCGGTCTACCAATCCAGTATGTTATAATTTTCGCCCCAAAATATTCAAGTGATGCTCGGATTGATTGCGCCTCTAAATCAGAATTAAAGCCAACTACTAGTGCAACCTTCAACATACACCCTCCATCCTATAATTAGATTTCATCAATTAAACTTTTAAGGGATACATTCATTTCATATATACCCGTTTCTTGCAAAAAATCAGATCTAGTTAAAACGACATTCTGTAAATATTGCCTATATGCTGTAATTGTCCCGTCGTGAGATACAATGCAAATTCTTTCAGCACCTAGCTCATAACACCAAAGAAGAAATTCATCTACTATTTGCTGAAAACGATTCTCTGAAATAGTATTTATACCTTCCGTCCATAACTGCTTATTTGTACTTTTCGCAATCGAGAAATGTGGAAATAAATTTGTTATTATTCCCTGATCTACTATGTGATCACATGGTAATGTTTTCGCTCCTTCTCGATAAGGAAAAATACGTGGGGATATATATGGGTGGACGAGTTTTTGACAAGCTACTTTCGCACTCCATATTGTCGCCGTTTGCAAAGTTCTAAGTGTAGGACTAACAATTAATATATCCGTCTCTTGCAATGGCACATTGCATTGAAGTGATTTAGCCTGATTCCTTCCCTCATCCGTTAATGGTGGATGAAGCACTTGTAAACTTGACGGCAAATCTTTTGTATGTTCTCCTTCACCGTGCCGCACAAAGATGAGTTTCATACTCATCCTCCTCTCGCTAAGTAATCCTCTTACATATTTCTTCCCTATTCCATCCTTTATTCCTGCTATGTGAAAAACCGATATGTAAAAAGTATTTTACATAACAAAATTGGAAAACATTACAATTGTATATGTAAAACACTTTTTACAACAGGGAGGGAAATTCTAAATATGAAATGGATAACCATCTTAATCGGAATGATTATATGGGGATATATAAACGGATTTTTTAGCAGTGATAAAACTGCTAATCCTTGGATTACAGATGATGAACGTGAAACAAAAATTAAGCAGAAGGCAATTATTGCAAGCTGGTCCGGTGTTTTTATGTTTTGTACCATTAACCTCTTAAACAAATGGTTAGGTGTAGGAACGAGCGATACATCACCTTACTTACCAACTTCTGTCGCAACTATTTTAAAAGAAAATGTAGAGTTACAAATTTTATTTATGCTATTTATTACGTACGGTATATTTTACGTATACTATCGAAGAAAACTCAGTGCTTAACTTTTTTATCTCATGATTATCCTCCTAAATGGTTATAGTAATTAGGACGAAATGAAAGGAGCGATAGAAAAATGAGTAACTCGAATGACTTTTTAGATACACTGCATGAAAAACAAGCAAAAGATGAACAAAATAGAAAACGTCAGGGGAACGGAAACCCAGCGAAAAAAAAGCCAAATAAAACACATAAATAACAATAAAAAAACCTGCCTAAAATTATCTTTTAGGCAGGTTTTTTATTCTTCTTTCACCGAGATGACATTTTCCCAATTCCATTTCTCATAATACCACGCTGGTACATCTATATTTTCAATCCACTTTTCCTGTTTCCCATCTTTATGAGCAAGCCATACATCCGCTTTCTTACGGTCTGAACGTATCCAAATTAATTGATTACTCTTCTTCATGAAAATCGGGTGATAATCCCCTTTCTTGTTAGTTTCCTTTGTGATTTGATGCTGTGCATTGCTTGTACTATCGACCTCATATAAAGATGGTAGTGGCCTTTTTTCTGGTGGAGTTTCTATCCCTGCCTCTTTTGCTCGTGAAACGATAATTACTCTATCGTTCTTCCATGCAAAATCCCAATCAACATATCCTTTCGGCGTAAATATGTTCTGCTGAAGTGCTGGCAATTCCTTTACTTTTAAATTTTTATTTTCTAATGCAACTCTTCCGCTCCCTTCAATATAAGCTAATATATTTTTTGATGGTGCCCATTGAAACCATTGTGCATTTAATAACATTTGATCTACTTTTTCAAACCGACTGCCATCTGCACGAACTAAGCAAAGCGTATTACTATCAGCTGACCATGAAGCTGTCGGTACTGCTAAAAATGAAATCCACTTTTGATCTGGTGACCATTTAAAGCCACTTGCAACTAGTGCTAGGAAATCATCATGTTCATTTGGCAATGCATACAAATGCTTCATTTTGTGAGGATTCATATGTGCATCTTTTTGCACTTCATATAGCTGAGCCCCTGTCCATCCTGTTGGAAGTAAGTGTGCTTCAGAAGATACAAGAAAGTTCTTTCCATCGGGGTACCATGCATAATCACCTACACCAGCCGATACATTTTCAAAATCTGCATTCTTTTTTTCTACATCAAATGTATTTAATGTACCTGTAAATATAAATGCAATTATATTTTCTGTTGGTGACCATTGATAATTCGATGCTTCTGAGTGAAACGGCGTAACTTTCTTTCCGTCTTTCAGCCGATATAACTCAAGAATACTTTGTTTCTTTCCTTTTACATATGCTAGCCACTCCCCATCATATGACCACTTCGGCCCTGTTATGTTCTCTCCTTTTGTAAGTTGTTTTTCTTTCCCATCAACTTTAATCCAAAGGTTATGATGACGAATAAAAGCAATTTTCCCCCCGCTATTTTCTGCTTTAGTAATAGTAATTGAACTTAAAAATATGAATAATACTGTTATGACACTTGCTAAAACCTTTTTCATAACACTCCTCCATTTCCCCCATAGCATTCCTCACACCCCACCTACAATATGTGAAAAATCCCCTATTCGACATAATTCATAGAGGATTGGTATGAATTATGTCGAAAGTATAGTTTAGCCAACATTCGTTTATATGTTTTATAACGAAAATGCAAGATAACTTTTCGGAATATTCGAACTTTTTATTAGGGGGAGTTTCAATGAAAAAAACTACATCTACACTATTAAGTATGGCGCTCGTCTTTTCAAGTTTTGGAGCTTTAAGCGCCCATGCTGAGTCACTGCAAAAGGAGAAGCAATTTAGTCCACAACTAAAAACAACGATTGAACAGTGGGGAGAAAATAAAATTGCTCAACATGTTGAAACAAAAACAACAAAAGAAATATCTGTCATTGTAGAATTGCAACATGCGCCTCTTGCTGCGCAAAGTAACATTCAGCATGCTCCAGATTTACAAAATAATAATGCGCAGTCTTATCATGCCGAGCTTAAAAAGGCACAAGAAGATACGACTAAGAAAATAAAAGAAAAAGCACCTGGTGCAAAAATTAAAGAAGTTTATAATACGTTATTTTCTGGTTTCTCTATTTCAGTTCCTGGAGATCAAATTACTGCTCTTGCTTCTTTACCTGAAGTAAAGGCGGTCTATCCGAACTTAACATATAAATTGCATGAAACATCAAAAAGTACTGCTAACGAAGAAGTACCAAATATTGGCGGACCGACAATTGGTGCGCCTGAAGCATGGAATTTAAAAGACCCATCTGGCAAACCGCTTGATGGAAAAGGTATGAAAGTAGCCATTATCGACTCTGGCGTAGACTATACACACCCTGACTTAAAGGCAAATTATATCGGTGGATATGACACTGTCGATGAAGATAACGATCCAATGGATGGTAACGTACATGGTACTCATGTCGCTGGAATTATTGCTGGGAATGGAAAAATTAAAGGCGTTGCTCCAAATGCTTCTACTCTAGCCTATCGTGTTATGAATGACGGTGGAACTGGTACAACAGATGATATTATTCAAGGTATTGAACGAGCAATTCAAGATGGTGCTGATGTGTTAAATCTATCCCTTGGACAAGATTTAAATGTACCTGATCAACCTGTAACATTAACGTTAGAACGTGCAGCAAAACTTGGGGTTACTGCAGTCGTTTCGAATGGAAATGACGGACCAAAACCTTGGTCTGTTGATGCACCAGAAAATGCAAGCAGCGTTATATCAGTTGGAGCATCTACTGTTTCTATCCCGTTTCCAACATTCCAAGTAGCTGGTTCCAGCAAAACATATCAAGGGCTACCGTTATCAAAATCAGATTTCCCAATAGGAAATGATTCTCCGCTTGTATATGTTGGCTATGGTAGTCCAAGCGATTATGCAAAACAAGATGTGAAAGGAAAATTTGCACTTGTTTTACAAGGTACTTCTAGTACGTTAGTAAAAGCTGAACAAGCGAAGCAAGCTGGTGCAATTAGTGTACTATTAATTTCTACAGAAAAAGAAATCAATATTATGCCTGAATACTTTGCACGTGAAAACCTAGCCCTTCCAGTTATGCAATTATCAAATGTAGATGGTGAAGAGTTGAAAAACTTAATTACAAAGCGCAAGAAAAATATAAAAATTGGACAACCCGTTCCGACTGAATTAATTAGCAACTTCAGTTCCAGAGGTCCGTCACAAGGAAGTTGGCTTATAAAACCAGATATCGTTGCTCCTGGCGTACAAATTACTAGTACAGTGCCACGAAGCGGCTATGAATCTCATAACGGAACAAGTATGGCTGCTCCGCAAGTAGCTGGAGCGGTTTCCCTCTTGCGTCAAATGCATCCTGATTGGACCACGGAACAATTAAAAGCATCTCTTGTCAATACAGCAAAAACTTTAAAAGATGTAAATGAAAATACGTATCCTGTTATGACGCAAGGATCTGGCTTAATTAACATTCCAAAAGCTGTTCAAACAAATGTATTAGTAAAGCCTAACAATGTCAGCTTCGGTCTTATAAAGCCAAATAGCGGAAAAGTAAAACTGACGCAAAATATTACGTTACAAAATCTTTCTAATAAAAAGAAAACCTTTTCAACTCGTGTAGAATTACTGGATGCAAACACAAAAACAAAAATAAAAACTTCTGTTCCTTCATCGATTAGCGTACAACCAAATAGTAATACGGAAAAGCCATTTACTATCACTGTCGATAGCTCACTACCACAAGGTGTGTATACTGGGAATGTATATGTAAAAGAGCAGGGAGCGAAAGAAGAAATTAGAATTCCATTTACATTTAGTATCGACCCTAAAGATTACAAACGTATTGATGGTCTCGAAATTTTGAATTCTACTTTTAGTCCAAACGGGGACAACATATTAGATGATAATCTCATCAACTACTATTTAGTTGCTCCAGTGGAAGATGTAACGTTACACGCTAACTTAGTTACAAAAGAACGTGTAACGTACCAAGGCATGATTTATCAAGGAAAAAATGAAACAGCAGGTTATAAACCTTTCAAATGGAATGGTACAAAAATAGATGGATCACCACTAGCGAATGGTTTATATCAAATTGAAGCTGTTGCCTCTAACTCAGGGGGCGAAACGAAACAAACAGGGGCTGTATTTATTGACCGAACTGCACCAAAATTGACACATGAAGTTGATCAAGAAAATCTTGTAATTAGAGGAAAAGTTGACGATATTCTACTAGATTGGATGACAGAATCTGGTTGGGTAGCACCTGGAATTCCAGTGAGACTACAGTATGAAATAAACGGAAATGGTATATGGGAACAGGCATTCCTGAACCCTTGGGAGAAAAGCTATGACATTTATTTCGATCGTACTCAATTACAAGAAGGTAAAAATACAGTTCATCTTGTTGCAACCGATGCAGCTGGAAATACATCTAATTTAAATGCTGATTTAGATGTGAAATAAAAAATTATTGTTGACAATTTTTCAAATATAGTTTTATAATACAAAACATAGTTTAGTTGAATGAATTATATATTGGCTTTGAAGGAATACTAGTAGCGACTTATATCCCTGTCTCAGAGAACTGATGGTTGGTGCGAATCAGTACATATACAAGCGTGAATTACAATTCTGGAGCTTCTTTCCCGTAATGCTTTTTATGCATGAAGAGAAAGACGGATCTTTCCGTTATCGTAAAGTGAGTGGTAAACAATTACTTGTTTACAAATAGGGTGGTACCGCGATTTTTATCGTCCCTATCGGATTTTCCGATAGGGACTTTTTTGCGTCTGTCCTTTTACATAATTTCATATATACGCGTTGAAAGAATCGCAGTAGTATCTTATATCCCTGTTACAGAGAGCTAATGGTCGGTGAAAATTGGCACATATATAAGTACGAATTACAATTCTGGAGCTTCTTTTTCGTAGTGCTTTTACGCATGAAGGAAAAGACGGAGTTTTTCCGTTATCATTAATTGAGATGTAAGTATATTTTCACTTACAAATAGGGTGGTACCGCGATTCTTTCGCCCCTATCGGATTTTCCGATAGGGGCTTTTTCTATTTCTCACAGAAACAAATGTTAAATAATTCCGAATCTTATGATAAAATTTTATAAGCGCTTACAAATTTGAAAGGGGGTGGTACAAGCTATACGAAACCGATATTTAATTTTACAGAAAAAAAGGAGGATGTCTAAATGACAAAGAAAACAGAAATTCCATCGCATTTAAAACCATTCGTATCCACACAACATTATGATCAATACACGCCGGTGAATCACGCTGTGTGGCGTTACATTATGAGACAAAATCATAGCTTTTTAAAAGATGTTGCTCATCCAGCCTATGTGAACGGACTACAATCATCTGGTATTAATATAGATGCAATTCCTAAAGTAGAAGAAATGAATGAGTGTTTGGCACCAAGCGGCTGGGGTGCTGTAACGATTGACGGGCTTATTCCTGGAGTAGCATTCTTTGATTTTCAAGGCCACGGATTATTACCAATTGCAACAGATATTCGTAAAGTAGAAAATATCGAGTATACACCGGCTCCTGATATCGTTCATGAAGCTGCAGGCCACGCACCAATTTTACTTGATCCTACATATGCAAAGTATGTAAAACGCTTTGGACAAATTGGAGCAAAAGCTTTCTCTACAAAAGAAGAACATGATGCGTTTGAAGCAGTTCGTACATTAACAATCGTAAAAGAAAGCCCGACTTCTACACATGAAGAAGTTGCAGCTGCTGAAAATGCGGTACTTGAAAAACAAAAATTAGTTTCTGGCTTATCAGAAGCTGAACAAATTTCACGCCTTTTCTGGTGGACAGTGGAATATGGATTAATTGGAGATATAGGCGATCCAAAAATATATGGTGCTGGCCTCCTTTCTTCTGTTGGCGAAAGTAAACATTGCTTAACAGACGCTGTAGAAAAGGTTCCATTCTCTATCGAAGCATGTACAAGTACAACTTATGACGTAACAAAAATGCAACCACAACTATTTGTTTGTGAATCATTTGAAGAATTAACAGAAGCACTTGAGAAATTTGCTGAAACAATGGCCTTTAAAACAGGTGGTAAAAAAGGCTTAGAAAAAGCAATTCGCTCTGAAAACCATGCCACTGCTGAGCTAAATAGCGGATTACAAATTACAGGTACATTCACAGAGACAATTGAAAACGATGCAGGTGAATTGATTTATATGCGAACAAATTCGCCAACAGCATTAGCAATTCACAATAAACAACTAGCGAATCATTCTACGGCTGTACACAGTGACGGCTTTGGAACACCAATTGGATTACTCACTGAAAATATTGCATTAGAAAATTGTACAGATGAGCAATTACAATCATTAGGAATTACAATTGGAAATACAGCAGCATTTACTTTTGCAAGTGGTATCCATGTAAAAGGAACGGTAACAGCTATTGAAAAAAACGATAAAAAGATTGCTCTTATATCCTTTATCGATTGTACAGTTACTTATAAAGACAGTTTATTATTTGATGCTTCATGGGGTGCTTTTGATATGGCTGTTGGTTCAAAAGTCACTTCTGTATTCCCAGGAGCTGCAGATGCGGCATCGTTTTTCCCAGTTGATGAAGGAATAGAAGAAACTCCAGTACCTCTTACATTAACTGAGCTCGATCGTATGTATCAAACAGTTCGAGCTATTCGAAATGAAGGTATTTTACACGACGCGCATGTCGAGCAATTAGTAGCAATTCAAGAAGTATTAAATAAAATTTATGGTAAAGAATGGCTACTTCGTCTTGAAATATTAGAATTACTTTTAGAGCATAACAAAGGGCACGAAACATCAGCAGCACTATTACAACAACTGTCTACTTTCACAACCGACGAAGCTGTAACACGTCTTATTAACAATGGTCTTGCGCTACTGCAGGTAAAGGATGTGAAAAATGATGCTACGATTAACTGAAGAAGAAATTCAAGAGGAATTATTGAATGTAGATAAATGGATGGTAAAAGATGAAAAATGGATTGAACGAAAATATATGTTTTCCGACTACTTAAAAGGAGTCGAATTTGTCTCTGAAGCCGCCAAACTATCAGAAGAACATAATCACCATCCATTTATCCTTATCCAGTATAAAGCAGTTATTATTACTTTGTCATCTTGGAATGCAAAAGGTTTAACGAAACTAGATTTTGAGCTTGCGAAGCAATTTGATGAACTATTTTTACAAAACGAAAAAGCAATTATAAGAAAATAAAAAAGAGAAGCCTTTTTGGAGTGACCCCTGTCAAGTAGACAGTATTTAAAAAGCGCAACTAAGCAACCTGAGTTCTATATTTATATGGACTCA